>JAAYDW010000051.1 GCA_012729055.1 Deltaproteobacteria bacterium
CATTATCGAACTCAACGAGGCTTTTGCCGTGCAGGCCGTGGGTTTCATGAAACACTTCGGGATGAAAACGCCGGTTGATCCCAGACTCAATCCTTACGGCGGCGCGATTGCCATGGGGCACCCGCTGGCCAGCTCCGGCGTACGCCTGAGTATGCAGCTTGCGCAGGACTTTGAGTTGAATCCCAAGGCCAGATTCGGCCTCACCACCATGTGCGTGGGCCTGGGCATGGGCGGTTCGATGATTTGGGAAAACGCAGCAGGAAAAACACTCTAGGAGGCTCAAACAATGGCTAAATACATAACGGAATGCAAATTAAACTTCTTTCAATCAAAGAAGGCGGGCAAGATAGCGGTTGTCACCATGGACAACGGGCAGTTTCCCAATATCCCGAATACCTGGGGCGTTGAAGCCCTCGAATCCCTGAACAAGGTGCTCGATATTGTCGAAAAAGATAAGGACGTCAAGGGATGGTTTCTGACCGGCAAGCCTTTCATTTTCAATGTCGGCGCGGATATCATGAGCGCGGACCCGAATGCGAAAAGAGAAGACGCCCTCACCATCGGCGCGATGGGGCACGCGGCCTTCAAGCGGATTCTGAATCTTCCGTATCCGACGCTGGCGGCTTACAACGGCGCGACCATGGGCGGCGGCGTCGAAGTCGGGCTTTATCACAAATACCGAACCATCTCCAAAAGCCCGGGCGGCTGCGATCACTATGCGCTGCCCGAATGCTTTCTGGGCCTGGTGCCGGGCTGGGGCGGAACACAGCTTGTCACCAAATTGTGCGGCCCGGAGATCGCCATCGAACTCGTCATTTCGAATCCGCTCAATATGAATAAAATGATCAATTCCATAAAGGCCCTGGAAATGGGACTGGCGGACAGGATGTTCGCACCGGCGGAATTCGTGGATGAATCCCTGGCGCTCCTCGAGCGCATCATTGCCGGCGAAGAAAAGATCGAGCGCAAAGCGGTCGATCCGAAGATGAGCGACGAGCTTTACCAAAAGACCAAAGCAATGATTGTCGGCAGGGTTCATTCCGGCGCATTGGCCCCCTATCGCGCGCTGGAACTCATCAAGGGAGCAGGCGTTTGGTCGCTCGATGAAGGGTTCCAGAAGGAAAACGAAGCGCTGGCCGACATGATCACCTCCGATCAGTTCAAATGCGGCCTTTACTCGTTCGACCTCACCCAGCGCCGGGCCAAGAAACTTCCGGGCCGGCCGCCTAAAGAAGTCAAGGGAAACAAGATTGCCAAAATCGGTGTGATCGGCGCGGGACTTATGGCCTCCCAGATGGCGCTTTTGTTTGCACAGCGCTACCAGTGCCCGGTCGTCATGAAAGACATTAAACAGGAATTCGTGGACAAGGGCCTGGCTTACTGCAAGGATCAGCTGGCCAAGAGCGCGAAGAAAGGCAAACTGTCCGCGGCCGACGCCAGATGGATCGGCGAAGATCTGATCAGCGGCACAATTACCTATGAACCGTTTGGGGATTGCGACTTCGTGATCGAAGCCGTTTTCGAAGAAATAGGCATCAAGCAGAAGGTCTTCGGCGAACTGGAAGCCGCCTGCAAGCCCGAGTGCATGTTCCTGACCAACACCTCGTCGCTCGATGTCGCCGAGATGGGCAAATTCCTGAAAGATCCGTCCCGCGTGGTCGGATTCCACTTCTTTAATCCCATCGCCATGATGCCGCTGGTTGAGATCATTAAAACGGACAAGACCAGCGATGTCGTCCTGGCCACGGCTTTCGACATTGCCAAAAAGATCAGGAAGACGCCGGTCCTGGTGGCAAACGCGCCCGGCTTCCTCGTGAACCGCGTTCTGACGGCCATGTCGGACGGCATCTTCCGCGTGCTCGACGAAGGTGCCGATTTCCTGCAGACGGACATGGCCATTCACGAGATGGGCTTCCCCATGTCGCCTTTCACCCTGACCGCTCTGGTGGGCCCCGCTATCTCCCTGCACGTGCTCGAAACCCTGAACAAAGCGTGGCCGGACCGGTTCAAGGTGAATGAGGGCCTCAAGAACCTGGTGGCCAAAGGGAAAAAGGCCATCCTGATTCTCACCGACAAGGGCATAGCCGTCGATCCGGAAATTTTGGCCGGCTGGCCGCAGGGCAACAAGAAGTTCACCGACGACGAGATCCGGCAGAGAGTGCTGGAACGGATCGCCGTGGAAGTCGACATCATCCTCAAAGAAGGCGTCGTAGCGAGCCCGAAAGATGTGGATACGGGGGTCATCATGGGCGCCGGCTGGCCGTTGTTCATGGGCGGGATCACGCCTTATCTGGATCAGAAAGGCATTTCGAAAAAGGTAACGGGGAGCGACTTCCACCCGAACGGTTTTCTGGCAATAGAAAAATAGCGTGTTGAGTGAGCGAAATTTGCTCGATCAACAGAGACACCACAATATAGCAGGGAACGGCTTGCGACCTCGCGCCACCTTCAGTGTGGTCAGGTTATCGCGACCACCCTTGCGGGCGGCAAGACCGTTCCCTGCATCTCATCAACAATGGAAGGAGGAGGTTTCTATGGCAAGTTTGTGGATTGATGAAAGAGATATCAAATTTCAGTTGTATGAGGTTTTCAATATCGGAGAAACGATTCTGGGCAAGGGACGTTACACCGATCATGACGTCGACATGTGCAACATGGTGCTCGATCAGGCGCAGAAGTTCGCCGAGACCGACATCGCTCCCACCTATCCGGATGAAGTTCATCGCAAACCGGTCGAAGCGGTCTTCAAGGAAGGCAAAGTGCTCGCGCCGGAAGCCTATCATCGCATCTGGAAGGTTTATAACGAAGGCGGCTGGATGTCCGTATCCGATTCGGCCGAAGTCGGCGGGCAGGTCTTTCCGCAGATCATCGGGGCGTCCTGCTACCACATGTTCCTGGCCGCCAACCAGGCCTTTTTGATGTACGCGGGACTGACGCACGGCGCGGCGCGGCTTGTGGAAGACTTCTTCCAGCACCCCCTGCGCGAAGTCATCCTCGAAAAGATGTACACGGGCGTGTGGGGCGGCACAATGTGCCTCACCGAACCCAGCGCCGGTTCCGACGTGGGCGCGCTCAAGACGACCGCCAAAAGGAATGCGGACGGCACGTACTCCATTACCGGCACCAAGTGCTTCATCTCCGCCGGCGACCATGACCTGACGGAAAACATCATTCATCCGGTGCTCGCCCGCATTGAAGGCGATCCTGCCGGCACGAAGGGGATTTCCATTTTTGTCGTTCCCAAGATCCGCATCAACGAGAAGGGCGAACTGGGCGAGCCCAACGACGTCAACTGCGGCGGCATCGAAAGCAAGATGGGCATTCACGGCAACGCCACCTGTACGCTGAACTTCGGCGAGAACGGCAAATGCATCGGCTACCTCATGGGCGAAGAGCGCGCCGGCATGAAGATCATGTTCCAGATGATGAACGAAGAACGCCAGGGCGTCGGCATGATGGGCGTTTCGCTCGCGATGGCGGCGTACCTGCACGCGCTCGACTACGCCAAACAGCGCCTCCAGGGCCAGAACATCATCTCCGTGGCCATGAAGGACGAAAAGGCGCCTCAGGTGCCGATCATCCAGCATCCGGACGTCCGCCGCATGCTGCTGAGGCAGAAGTCCGTCACGGAAGGCATCCGGGCGCTGACGTTCCTTTGCTACTATGCGATGGACAAGGAAATGATTGCTCATAACGAGAACAACGAGCAGGACAAAGAATACTGGCACGGCATGATCGAAATGCTGACCCCGATGGTCAAATCCTACTGCACCGAGATGGGCATGGACGTCTGCCAGCTGGCCGTGCAGACCTACGGCGGATACGGCTTCTGCCGTGAATATCCGGTCGAGCAGATGATGCGCGACCAGAAGATCAACCTGATTTATGAAGGCACCAACGGTATTCAGGCGATGGATCTTCTGGGACGTAAACTCGGAATGAAGAAGGGATTGTATTTCATGAATCTTCTGGGGCTGACCCAGGCGGCAATTGCCGAGGCCAAGAAATCCGACGCGCTTGCAGCCGAAGCCGCCGTTGTGGAAGGCGCGCTCAACGCCTGCGCGGGAGCCGCCATGGAATTCGCCAAGATGATGAAAACCACGCCATACGTTCCGCTCATCGGCGCCGCGGATTACCTCAACTGCCTGTCCGACGCGCTCGTGGGCTGGCTGCATATCTGGATGGCCAACGCCGCCGCCAAGGGCCTGGCCAATGCCGCAAACGACAGGGAAAAAGCGTTCTACAACGGTAAAATCCAGGGAGCGAAATTCTTCATCAACCGCATCACCGCGCTGGTACCGGCCAAACTGGAGACCCTCAAGAAGGACGAGCAGAGCGCCATGAACATCGCCGAAGAAGCCTTTGCCGTCTAAGCGACATTTAAAATTTACCCAAGGAAGGAGGAACCGCACGGTTCCTCCTTCCTTCCCCGAATTACAGAGCGACCCACCGTTCGTCCGCAAGGGTAAGAATAAAGATTTTTATCCTGTTTCCTCCCCCTCCCATTTCCTTTCTTCTCTCTTTTCATTTCTGATACTGCTCCGGTTTATCGGCAATCCGACGCGCGATATTGCGAACCGGACCACGCGTGAATGGAGTCGCAATCAGAGCTGAACAGGCAGGAAAAATCTTTGATCCGCATCCACCGCCGGAGCTGCGCAGGCAACTCATGAAGACTTTCAGGAAACGGACAGGAATAGCCGGGATGGCGCTCGTCTTAACGGTTTCATTCTTCATTTTTCTCTGCGGGGAGGGCACGGCTTTCAACTTTCCGGCAGCCGGCCGGCGCCGCGGCGATGCATCCATTGCCCGGGAAAATTCAAAAGCGGCTATCTCCAAAGCGCCGGAATTCGACAATCCCTATATCGAACTGGACATCATCGACTTTGCCGACGCCGATGGACACCGGATCGACCCGGTTTCGCACGACTGTCTGATGAAACGCGCCACGGAACTTCCCGGCGCTTTCAGCGAAAAATACGACAGCTATTCCAAGATTCCGCTAAACGCCGCCAATCCCAATCTGCCGCCGGGCATACCGGGCCGGACACGGCCTGGCCCTGTGGCGGATTGCTAATCGCCGAACGGTTTTCCGGCCAAGCCGTGCTTTTTCAATTTTCGAAAAAGCGTCGCCCTGGAGATATTGAGTTTGCGGGCAATCTGGACTTTGCTGAATTTCAAATCCAGCATCCGGCCGATGAGATTCTTTTCCGTTTCATCGGGCGCCACCAGATCAAAGGAAGTGGATTTTGACCGGTCGATGCCGGCAATATCCGGCGGGACCAAATCAACCGTCAGGCGGTCCGAAACAGCGTAATTCACCATGCGTTCCACGACATTCTGCAGCTCCCGCACGTTTCCCGGCCAGGAATAACGCAGAAACATCTCCATCACCGTATCATCCACGCCGGTGATGGTCTTGCCCAGGGCGGATGCGCATTTCTTAACAAACGCGTCCGCCAGCAGGGGAATGTCGTCTTTCCTCTCGCGCAGCGCCGGCAAATGGATGTTGAAAACATTCAGACGGTAATAGAGGTCCTTGCGGAAACTTCCCCGCGCCACTTCCTCGATCAGGCTTTTGTTTGTTGCGCAGACAATCCGCACATCGACCGTCCGGATCTGGTTGGAGCCGATGCGCAGCACGCACTTGTCTTCAATCACGCGCAACAGCACCGCCTGAATTTCCAGGGGAATCTCGGCGATTTCGTCCAGAAGAATCGTGCCTCCGTCGGCCATTTCAAATTTTCCCTGGCTGCCGCCGCGACGCGACCCCGTGAACGCGCCTTCGCCGTAGCCGAACAGTTCGCTCGCCATCAGATCGCGGGGAATCGCCGCGCAGTTGATGGCCACATACGGGCCGTCCCGGCGCGGGCTGGCGTTGTGAATGGCTTGCGCCAGAATGTCTTTGCCCGTGCCGCTTTCACCCAGCAAAAGCACGTTGGACACGCTTTTCGAAATCACATGGGCTTCGTCGATAACCCGCCTAAACCGCTCGTTCCGGCCGTGGATATCGGAAAACTTCAGGTTGGCCTTGGCGCCCGCAAATTTATTCACCAGGGATTTGATTCTCTGGATTTCCGAAAAAATAAGAATCTTTCCGATGGCCGCTCCGCCGGACGAACAAATGCTGTTGCAGGTCAGCGTAAAGTCGCCGGGTCCTCTGGAGAAATAAAGGCGAACCTCTCTGTCGCTTTGCGGATCCCGACGGTTGATCAAATTCCAGAAACGCCGGTTGGCTTCTTCGGGAAAGACGGTTTCCAGAGGCTCGCCCGTGACGGCGCTGTTTTCCAGTCCGAAGAGCTTTTGCGCGCGCTCGTTGACGGCGGTGATTTTCCCTTCGGTATTGACGGCGATCAGCGCTTCGGGAATGGAGGCAATAATCGCTTTTTGCAGGCTGTAGGCAACGTCCGTTTCGGAAAAGGCGCTCTGCAGGCGGTCCAGCGCTTTGCGGAGTCTCAGCTCGTTTTCAATGGCGTGTACGGCGGCGATGGCCATGCCCAGCGTGTGCGGGTGCGCGCCGAATAAAAGAGAGATAATGCTGATGCCGCCGATGACCTCGCCTTCCGGATCGATAATCGGCGCGCTCGACGCGGCCAGAAAATGGAAGATCTGCTTGTAATGCTGGGCGCCGATGATCTGCAGCGGCTTTTTCTGCTTCAGCAGAGTCCCGATGGTGTTGGTGCCGCAGCATTCCTCCGTCCAGAGCGCGCCGGGGCGCCAGTTGTACTGGCGGTGGAGTTCCACGTACTTTTCATCCTGCATGACTTTCAGAATGTAGCCGTTTTTGTCGGAGAGCGACACGGTGAAACTGCTGGTCGTCATGGATTTGTAGAGCCTGTCCAGGAAAGGCTGACTGATATCGATGAGCAGCCGGTTGTTTTGAAACAGCTCCTCAAGGGCCCCGCCCGTCAGGATCTCATTGTTCAGTGCTCCGCAGGGATTGATTCCGTATTCCCGGCTGCGCTGCCAGCTTTTAAAAATCAGCGGCGGAACAACGGACGTGTCGATCTTTTCCGCGCCGCTGACAAACGCATTCCACTCGCCAAGCGTGAGCTCCTTGAATGCCAGCCACGCCCGCAGGACCTCCTGGGGAGTAACGCCCTTTTCCAGATCGACTTCGCCGTTGAAAATTTTGTAAAAGTCCAGCGGGGAATCGCTTCCCTGATGGCCCGGACGCGCGTCGTCTGCTTTGGACTTTTCTTTGGTGATGGTGTCGGTATTCAGATTCTCCATATCTGACCTTCCTTATTTGTTTCCCGGCCGCGCCGCAGTATCAAATAAGTATCATTATGGCAGTTCTGAGGTGAGCCGAGTGAAACATATTTGAGACCATTTATCCATCAAAAAAAACGGCCGCGGCCGCAATTCTTCGTATTTAGGTAACCAATACAAATAGTTGTATTTATACACCTGGCATTGGCATGCGTCCTGCTTACATAATGCAAATTCACATTTTATAATCAACGGATTCTTTGTTCCGGTGACGCTTATTTTTACAACTGCCTGCCCGGCAGGAAGCACGCATTCACGAGGGGGGATGGTTCCAGAAAGCTTTTTTAAGCTTGTGCATTGTTACAACGGATGGGCCCAGGAAAGCAACAACTAAAATGCGTGCAAGTGCGGTGTTGGCCGCCGCCCGCCTCTATGGCGGGCGGCAGGCGGTAGAAAGCAACTTTTACAGAACTATTAAAAAAAGGGGAGGGGTTCTTTATGAAAGTTTGGAAAGTATTGTTGGCTTCAATCTTTACGCTGCTGTTAACCGTCAGTCTGGCACATGCGGTGCAGATCGGTCCTGCGCCGACATCCACTCTGCTCAACGGCGACGGGCCTTTTGCCGTATCGTCGAGCAGCGTCTCCAGTTGGGTGACGGGCTTCGGCGGGGGGACGATCTACTATCCGACCACGTCCGGGCAGTATGCGGCCGTTGCGGTGTGCCCGGGCTTTACCGGAACAAGCTCTTCGATTTCCTGGTTTGCCCGAAGGCTCGCCACACACGGATTTGTGACGATTGCCATGAACACGAACACCATCTATGATTATCCGTCGAGCCGCGCCACGCAGCTCGCCGCGGCGCTGCGCTACCTGCTCAACTCTTCGAGCAGCACCATCCGCGCCCGCATCCGCACCGCCGACCGCGCCGTGGCGGGGCATTCGATGGGCGGCGGCGGCACGCTCATCGCGTCTGCGAATGATTCGACGCTGCGCGCCGGCATTCCGCTCACGCCGTGGAACACCTACACCAGTTTCTCCTCGGTGCGCGTGCCCCAGATGATTTTCGGCGCCGACGGAGATACCATTGCGCCTTATGCGTCGCATGCGCGCCCCTTCTACAACAGCCTCAGCTATCCGGAAAAAGCGTACGCCCTGCTCAACGGCGCAACGCACTTTACGCCGAACAGCACGGATCAGCGCATCGGCCGCTACGGCGTGGCTTTCGCCAAGCGTTTCGTTGACGGCGACACCCGCTACACCCCGTTCCTGTGCGGCGCCGAGCACACGGCTTACGCAACCAGCTTGCGGTTCGACACATATCTGAGCACCTGTCCGTATTAAAAGGCGGAAAACGGGAAACACGAAACGCGCCGGATCGCCCCGATCCGGCGCGTTCTTGCTGCAAACATTCAACCATCAGGACGATTGACAAAGGAGAAATAGTCTTCCCATGCTCATCGAAAAAGCAAGCTTCATTCAGAAAAAATGGTTATGGCTTATTTTGGTCCTGCTCATTGCCGCAAGCGCGGCAGGCTATTTTGCGCGCGATGAAGAACCCCCGACCCTGGCGCAATACAGAATCGTCGCCAGGCATGTTCTTTCCACGCACAAAAATATTCCTCCGGCGGAAAACAGGATCGCCGCATGCAGCTCCGCCGACTGCAAGGATGTTGCGGCCGTCTTGCAACCGGAGGCCAAAGAAAAAGCGGATGAAAAAGAAGAAATCTATACTCTGTTTCAGGCCGATGCAGACGGCAATCTTGTGCTCAATGAAAAAACACGCCTCAATATCGAAAAATTATACGCGCTCAACACGCCGGAGGAACTGGCGGAAAAAATGCAGAAGCTGTCAAAGGCGCTTCCCGAGCCGGCGCATCGGCAGGTTGTCAATCTGGTGAATTACTTTGATACTTATACGCGAAATATAAAATTGAGCTATCCGCCGGATGAGCAGCCGGCAACAGTCGAAGCGGTTCTCGATCGGTTCAGGGGGATGCATGATTTGCGCCTGTCGCATTTCGGCGCCGACGTGGCATCCGCTTTTTACGCCGAAGAAGAAAAGCAGTCTCTCCAACTGCTGTATCTGATGGCGATAGAAAAGGACGAGGGATTATCGCTGGATCAGAAGGTCGAACGGGCGCAGCAGCTTCTGCAAAATAATCCGGAACTGGCCGCCGCCTACGACCCCGACCGCAAATAAAGAAAAAAGAGGGAACGGTCGTGACCGTTCCCTACACCTTTTTGTTACCCGCCTGCGGGGGCAACGCTGCTCCACCCTTCCATGAAGAGAGAAAGAATCCGAGGACCGTCGCTAAACGCTTGTTTCATCGTATGATTTCGCTTTTCCTGCACATTTTCTTGACATAAAAAATTTTTCGAGGGTATGAATGCCTGCGCCTGACCAATGCGGCAGGATCGTCGCCTAATCGGTCAAATATTGAAGCAGGATGAGGAAAAGAGCATGCCTTTTGAAAAAGAACTGGAACATCTGGAGAAACTGAAAGAGAAAGCCCGGCAGATGGGCGGACCCGCCAAAATCAAGATTCAGCGCGACAAGAAAAAACTGGCAGCGCGCGAAAGGATTCCGCGCCTCCTCGACCCCGGCACCTTCCTGGAAGTCGGAATGCTCAACTGCTCGGACGTTCCGGGTATGGAAGAAAAAACGCCCGCGGACGGCAAGGTGGGCGGATACGGAAAAATTCACGGACGGCCCGTGGCCGTCATCGCCAACGACTTTACAGTGCTCGCGGCCACCAGCAGCCGCGTCGCCGCGCGCAAGGAAGTCGATATCAAGAGCGAGGCGGTGCGCCGGGGCTTTCCGCTCATTTATCTGGGAGAAGCGGGCGGCGCGCGGATGCCGGACATCATGGGCGCCAGAGGCCTGGCCTCTTACGGCGGCGGCGGCTACGACACGTTCGTGGAGGCGATGAGCCGCGTGCGCCGCTCTCCGCTCGTCACCGCCATCATGGGGGAATGCTACGGCATGCCGACGTGGATGGCCTGCCTGTCGGATTTCGTCGTTCAGGTAAAAGGCAGCGCCATGGGCGTCTCCGGCCCCCGGGTGCTGGAGCTGGCGATCGGCGAAAAGATCACGGATGAAGAACTCGGCGGCTGGAAGGTCCACGCTGAAATCACCGGCAACATCGACCGCGTGGCTGAAAACGATGAAGCGTGCATGGACATCATCCGCGAATACCTGTCCTACATGCCCTCGCACTGCGATGAAAAGCCGCCCGTGCTTCCCGTCCCCGAGGGGTCCGGCGCTGCCATGGACAAGATTCTCAGCATTCTGCCCGAAAAAAGGAACCGCGCCTACGACATGAACAAAATTTTAAAGACGATTGCCGACGGCGGCCTTCTGTTTCCCATAAAGCCCGATTTCGCCAAGAGCGTGATCACGACGCTCGGACGCATTGACGGCCGGGTGGTGGGCTTTGTCGCCAATCAGCCTTCTTTCGGCGCGGGCGCGATCGACACCAACGGCATCGACAAGATCACCAGTTTCCTGGTGTTGTGCGATTCCTTCAACATCCCCCTGCTCTTTTTCGAAGATACGCCGGGATTCCTGGTCGGTCGGGAAGCGGAGCGCAACCGCGTGGGCGCGAAGGTGATGAATTTCATGAACGCCCTGGGGCAGATCACCGTTCCCAAAATCACGGTGATTGTCCGCAAAGCATACGGCATGGCGTTTCACACAATGGCGGGCCCCGGATGCCGGACTGATTTCATCGTCGCCTGGCCCACGGCGGAAGTGAGCTTCGTCGCGCCGGAAATCGCGGCCAACATCGTATTTGCCGGAAAGATGGCCGGTTCGCCGGAGCTCCAGACCCAGAAGGACACGTACATTTCGGAGATGGTTCGCGACAGCGCCCCCTACTCGGCGGCCGGCGCGCATTTTTTCCAGGACGTCATCGATCCGCGCGACACGCGCGATTTCATCATCCGGGCGCTGGATATCTGTGAAGACCGGCGCACGGGAGGCATCGGACGGCATCTGCTGGCAAACTGGCCGACCAAGTTCTAACGGGCGCGAAGAGCGGCGGCTTTCAGGGGGCGAGGGCTTCCACCAGACCGTCCATACGGTCGCCGGTCTGCGTCAGGCGCGTTTTTACGAATCCCGCTTCCTCAAGCCAGGAGCGAATTTCATCAAACGTGTAGGTCGACCCTCCCTGCGTGTTCATCAGCATGTTCACCGCAAAGAGTGCCCCGTCTTTCGGCGTGACGCGATCCGGCGCCATAACGTGATCGCGGATGATGATCCGTCCTTCGGAAACCAATGCGCTGCGCACTTTCCGGAAGAGCGCAATATTTTCCGCGGGACTGTTCTGGTGGATGATGGCGGAAACGAGCGCCAGATCGTGTCCGCCGGGAAGCTCGTCCGTGTAAAAATCTCCCTCCACCAGGCGGACCCGGCGCGCGAGCCCCGCTGCGGCCAGGCGCTCGCGCGCCAGGGGTATCACCTCGGGCCGGTCAAACAGCGTCGCCCTCATAAAAGGCGCGGTTGAAAGAAAGGCGATCGTGTACGTGCCGGACGCGCCGCCCACATCGATCAGGTTCCGGGCGTTTCCGATCTCCACGGCCCTGACGATTTGCTGCGCCATCGACAGGCCCACCACATGCATGGCCCCGACAAAAGCGCGAACTTCATCGGCAGAACGAATCTCGGCGGGAGGGATCGCAAACGGCTCGCTGCCGGTTACCTTCGAAGTGAGACCGGACCAGCTTTTCCAGAGGGAATTCGCATGAAGGACCATCGGCAGCACCGAGTGTTGACTTTTGTCATCGAGATACACCGCAGCATCGGGCGCCGGGCGATAAGCGCCGTCTGGCGCTTTTACAAGCAGACCCATGGCCGCGAGGGCGTCAAGAAGAATCGTCAGGCCCCGCAAATCAGCCGGCAGCCGCGCGGCCAGGGTTGCGGCGGTCGCCGGCGCTTCGGTAAGCAGCGTAAAAAGGTTCAACTCGGCGGCGGTCAGCAAAAGCCTGCTTTCCATAAAGCCGCGGGCCAACTTCAAAATGTCCTGTGCCGTGTGTGCGTTTGTCATGCGCGCTTCTTACTTTATTTTTTAAGAAAAAACCACAACGGCCTGCATCATCCGGCGCCCGGAACGGCCGGGTCGACCGGGAGGCGGCTCATCCGATGCGGGAAGGCCGTGAGGATCAGGACGTCTCGACCTGCCGTGGCTTCGGCGCTTTCCAATGAGAGAAAGAGGAAGGCGTCGGAAGTCATCATCGCCAAAGGATGAGCATTCCGGTGTTGAAAAACCGTCCTTGGCTTTGCTCGGGTTCGCGCTCCACAAAACGGAATTCGGTCGTTTCACGGACGTCTTTTTGCCGTTCCCAGGCGCGACTGGAGATAAGCCGTCAGGTTGACCGGCTCGTTTGCGATCTTGAATTTCCGGCGGATGTGTTCACGGTGCCGATGAACGGTCGCCTCGGAAACGCCCCGCAGCCGGGCGATTTCCTTCGAGCGCATGCCGTTGCGGATCATGTTGCAGATGTCCACCTCCGCGGGCGTGAGCGTGCGGAACAGGTCGCCCCCCCGCTCGACAAACGGAGAGGAAATTTCCTGAAGACTGGTCTTTAAAATTTCCAAATATGTGAGCTTGTTTTCCGGAACGGCGGGCGCGAGCGCGGAAAGAACCGGCATAACGACCTTGTCGATGTTCATCTGTATGTTTTCGTAAATCCGTCTTTTTTCCTCTTCGATGTTGGAGAGAACGACGCGTAGCGCCGCATTCGCCTCCTGAAGCGCCTTTCTTTCGAGAAGAAGCTGCCGGTTGTATTCCTGCAGATCCTGCCGGGCCGTAACCCCGACGGCGATCTCACCGATCCGCTGGGCGATCGCTTCCAGCAGGGCCCTTTCTTCCCGCAGAAACGGGCCTTCATCCGCTTCCGGCCGCTCTTCGGCATAAAGGACGGTCACGTCGCCCGCGGATTCGCCGCCGACCCGGATTTGCGCGGTTTGCCGCCACCCGGTCCACGCAAACTTTTTGCTTTCAAACGTCTCTCCCCGAAAGACAATACGCGCGCAGGCGACGTCTTCATAGCGCCAGGACCGCGGAAGAAAATCGGCAAGCGATTTCAGAAATTCCTCCATGGAATTCCCGTGGCTTTCCGCCAGGCGCGCCATCCCGTACAAGCAGTTCAACTCCTTAATCCGTTCCTGCAGAGCGATTTCGAGGCCGTCTTTTCTTTCCATCACCATCCACTTTCGTAAATCACCGCGGATTTTAATATTGCCTATATTTTATAGGCAATTCTAGTGCATTCTTTCAGCATTTACAACAAGCTTTTGATCCCGTACATTGCCTATCAAGAAGACCTTTCGAATCAATTTGCTAAGAGGCTGCGAAGAAGCAGCCAACAGGTTTTACCGGACGCATGCTGTTTTTCCGGTGCGGACACCTCACAAGAACGCAACTGTCGGAGTGATCAGATGAACATCGGCGTACAACCGAAAAATATTTCCGCCCTGCTGCCCACCGATATCCTGTTTCAAACCCCCTACTGGAGCCGGGTCAAATCCCGCCTCGGCTGGAAGCCGGCCGCTTTTGATTATCGCTCATCGACGGGTCAGTCAGGAGACATTCTGCTGCTTACCAGAACGCTCGATTCCGGACTGGCCGTCGCTTATGTTCCCCAGGGGCCTGAAGCCGGTCCGGAACCCGACCAACAGGGTCTTTTCCTCGAAACGCTGTCGCTTGCGCTTGCGGAGCACCTGGATGCTTCCGTCGCCTTCGTCCGCTACGATCTTCCCTGGACGTCGCCCTATGCCCTCGAAGCCGCGGCAGGACAGTCCTGGCCGGGACACCCGGCCGTGCGGCTTCGCGAATTGCGCATGAATTTCGGGACCCGCACCTGGAATTTACGCAAAGCCGGCCTGGATCTCACCGTCGCCGATGCGCTGGAAATCAACCTGCGCCCGCCTGTGGAAAAGATTTTCGCGGGCATGAAATCCAAGACGCGCTACAATATCCGCCTGGCGCGGAAAAAGGGCGTTTCCGTATTCCGCGCATCCGTGGATAGCCTGCCCCTTTTTTACAGGCTTTATCTTCAGACGGCAAAACGCAACGGCTTTCCGCCCGGCACGTACAGCCATTTTTCTGCGCTGTTTTCCGCACACGCGCACAAGGGCGGATCGTCTGAAACCATTTTTCTTTTGGCCGCAAAAGGTCCGGATATCCTGGCAGGCGGGATCTTCGTCCTTGCGGGACGCCGGGCCCTGTATCTGTTCGGCGCATCCTCCGGTGAACGGCGGGAACTGATGGGATCGTATGCCCTGCACTGGGATGCCATGCGGATCGCGCGGAATAAAGGATGTCTGACTTATGACATGGGCGCTGTCTCTCCCGGTCCGGATCCAAGCCATCCGTTTTACGGCCTGTACCGGTTTAAAACCGGTTTCGGCGGGGAAATTGTCCATCGCAGCGGCTCCTGGGATTTTCCCTTTGATCAGGAAGGGTATACATCCTTCTGCAATGTCGAATCGATCAGCCGGCTCACGGCCTCGGCACAGCCGGCTTTCTGTTAACGGGGTCATTCCCGGGAAAGGCGGAAACCATGAGTCGCTTATCCGTCATGCAATCGGTTTATGCATCGGGCCGGCACGGCAACGCTCCGGCCGGCGCTGTCCGACAGAGCCACCGGCAGCGGCCGCCGGCAAAAACGTTATCGGCCGAAGAAAGGCCCGTCTCCCCCTTGGCGGGTTGCGCACGAAACACCCGCGTAAAGAAGCGCGGGCGCGCAAGCGCCAAAGCCCACGCCCCTTAATCCGGGGCTTCCGGCTCCCAAAGCGTCACCCGGTTGCGTCCCTCGTTTTTTGACCGGTACAGGGCCTTGTCGGCTTTTTCAAACAGATCGCGAACGTCCAAAACATGGCTTCCTTCCGTACCGGCCACGCCGATGCTGACGGTAAAGGAAATGATTTTCCCTTCCTCCGCGACCAACGGCAGGGTCACCTGCTGTTCAATGCGTTCCCGAAGCCGGCAGCAAACGCTGTACGCCGCGCGGGCGGAGGTTTCCGGCATGAGCACACCGAATTCCTCGCCGCCCAGGCGGGCGACAACATCCGACTCCCTGAGGGAAGCGGCAAGAATCTCGCCGAACCGGGCCAGAACCGCGTCGCCCGCCGGATGGCCGTAGGCGTCGTTCACCCGTTTAAAAAAATCGATATCCAGAATGCCGATCGACAACGCCTTGCCGTAGCGTTTGGATCTTTCAATCTCACATTTCAAATACTCCAGGAAGTAACGCCGGTTGTAAAGGCCGGTCAACTCATCCGTCTGCGCCAGCTGTTCGATGCGCCTGAGCAGCATCACTCGGTCCGTGGAATCGTGCAGGGTGATCAGTTCTCCGACACTTCCGTGGTTTCTGATGATCGGCAGACACTCAACATCAAAATACCTTTGCGTTTCGCCGTCGGATAATTCAATGCCCGGCGGACCGTCCGGGCCGGATTTTTCCCCCGCCTTCCGGCGTTCCATCATCTCCGTGCAGACGCGGTAAAGGTCGGGGCAAAGCGATGCGACATCGGCAAACGGCCGTCCCGCGAGAGGTTGCTTTGGCGCGACAATTTTCTGCGCCTGCGGATTGAGGTCCAGGATTGTCGCGTCGGAGTCGATGATGATGACGCCTTCCCGCATCTGCTCGATGATTATGGCGCGCGCAATCGGCAGAAGCTCGAGCAGCCGGTACCGGAAAGTGCCGATGTAAAAACAGATCATGGAGAAGAAAAGGCCGAAGCAGGTATAATCCTTAACCAGACCGGGAAACAGTTTGAACAGGTAAACGATGTTCCCGATCAGCGGAAACAAAACGCCGGCCAGAATCCAGGACGCCTGCCGGCGGTAAACCCCGGAGCTGCGCAGAAACGCCCGGAAGATGATCCAGGCGCCGCCGAGCATGAGCGCATAATTGTACAGGGCGGCGATATAAAACCAGAAGCCGTGTTCCACCCGGAGGGTGAGCAGAGGG
The DNA here is from genome assembly GCA_012729055.1 of Deltaproteobacteria bacterium. Classification (GTDB taxonomy): domain Bacteria; phylum Desulfobacterota; class Syntrophia; order Syntrophales; family Smithellaceae; genus UBA8904. The sequence goes on from JAAYDW010000051.1 coordinate 16,189, forward strand.
CCGATCGAAACATAATCGGTGCGACTCCAGATCAAACCGTGCCATTCATTGGTCGCAACCAGAATGTCGGACAAGAGGGGAAGCGCGAACAGCAGAAGAATGCGGGGAAACGGCAGGGGATCGTCCTGCCCCGCATAGCGCAAGGCAAACACGAACCAGACCACGGGGATGGCCGTTAAAAACCAGTACGAAAATTTGGCGAAAAAGATCGTTCCCGCGGGTGTCGTTGTGACCTGCTCCAGGGCGTTGCAGACGATGAGGCCGACAAGCAGAGCGCAAAGCCCAAACAGGGGATATGCCGTTTTCACCGTCCGCCTGGCGTTATAGATCACGGCGGCAAGAAAGGTCAGAAAAACGGCGGTCACCGGCGCGATGGCCAGGAATATCTGATACTGAAGCAAAATGTCTTGATGCATCCACACAGCCTAAAGTTCTTTTGCCTGCATCGTCAAACGCAACGGCTTCGGCGTTACATAGCGGCGGCGCGTTTCATGAACGCATTGCCTGTCGCATAGCGTTATCATGCGCTTTTCATCTTCCTCCCGTCAAGCGCAAAGAATCGCTTTGATCGTCCGGGCGTGGTCACTGTCCGCCTCTGTCACTGCGGCAGGGTCGGCGCCGGCTCTGTTTCGTCTTGTTCCGTCGGCGCGGCGGGCTCCGCCGGCGGGCCGGGCGCGACATTCGTTTCGCCTTCGGGCGCGGCTTCGGACTCGGGTGTCGCCTCTTCCTTTGCGACAACCTCGTCGTATTCTAGAATGACGATGCCGCGGCGCACCATGATCTGATAGATCCGCTCCGCGCGGCCGGCCGCATAACGGGAATTGGCGTCGGGGCGGAAGCGCCGCGGATTGGGCAGAGCGGCGGCCAGCTGGGCAGCCTCGCGCGGTCCCAAAGACGCGGCGGACTTGCCGTAATACTTTCGGGCGGCCAGGCCGACGCCGAACTGTCCATCGCCCCATTCCGCCACGTTGAGGTAAAGCTCCATGATTCTCTTTTTACTGAGCCGCCGTTCGATTCGCCAGGTGAGAATCGCTTCCTTGATTTTACGCACGGGATTCTTGGCCGGGCTGAGATACAGATTCTTGGCCAGCTGCTGCGAGATGGTGCTGCCGCCGGCCTTGAACTTTTTCTTGCGGATGTCCTTTTCCAGCGCCTTTTGCATCGCTTCGAAATCGAAGCCTTCGTGCGACCAGAACTTGTCGTCTTCCGCAATAATCACCGCCTTCACGACGTAAGGCGAAACCTGGGACAGGGGGACCCAGGACGTGGCGATCTTTTTCTTCACGCCCTTGTCCCGCCACATCGCTTCCCGGTATTCCATGAAGGCGGTTTTGCAGGGGCGGTCCGTCGTCAGACGGGCAACATTCGGATAAAAGAAATAGCGCCCGATATCGACAACGAGAATAACGAGCAGGACCGCCACCGCCCATAACAGTATTTTTTTCCAGCGAAGCATGATCCTTCTTCCTGTTTTCTTTCGGTTGTCGCTTCCTATACCCCCTGAAAAAATAATGCAAAATAAATTTGACAGACTTTTTGATTTTTAGTATGCGTTAGCCGACACGAAGTAGGCGACATGTACTTGAGATGAACCTTCGTTTTCTGTGTGCAGTAAAATATCCATGAGAATATATCCTTGGCGGCCTTGCCGTCCGAATCTGTGCACCGTTAACAAAATGGGACCCCCCTCAACAAACAAGGAGGTGCTTCATGATGCAACGGCGATCATTCATACTATCGGGGTTATTTGTTTTTTTTCTTTTGTTCTTTCTTAATGCCGCGGCCGGGGCCGCATCCTATCAGGTAAAAAAAGGCGACAGCCTTTACAGCATTTCCAAAAAAACAGGCGTCAGCGTCAACGACATCAAAAAGGCCAATCGCCTGACGGCCAACACCGTCAAACCGGGGCAGAAACTATCCCTTCCGGGCAAAGATTCAAAAAAAGAGTCAACAGCCGCCCACGATGCCAAAACAAAAGCAACCGCACAATATTACACGGTCAAAAGGGGCGATACCGTACCGAGCATCGCCAAAAAAACCGGCGTGCCCGTCATGCAGATCGCCCGGATGAACAATGTCACCACGAAAACCCTGCGCGCCGGCCAAAGGCTGATTTTAGCCAAACAGGAGCCGCCCGCCAAGGCGCCGGCCGCGCCGGAAGAAGATTTGCTGGATGAAGAGGACGACGAAGCCCTGGCCGAGGCGTCTTCGGAAATCGCCTGCGAAGAAAGATCCACAGACGAACTTTTGGGCACATGGGGCAGCGCGGATGAAAGAAAGCTCTTTATCCGGGTCGCCACCGGCTTCCTGGGCGCTCCGTACCGCCTGGGCGGCGCTACAGTCAAAGGCATCGACTGCTCCGCATTTGTCCGGAAAATGTACGAATTTTTCGACATTACGCTCCCCCGCACCGCGCGGGAACAGTCCAATATCGGCATGCCGGTGAAGCGCGACGAACTGGTGGAAGGAGACCTGGTTTTCTTCCGGACCAAAAAGCCGATCGGGCACGTCGGCATTTACATCGGCAACAACGAATTCGTCCACGCATCGTACAAAGGCAAAGCCGTCCGCATCGACAGCCTGGATCGACCCTATTTTCAGAAGAGATTTCAGCGGGCCGTCCGCGTAAAGGGCCTGGAGGAAAAAGGCGGAACCTGATGACAGCATATTTACCGAACCGTTTACCTTCAAGGGGCGCCGGCGCCCCTTTTTTTTTAAACGCCTTTTTTGCCGGTTGATTATCCCTTTTGTTTATTATATGAATGCAATCCTGCCGGTTTGATCGTTTACTTAAAGACGGCCAACGTCAAACACACCCCGTAAGAAGGAGGACGTTATGAAAAAAACAGTGTTGTTCTGTGTCGGTATTTTGATGCCGGCGCTCTTGTGCAGCGGCTGCCTGGTTGCGGAGAGCAAATACACGAAGAAAGTCGATGAAGCAAACCAGTTAACGCAGCAGATCGCCTCTCTGGAAACCCAAAACAAGGGGCTCACGGAGCAGGTGGCGTCCCTGACGGGAAAAGTGGCCGATCTGGAAGCGGATAACGCCGGCCTCTCGGAAAGCCTCGACCGGGCAGCGAAAAAGACCCAGGAACAGGAAAAAGCCAGCAACACCTATCAGCAGCTGCTCAAGGAAATGAAAAGCGAAATCGCCCAGGGGCAGATCACCATCAAGGAGCTGAAAGGCAAGCTGACGATGGACGTCGTCGATAAAATCCTCTTTGCCTCCGGAGAAGCCAAAGTCAAAAAGGAAGGTCTGGAGGTACTCGACCGGGTGGTGGAAATTCTGAAGGACGTACAAGACAAAAACATCCGCATTGAAGGCCATACGGACAACGTTCCGATTGCCGGGAAGCTCGCGAAGACTTATCCTACCAACTGGGAATTGTCCGCGGCCCGCGCCATCAACGTCTCCCGCTACCTGCAGCGGCAGGGCATCGATCCGTCGGTTCTCTCGGCAACGGCGTTCGGCGAATACCAGCCGATCGCGGACAACACGACGCCCGAAGGCCGGGCGAAGAACCGCCGGATCGCCATCATTTTGCTGCCCAAGGATTAGCGCCGGCCGGTTTTGCAGCAAGGAAAGTTTCATGGGAAAAAACATCGTAGAAAAAATTCTCGCCGGGCATCTGGTTTACGGCGCGCTTGCGCCCGGCGGGGAAATCGGCCTCCGCATCGACCAGACCCTCACCCAGGACGCCACGGGCACCATGGCTTATCTGCAGTTTGAAGCCATGAACGTCCCCCGGGTCCGCACGGAGCTGTCCGTCAGCTACATCGACCACAACACGATTCAGATCGGTTTTGAAAACGCGGACGATCACCGGTACCTGATGAGCGTCGCGCAGAAGTTCGGCATTGTGCTGTCGCGCGCCGGCAATGGGATATGCCACCAGGTCCACCTGGAGCGCTTCGGGCGTCCGGGAAAAACGCTGATCGGCTCCGACAGCCACACGCCCACCTGCGGCGCGCTGGGCATGATCGCCATCGGCGCGGGCGGACTCGACGTCGCGCAGGCCATGGCGGGAGAGCCCTTTTACCTCGCCTGCCCGTCCGTGGTGAAAATTCTCCTCGAAGGCCGGCTTGGGCCCTGGGTTTCCGCCAAGGACGTCATCCTCAAAGTGCTGGAAATTTTCTCCACCAAAGGAAACGTCGGAACCGTTTTCGAATACGGCGGCCAGGGCGCAGCGACGCTGAGCGTTCCGGAGCGCGCCACCATCGCCAACATGGGCGCGGAATGCGGCGTGACGACCTCCGTGTTTCCCAGCGACGAACAAACCCGCCGGTTTCTCTGCCTGCAGGAGCGAGAGGCGGATTTCACTCCGCTCAGCGCCGACGCCGACGCGGCTTACGCCCGCGTGGTGACCATCGACCTGTCGCGGATTGAGCCGCTGGCCGCCAAGCCGCACAGCCCCGACAACATCGCCACGGTCCGGTCTCTCACCGGCATCCCCGTACAGCAGGTCTGCCTGGGGAGCTGCACCAACTCTTCCTACAAGGATCTGGTGACGGTCGCCAGGATCCTCAAAGGCCGGATTGCGCATCCCGACGTGAGCTTCATTTTGGCGCCGGGCTCCCGGCAGGTTCTCGACAATCTCGCCCGCGACGGCTACCTGGCGGATCTGATCGCTTCCGGCGCCAGGCTCATGGAAAACGCCTGCGGCTTCTGCATCGGCAACAGCCAGAGTCCGCAGTCCGGCGCGGTTTCGCTGCGCACCTCCAACCGGAATTTTCTCGGCCGGTCTGGAACGCTCGACGCCGACATCTATCTGGTAAGCCCCGAAACGGCGGCGGCGGCGGTCATCACCGGCCGCTTCACCGATCCGCGCGACCTGGAAATGGACTACCCCGACGTGCCGGCGCCCGAACGGCTGGTTGTCGACGACCGTCTGATTTTGCGGCCGGAAGACGCGGGGCGGACCGTGGAAATCTACCGCGGCCCGAACATCGGCCGGCCGCCGGTCAACACGCCGCTGCCCGACACGCTCGCCGGTCCGGTAACGATCAAGGTCGGCGATAAGATCACGACCGACCACATCATTCCCGCCGGCGCGCGGATGAAGTACCGCTCGAACATTCCCAAGTACGCCGAATTCGTTTTTGAAAACGTGGACGCCGCGTTTGCCCGCCGCGCCTTGGCCAACAAGGAAGCCGGCCGGCACAACATCATCGTCGCCGGTCTGTCCTACGGCCAGGGATCGTCGCGCGAACACGCCGCCATCTGTCCGATGTATCTGGGCGTGCGGGCGGTCATCGCCAAGTCTTTGGAGAGAATCCACGCCGCCAACCTGATCAACTTCGGCATCCTGCCGCTCACGTTCGTCGATGAAAAGGACTACGACGCCCTCGACGCGGGCGACAACCTCGAAATCGCCGGTCTGAGAACAGCCGTCGCAACCCGGGAAGTCCTGACGGTCGCCAATCGGACCAAAGGCGCCTCTTTCGCCGTGCGCCTGAGCCTGTCGCCCCGGCAAAAAAAGATGATTCTGGCCGGCGGCGCGCTCAACGTCCGCAGTCGGAAATAATTCCGCATTTTCACCCGATGGAGTAAAATGAAATGAGCCGAAAAATTAAAGTGAAGACGCCTCTCGTCGAAATGGACGGAGACGAGATGACCCGCATCATGTGGCAGATGGTGAAAGACAAGCTGCTTTTTCCCTATCTGGACATGGACATCGACTACTACGACCTCCACGTCAAGCACCGCGACGATACGGACGACCGGGTCACGGCCGACGCGGCGCGCGCCATCCAGAAATACGGCGTCGGCGTCAAGTGCGCAACGATCACGCCCAACGAAGACCGGGTGAAGGAATATACGCTCAAGAAAGCCTGGAAAAGCCCCAACGGCACGATCCGCGCCATGCTTGACGGCACGGTGTTCCGCAAGCCGATTCTGGTCGGCAACATCAAACCGGGCGTCGCCGCCTGGAAAAAACCGATCACCATCGGCCGCCACGCCTACGGCGACGTTTACGACAACTTCGAAATGACCGTTCCCGGCGCGGGCAGACTGGAAGTCGTCTTCACGCCGGCCGACGGCGGAGCGCCGCAGAAGGAACTCGTGAAGGACTTCCCCGCGGCGGGAATCGTCCAGATCAACCACAACCTGGAGGCGTCGATGCGGAGCTTCGCCCGGGCCTGCTTCACCTACGCGCTTTCCGAAAAGATCGACGTGTGGTTTTCCACCAAGGACACGATCTCCAAAAAGTATGACGCGGGCTTCCGCGACGTCTTTGAACGCGAATTTGCCGAGCACTGGAAAGACCGATTTGCCCGGGCGGGCATCGAATACTTCTTTACGCTCATCGACGACGCAGTCGCGCGCATCATGAAGACGGAAGGCGGAATGCTCTGGGCGCTCAAAAACTACGACGGCGACGTGATGTCGGACATGATCGCATCCGCGAGCGGGTCGCTGGCCATGATGACCTCCGTCCTGGTTTCGCCCTACGGTTGGTACGAATATGAAGCCGCGCACGGCACGGTGCAGAAGCACTACTACAAGCACCTGAAGGGCGAGGAAACCTCCTCCAACTCGATGGCGCTGATTTTCGCCTGGACCGGCGGCCTGCGCAAGCGCGGCGAACTCGACGGCACGCCGGAAGTCGTCGCTTTTGCGGACACGCTGGAGGCGGCCGCCCTCGCCACGGTTGAAAGCGGCGTGATGACGGGCGATCTGCTTCTCCTGGCCGAAAAACGGCCCACGAACCGGAAGGTCAACACGGAAGGCTTCATCGACGCCATCGCCGGAAACTTAAAGAAAAAAATCGATGGCTGAAAACGCGCATAAGGGTTTGCCCAACCTGATGGACTTCACGCCTCCGGAGATGGAAGGCTTCATTGCCGCCTCCGGCAAGGAAAAGTACCGCGCCCGGCAACTGCTGAAGGCGCTCCACCAGTCCGGCTGCCTCTCCTTCGAGGCCATGACGACGCTTGCGCGCGATTTCCGCAAAACACTGGCCGAAACGGCCCGGATCTACCGTCCGTCGATCGTCAAAATCCAGAAGTCGCCGGACGGCACGCAAAAAGTTCTGCTGGCTCTCGAAGACGGTCTTTTTATCGAAAGCGTGCTCATCCCGGGGAAAAACCACTGGACGCTCTGCATTTCCACGCAGGCCGGCTGCGCGATGGGCTGTGCCTTCTGTCTGACGGCGCGCCAGGGCTTCAAGCGCAATCTGACGCCGGCAGAAATCGCAGGCCAGGTTGTCGCGATCCGGCAGGAAACGCCCGAAGGCGCCGCCGTGGGCAACATCGTTCTGATGGGCATGGGCGAGCCGCTCGCCAACTACGACCATACGGTAAAGGCGATCCGGATCCTCACGAGCGATCTCGGCCTGGGCTTTTCCTCGCGGCGGATCACCGTGTCCACCTGCGGGCTCACTCCGCAGATCCTCCAGCTGGGCCGCGACATCTGCATCAATCTGGCCGTTTCGCTAAACGCATCTGACGACGAAACCCGCAGCCGGCTCATGCCGGTCAACAAAAAATATCCGCTCGCCGCGCTTTTGGACGCCTGCCAGAAATATCCCATGCCGGGCCGCCGAATGCTCACCTATGAATATATTCTCATTGACGGCGTCAACGCCTCGCGGGCCGACGCCCAAAAGCTGGCCCGGCTCCTTGCCGATCAGCGCTGCAAGATCAACCTGATCGCCTTCAACGAATACCCAGGCTCGCCCTACAAAACGCCCTCCCCGGAAGCCATTTCGGCCTTTCAGCAGGTGCTGCTCGACCGTCATTTCACCGCCATGCTGCGCAAGAGCAAGGGCGCCGACATCCTGGCCGCCTGCGGTCAGCTCAGCGGCACGATGACCCCATCTTGAGTAAACCGGCCGGAGTTTTTTTCGCCATTGACGGAGTCAAAGAATTTTCATATAGTTGCGCCGGACACGCAGCAGACTTCCTCGATGATGTTCGACGGGCATGATCAATGACGATCTACAACAAAAATGCTCCGCACGCGGCAAAATCCCTGAAAACCGTTATTCTCATCACGCTGGCCGCGTTAACGGTTTTCGTAGTGATCGTCTTTGGCGCGCTTGACGCTTACCGGGAGCACCAGAACGTCCAGAACAGGCTCCGGACCAACCTGAACACGATCTGCGCGCAGCTTTCCGCCGCCGCCGCTCCGCTGCTCGCGCGCGGAGACCGGGAAACACTGGACCTCGTCCTTCGAAGCTTCATGCGGGACAAAACGATCGCCGGCATCGTTGTCCGGGACAGCGCTCAGACCTTTGCCGCTCTCACCCGCGATCAGGAATGGCGCGCGGTTCCCGCCGAAGGCGCTTTGCCGTCTGCGGGCCTGATGGCCGGAACCAGCCCGCTTACCGACGGAGAGAAACCCATCGGAGAACTGGAAGTGCTCCTGACCCCGCGTTTTGGCTTCGCAGAGATCCTCCGGCCCCTGCTTGCGGAAACCGCATCCTTCATCTTTTTCCTGTTTATTCTCATGGCGGCTCTGTATCTCGTCCTCGCGAAATCGGTCATCCGCCCCTTGCAGAGGATGGAGGACTATGCGCTCCGGGTCAGCGAAGCGGAAGTTCCGGAAAAAGTGTACATGCCGTTCGTCCGGCTGCCGCAGGAAATGCAGACGCTCAAGGCGGCCGTCGAGAAGATCGTCGAAAAAAACAACGCCCGCTATCTTGAACTGCAGTTCTCGCAAATGGCCCTGCGGGAAACGGAAGCCCGGTACCGCGACATTTTCTACAACGCCAACGAGGGCATTTTCCAGATCGCGCCGGACGGACGGATGCTGATGGCCAATCCGGCGCTCGCGGAAATTCTCGGGTACGAATCCGTGGACGAGATCTTGCGGATTTACGATTCGCCCCCGGCGGGTATTTATTCCGACGGGCCCAAAATCAAGGAGATGCTCTCCCTCATTGCCAAGCACGGCTATGCCAAGGATGTCGAATACGCCGCGCGACGGAAAGACAAGACGCCCATTACCACGCTCGTCGACGTCCACGCCATCCGCAACGCGGGGGGGAAGGTCATGTATTACGAAGGCCTGCTTCGGGACATCACCGAGCGCAAGCGGATGGACGAGCTGCGCATCGCCAAAGAAGCGGCCGAAAAGACGGCGCAATCCAAAAACGAATTTCTGGCCAACATCAGCCATGAAATCCGGACGCCGATGAACGCCATCATCGGATTTACGAACCTGGCGCTGCAAAACGAGCTGGCCCCCAAGCTGAGAAACTATTTAAACACCATCGCCGGATCGGCCCGCAATCTTCTTCGCCTGATCGACGACCTGCTCGATTTCTCCAAGATCGAGTCGCATCATATGGAAGTGGAATCCATTCCCTTCAGCCTCCGCGGCGTTGTCGCCAATACCTCGGACCTGACGGCGCTGAGAGCCGGGGAAAAGGGCGTCGCCTTCAAAGCGTCCGTGGAGCAGGAGGTTCCGGACCGGCTGATCGGCGACCCCCTGCGCCTGGGCCAGGTGCTGCTGAACCTGGTGAACAACGCCGTTAAATTCACGTCCGCGGGCCACGTCTTCCTGCGCGTCAAGGCGCAAGACATCACGGACGACGACTGTCTCATCAAATTTTCTGTTGAAGACACGGGCATCGGCATGACGCCGGAGCATCTTTCCAAACTGTTCAAACCCTTCTCGCAGGCCGATACCTCGATCACCCGGCGCTTCGGCGGAACGGGACTGGGGCTGGCCATCTGCAAACATCTGGTGGAAATGATGGGCGGCTCCATTCAGGTGGAAAGCCGGATGGGGGCGGGCACTACGTTTTCCTTCGCCGTCGCGTTCGCCCGCGGCCGGGAGGGAGGCGAAAGTCCGGCCGACGCGGACGCGGCCATGACGTGGGCCGTGGATCAAAGCCGCGGACGACGCGCCTATCAGGCCATCCGCGGCGCGCGAATTCTGCTGGTGGAGGACAATCCCATCAATCAGGAGCTGGCCGCGGAAATATTAAAGGAAATCGGTCTGGCGGTCGACATCGCCGCCGACGGGTCCGACGCGCTGGAGCGGCTTCGCCTCGCGCCCTGCGACCTCGTTTTGATGGACATTCAGCTTCCGGGAATGAGCGGCTTGGAAACCGCCCGGCACATCCGGAAAGACGATCGTCTGCGGCGTCTTCCGATCGTGGCCATGACGGCGCACGACAGCGTCCGGGCCAAAAAAGACTGCCTGGAGGCGGGGATGAACGACTATATCGCCAAACCCCTGGATATCGATTTACTCCTGTCCGTCCTCGTCAAATGGCTCGCCTCCCGGCCGGCGGCGGAGATGCCGTCGCCGCCCGGATTTCTGCCGGGTATTGACATCGCCCGGGGTCTGGCGCGTCTGGAGGGCAATGTTTCGCTCTACCACCGCCTGCTCGACGCGTTTGTGGACCACTATGAAACAGTGGAAGACGCCATTTCCCTCCTCATGGAGCAAAACGACGACAGAAGGGCGGCGGCCAAAGCGCACGCCGTCAAAGGCGCAGCCGCCAATCTATCGCTTGACGACGTGGCCGAAGCGGCCGGCAGACTGGAAAAAGCGCTCCGGGCAGGCGCCAGGAACAACAGTCTGGTCGCCCTGAAGGTTCTGGCGGGGCAAATAACCGTCGCCTGCCGGTCCATCCGCTCCCTGCCCCGCCCGGCACAGGAGTCGCCGCCTGCGGCGCCGGCGGCGACCTCCATCGACCCGGACGCGTTCGCCGCCGCGCTGGGCGGCCTCTACAGTTCGCTCCTGCGCCAGGACTTGAAGGCCCTGGCCCAGTTTGAGGCGCTCAAAAAAAACTTTGCCGGCTCGGAGCTGGACCAGCGCCTGAGGCAGATGGACGCGGTTTTTGCGGACCTCGACTTTGAAAACGCCAGAAAAGCGCTAAGCGCGCTGGCCGAACAATTCAACCTTACCCTGGGAGGATAAGAACATTGAGAACAGACACCATGATGCAAACCATCCTGATCATCGACGACGAAGTCACCAATATTGCCGCGCTCAACGAACTGCTGCAGTCCGGCTACAACATCCTTTTCGCCAAAGACGGACCGACCGGCATCAAGCTCGCCACCTCCACCCTGCGGCCGGACCTGATTCTTCTCGACATCCTGATGCCGGAAATGGACGGCTACCAGGTCATGCACCTGCTCCAATGCGACGAATACACGAAGAACATCCCCGTCATCTTCATCACGGCAAAGGGCGACGAGGAGGACGAAGTCAGGGGGTTCGCGCTGGGCGCGGTGGATTACATCAGCAAGCCTTTCCGACCGATCGTCGTCAAGGCGCGGATCAAGTCGGCCATGGAACTGAAGAGGCACCGCGACTTCCTGGAATGGATGCTGAAAGAAAGAACCAAGGAACTACAGCAGATGGAAAAAGAATATTTTAACATGTTCTACCGGAAGGCCTAAGCGCGCCGGTTTCTTTTTTTTCACGCCGTCTTCTTCCGGAAAGGCGCCGGTTTCTTCCCACGGTCCGGCCGCGGCGGCCGGGACTGCTTTTCGCGCAGCAGCCGGGAAATGTCCTTCTGCCGGCGCGTGGTCTTCTGCCCGCCCATCGCTACACGCACTCCTCGAGCGGAAAGGTGAAAGCCCGCAGGCCGGCCCGCGGATGTTCGTCTCTCAGGCGCCGCACCAGGTCAATCAGGCGTCCGACATCGGAGTCGGGCACCGCCAGCATCAGTGTATTGTTCCGACCGGGCCAGATGTGGGAATCCAGTTTGGGCTCGCTTTCCACCCCCTCGCCCGTCGCTCCGCGTATTTTGGTGTAGCTTCTGTAGCCCGCCTGCTTGAAGGCCTCCGTGATGCTTTCATCGGAAGCTTCGGCGTACACAACCAGAAACATCTTCATGGCATAACCTCCCTGGCGGAAAATTGCGATTACTTCCGGGCCAATTTCTCTTTTTTCTTTTTGCGGTTCTTAAAAGACTCCTGCCAGTCGTCGAAAATATCGTAAGCGGCGGGAACAACGATCAGCGTCAGAACCAGCGACGTCAAAAGCCCTCCGATCACCGCAATGCCCATGGGCGCGCGCGTTTCCGCGCCTTCGCCCACTCCCAGTGCAATGGGCAGCATGCCGAACACCATGGCAAAGGTCGTCATCAGAATCGGCCGCATCCGGACCGGCCCCGCCTGGAGGATGGCTTCGCGCCGCGCCATTCCCCGGCCGCGCAGCACATTGGTATAGTCCACCAGCAGAATCGCGTTTTTCTTCACCAGGCCCATAAGCAGAATCAAACCGATAAAACTGAAAATGTTGAGCGTGTTCCCCGTCAGAAACAGGGCGCCGAATGCCCCGATAAACGACAGCGGCATGGAGAGCAAAACCGTAATCGGATGGATAAAGCTTTCAAACTGCGATGCCAGGATCATATACGCCATGACAATTCCCAGGAACAACGCAAAAATCAGGTACACGAAGGATTCCTGCATGACGTCGGCCATTCCGTAATATTTGGGAACATAATCCGCCGGCAGGATTTTTGCGGCAATGGCGTCGAGTTCGTTTTTCGCCTCCCCGAGAGGTTTTCCTTCCAGGGAAGCAAAGACGGTGATGGATCTCTGCCGGTCCGCGCGGTTGATCACGCTGGGACCCGTGCCTTCCTCCACCTTGACCACGTTGGCCAGTTCCACCAACTTTCCGTCGCGGGCGCGCACGGCAATGCGCCCCAGGCCCTGTTCGTTTTCCCGGTCCCCGGGATTCAGGCGCACGCGGATGTCGTAGCGTTTGCCGCGCAGCTCATCCTTGTAGCGGGCGATGTCCAGTTCCCCGCTGATCAACAGATTGATCGCCTCGGCGATCGTCGCCACATCCACGCCCAGGTTGGCCGCCCGGTCGCGGTCAATATAGACCTTGAATTCCGGCTTCCCTCTCTCCAGCGAGGTGTCCACATCGACAATGCCCGGCAGTTTGGAAAACTCCGCCGTAATTTTTTTTGCGTACTCCTGCAGCGCGCCCAGATCCTGTCCCCGGATGCTGTACTGAATGGGCACGTTCCGGATGCCGCCGCCGACCACAGAAATATCTTCCGCAGATACCTTGATCCCCGGAATTGTATTCAATTTAGTCCGCGCCATCTTTTTCAGTTCTTCCTGGCTGTGCCGCCGCTGGGCTTTCGGCGTCAGGTTGACCATCATGAGCGCGCGGTTGGTGTAGCCCCCGTAACCCTGAACATAATAAACGGATGTGACTCCCGGCAGCTCCTGGATCATCGCTTCGGTGTTTCCATAATAGCGTTCCAGTTCCTCAACCGAAAAGTCAATGGGCGCCTCCATGCGGATCATGAATACGCCCTGATCCTCCGGCGGATTGAATTCCTTGCCGATAAACGTCGTCAGGCCGAGGCTCAAAATAAAAACGGCGAGGGCGGCAAGAAGGACGGTCTTGCGGTAGCCCAGGGTGACTTGCAGAATGCGCCGGTAAAACGATTCCAGCTTTTTGTAGGAATGCTCCATCAAATCGTTCAATTTTTGCCAGATCGTTTTTTTCGCCGGGGGAAGCAACCCGGATTGCGCTGCCATCGGATTGGGCACGGATTTCTTCTGCGCCTTGAGAAAGATCGACGCCATCATCGGCGTCAGCGTGAAGGATACCAGCAGAGACACCAGCACTGCAAAGACGATGGTCAGCGCGAATTGCAGGAAGAAACGGCCGATGATCCCTTTCATGAAGGCGACGGGCAGAAAGATCGCCACGATAGCCAGCGTCGTCGCCATGACCGCCAGGCCGATTTCCGAGGTGGCAAAGGTGGCCGCCTCGCGCGGCTCCATGCCTTCCTCCACGTGCCGGTAGATGTTTTCAATGACAATAATGGCGTCATCGATCAGCAGTCCCACCGAAAGCGACAGCGCCAGCATCGTCATGTTGTTGAAGGTAAAGTTAAACGCGTTGAGCAGGGCAAACGTGGAGATGACGGACACCGGCAGGGCCACGGCGCTGATGAGCGTCGTGCGCACGTTTTTTAAAAAGAGAAATACGGCCAGGATGGCAAAGAGGCTGCCGATGAGCAGGTGAAACTGCACTTCATCGATGGAGCGGACAATAAACAGCGACTGGTCCACGGCGATATTGATCTTCATTCCGGGAGGCAGCGTCTTGTTGATCTTCGCAATTTCACTTTTCACCCGGTTGGCCACTTCCACCGTGTTGGTTCCGGACTGCTTCTGAATCGCCATGCCGACCGCCGGAACCCGGTTAAAGCGCGCCAGCGACCGTTTTTCTTCCATGCCGTCTTCCGCGCGGCCGATATCGCGGACCCGCACCGGCGCGCCTTTATAGTAGCTGATAATCAGATCGTTAAAATCCGGAATACGCGCAAACTCCCCCTTGATCCGAACCGTGTATTCCTTGGTTTTCGTTTCAATCCGGCCGCCAGGAAGCTCGATATTTTCCCGTTTCAGAGCCAGGACCACATCGCCCGGAGCGATCTGATAGGCCTGCATTCTGGCGGTATCCAGCCAGATGCGGACCTGGCGGAGCCGAAGCCCGTAAAAGATGACGTCGCCCACGCCGTTGATCCGCTGGAGCTGTTCCTTCAAAACCTCATCGGCATACAGAGACAAATCGCGCACCGACCGGTCTCCGGAAAGATTGAGAAACAGAATCGGCGACGCGTCGGGATCCACTTTCGCAATCCGCGGCTCGTCGATATCCTCGGGCAGCTTGTTGCGAATCGCGGAAACTTTTTCGCGCACGTCCTGAACGGCCTGATCGATGTCCCGTTCCAGAACGAACTCGATCGTGGTTCGGGCATAGCTTTCATAGCTTGTCGAGGTGATGCTCTTGACGCCGTTGATCGTGTTCACCGCGCCCTCGATGCGGTCGGTGACGTCTACGTCCATGACGTCGGGGCTCGCGCCCTTGAGCGTGGTGGTGATGGTCACAATGGGGAAATCAATCTTCGGAAAGAGATCCACGCCGATGGACGGATAACTGACGAGCCCCAGCACCACCAGCGCCAGGATGACCATGGTGGCGAAAACCGGCCGTTTGACGGAAGTATCAGCGAGCCACATTGACCTTTACCCCTTCCGACAGGTTGTTCTGGCCGACGACGACCACCTGCTCGCCGGCTTTCAGGCCTTCGGTCACCTCGACGTGCTCGCCGAACGCATTTCCCGTTTTGATGATGCGTTCCCTGGCCTCGCCGCCGTCGACCACGTAAATCCGGATGGCGGGACCGTCGTACATCAGCGACGTCAGCGGCGCCACCACCGCGTCCCGGGGCGCCTCGGTGGAAATCTTGATCCGCGCGAAAGAGCCGGGTTTCAGGGCGAACCCGGCGTTGGGAACGAGCGCCTCCGCCTGCATCGTGCGCGTGCGCTCTTCAATATGCGGATACAGGAGGCTGACTTTGCCCTTGAAGGTTTTGCCGGGAAAGGCGTCCACGGTGAAGGCAACCTCCTGGCCCTCCCGCACGGAAGCGACGTCCTTCTCGCTGATGGTAAAGGCAAGCTTGAGGGGATTGACTTTGATGAGTTGGAAGAGCGGCGTTCCGTTGCGCACGTAGTCGCCCGCGGACACCCGCTTTTCCTTGACCGCGCCGACCAGCGGCGAATAGATTTTCACCCGAACCAGCCTTTCCCGCGCGATCGCCTGCGTCGCCCGGGCCCGTTCCAGTTCGGCTTCAGCCAGCGCCACGCGCGTGGAAATATCGTCAAACTGCTGCCTCGTGATGAGCTCTTCCCGATACAGGGCTTCTTTCCTCTTGAATTCGGCGCGCGCGTTTGTCAGCGTCGCTTCCGCCTGGCGGAGCATCGCGTCCGCGCGCTTCGCGTCGAGGTGATAATCGGTTTCGTTGATCTGGGCCAAAAGCGTCCCCCGGACCACGAGCGTTCCTTCTTCCACGAAGATATTCTTGATCAGCCCGTCCACTTCGGAGCTGACCAATACTTCCTCGTCGGCTTTCAACGTTCCGGTCGTTTCCAGGTACGGCTGAACGCTGCGGATTTCAGAGGTCCAGACGCGGACATTCACCGGGCGCTCCGGCTCCGCCTGCTTTTCCCCCGAGCAGGCGGCCAGGGAAAACAAAACCGGACAAGCGACGAGCAGCGCCAGCAGACCTGAGGCAAACGGACGAACGGACATCGACGTTCCGTAAAATAATTTATTGGCAACACGCATACACTCCATCCCTCTCCGCGCCCCCAGAGGCGCCGCGATCCTTTCAGACTCCGTCCAGAACGAACGTCAAGAGCGTTCCGCTCGATTTTCTCACTTTCAAATAGGCAAGCCGCAAGCCGTAGAGGGCTTCCGCCGCGTTTCTTTCCGCGGTCAGCAACAGCGCGTTGGCGTCCATGACGTCCAGACTCGTCGCCAGACCGTTTTCATACTGCCGCAAAACGGCGTTGTAATTGTCCTGGGCGAACACGAGCTGGTCCTCCAGAAACGTAAGGGCGCCCTGCTGCGTTTCCAGATCCAGATAGGCGCCGCGCAGTTCGACGTCGATGTTTTTTTTGAGGTCATCGTACGCCAGGCGCGCCTGACGCTCTCTGGCCTGGGCTTCCCGGAGTTCGGCAACCCGCAGTCCGCCTTCAAAAAAAGGGAAGTTGAGCGACGCGCCCGCCAAAACGCTTTCGCGAACGAGGCTCATCGTCGCCGGATTCTGGTCCGCCGCGTTGTATATGGCGTATAACCCGACCGTGGGCCAAAAGGCGCCCCGGGCGTACTTCACCTGCTGTTCGGCGATCATCTTCTGCATCTCGTAGCTTTTCAAGTCGGCCCGCAGGGAAAAAGCCGTCTGCCGCAGGGCGTCAAACCGGTCCAGCTCCGGAGAGGTTCCGTTTTCGTCCTTCAAACGAAAGGTTTCCTCGATCCCCGTCACGCGGGTCAGCGCCGCGCGCGACAGTTTGTAGGCGTTGGTCGCCCGGATGTAATCGGCGCGAGCGCCGGACAGTTCGCCATCGGCCCGCAGGAGCGCCGTTTTCGTCACATCGCCGACTTTGAGTCTTTTCACCACGGAATCGCGGTACTGCGTCAGCCGCTCCATATTGGCCGCCGCGATTTCCAGGCCTTTTTTCGCCCGCAGCACATCAAAGTATGCCGACGCCACGGCCAGAAGAAAATCCGCTTTGGCGGCGTCGAGGTCGTACTCGCTTTTGGTGATCATCTGGCCGGACATTTTAAGAGCGTCCAGTTCGCGGACGCTGAGCGAAAACGCCTGATCGGCGCGGATGCCCCACGTTCCGGACTCCTGCGGCTGAATCACCGCGCCGGTGACGGTGAATTTCTCCTCGGAAAAGCGATTGTAGGTGCCGAAGGCCGTTACCTTGGGAATCAAAACCGCCCAGGCCTTTTTTCTGGTCATCTGCGAGATGAACAGATTTTCTTCGGCATATTTTATTTTTTCGGAATTCTTGAGCGCCTGCCGGTATAAATCGCCCAGGGTGTATTCCTGAGCCGCCGCGCCGGTCGCGAAAATCGCCGCGGCGCAGGCCAGGGCCAGCAGTCCACACCACACGTTGTTCATGTGCCCGATCCTTTCCCTTTCTAAAAAAATACTGACCCGTTCACCGGGCGGCCCCCATCGACCGCTCAAGCCGCGCCAGTGAAATATGATAATCCGCCAGGGCGTTGGCATATTCGGACTTCGCGCGCGTGAGCAGCGTCTGGGCGTCCAATACTTCCGTTGAACGCGCCACCCTTTCTTTATAGCGGGCTTCGGCGATCCGGAAGTTTTCCTCGGCCTGTTCGATCACTTTCTGCGAAACGGCAATCTGACTTTCGGCTTCCTGCAGCGTGAGGAAGGCGTTCTTGATTTCCAGCGCCACCTGATCCTGAAGTTCCCGAACCTGATCGAGCGCCTGATTTTCCGCCGCCTTCCCCGCGTCCACCCGGAACTTGGTTTTGCCCCACTCCCAGAAATTCCAGCTGGCCACCGCCATCACCTGCCAGCTTTCCATGTCCTTGTACAGCGTGCCGGACACGGACGGCGTATCGCCGAAACGGGCGTAGTTGCCCACCAGACTGACGGCGGGGAAGAATTCGCTTTGCGCAACGCGGACCATCTGGCCGGCCTGATCGGCCCGCAGCGCGGACATCTTCAGCTCCGGTCGTCGCTGCCTGGCGATTTCCAGACAGTTTTCAAAGGTCCGGCTGAAGGGGGAGTAGGTCAGCATATCGACGATCTCCACGGGCTCCGTCACCGCGCGCTTCAGCACCGTGTTGAGGCGGGCCTTGGCAAGTTCCAGGGCGTTTTGCGCGCGGACCGCCGCCTGCCGGCCGTTGGCCAGTTCCACTTCCGTCTGTAAAAGATCGTTTTTGGGAATGAGGCCGACGCGGTAGAAATTCCGGGCGACGTCGGAATGGGCGGAAAGCATCTCCACCGCCTGACGCGCGTTTTCCGCGAGCCGCTGGGACCGCAGGATGTTGAAATAGGCGATTTTCACATCCTGGACCACATCCAGGGATTTGGCCGTCACTTCGACGGCCGCCGCGTCTTCGGCGATCCGGCTGGCCTGATAATTGGCCCAGAGGCCGCCGCCGGTAAACAGCGGCTGGCGGGCCTCGATGATCCAGTTGTAGTTGTTGATCGTTCCCGTCACCATGTACGCTCCGGGAAGGGGAGGCGGCCCGGCAAATCCCGGAAAGTAAAAGCTCGGTTCCTCGTTGAGCCGGGTGTAACTGTAGGACGTGCTGAATTTCGGCAGAAATCCGGCAAGCGCCTCGCGCTTTCTGGCTTCGGCGCCCCGGGCGCCCTCCCTGGCCATATTCAGCACCAGGCTGTTTTTGAGCGCCAGCGACACGCAATCGTCGAGCGTCAGCGGCTCCTGGGCCCGCGCGGACGCGGACGCAACAAGCGCCGCGGCCAGGGCGATAACCAACACGGATCGGATGTCAGCGGTCATGATTTTTAACTCCGTTTAAGAAAATATCCAGAATGATCTGCGTTTTGGAAACCAGCGGCTCTTTCGGCTGCAGAAACATCCAGTCCATGGAGGCGGCCCGGATCAGATGCGACAGCGCGGCGGCCGTTTCATGCGACGGAAGACGCCGAATCATGCCTTTTTTCATGCCGGCTTTTAGTATATTTTCGACAAAAGATAAATGCCTAAAATAATCGTTCCGCAGCCGTCGGCGCATCGTGTCCGTCATGTCGGGCGAAAGATCGCCCTCCCCCCGCAGGAAGATCCGGCAGAAATCGGCATTCTCCTCGACAAACCGAAGCTGCGAGTCGATCACGGCCGCGATGCGGTCCTGCAGGGAATCGGCCGACGAAACCGCCCGTCGGACCGCGTCGTACATCAGCGTCAGCTTTTCAAAGATCATCGTCGTGTAAAGATGCTCCTTGCTGTCAAAGTACTGGTACAGCGCCCCGGTGGAGAAGCCGGAGGCCTTGGCGATCTGGGCCACCGTCACATTGTGGTAGCCCCGCACGGAAAAGCGCTTTTCCGCTTCCGCAAGAATCGCCCGGCGCCTCATGAGGAACTCCCGTTCCTTGCGCTGTTTTTTTTCCATGGTTGAATACCCGGTCCGGTTTTTTGAACAACCGTTCATTTTATGAATACTCGTTCACATGTCCGGCGCCGTTTGTCAAGTTTTTTGTCCGGGCGGAAGGCGGCGGGCCCGGCCTCCGGCCCGCGCGGGGAAACGTCCGTTCGGACGCGGGGCTCAGTCCCGGAACCGGAAACGAAGAATGTGAAAAATGGCGCAGACGGCGTCGGCCCAGCCGATCTTCTTTCCTTCCTCGTACGTGCGCCCCGCATAGGAAATGCCGGTTTCGTAAACCCGGAGCCGTTTTCCGGCAAGCCGCATGCGCGCGACCTTGGCGGTGATCTCCGGTTCGACGCCGAACCGCGGGCTTTTGAGATTGAGCCGGCGGGCCACCTCGCTCCGGAAGACCTTGTAGCAGACTTCCATGTCGGTCAGGTTGAGGTTGGTGAGCATGTTGGAGAGCGTGGTCAGAATCGTGTTGGCGAACTGATGCCAGTAGTACATGACGCGGTGCGGTTCGCCGATAAACCGGCTGCCGAACACCACGTCGGCCCGGCCGTCCAGAATCGGCCCCAGGAGCTTGGGGTAGTCGGCCGGATCGTACTCCAGGTCCGCATCCTGAATCAGGATGAGATCGCCGGTTGCTTTCGCAAAGCCGTCGCGCAGCGCCGCCCCCTTCCCCTCGTTGACGGTTTTGTTGATCAGGTGAAACGGGATCGCGGGATATTTTTCCGTCAGGGACTGCATCACCTGCCAGGAACGGTCCCGCGACGCGTCGTTCACCAGGATGATTTCACGCTCCAGACTGCCGGGCAGCGGCTGCGCGATCACCCGGCGCAGCAGCTCTTCCAGGTACGGCTCCTCATCGTAAACGGGAATGACAATGGACAGCATTTTAAAGGGTAGCATAGTCGGGTCCGCCGCATCGATTTGAAATCATGGAAAATGCTTTTCGCACATCCGGCTCAAATTATCAAATGTATTCTGGCGGTTGACTCCGTCGCCCGTTCTACGCGCCTATGGGATCGAAAAGAGCCGTCGAGAGGTAGCGTTCGCCGGCGTCGGGCAGAATCACCACGATGGTCTTTGCGGCAAACTCGGGCCGTTGCGCCAGGCGCACGGCCGCCGCGGCCGCCGCGCCGCAGGAAATGCCGACAAGCATCCCTTCTTCCCGGGCCAGACGGCGGGCGAATTCGAGGGCCTCCGCGCTTTCCACCGTCTCGACGCGGTCGATGAGCGACAGATCCAGCGTGTCGGGAATGAAGCCCGCGCCGATCCCCTGAATCTTGTGCGGCGCCGGTTTCAGCGGAAGACCCGCCAGCTTCTGGCTGATCACCGGACTTTCCGCGGGCTCCACCGCCACGGACAGAATCTTTTTGCCCATGGTGCTCTTGATAAAGCGGGAAACGCCGGAAATCGTTCCGCCCGTCCCGACGCCCGCCACCAGCGCGTCAATGGCTCCTTCCGTGTCGTTCCAGATTTCCGGCCCCGTCGTTTTTTCATGAATGGCGGGATTGGCCGGATTCTTGAACTGCTGGGGCAGAAAATATTTCTGCGGATCGGACTGGGCGAGGGTCTCCGCCCGGACGATCGCGCCCGGTATGCCTTCCGCGCCCGGCGTAAGCATCAGGTTCGCGCCGAAGGCGGCCAGCACGCGCCGGCGTTCGAGGCTCATGGTTTCCGGCATGGCGAGCGTCAGCCGGTAGCCGCGCGCCGCCGCCACGGACGCGAGCGCGATGCCCGTGTTGCCGCTGGTCGGCTCGACGATTTCCATTCCCGGCGTGAGAAGGCCCCTGGCTTCGGCGTCCCGGATCATGGCTGCTCCGATGCGGCACTTGACGGAATAAGCCGGATTACGTCCCTCCATTTTCGCCAGCACCGTCGCCCCGGCGCCTGCGGTCACGCGGTTCAACCGGACGAGCGGCGTGTTGCCGACCGACTGTGAATTATCCGAGTAAATCCTGCTCATGGTTTGCCTCCTGTCCCTCCCCCGTTTGTAAAATCGGCGGGAGGGTTGTGCATCAGATTTTCCCAAGCGCCTGGTCGATGTCCGCCAGGATGTCGTCGAGATGCTCGAGGCCGATCGACAGGCGGATGAAATCCGGCGTCACGCCGGCGGCAAGCTGCTCTTCCGGTGACAGCTGCGAATGCGTGGTGGATGCCGGATGAATCGCTAGCGTCTTGGCGTCGCCGATATTGGCCAGATGAGAGATCAACCGAAGCGAATTGATAAACTTCCTGCCCGCCTCCATTCCACCGGCGACGCCAAATCCCACGATGGCTCCGGCGCCCCCGGGCAAATATTTCTCTGCTCTGGCTTTTTCAGGACTGTCCGCAAGTCCCGGATAGTTTACCCAGGCGACCTTGGAATGCGCTTTCAGGCGCCGCGCCACGGCCAGCGCGTTTTCACAGTGCCGCGCCATCCGCAGATGGAGCGTTTCTAATCCTTGCAGCAGAAGAAAAGCGTTGAACGGCGAAAGCGCCGGCCCCAGATCGCGCAAAAGAACGACGCGGGCCTTCGTGATGTAGGCGATATTGCCGGCGGGCCTGAGCGCCGGGGCAAAATCGAGTCCGTGGTAGGCCGGATCGGGACCGGCAATCAGCGGATAGCGGCCATTGATCCAGTCGAATTTTCCGGAATCCACAATCAGCCCGCCCAGGGAGGTTCCATGTCCGCCGATGAACTTGGTCGCGGAATAGACAATCACGTCCGCGCCGAAATCAAACGGCCGCAGAATGTACGGCGACACCGTGTTATCGAGCACAAAGACAATGCCGTGCCGGTGCGCGACGGCGGCGATGCCTTCGAGATCCGCAACATCCAGCTTGGGATTGCCGATGGATTCGGCGTAAATGGCTTTCGTCTTCGAAGTGATCGCCTCATCAAGCGCCGCAAGATCGTTGGATTTGACAAAGCGAACCTTAATCCCAAAACGCGGGAGCGTGTAATGAAACAATGTGTAGGTTCCGCCGTAGAGATTGTCGGCCGAAACGATCTCATCGCCGGCCCGGGCCATATTCAAGAGCGAAAGCGTGATGGCCGACTGGCCGCTGGCCACCGCCAGCGCGCCTGCTCCTCCGTCCAGAAGGGCGATCCGCTTTTCCAGCACGTCCGTCGTCGGGTTCATGAGCCTTGTGTAAATGTTGCCGAACTCGGTGAGTCCGAAAAGGGCAGCGGCATGATCCGTATCTTTAAACTGATACGATGTCGTCTGATAGATCGGCACGGCTCGCGCGCCCGTCGTCGGATCCGGCTCCTGGCCGCCGTGCAATAAAAGGGTTTCCACTTTCAACGAATCATCCCGTCTGGTCATTTCCGCCACCCTTTCTTTATCCCTTCGGAGAATCTTAAACGGATCCCTTTGCGCGCTCCGCTTCATGAGCGGCCCATGCCGTTTCGATGACGCCGCCGCCCAGAACCCTGCCCCCTTCGTAAAAGACGGCGGCCTGCCCCGGTGTGACGGATTCCTGCGGCTCCCGGAAAACGACCTTCAGCTTTTCGCCGTCCCGAATCACCCGGCAGGGCGCCGGCTTCTTGCGGTAGCGGATTTTGACCTCCGCCGTTTCCGGAAAGCTGTCTGAATGGAGGTTCAAATCGCCCGCGACAAGCCCGTCCGCCAACAGATCCTCCTTGTGTCCGACGACCACCTGATTTTTGACGGCGTCGTAGCGCAGGACATAAAGCGGCCGGGGAGCGCTGATTCCCAGACCGCTGCGCTGGCCGATGGTGTACGCCAGGATTCCCGTGTGACGCCCCCGCACGCAGCCGGACGAATCCACGATGTCTCCCGGCGGCGACGCGAGCCGCCTTTGCGCAAAAAACCGCCGGTAATCGCCCTGGGGAATAAAGCAGATGTCCTGGCTTTCCGCCTTTTGCGCGACGGGCAGGCCGGCCGCCCGCGCCCGGGCGCGCACCTCCTCTTTTTTCATCTCCCCCAGCGGGAAAAGCACAGCGGGCAAATCGTCCCTTCGAATCGGGTACAAAAAGTACGTCTGGTCCTTGTTTTTGTCCGCAGCCCGGAACAACCCCCATCCGGAGGCCGTTTTTGCGACGCGGGCATAATGGCCGGTCGCCAGATAGTCAAATCCCAGGCTCCGCGCCCGGGCCAAGAGCGCGTCGAATTTCAGATAACGGTTGCAGTCCACGCAGGGATTGGGCGTTCTCCCCTTTAAATATTCGTCCGTAAATTTCCGGATGACCCGTTCTTCCATCAGAGAGGCGAAGTCGAAGACCAGGTGCGGCGCCCCCAACCGGTCGCAGACGCGCTTCGCATCTTCGATGGCGTCGCCGCCGCAGCAGCCGGCAGGGCTTTCGTCCCGACGGATGCCCAGCCCCATCGTCACGCCGGTAATTGCATGGCCCGCTTCCCGTAAAAGCAGCGCGGCGACCGACGAATCCACACCGCCGCTCATGGCCACCAGAACTTTTTTTGCCGCCGCCGTCATCTTTTTGCGAACCTTCCTTCCTCCGTGTTTGCCGTCCGACCCGACCGCTTCCGTCCGGTTATTAATACTATTACTTTGGTAGGAATTAATTCAGCGGCCGGGGTTTGTCAAGCGCTTTTCTCATGCGACGGCGGCGGCCGGCGGAAGCGGTCCGGCGGCCGGATATTTTTCCAATCTTGCAATTTCAGGCCAACCTTGCTATTCAACGGCAACAGAGTTCCAGGGGCGGCGTTCAAAAAAGATCGGGCGTTCATTAAACGGCAGCGACCCCCATCGGCGCGGTCCGGACCGCAGGCTTTAAATACGGAAACCCATCATGCAGAACCACATTGTCTTGTTCATTCTGGTCCTCGCAGCGACAGCGATCGTAAGCTTTGCCTACGCGATCTGGCGGGGCCGTAAAGACGAACAGATCCTGCGCAGCATCATTCAGAGTTCTCCGATCCCGATGTTCGTCATTTCCACGAACCACAGGATTCTGCACTGGAACCGGGCGCTGGAAGGCCTCTCCGGCATCAAGTCGGAAGATGTCGTCGGAACGGACCAGCAGTGGCGGGCCTTTTACAAATCGCCGCGTTCCTGCCTGGCCGATCTGATTCTCAGCAACAAGGTGATCAACTCCTCGATCCTCTACGCCGGCCAGGTCACCAAATCCAAGGTGCTCAAAGACGCCTACGAAGTGACGGAATTCTTCCCGGATCTGGGTGAAAAGGGAAAGTGGTTCCGGATCACGTCGGCGGCCATCCGGGATTCCGGCGGCAAGCTCTTCGGCTCGATGGAAACGCTGGAAGACATCACGGATCAGAAAACGGCGGAAGAGGAGCTCCTGAAGCGGACCAAGCTCGAGTCGCTGGGCACGTTCGCCGACGGCGTCGCCAAGGATTTCGACAGTCTGTTGTCGGCCATCCTGCGCAATGTTTTTCTGGCCAAAATTTCAGCCAGCGAAGAAGACAAAATCCTCGAAAACGGCCTGGCCATCGCGGAGCGGGCGGGCCTGCAAGCCAAGGAACTGGCGCACCGCCTCATCACCTTCGCCCAGGGAGGCTATCCCGTTAAAAAGCTCGAAAAACTCGACGACCTGATCCGCGAAGCGATCTCGAAGGCGCTGACCGGCTCCAAAGTCGTCTGCAAACCGGTGATCGCGCCCGACCTGTGGCCCGCGGAAATCGACGCCATGCAGATCAAGCAGGTCATCGAAAACATGGTCGCCAACGCCCGGGAAGCCATGCCGGAAGGCGGCGTCGTGGAGGTGATCGCGGAAAACATCACCACGGGAACCAATATCCGGACGCTCGGCGAGGGCAACTATGTCCGGATCGTCATCCGGGACAAGGGCATCGGCATTCCCCGGGAAAATCTTTCGAAAATCTTCGATCCCTACTTCACCACGAAGGAAAAGAAAGGCCGCGGCGGCATCGGCCTGGGGCTGGCCATTTGCGACTCGATCATCAAGTACCACAACGGTCTGATCAGCGTGGAATCGGTCGCCGGCGCGGGCACGTCCTTTTTTATCTACCTGGCCGCCGCCGTCAAAAACGGCGCGCCCTAGAATCCGCGGCCGCGGGAGGACGGCACGGGTGTCTTTTCGGAAAACGGCGGACTCATTTGTGGAATCGCCGGAAAACGGCGCGGTTGGACGGAGCGGCAGACGGCCGGTTTTCCCCGGACGGGTCCCCGCTGTATGAACGGTCGGCGCCCGCGCGTTTCCGGGAAAACCAACATCCGGATTCGAAAATCACTTCAGGTCAAATCCTCCTGTGTCTTTCTTGACGTCATTCAACAAACTTTCGATGTGACGCAAACGCTCCTGAAAAGTGGCAATCCCGAGCGCGGATTCCCGCGGGTGCAGGTTTTCGATTTCAGCCAGACGGCTGCGCAGGTGCAAAATCACCTCTTCCGCCAGGCCCAGAAGCAATGCGCGTTCATCACGATTCATGCCGATTACTCCGTTTCAGAATGTAAAAATCATCCCTGATGGATCTCGTTGACGGCCTTCCATGCCAGAAACGCTTTCTTTATCGATTCCGCCGCGGTTTCAATGCCGACATTCTGCATGTTGACCATGATGTCGTAATGCTTCGGATCGTTGATGTCCTCATTGAAATACTTGCGGATGAAACCGATCTGATCCGTATCGTATTTTTTCACATAGCCCTGCGCCTCCTTGAGCGGCAGTTTCCGGTCGCGCATGACCTTCTCGACGCGCGTGTCGAAGGGCGCAATGATGCGCACCCGAAACGCCTTGTCCTTGAGAATGAAGCTGCCCCCCCGCCCGATAATGATGATGTTGCCGTGCTGGGCGTCCGCGTGCATCACCATGGACAGGCGGCGGATGTACTCATTGGGCCAGATATGACGCGATTCGAAAAAAGAGCTGATGAGGCTGTCGAAAAGCGAGATGCTCTTTTCATCCAGCGATTTGATCACCTTGTCGCTGACGTGGGCGCTCTCCGCCACCGCGTGAATCAATTCGCTGCCGACCAGCGTCATGCTCAGGTCCGTGGCGAGAATGCGCGCCACCCAGCCGCCGCCGGCGCCCGCTTCGCTCGACAGGGTGATGACCGGGCCCGGTTTGTCCTTCTTTTCCTTCTGCCAGCGCATCACCTGGTCTTCCACCAGTTTGTCGACATCCTTGTCCCGCAGCTTGATGTCGCGCGTGTAGTCGGGGCAGTTCACGTCAAACAGGGCGTTGGTCTTAACCCGATAACGTTTCGTGCAGTTTTCGCGCCATGCACAGATGACACAAATTCTCTTGTCCGATCCCGTCGACATACGTCATACCCCCTTTCTGAAAAATCAAACGTTACGATGCTTCTTCCGACAGCGCCTCAAAACCGGCGACAATGTCCAGAAGTTCCTCGGTGATCGTCATCTGGCGGGTGCGGTGGAACTGCACGTGCAGGTCCTGCAACTGCTCTTCAATGTTTTTTTCGGCGTTCTGCATGGACGCCAGCCGGCTCGCGTTCTCGCTGGCCAGCGACTCGGCAAAGGCCCGGTAGAGCGACACGAACAGATACTCGCGGATAAGCGACGAAAAGATCTTGTCGCTGTCCATCCGGAAGATCGGCAGCGACTTGGAGTCCCATTTTTTCTTCGCGATCTGCCTGAGCCAGTCCATATCGACGGGCAGGAGCTGAAGCAGGCGGGGGTGGTACGTCGCTCCGGTCAGATACTCATTGTAAAACAGGACAAAGTGATCGATGTTGCCGCGGAAATGCCATTCGTCGATGATCATGATGATCTCCTGAACCAGCGGCGTAATGCCCGCCGTGGAGCCGGGCGTGCCGAGGAGTTCCTCCACCGGCTGTCCGGCATCCTCCAGGTAATCCGCCACGCGCGCCCCGATGCTCAGGACCTTGCGATTTTCTTTTTTCACCCCGGCGCTCTTGATATACTCCAGGGTGAACGTGGAGATCTGCTCGTTGAGTTGCCCGCACAGGCCCTGGTCGGACCCGAAAACGATGACCCCCAGGCGCTTCATCGTTGAATGCTTCCGGCGCATCGTCGCGCCCATCCGCTCCTTGAGCACGATCTGCAGGCCCATCTCGACGGCGCGGTTGTAGTCGCGCAGCGATTCCACAGCCCGTTGATACTGGCGGATGCTCACCGCCGCCAGCGCCTTCATCGTCTTGACGACCGACAGGAGATCGCCCGCGCTTTTCATTCTTCTTTTCAGCGACTCAGTTGTTTGCATTGGCTTCCTCGACCTCTTCAAGCGGTGCAATGGCCGGTTTGATTTTGCTCAGAATGCTGTCGCGGTCCGTGATGTCGATTTTCTTGCCGTCCTCGATGCGCGCGCACAGTTCCGGCAACTGCTCGTTGACGACGTCCAGAAGCCGCCCTTCCGCCTGGCGGATCTTTTCAATCGGAACCAGGTCCAGGGCGCCGCCCGTGATCGACAACAGCGACGCGATCTGTTCGGAGGCGCGCAGAGGCTTGTACTGGCCCTGCTTGAGAATTTCACGGACGCGCCAGCCGCGCTCGAGGGTCCGGCGCGTGGCGTCGTCGAGCCTTGTCCCGAAGCGGGAAAAGGATTCCAGCTCCTCGAACTGCGTGTAGGACAGGCGCAAATCCCCCGCGACGGACCGGTAGGCGGGCAGCTGCGTTTTGCCGCCGACGCGCGAAACGGATTTGCCGACATCCACCGCCGGCAGAATGCCCTTGTTGAAGAGCACCGGCGAAAGATAAATCTGACCGTCCGTAATGGAAATCAGGTTCGTCGGAATGTAGGACGACATGTCCTGCGCCTCCGTTTCGACGACCGGCAAAGACGTCAGCGATCCTCCGCCCAGTTCGGGGCGCATGTGCGTGGAGCGCTCCAAAAGACGGGAGTGGATGTAAAAGATGTCGCCGGGGAAGGCTTCGCGTCCGGGCGGCCGCCGCAAAAGCAGCGAAACTTCGCGGTAGGCCCGCGCATGCGAGGTCAGATCGTCGTACACGATCAGCACGTCGCGGCCCTGCTCGACAAAATACTCCGCCATGCTCGTGGCCGCGTAAGGCGCAATAAACTGAAGCCCCGGCGTGTCTTCGCCGGTGGCTACGACCACGATGCAGGATCCCATGACGCCGTGGTCGCGCAGTTCGGCGATGACTTTGGCCACGTCCGCGCTCTTCTTGCCGACGGCGCAGTAAATGGAGAGGATGCCCGTCTCTTTCTGATTGATGATCGTATCGACGGCGATGGCGGTCTTGCCGGTCTGCCGGTCGCCCAGGATGAGCTCGCGCTGGCCGCGTCCGATGGGAATCAGCGCGTCGATCACCTTGACGCCGGTTTGCAGCGGAACCGTCACCGGCGCGCGGTCCATGACGGCGGGCGCCGGACGCTCCACCGGCAGCCGCAGGACCGTGCTGACCTCGCCCAAGCCGTCGAGCGGACGTCCCAGCGGATCGACGATCCGTCCCAGAAGGCCGTCGCCCACGGGCACGTCCAGAACGCGCTTGGTGCGCTGCACCTCGGAACCCACCTGCAGATTTTCGCTGGGGTCCAGGAGGATCACGCCGATTTCCTTGGGGTCGATGTTGAACACCAGCCCCATGTAGTTGCCCGAAAACCGCACCAGTTCCTCTGCGCGGATGTGCGGCAGACCGCTGACCCGGGCGATATCGCGGCCGACGAACTGGACGGTGCCGATTTCATATTGTCTCAGTTCAGGATTCTGTTCGTCCAAAACCTTTTCCATGGTGTCAAACGTGTCGTCCAGAAAGGTTTTCAGCTCCTGACTTTCCAACGGATTTGTTTCCTGATTCATGTGCTGCCTCCTGTGGTAGGGAACAGTCGCGACTGTTCCCTACATGACGTTATGCCGCATGCGCTTCTTTCTGGAGCGTTTCCGTCAGGCTCTCCACCAGCGTTTCCAGATACTCGTTGAGGCTCCAGGCGATTTTATGGCCGTTGACCCGGAGTTCAATGCCGGATACCACGTCCGGTTCATGCAGATAGCGGATGGTAAAGCCGTTGGTGATCTGTTTTTTCAAAACCTCCTCGATCTGCGACTGTCTTGGCGCTGAAATGCCGAAGGCGCTCTGCACGGTCACCCGATTGCCGCCGCCGGTGATCGCCTGGCGGATCTGTTTGCTTTTCTCCGCATCGAGCGCCTGCAGCCGCCGGAGAAATTCCTCGATGATCCGGTCCTCCAGTTCCTCATCGGCCAGGTCGGACAGGGCCTTGCGCGCCGTCGCGTAAAGCTGTTTGGCGGCCCGCTGGCGCAGATCGTAGAAGAAGGCGCCCTGCTCGCGGAGCAGCATCTCCTGCCACCGGGTTTTGACCGTGTCGACTTCTTCGCGCACTTTTTCCATCAGCTCCTTGCGCTTGGCGTCCGCCGCCATCGTCGCCTCGTTGAGCATCACTTCCTTCTTCTCGTTGAGCATCTGATTGCGCTGCTCGTAAAGCTGGGCTTCCTCCCGCGCCTTGGCCTGCAGCGCGTCCGCATCCTCGAAACGCCGAGCGATCTTGGCTTCCCGGTCGTCCATGGCCTTGATGATCCGCCCGTACAAAAACCGCTTCAGCAGATACATCAGCAGGAGGAAATTAAAGATCTGCGCCAAAAATACAAACCAGTCGATATGCATGGATCATCCCCCTCACTTGGTAATGTGACCCCAGAAAGGATTGGCGAAAATCAAAATCATGGAAATCACGAAGCAGTAAATGGCGATCGATTCAATCATGGCCAATCCGACGAAAAGCGTTCGTGTCAAGGAATTCCTCTCATCCGGCTGCTGGGCGATCGCGGCCAGCGCCTGGGCGATTGCCTGCCCCATGCCTAAGCCCGGACCGATCGAACCGATCCCCATTGCCAAACCTGCACCGATAATCGAGGCCATCGCGACGAGACTTACACTGTCCATAAATACTCCTCCTTTAATTTCATTTGATCAGGCGGTTGAGCCTTCTTTCTTAACTTCCGCATGAACTTCATCCTCGGCAGAGAGCGCCGAGGCTATATAAACCATGGAAAGGATCGCAAAAATGTAGGCCTGGATTACGCCGATCAGCAACCCCAGGATCTGCATCACGACCGGGAACAGAAAAGGCGTGACGGCCAGCAGAATGCCGATGACCTTTTCGTGGCTCATGATGTTGCCGAACAGCCGGACCGTGAGCGCCAGCGTCCGGGACAATTCGCCCATGACGTGAAACGGGAAGAAAATGAAGGTCGGTTGAAAATACTCCTTCACATAATGGAGTACGCCGTTGCGTGAAATCCCGTAAAAGGGAACGGCGATAAACACACAGGTCGCGAGCGCCGCGGTAGTCGTCATGGACGACGTCGGCGCGACAAACCCCGGCACGATCACAAGCACGTTGGACACACAGATGAACAGAAAGAGCGTGCCGACCAGCGGAACGTAATGGTCCGCGCCTTTTTTGGTCATCTCGCTGATTTCCCCCCGGATGATGGAAATAACCACTTCCAGGAAATGCTGCCAGCGCGATACGTTCATTTCCGAAGACAGGTTGCGGGTGATGAGGATCGACCCGCCGACCAGGATGGCCATCACCAGCCAGGTATACAAAATGGTCACATTGAGGGTGATAAAGTTCCAACTCCAGATAATCACCTGATCCGGGCTGATCTGATTGAGCGATACGACTT
The DNA here is from genome assembly GCA_012729055.1 of Deltaproteobacteria bacterium. Classification (GTDB taxonomy): domain Bacteria; phylum Desulfobacterota; class Syntrophia; order Syntrophales; family Smithellaceae; genus UBA8904. The sequence goes on from JAAYDW010000051.1 coordinate 47,119, forward strand.
CCATACAAACTCCTTTACCGGTTGATCGGTATCCGCCTTCTATTCAGGAACCGCCTCCAGCGTCTTTTGCGGCCCGAAATGATGCGTAAGGATCTTGCGCATCACCACAAATCCGACCAGGGCGAGAGCCAGTCTCTCCCAATGGCCGTCTTTCAGAAGAAAATAAAACGCCGATAAGACGACCGACAGACGCAGCGCATAACTGACGATGAGCAATCGCGCGCGGCTTTCCGCGCGGGACAATCGCTTTATGGTCTGCCAGAGGCTGAGAAAATAGAAAGCGCCCAGCGCCAGTCCCACGGCAAACATCAGCAGAAGCATCAGCATCGCGTTTATCTTCATGTCAGTCCTCTTCAATAATCGTGCTGCGAATCTTCCGGACCCAGTAAGCGGCGTTGATGCATCCGACGATCACGCCGAGAATAAGCAGCATCAGCGCCCAGGAATACTGGCTGGGCCAGGTGCGGTCGATCCAGAGGCCGAGCGCGATGCCGATGAGCGTGGGAATGGCGACCGCCCATCCGATGATGCCGAACATCCCCAGGCCGAACCAGACCGTTTCATTCTTGTGTTTCAGGCCCCGGATGCGCAGAGCTTCCCGTTGGGCGACTTTCTCCGTGAAATGATCCGCCGCTTTCCGGCGCCGGTTGGAAGTTCGTCGTATTTCAGCCATGTTGATAATTCCTTCCTTGCTCGTTTGGGGTCCGGCAGGCGCGATCGGAAATCGCGCCCTACTTCAGTTCGACGAAGCGCCGGATCAGGGACGCCTCGAGTTTCGCCGCGGCGGAGCGCACCAGCTTTTCCCGCTCGTCGAGCGCGTCGTACTGCTCCACCACCACCTGTTTGAGTTTTCCCAGCTCCGCCGCCTTAACGGCGTTGCGCGTGGAGACCAGAACGTCCGATCCCTTTTTCACCAGGGTGCCGACATCCATGGCCAGAAGCTCCTGGCCGCCTTCCGCCAGCTCGTAGGAAAAGATGCCCGGCGCCAGCGTGGCGACAAAGTCGATGTGATTCGGCATCAGGCAAAAAGAGCCGTTTTCCGCTTCCGCGACGATTTTCCTGACCTCCCGCTCCATCAGCACTTCCGCCGGCAGTAAAATTTTAAGCAGCATGGTTGATCTTCGCCTCGTCAATCGATCCGATCATGTACAGCGCGCGTTCCGGATAATCCGCAAATTCGTCGTTGAGGATCCGTTCGCACCCGTTAAGCGTATCCTCGCGCGACACCATCTTGCCTTCCGTCCCCGTGAACTGCTCGGTGACGAAGAACGGCTGGGTGAAAAACCGCTCGAGCCGCCGCGCCCGGAACACGGTCCGCTGATCCTCGCGGGAGAGCTCCGAGATGCCCAGCATGGCGATGATGTCCTTGAGATCTTCGTAGACGGCCAGGGTCTTGCGGATTTCCTGGGCGATTTTGTAGTGGCGCTCGCCGGCAATGTTCGGCATCAGCATCTTGGAGCCGGACTGCAGGAGGTCGATCGCAGGGTACAGGCCTTCGCTCGCGCGCTTGCGCGACAGCGCGATGGTCGCGGACAGGTGGCCGAAGGTGTGCACGGCCGAGGGATCGGTGAAATCGTCCGCCGGCACGTACACCGCCTGGATGGACGTGATCGCGCCGGTCTTGGTGTTGCAGATGCGCTCCTCGAGCTCCGCGAGCTCCGTGGCCAGCGTCGGCTGATAGCCCAGGCGCGACGGCAGCTGTCCCAAAAGGCCCGACACTTCCATGCCCGCCTGGATGAAGCGGAAGATGTTGTCGATCATCAAAAGCACGTCCTGCTTGGCGTCGTCGCGGAAATACTCCGCCATGGTGAGCGCCGCGTGCCCCACGCGGAACCGGGCGCCGGGCGGCTCGTTCATCTGGCCGAACACCATCACCGTATTTCCCAAAACGCCGCTCTCCTCCATTTCGCGGTAGAGCTCCTCGCCCTCGCGGCAGCGCTCGCCGATGCCGCAGAAGATGCTCATGCCCTCGTGCGCGCTGACGGTGTTGTGAATCATTTCCGTGATGAGAACGGTCTTGCCGACGCCCGCGCCGCCGAAGAGCCCCGCCTTGCCGCCGCGCTCGAGCGGCGCCAGCACGTCGATGGCCTTGATGCCCGTCTCGAAAATTTCGGAGACGGTGGACTGGTCGCGCAGCGGAATCGGTTCATGGTGGATCGACCGCAGCTCGCAGCCTTCCACGGCGCCTTTCTTGTCGATGGTGTTGCCGAAAACGTTGAACACCCGACCCATCAGCGCCCCTCCGACGGGAACCTCAAAAGGCTTTCCGGTGTCCGTGACGACGGCGCCCCGGGCCAGTCCCTGCGTCGGCGTCAGGGCGACGCCCCGGACAGTATTGTTATCCAGCTGCGTAAATACCTCGATGATGTATTCACCCTTTTCTCCTGCGATGAGGACATTCCGGATCGACGGCGCGACGGGAAACCAGATGTCGACAACGCTGCTGCGGACGGATAAGACTCTTCCTTGATGAATTTGTTCAGCCACGGTTCGTTCACCTCTTTTTATTTTTTCCGGGAGTCTCTCCCATGAGCTTCACATAGGTGTCTGTCAGCACATAGACGATGTAGTCGAAAATCAGAATGGTCCGGGTCTGACTGTCGAGCGCCTGCTGCTGCTCCATCACGTTGATAAAAATGGCCTGGAATTCGGCGTAAAGCCAGATGTGGCGGCGCATCAGCGTAATCGCGTAAAACGCCTCCGGCAGCGGCACGCCCTCCCTGAATCGCGTCTCGGAATACTTGGTCATGAAATCGGCGATGGTGGGAAACGCATCGCGCAGCGTGTAAACGCTGCTCAGTTTGCGGTAAAATTCGGCCGCCTGCGGCACGAGATAATCTTCACTGAGATAATGAAAAAAGGGGGTTCTTGCATTTTTGGTGACGTCCTTTGCCCACTGTTTGGCGATCGCTTCGGAATGGTTCGCCATCAAATCCAGTAATTTCAATGATGCCAGCATCTGTTTTCTCCTCGACGCGATTTAAAAACGTTCTCCACACCATGAAACTGCTTTTTTCTGGTCTTCCCTAACAGCAAGGGATGTGCCAGACAAGGCGGTTTTGACGAAACGCCTTGATGGCGCCGGGTTTGAAGCCGCAACGCCCCTGCCGGCCGCCGCCGGCGCAAACGACCCGGATGTCCCTGCCGCCGTCTGCAGAAAACGGAGAAAAGACGCGAAAGGCCCGCCGGTATTGCTCCGGCGGGCGGCGACGTTTTTGTCATGGGGGCGCGACTGAAATGTCGCGGAGGATAATTTTTTTCGAGGGCAACTCCGGGTCCGATCCCGGAAAAGATGAAGCGCGCTTTCTCTCAGGCGTCGGAAGGCGTCTTGCGGATGCGGACGTCGCGCTGCGGCAGGGGAATTTCAATGCCTTTTTCCCGGAAGCGGCGGGCGATTTCATAGTAGAGCTGGCTTTTGAGGACGCCGGGACGGTTGATGTAGTCCCGCGTCCAGACGCGCAGGTTGAATTTCATGGCGCTGTCGGAAAATTCGGAAAACAGCACGTCCGGCTTGGGATCCTTGAGGACGCCGGAATTGTTAAGGGCTATTTCCAGGAGAACCTTGCGGACGACCTCCGGATCCTCCCGGTACGCGACGCCCACCGGAAAATTGAAGCGGACGCTGCGGTCCGTGTGGCTCCAGTTGATCACGGTTCCGGAAATGAATTCCGAGTTCGGCACGATGATGGAAATATTGTCGTTGGTGATGATCGTGGTCGCCCGCATTGAAATATCCACGACATCTCCTGCGACATCGCCCACCTCGATCCGGTCGCCCACTTTGACGGGCCGCTCCAGGAGGATGATGAGACCGCTCACGAAATTGTTCGTGATGTTCTGCAGGCCGAAGCCGATGCCGACGCCCAGGGCGCCCAGGAGGATGGTGAGGCTGCTCAGATTGATTCCCGCGGTTTGCAGAATGACGACGAAGCCCACCACCAGAAGGAGGTACTTGACCATGGAGCCGACGGCGACGCGCACGCCCAGGTCGAGCCGGCTTTTCGCGAGCAGGCGGTACGCAATGAGTTTATTGAGCGCCGAAGCCGCGACGACCAGTACCGCGGTCGCCAGAATCAGGTAACCCAGCATCCAGAGCGTGAAGGTGGCGTCCCCCACTTTGAAAAGCGGAATGTTGAGCGAATCTAAGATATTTCTTATCCAATCGGTCATGCCGTCCATACGATCCTCCTAGAACGGAAAGAATACGGGAATCAGGAGCGTCGCGAGAATCCAGAAGATGATGTTGAGCGGCGTTCCCACCCGGAGAAAATCTGAAAATTTATATCCCCCGACGCCGTAAATCATGGTGTTGGTCTGATAGCCGACCGGCGTCATGAAGCTTGCGGAGGCGGCAAAAGCAATCGCCATGAGAAACGGCGTGGGGTTCACGCCCATGGCTTTGGCCGCGGCGATGGCGATCGGCGCAAGCAGAACGGCCGTCGCGTTGTTGGACATCATTTCGGTCAGCAGCGTCGTCGCGATGTACAGGGCGGCGACGATGGCCACCGGCCCCCATCCGCCCAGAAACTGGATCATTTTTCCGGACAGATACATGGCCGTCCCCGTCTTTTCCAGCGCCACACCGAGCGAAATCACGCCGCCCAGCAAAAAGATGACTTTCCAGTCGATGGCATCGTAGGCTTCTTCCAGCGTGATGCAGCCGGCCACCACCAGCAGAATCGCGCCCACGATCGCGCCGACCATGATCGGCACAATGCCGAGCGCGGCCGTGACGATGACGCCGAGAATGATGAGCACCGCGGGAAGGATCTTGCTTTTGCGGTACTGCGGCGTTTCGATGTCGGACACGATGATAAAATCGTTGTTGCTCTTGAGCGCCTCGTAGTTTTCCCGGCGGGCTTCCACTAAAATGGCGTCGCCCGCTTTAAGCGGCGTGTCGGCAAAGCCGGTATTGAAAAGCTGTCCGTTGTGGCGCAGCGCCAGCGCCGTGGCGTGGAAAATATTCCGGAAGGCGGAGGATTTGATGGTTTTGCCGATAAGACGGGAATTCGGCGCGACGACCACTTCCGTAAGCAGCAGCTCCTCGCAGCGGAAATCGGTGTCGTGCAGTTCGCAGTCCGACTTCATCGTAATGCCCATGCGATCCTTGAGCGTCTGGAGCTGCCGGATGTCGCAGCGCACCCGGAGCAGATCGCCGGCCGCGAGGACGATGTCGGATACCGGCACGAGAAGCCGGTGGCCGTTGCGGATCACCTCCAGAATGTCGAGATCCAGCTCCTTGACCAGCGGGGAATCCGCCACCCGGGCGCCGACCGATTTGGCCTTTTCCTCCAAAACAATGTCCGTGAGGTAGTTCTGCATCCGGTATTTGTCCGTCAGATTCTCCTCCGCCGGCTGCCGGGGAATGAGCCGCACGCCGACCAGCGCCATGTACAGCGTGCCGGCGGCAAAAAAGACCAGGCCCAGCTTGGTGAATTCAAACATGCCCAGGGCGGGCAGACCGTGCTGAACGGCGATCGAACTCACCAGAATGTTCGTGGACGTGCCGATGAGCGTGCAGACGCCGCCGAACATCGAAGCAAAAGACATCGGCATCAAAAGCCTGCTGGGGCTGAGTTTGTTGGTGGCGGCCAGCCCCAGCATGATGGGAATGAACACGGCGACCACCGGCGTATTGTTGACGAAGGCCGACGCGACGCCGACCAGGACCATCGTTCCGACAAGGCCGACCCAGAAATTGAACCGGAAAATTTTCGACGAGAGACTGCCCAGAAAGGTCACCGCGCCGGTTTTCTGCAGGGCCGCGCTCAGAATGAACATGGCGCCCACCGTCACCGTAGCGACGTTGCTGAAGCCGGAAAGCCCCTCCGTGGGCGTCAGAATGCCGCTGACGATCAGGACCGTCATCACCAGGATGGAAGTCAGATCAACGGGAAGTTTCTCGGAAGCAAACAGAAAAACGGCCAGGACAATCACCCCCAGCACCATCAGCATGTCCAGCGTCATATGGCCATCCTCGCGTCGGTAGTTTCATCCGCATGGTGTCCGGCAGCCGTCCTGTGCGCCGCCATTTTCTCATCGCTTCATCCATAAAGGAATTTTACATCGCAAGCAATCTGTTTTTATGAACAGGGAAAAACCGACCGCCGGGAAAGCGCCGGGACGAAAAATTTAATTGTTTGCAAATACAATTATTTAGAAAATATTTTCAGGCGTCATCAGCGCGGCGCAGAAATGTGCATTCGAACCGTCATCGACGCCACAACCAACGACGCCGCCGGTCGTCTCTCCCCATTCCGGAGTCTTTGGATTCCGGAACGGGGAGGATAATTTTCACCGACCGCCGGAGGCGTTCATGCCGCGCGCCAGACTTTGCCGCGGAACTGCCGTTCGGCCCATTCGTAGGTCGTCTCTACGGCATAAATGGCGTCCTGGATTTTGGCGTACACAGGGAAGCCGGCCTTGCGCAGCGCGGCAAACGTGGAAATTCGGACGCGCTCGGATTCCAGATCGTCTTCCACGAAGCTCGCCAGGACGGCGATCACGGGTTTTCCGATCTGCCGGGCCATTTCGCCGATCGTATCGGCGCTGTTCTTGACGTTGAGGAAGAGTTCCGCGCGCATGATGTATTCGACCGAAAAGTAGGGAACGATGACATCGATGGATTCGTCTTCGTCCATGGCCTTCATCGTATGCAACATGACGTTGAGGTCGAAGCCGAAGGCGCCCAGATCGACCGGATTAATCGTCGAGGTGTTGACGCCTCTGATTTTTTCGCCGATTTTCCGCTGCGCGGCCTCGCCCAAGTCAGGAAGCATCAACCCCGCCTGGACGGCCAGATCGCTGAAGAGCACCGAAATGCCGCCGCCGGCGCCGAGAAACCCCACGCGCCTTCCCCGCGGAGTCTTTTCCGCCGCGCCCATCATCACCAGATGCATCAGCTGATCGAAGTCGTCCACCAGAAGACCGCCGTGCTGCCGGACGGCCGCCGCCCAGAGGGTATAGTTGCCGGCCATGGCTCCCGTGTGGCTGGCCGCGGCCTTCGATCCCGCTTCCGTTTTTCCGCCCTTGAGAAGAATGACGGGCTTTCTGGCCGTCGTCTTTTTCAGCGTCCGGAGAAAGGCGTCCGCGTCCTTGATGTCCTCGACGTAGCAGGCGATGAGCTTCACCTGCTCGTCGTCGGCCAGGTAGTCGAGGTAATCCTCGATCCGCAGGTCGATCTGATTGCCGTAGGAGACGACTTTATTGATCGCGATTTTCCGCGTCGCGGCGAGTCCCAGGAAATTGGCCGTCATGCCGCCCGACTGTCCCAGAAAAGCGACGTTTCCCGTTTCGAGGGGCCCGGGGGACAGCGCGAAAGACACCTTGGATTCGGACGAGTGAATGCCGATGCAGTTGGGCCCCACGATCCGCAGCTCCCCCTTCCGGGCTTCCCGCAGCAACTCTTCTTCGAGCAGCCGGTTGCCGGTTTCTCCGAAGCCCGACGTAAAAAAATGGATAAACTTGATTCCCCGGCGGACCGCCGCCCGGACGATGTCCACGGACTGCTCGACCGGCGCGGCGACAATGGCAAAATCCACCGGTTCGGGCAGATCGCCGATGGACGGATAAACCTTGCAGCCGTCGATCTCCCCGCCTTTCGGATTGACCGGATAAATCTTCCCCGTATAACCGTTTGCCCGGATAATCTGGAAATAGGGCATTTTTCCGCCGCCCAGGTTGCCGGACGCGCCGACAACGGCTACGCTTTTCGGATAAAACAACGCATCGAGATTCATCGCATTCCTCCCTTGATTCCGTCTCAGATTTCAACGCGCCGCCCGGGACGGGCGGCGTTTGTGAACTATACAGCGTCTTTCCGGGGATGCAAGGCGAAATTTCGCGGCTACGGTTTGGCCTGGCCCGCGCCGGTGATGAAGATCTTCCAGAGCGTTTTAAAGGTCAGGTAGTCATGTCCGCCTTCGATCACCACCACGCGTTCGGGCGGCAGCAGTTCGGCCAGGAGCTGATGCCCCCGGGAATAGGGATCGCCGGCGCCGTACCCCAGATAAACGATTTTTTCGGGATGATCGGCCACAGACACTTTCAACCAGCGCCACAGCATCTGCTGCCAGTCCACGCCGTAGACATACTCGCCCGGCTCCCACGCGCGCGGGCCGCCCGCAGCTTCGATTTGCGCGAGAAAAAGCGGCGCGCCCAGAAACGGCGCAATGAGGTAAACGCGCGCGATGTCTTCGGGATGATCCATGTAATACAACAACGACCCCAGTCCGCCCATCGAGAAGCCGACGAGCCAGATTTCCGCATACCCTTTGGCGCGGGCCGGATCGATCACGTCTTTTTTCAGCCGGTCGATCAGGCGGCGGTCGCCGTAGTAACCGATATGGGCGTTGGGCGCGACGATGTCGCAGGACAGGCCGCAGGCCCACACGTCCGCCACAAGCCCTTCTTCCTCAAAGCTGCGATGGCTGCCGCCGATGCCGCGCAGAAAGACAATCAGCCGCGACGAGGACGGCGCGTCGGGATTTTCGTAGGAAAGCACGTCCATGGGCCGATTGGCAAAGAGGGCGCAGCCTGACAGCAACACGCCCAGAACGACCGCCAAAAGCGCCGCCGCCGCGCGGTTTTTCCCTCGCCTTCCCCTGCCTGCGCGGCCGTCTGCGATCACGCTTCCTCCCCTCTTCTCCGCCGGCTTCGCCGCCGGCTATTCCCCCGCATGCTCCCGGGCAATCCTTTTTCCCCGCTCCACGTCGACAAACAGGATGACGACGAGGGCGATGAAAAAAAAGACCGAACACACCAGCACGGCCCGCTGCAACCCCAGCAGCGTCTGCAGCAGGCCCAGGCCCATCAGACCGACGATCGCCGCAAGGCGGCTGGTAAAGCTCCACAGGCCGAAGAACTCGCCGGCCTTCGTATCCGGAGAGAAAAGCCCCACCATGGCGCGGCAGGCGGACTGCGTGGAGCCCAGGCCCAGGCCCGCAAGCGACCCGATCACCAGAAAAACATGCTCTTCCCGGAACGATGTCCCCCAAAGACGATTGAGAAATTCCGTCACGGGGCCGACGCCGTAAATCAGCGTGACGGCGACGACCCAGATGACGAGCGTGAGAATAAACGTCTGTTTGGCTTTCCACCGGTCCTGGATGACGCCGAACAGCAACGCGCCTCCCGCCGCCGTGAACTGCGTAATAACAAACATCAGCATCTGCGTCTGCGCCGACCAGCGGACCACCTGGTCGCCGTAAATGAAGGCAAAGGAGATCACGATGGACAAGCCCGCGTAGGCAAAGAAAAACGATCCCAGGAGGATCATCAGATCCCGGTACTCCCGAATGTCCGAAAAGGTCCGGCGAAGCCTTTTGAAGCCGATCGTGAAATAATTTTCGCCCGGCGGCAGCGGTCGGGCCGCCGCCCGCTCTTTCACCCACAGAAAGGTCGGTATCGCGGCGACGAGGAAAAACGCTCCCGTCACCGGTCCCACCCAGCGCAGCCGGGGAAAGTTCTCCAGCGTATAAACGCCCGCGCCCAATCCGAACATGACGAGCGCCGTCGACAGCAGGCCGCCGAAGTAGCCCAGCCCCCAGGCCCAGCCGGAGATCTTCCCCAGATCTTCGGGCGGTCCGAGACCCGGCAGAAAACTGGAGACAAACGATTCGCTGTAGGAAAATCCGATGTTGGACAGGATGATGAACAGCATGCCCAGCAGGATGCCGCCGGGCCGGACAAAGTAAAGCGCGGCGGTGGCGACGACCGTCAGAAGGCAGCTTGCGAAAAGAAATTTTTTCTTTGCTCCCGTATAATCCATGATCGCGCCGAGGACGGGCGCCGTGAGGAGCACCAGGAGATAGCTGACGGAGAGAGAAACGCTCCACAGCAGATTGCCCAGGCGGAATTCGGGACCGTCGGCCACGATGAGCCGCGGAAAGATGACGCAGAAGACCACGGTGATGATGACGGTCGTGTAGGATGAATTGGCAAAGTCGAACATGGCCCATCCGAACAATTCTTTGCGTGGGGCTCTGGGCGTTTCCGTCATGGATGTGGATGTCCTTCCCGCCGGGAACAGGCGTCGATCACGTTTTTTTTCGGGCGCATTATACTCCGGCCGCCGGATATTGCAAAGACGATCTTCCGCCGGCGGGCGGTATTGACAGATGTCCGGGAAAAGCCTAGAGTCCGCGCATGAAAATTGTTTATTGCCCATTTGGCCGGCGGCGGCCGGCGTCCGTCTTCGGGCGGAGGAAAAGCGCCGGTTCGCACAAAAGGAAAGCGCCATGACCGGAGAAAAACTGTGGACCGGGCCTTTTGTCATGGTGAGCGCGATCAATTTCCTGGTCTTCCTGACGCATTTTCTGCTCATGGTCACGATCGCCTCTTACGCCGTCATGCAGTTCGGCGCCGCCACCGACACGGCGGGACTCGTGGCGGGCATTTTCATCATCGGCGCGTTAATGGGCCGGCTGGGAACCGGCCGCTTCATCGAAGACGCGGGAAGCAAAAGGGTCCTTATCGTAAGCACCGGCTTTTTTATCGTCACGTCGGCCCTGTATTTCGCCGCGTTCAACCTGACGGGACTGATCGTCATCCGCTTCGTCCACGGCATCGCCTTCGGCGCGGCCAGCACTGCGACGGGCACCATCGTCGCCCAGATCATTCCCGCCGGCCGGCGCGGCGAAGGCATCGGCTATTACAGCATCGGCGCCATTCTGGCGGTGGCCCTGGGGCCTTTTGTCGGCGTCCTTTTAATTTCCCAGGCGGATCCCCGGATGATTTTTCTGGTCACATCGGCTCTGGCGGCAAGCAGCTTCGCCCTGTCCTTCGGCATCGGCCGATCCGCCTTCGGCCCGGCCGAACCGGAAACGGCCCAAGCCGGCGCAGGCTTGCGGCTTTCGGGTTTCTTCGAATTCAAGGCCATTCCGATTTCGATCATCATTTTGGTCATCGGCTTCAGCTACAGCGGCCTTCTGACCTTCATCTCCCTGTACGCGAAGGAAATCCATCTCGAGCAAGCCGCCGGCTTTTACTTTCTGGTCTACGCGGTGACGGTCCTGATCTCCCGGCCGTTTATCGGGCGCCTGTATGACGTCCGGGGCGCCAATTTTGTCGTCTATCCCTGCCTGATCGTTTTCGCCGCCGGCATGCTGCTCTTCAGCCGGGCCGCCGATTCCGTTACCCTGCTCGTGTCGGGAGCGCTGATCGCCCTGGGATACGGCAACTTCATCTCCTCGGCGCAGGCGATCGCCATCCGGGGCGTCAAGCCCCGCCGCCTGGGCCTGGCGACGTCCACCTTTTTTATGTTTGTGGATCTGGGCTTCGGAGCGGGACCCTACCTGCAGGGTCTTCTCATCCCGTACACAAACTATCGCGGCCTTTACGGCATCATGACCGGAGTCATCCTGGCCGCAATTCCGCTTTACTATATCCTGTATGGAAAAAAGGCGTCGGCCGAACTGCGGCCCGCGCGGATCGATACAGAAAAAAACTGAAGGAGGATTGAAAGAATGAAAAATGCTTCGCCGTTTGTCGTGACCGTCAGCCGCGAGCTCGGTTGCGGCGGCGCCTACGTGGGGCAGCAGCTCGCCCGGCGCCTGAATATCTTTTACGCCGACCGGGAAATCATCGACGAAGCCGCCCGACGCTTCTCCGTACTGGAAGAAGATTTGAAATTCCGCGAAGAAAAAAAGCTTTCCTTCTGGCAATCGTTCATCCGTTCGTACGCGACGACACCGGATGCCTATGTTCCGCCGCGCATTCTGCCTCCCTCGGACCGGGAGCTGTTTCAGGCCGAAAGCGACATTATTTTACGCATCGCCGGCGAGCGGCCGGCGGTCATCATCGGCCGCTGCGGCGACTACATCCTGCGCGACCATTCGAATCATGTCAGCGTTTTTCTCCATGCCGACGCGGCCTTTCGCCGCGGCCGCATCGAGCGGCTCTACGGCGTCACTCCGGAGGAGGCCGAAAAAATGATCGTCCGGAGCGACCGGGAAAGAACGCTTTACCACCGCACGGCGACCGGCCTGGAATGGACCGATGTGCGGCGCTACGACATCGGCCTGTCCACCAGCAAAACGGGCGTGGACAGGACGGTCGACATTCTGTTGAACTACATCCGGGACCTGGAACGGCAATGAGACGCGGCCGCACAGAAAAATTCTTGCCGGATCCGGCTCCTTTGTGTTTAACTTCCGACCATGGGTAAGAAAACATTCGTTGATGGCCGACGGCGCCGCACCGCAACCGCGCAACGGGGAACGCCTCCAAAACCATTCGGAGCCGGCAAAGCATCGGGGAGGCCCCGTTGATTCGCCGTCATCCCGTTTTATTTTTCTTTTTGTGCCTGGCCGTTCTGTGCGCCGCCGTCGTAAGCTTGCGCCTGGGCTTTCGCTACGTCGAAGTGGGCCGGGGCATCGCCGGGAGCGACGGCAGCCGGCCCACGATCTTTTACGGACGGCCGCTGGAAATCCGCCGCGGCGACTCCCCGGACAATCTGCGCCTGGGCGAGCGGCTGCACCGTCTGGCCTACCGACGGGTAACCGGAAAACCGTCCGCTCCCGGAACCTATGTCCGCGACAAGGGGCATATCCGGATTGTCCCGCGCCGCCGGGAGGACGGAAGGACGGCGGCGCCGGTGGAAATCGCCCTCGCGGACGGCCGGGCGGCTTCCTTCACGGTGAACGGCAAAACGCAGGACGTCGTGCGCCTGGAGGCGGAGGAAATCGGCCGCCTCCTGAATCCGAAGCTGGAATCCCGGCACCAGGTATCGCTCGGCACGGTCTCCCCGCACCTGCAAAACGCAGTCATCGCCTGTGAAGACAAACGCTTTTATTCCCACCCGGGCATCGACCTCCTCGCTGTCGGCCGCGCGCTCCTGGTCAATCTCCGGGAGGGCCGCTTTGCGCAGGGCGGCTCCACCATCACGCAGCAGGTCGCCAAGAACTTTTTTCTCTCGCCGCGCAAAACCGTCGCGCGCAAGCTCAACGAAGCGGAGCTCGCGCTGGCGCTGGAGCTGCGCTACTCCAAGAAGCAGATTCTGGAGATGTACCTCAACAAAATTTACCTGGGGCAGACGGGCGTCGAACGGATTTACGGCGTCGAGGACGCGGCGGACGCTTATTTCTCCAAACGCGCGGCCGATCTGACGCTGCCGGAGGCGGCGCTTTTGGCCGGGATCATCCAGGCGCCGAACCGCTACCTCCTGTTTCGAAATACGGAGGCGGCCAAAGCGCGCCGCAATCGCGTCCTGGCGCGGATGAGGGATCTGGACATGATTTCGGAAGAAGCGTTTGCACAGGCGTCCGGGGCGCCGGTGACGCTGCGCTCGGGCGAGGCGCCCGTCCACCTTTCGTCCTACTTTATCGATTACATCCAGCGGATCACCAAAGACGAGATGGGCAACGAGCGGCTCTACCACACGGGATACCGCTACTACACCACCCTCGATCCCGTCATTCAGCAGGCGGCTGAAGAAGCGGTCACCCGGGGCCTGGAAACGATCGAAACGAAGGCCCGCCGCGCCCGCGAACCTCTCCAGGCCGCGCTCGTCGCGGTGGATCCGAAGACGGGAGAGCTCGTCGCCATGGTCGGCGGTCGCAATTACGCGCAAACCCGCTTCAACCGGGCTCTGGACGCCCGCCGCCAGCCGGGCAGCGCCTTTAAGCCGTTCGTACTCGCCGCGGTCCTGTCTTCATCGCTTGCGGGAAAATCACAGCTCACGCTGTCGAGCCTGGTGTCCGGCGGGCCTATCACCCTGGACACGCCGGAAGGCCCCTGGACGCCGTCCAATTACGAGGACAAAACCTACGGCGATCTTCCCCTTCGAAAAGTCTTCGAGGAATCCGTCAACACCGCCACCGTGCGGCTGGCCTCCGACATCGGCTTTCAGGACGTGCTCGATACCGCGCGGCGGGCGGGCATCAAAAGCCCGCTCAGACCCGTCGGATCTCTGGCGCTGGGAAGCTTTGAGGTTTCACCGCTGGAGCTCGCCTATGCATACGCCACCCTGGCTTCCGGAGGCATCCGCTTTGAACCGTTTCCCCTGTATTCGGTCACTGCGGCGGACGGAGAACCGCTCCTGACCCGCACGGTTCGTCAGCACAAGGCGTTTGATCCGCGGGTGGCCTACCTGGCCGGTTATGCGCTCCAGGGCGTGCTGGAACGCGGCACGGCCGGCGAGGCCCGGGCGCTGGGCATCACCTTTCCCGCGGCGGGCAAGACCGGAACCACCAACGGCAACCGCGATTCGTGGTTCGTATGCTACACGCCGGACATTGTCTGCGCCGTCTGGGTGGGATATGACGCCGGCGCGGACACGGGGCTCACCGGCGCTGCCGGCGCGCTGCGCATCAGCGCGCGGTTTCTGCGGGCTCTCTATCCGCACGCCGGTCCTTCTCCCGTGGCAGTGCCGGAAGGCATTGAAACGGCCGTCATCGATCCCGACACCGGCTACCTCGCCACGACGGCGTGTCCGAAAACCTTTTCGGAAGCCTACCTGCTCGGCACGGCTCCCACCGAAACCTGCCCCGCGCATCCGGTTTCTCCCGTGATGGACGCCATCCGTGACACGGCGCGCGAAGCGGGCAGTTTTTTCCGCCGGCTGTTCGAATAACTACAATCCCAAAAAGTCAAAGGGCCGGGCCGGCGCAAACAGCTTCGCCGTATCTCCCGCCAGGAAACGGTCGTCGCGCAGTTCCAGTTTTCTCACCGGCGCGGACGCGGAGAAATCGAGCCGGTCGAGCGTCACCCAGAAGAGATTGGGCGTCAGCGTCGATTCGAAATAATAGACTTTGTTCTTGTGATCGGACACGGTGCGCCAGCGCGTGGACGAGATGTTGGGCTGTCCCGGCGTGCTGATGCCGTAGGGCACCGAAACATTGCGGATCACGCTGAAGACGCCCGCCAGCGCGATCCGGAGGTCGGCCGTTTTGGGAATGGCGTTGATGTAAAACCAGGCGCGGGCAAAGCGGTCCGCCGAGCGGTTCGTTCCCGGCAGCATGACCGTGCCGCCGATCTGCTTCCAGTATTCGTTCAAGGCCAGCTGTCCGTCGTAGGACGGCGAGTTGGTCATCACCTGGTAGTCGCGGCTGTGGGAAATGACGAGTTTGCCGCCGAGGCATTCAAAAATCGCGCTGTCGCCGGTCGCGTCGGAAACGGACAGATGAACGGTCGCCAGGCCGGCGACGCCGGGGGCCTTGGCGGTGACCAGGGCAAACGGCTCCCGGCGCATGGCCTCCACCGCCTCCGCCACGGTCGCGAAGTTGTCCAGCGCGTACTGGGTCCACACGGACAGGGCCAGGCCGGTTTTTTTTCCGTCCCAGGCCGGATACCGGGATTCCGCAAGCCAGAGCAGATTGGCCGCCAGGCCTTTTTCATTGAGGCCGTCGGTGGTCGAATTGTCGTAGGCGGACGCGATCACGCTGCCGTAGAGCGATGTCCACCGGAGCGAACGGGCTCCTACGCGCCCGTCGCGCGCCATGCCGCGGGGAAACGCCCAGAGATGGGTCTTCATGTCCTCGATCCAGTCCATGCTGCGCGCGGTGAGGACCGTGTCCTGGGGGCCGAGGTAAACAATCCGCGAACAGGCCTCGGCTGAAACTGCCGCAAGCAGCAGCATTCCGGCAATGATGCCCGCCGCGAGCATGTTTTTTCTTCGAAGATTCATAGGAACTCCTTTCCTTTTTTAAAGAAGTCGCCGGCCGGCGAAGGCCGCCGCGTTGTTATCTATCTCCGCCCGCCGGCCCGGCGCAACTGTTTTTCCGGCGTTCTTGTCGAAAGCCCCGCCCGAGACAAAGCCATGCCAGCCCCGCGACGGACAAAAGCGTCAGTCCATAGAGGAAAGCGTCGCCCCAGACGGCGTATGGCGAGCGCTTGCGGGGGATGTAGAGCGTATGCGCGGAGACGGCCTTTTGAAAAAGCGGCGTCGGCGAACCGGGCAAAATTTCACCCGTCGGTTCCACAAAGACGCTCACGCCGGAATTGGCGACCCGGACCAGGGGAATCCGGTATTCGACCGAACGGAACAGGGCCAAAGACAGGTGGATGACCGACGCGGGGCTTTTGCCGAACCAGGCGTCGTCCGCCATGTTGACAAGCACGTTGCCGCCCTGCCGGACGAACCGGCGGGTGTGGTCCGAGAAGACGGCCTCGTAGCACAAAGACGGAATGAGCCGCGCCGCTGAGCCTGCGGCATAGGTCACGACGCCGCGGTCGCCCGGCACAAAGGGCATCACGCCGGGAAAAAATTTTCTCAAAAACGGCAGTTCCCGCTCCAGCGGCAGATACTCGCCGAAAGGCACGAGGAGAAGTTTGCGGTACTCTTCCTGCGCCCGGCCGTCCGGATCGATCAGGATAACGCTGTTGTAATACGACCGCCCGGCATCGCCGGCCGGTGACGCGCAGGGAACCAGCAAGGGCCGGCCCGCTTCCCGGGCCAGCGGCGGAAGGTCGCGGGCCGCTTCGCCGCCGCAGGAATACAGAAGCGGAATTTCCGGCCAAACCGCCAGATCCGCGTGCGGAAAACGCCTGAACGCTTCGCGGGTCATGGCCAGCGCGGTGCGCACATCGTTCGTCCGGTCTTCGGGCAAAACCGCCGGGTCCGTGACGCTGACCGGCACGTTGGGTTGGACGGCGATCACGGTGATGCGGCGTTTTGGCCCGGCCGCCTGCCTTTCCCGGTCCATAGACTCCAGGCGCCAGGTCCCGTAGGACGTCAACAACACGAAAACCAAGCCGATCATTGCGAGCGCCGGCCAGGGAGATCCGGAAGAGCCGCGCGCCGTGAGGGCGCGGACGATTTGGAAATTGACGAGATAAACAAGGAAAAGCAAAAGCGGCGCTCCGCCGAGGTCGAGCGCCTGCAGAAGGACGGGCCAGCCGTAGAGGTTATGGGCTTCGCTGCCGGGGAAAACCTGCGGCGTCCAGGTCCTGAGAACGGCGAGCGCCGCCGCCGCGAACCAGACGCCCGCCTGGCGCTCGAACAGCCGGAATTTGCCCGCCAGAAAGCCGAAGACCGCGTACGGCAGGGCGGAAAGGGCGCAAAAGACCAGCGTCCAGCCCCAGGCCGTCCAGGCTGAAAGGCCCACCATTGTGGAAAGCGGGATCCTGATCCACCAGACGGCGGCAAGCCAGAAGCCGAAACCGTAAACCCAACCGGCCGCGAAACCTTTTGCGGGCGAGGTCCGGAAAAGCGCGATACCCAGCGGAACGAGGCACCCCCAGACGGCCAGCGGAAAGGAAAAGGCCTGCGAGCTGATCCAGTACAGGACGGCGGACAAGGCGGGCAAAAGGAAAACATGTATGATCATTTTTTCCGCTCCGATGCCGTTTCCTTTAAACGCAGCCGGACGTCCCGACGCGCGTTTTGCCGAAATGCAGGGCCGTCGTCAGTTTTTTCCGTCCTTGAGCGGACCGCTCCAGATCAGGCTTCCGCTGTCGTTATAAACCTCGCAGCGAAACAGCTGTCCGGCGCCGTAGATTTTCACAAAACCGTGCGCCGTCACTTTTTTTCCGCAATGCCCGTAGTGCATCCCCGTCTGCCAGACCGTGTTGGGCACGGACACGGTGATCAGCGTTTCGCCGCGGCAGCCGCTTTCGTTGCCGGGACAGCAGGCCTTGCCTCCGGGCGCCAGGCTGGTGTTCAGGCAGCGGGCGCAGAACTCCCCATGAACTTCCGAAATGTGCGACTGTGAATTGTTGTAAACGCAGTAGGCCCGGGCCGGCGCGGCTCCCCAAAAGAACAGCGCCGCCGCGCTCAAAACAGCCGCCAGGGAAATTGCTCCCGGCGACAAAATCGAAATGGTCTTCATGCTGATGAACTCCTGTTTTTAAATGCTTCAGGCCCGGCCGATGGACAAAGCCGGGCCGCTGTTCTTTGCTTTTTACGACCGCAGCGCCTTGATCGGGTCCAGGCGCGACGCCGTGCGGGCCGGATAAAAACCGCAGAAGATGCCGACCAGCGTAGACACGCCGAATCCCAGGAGAACCGCCGTATAGGACATCACGAACTGCCACTGGGACAGGCGGGCAAATCCGAAGGCGACGCCGGTGCCTAAAACGATGCCGATCAGGCCGCCTACCAGGCAGAGGATCACGGATTCGATGAGGAACTGGCTCTGAATATCGCCGCGCTGGGCGCCGAGCGCGCGCCTCAGTCCGATTTCACTGCGGCGTTCGGTAACGGAAATGAGCATGACGTTCATGACGCCGATGCCGCCGACGATGAGCGCGATGCTGCCGATCGCGCCCAAGAGCAGAGAAAACATCTGCATCTGTTTTTTCATCCGTTCGATGAGTTCCTCCGCCGAGGTGATTTCCACCTGGGCGCCCCGGGACTTTTTCGCAAAATAGTCGGAGACCTCCGCCTTGAGCCGCTCGATTTGCGTGTTGGGCGCCACCCGGGCCAGAATCGTGTTGATGTCCGCGTTCGAAAACGACCGCTGGGCCGTGGACAGAGGCGCGAGCATTCCGCGATTGATGCCGTAGGGCCGCAGCCCTCCTTCGGCGGAGGGGGCCAGCACGCCGACAATGGTGTAAGCGCGGTCGTTGACCGTGAGCCTTCCGCCCACCGGCTCGGACAGGCCGTTTTGCCGGAGGAAAGCGGCCAATTCGGCGCCGACGACGCAGCAGTAGCGATTGGCGTCGAGGTCGGACAGCAGTCTTCCCTTCACGGCGGCCAGTTTATTGATGGAAAAGAACGCGGCGGTGACGCCCATCTGCTCCAGATTGATCTTGGCCCGCCCGCGGTAATAATCGCCTCCGCTGTTGACGTAAGGCGCAACTTCCAAAATCTGGGGCTTTTCCTGCGGAAGCCGGGCAATGACGTCCGCGCGAAACGGAACCGCCGCGCTTTCGCCGAAGCCCCGGCGGATGGTCACGACGTCGACGCCCATATCCTTGAATTGCCGGATCGACTCCTGCTGGACGATCGTGCCGATGGACACCATGGCAATCACCGATCCGATGCCGATGACGATGCCGATCAGCGCCAGCAGGCTGCGCTGCCTGGCCCCCCAGAGGCTGCGAAACGCTTCATTGAAATTGACGCGCAACAGATTCATGCCGAATATATCATCCCGTCGATAATTTTTACCGACCGCCCGCACTGACAGGCAAGCGCCGGATTGTGGGTAATGACGACGATGGTGATGCCTTCCTCGCGGTTGAGGCGCCGAAAGAGCTCCATGATCTCTTCGCCGGTTTTCTGGTCGAGCGCGCCCGTCGGCTCGTCCGCGAGGATGATCGCCGGCCGGCCGACCAGCGCCCGGGCGATCGCGACGCGCTGCTGCTGTCCGCCGGACATTTCATTGGGACGGTGCAGGGCGCGGTGCTCGATGTCCACCTTGGCCAGATACGTCCGGCTTTGCTTCCGGATCTCGTCGGCGGCCATGCCGCGGTAGGCCAGCGGCACGCCAACGTTTTCCAGCGCCGTGAGCTTGGGCAGCAGGTGATACTGCTGAAAAACAAATCCGATCTTCCGGTTGCGCAGCGTCGAGAGGGCCCGGTCGTCGTCGTAGGTCACGCGCGTGCCGTCGATGGCGTAGAGGCCGCTGTCGGGTTTTTCGAGAAGCCCCAGCATGTGCATCAGCGTGGATTTTCCGCTTCCCGACGGCCCGATGATGGCGAGCAGTTCGCCCCTGGCCACCGCAAGGTTGATCCCCTTGAGGACGTTCACTTCCGTGGGACCGACGCGGTAGGATTTGCGGATGTCCACGATGTCCAGCATCTGTTCGTTCATTCAGTACGCCACCACATCGCCGGCCTTCAGGCCGCTTGTGATTTCCACGGCATCAAGCGTGGTGATGCCCGTCTCCACCTTTACTTTTTTCAACGCCCCGCCGCCCTCGCGGACATTGACGAACCGATCCCGGCCTTCGAGGCGCACCGCGACAATGGGCAGCAACAGCGCGTCGGGTTTGTTGAGGAGCAGAATCTCCATATTCGCCGACATGCCCAGCCGCAGTTTGTCTTTCAGGGACTGGGGCACGTTGTCCATCACGACGGAGACTTCGAAGCTGGCCGTTTTCTTGCCTTCCGTGCTTTTGACCGCCTGGGACGATATATGACCGACCTTGCCGGAAATCGTTTCGCCGAACGCGTCCACCGTGATGCGGACCTCCTGCTCCTTGTGGATTTTCAGCACCTCCAGCTCGTCGACACTCGCCGTCATCGACAGCCCTTCGGTGTTGCCGATGGCGAGCAGAATCTCGCCCTGCGAGAACGTGACGCCTCGCTCGACGATCTTGCCTTTCTGGTCCCTGTCCCCCGCCAGGTCGGGCAGCAAAACCGTTCCGGAAACAGGCGCGGCGATGTCGGCGCGGCGCAGCTGGTCCTCCAGGTCCAAAAGCTTCTGGCGGGCGTTTTGCAGTTTGAGCAAGGCGATCTGCCGGTTTTGCCCCTGCGCCTTTTCCCGAACGACCTCAAGCTCCCGCAACGAAGCTTCGTAATCCATCTGGGCGGTGACGAACTGCTGCCTGGCGCTCGCGTACTCGGTCGCCGGAACGATTTCCTTTTTAAACAGGCGCTCCGTCTCCTGGAGCGTTTTCGCGTAGCCGTCGAGCGTGAGCTTGGAGCGGGTCACGCTCTGCTCGGCCTTGGCCATCTCGTTGCTGCTCGACCAGTTGTCCAGCTCCCGGACCTTCTCCAGCGCCTCAATGTAGGCGGTTTTCGCATCCCGGTACTTGACTTCCGTCTCGCTCCGGTCCAGCCGCAGCAGAACCTGCCCCTTGGCGACCGTCTGGCCGTAATCGAAGAGCTTCTCCTGCACCTGGCCGCCAAACGGGCTTGTGATGTTCACCACCTGGATCGGCTTCAGGATTCCCTTGAGCGTAATGCTGTCCGTGAGGGGGCGGGGGGCGACCGTGACGGTCCTGACTGTCTCGTCTTCTTTTCCCGCGGCCGCCGGCCCCTCCGCGGACAGGTGGGTCTGCCGCCAGGTGAAGACGCCGATCGACAAAAACAAAAGGATGACGAAAACCGTGGCGACGACGCGGATGATCTGGACCTTGCGCAGCGCAGCCTTCAGACTGTCGTTGGTCTCCTCCATCTCCAGGTAGGACTTCTGCAGCTCGGCGTGCTTGGCTTTGAGCTCCCCGGCCAGCCGCGCTTCGGATTCCTGGAGGCGTTCTACCTCGGTCCGGTCCGTAAAGACGACGACCACCGCCACGTTTTTCTTCGCGCCGTCTTCCCGGGTCGAAAGAAAGGACGTGGTCACTTCGAGGCTCAAAACATCTTCTCCCCGGTGCCAGGGAACGATCTTGTTGTGCGTCGTATCCGCGTCGTAAACGGCGTTCAAGATGGTCTGGTTGAACGGATCGTTCTCCTCGCGGATGAGAAATATTTCGCCGAAAGGCTTTTCCAGAACCTCCGCGTGGTCCAGGCCGAGGATGTCTTCCGCCGCCGCGTTGATCGTCAGGATCTTTCCGTCGAGGCCGATGGTCATGACGCCGTCGCCCATACTTTCAAGGATGTTGCGGAAAATGATGTCGTTAGCCATAGGTCCTCTTTACGGATTTCCTGTCGGGGAATTGTCCGGGCCCGCCGTGCGGCGGATCCGGTCGTCTTCCCTGCCGATGTCGATTTTCCAGGTCGCGAGCGTTGTGCCCAAAACGGCGTCCAGGGCGGTCAGGGCATTCAGATAACTGGTGGCGGCCGCGAGTTCGCTGAGCTGCGCGGACTGCAAATCCCGCTGAAAACTGACGAACTGAAAGTTCGTCGTCCGGCCCGCGCCCAGCTTTTCCTGCTCGATTTGCAGTTTCTTTTCGGCCAGCTGCCGCGCCAGCTGCGCGCTCTTGAGCGAGCGGTAATTCGAATCGACGTTGCGCAGGGCGTTTTGCACCTCGATTTCAATATCGAGTTTCAGTTTTTCGAAGGCCAGATCGGCTTTTTCCAGATCGTTTTTGGCGCCGTAATACGACCGCATATCCGACGTCATGTACACGAGCGGAATTTTCAGCTCGAGGCCGGCATACCAGTCGCGCTCCGCGCCGTTGTTGAACGCCCGCCGGAAGGCCGCGTCGTATGTGTCGAACACGCTCGCGGCATAGCTGTCCGTCGTGGCCGCCGTCAGATCCAGGCTCCACAGGCGGTTGCGCCTGGCCCGCGCCAGCGTGAGTTTTGCCGTTTCCAGACCTTTAACAGCCCGCAGGTAATCCGTCCTGTATTGGAAGGCCAGCGCGAGCGCCTCTTGCAGAGGGGGGACGGCCACCGGCTGCACGGCCTCATCCACCGCTTCAAAAAAAGTGCTTTTGTCGATATTCAGAACCTGGATGAGCGAAAGCCTTGCGCTGTCCAGGTTGTTCTTGGCGTCGATGACCTGCGTTTCCTGCGCGGCGATGTCCGCCTGCGCCTGGACGATTTCCGTTCCGGCCAGGCGGCCGGCTTCAATCATATCCTTATTGTAGGCAAAAAGCGTCCGGGCGCGGACCAGCCCCATTTCGGCGATGACAAGCTGGCGCTCGGCGGTTTTATAATTCCTGAAGCCCGTAATGGCGGTTCGGATGGTAGCCGCGATCGTGTCTGTCAGCGCCAGGAGATTCGTCTCCTCCGCGATGCGGGCGATGCGGACATTGTAAGCCGCATTGGTGAGCCCTCCGCCCTTGAGCAGCGGCTGCGAAAACACGGCGGTCCAGCCCGACGAGTAATTGTAGTCCCGGCCCAGGTCGGGCCGGTTGCCCGCGTTGTTCCAGGCAAAGGTCAGACTGCCGCCCGTGGGAATGGCGAGCGTGGCGGAAAAGTCGCCCGAATAGTTTAATCCTTCCGTCCGCGTCGAGCCGACGCCGGGGCCGGGCATTGTGTAGGAGGACAGACGGTTGACGCCGAGCGTGACGGTCGGATCGGACGGCAGATAATTGCGCCGCTCCGCCAACTGCAGATCGATGCGCTGCAGCTGGCGGTCCAGAAAAGCGCTCTGCAGGGTCACGTTGTTGGTGAGCGCAATCGCCACCGCGTCCGCGAGCGCCATTTTCCGGATCTGGACGGCGTCCGGGGGGGCCTGCGGCGCGCCGTGGCAGGGCGCCGCCCGGACGATCAGAAAGACCGCCGCCCAAACGGCCAGGCAAACGGCTAAAGCCGACCGGTCAAATACCGTGCGCCGGCGGAAAAGAAAGTTGTGCCGGAAAAAGGATTCGCGTCTCATCTGTATCCTGATCATCATTTGATTTGCGCCGGAGCCGTCGTCAGCCGCCAGGAACCTTCCGTTCGGGAGGAACCGTTCCGGTTTGGTTTTCCCGACCGGTAGTTATAGGGAGGAAGACCGTTTCTGTCAATCAGAAACTATCCCGCGGAAGGGAGCGGCGGCCGGGCAATCGCGGCTTGCCGCCTGCGCCCGGGCGTTTTTCGCCGCATGCCTTTTCCTCCGTTTTTTCCAGAATCCCGCGGACCTTTCCGGAAAGTTCCGCAAGCGTGAAAGGCTTCTGGATAAAACCGCGGCAGCCCCGTTCCAGGATGTCGCGGGCCTGTCCGTTGAGACTGTATCCGCTCGAGAGGAGCACCTTGACGGAGGGCTTCAGACGCGCCAGCGCCTCGAACGTTTCCCCGCCGCCCAGGTCCGGCATGATCATGTCCAGAATCACCAGATCGAAGGCGCCCCTCTGCGCTTCAAAAATCCGCAGGCCGCTGCGCCCGCCCACGGCCGTCTCTACCGTATAGCCCAGCCTCCGGAGCATCTGCGCCCCGACATTCACGATCATTTCCTCATCGTCGATGATCAGGATCCTCTCACAGCCCCGCTGAAGCATCGCGGCCTGCGGCGTTTCCTCTTCCGCCTTTTTCGCCGAGGCGGGCAGATAAATATCGAAAGACGTTCCGACGCGCTTTTTGCTTTTCACCGTGACGGCGCCGCTGTGGTTTTTGATGATGCCGTAAACGGACGCCAGCCCCAGCCCCGTGCCGCGGCCCCGCTCCCGGGTGGAAAAGAAGGGTTCGAAGATGCGGGACTGCACGTCTTCGTCCATGCCGATTCCCGTGTCGCTTACCGTCAGGCGGACATACTTTCCCGGCGCAATGCCCAGCGCTTCGGCCTCCTTGCGTCCGATGGCGGCGTTGGCCACGGCGATCAACAATTCGCCGCCGCCGGGCATGGCCTGCCAGGCGTTCACAAAAAGATTCAGCAGCACCTGATCCATCTGCCCCCGGTCCACGTCTACGTATTCCAGGCCTTCAGCAATCGAATGGCGGATGCGGATTTCCTTCCGCGTTCTGCCGAACATCTCGGAGCTCCGCACCACGAACTTGCCCAGGTTCGTCGCCCGAAGCTCGTATTTGCCGCCGCGGGCAAATCCTAAAAGCTGACGGGTCAAATCGGAGCCCTTCTGGACATAGGCTTCCATGCTCTTGAGCCTTTCGTAGAACGGATGATCCTCCTCCATCCGGTCAAGCAGAAGGGAAACATTGCCCAAAATGCCCATGAGCAGATTGTTGAAGTCGTGGGCGATGCCGCCCGCCAGTGTGCCGACCGCTTCCATCTTCTGGGCGCGCAGAAGCTGCTCTTCCATGTTTTTCTTGTCGGAGATGTCCACGAGGAATCCCCGGATTCCGGCAGGCCGTCCGTCCCGGAGAATGCAGGTGCTGTGCGCCAGCGCGGGAAACGTGGCGCCGTCCTTTTTCCTGGCCGTGTAGGCGGTCAGGCCGAGGTCTTCGCCCGCGAGTACTTTGAAAAAATTTACCCTTGCCCGGTCGCGATCCTCCGGCGCCAGAATGTCGCAGAAACAGATCCCCCGGTCGACGTCTTCCCGGTCGAAGCCGAAGCGCGGCAGGGACGATTCGTTGATGAAGGCGATCCGGCCGGTCAAATCCGCCTCGTAAACCGTTTCCGGCAGCAGGCGCGCCATATCCCGGAACCGCTCTTCGCTTTGGCAAAGCGCGTCCTCCGCGCGCCGGCGGTCCGAAACGTCGATGAGGGACGCGACGGTGCTCTTGGTACCGGGAATGAGCGCCACGCTCATGAAAAAGGACTTCACCTCGCCGGACCGGGCAAGAGCCCGGATTTCATAACGGTCCGGCGCGCGCGAAGGGTCGCTTTTCCGCAGTCGATGACGCTCTTGCATCTGCGCCAGATCATCCTCGAAGATAAACGCCGTCCAGGGCATTTTACGCTCCACCTCGCGGCGCGCGTATCCCGTGATTTTTTCGAAATTGGAATTGACCAGCACGACGACGCCGTTCTCGTCGATAATGGCGTTGGCCGTGGCCGTATGCTCGAAAATGGTGCGATAGAGCTCTTCGCTCTTTTGCAGAGACTCCTGGGCCCGCCGGCTTTCGGTGACGTCCATGCAGGAGGCCACGCTTTCCCGCGTGCCGGGAAGCAGCGCCACCGTGAGATGAATGTGCCGGATCTCCCCCGTTTGCGTTTTCAGGCGAAACTCGTAGACCGAGGGAGCCGACTCCGGATCGGTTCTGCGCAGGTCATGGTATTTCCGCATGCGGGGCAGGTCTTCGGAAACAATGAAGGACGTCCAGCTTATCCTTCCCTCAATGTCCTCCCGGCGGCGGCCGACCAGGCGGGCGAAATTGGAATTGGCCAGCACAATGGTGGTATCTTCGGCAATGAGGACGGTGGCGTTTCCCGTGTACTCGAAGATGGTGCGGTAACGCTCTTCCTCCCTGCCCGCCCGGCGCTTAAGCGCCAGCGTCCGGCGCTTAAGCTTCCGGATTTGTTTTTCAAGTTCGGCTCGGGTAGGCTTTTCGTTCACTTTCTTCTCCGCCGGAATTCGCTCCGTCCGTTTCGCCGGTGTAGAACCGGAGAATCCTCTTCCTTAAATGAGGCTGGAAGAAATAAGGCTGAGTCCTTTATTCGCTTGACCGTTCGGCGGCGGATATTAGCACAAAAATCCCGGAGGATGAAGAAGATTTGCGCGCCTGAATGCCGCCCGCTTCGATCCGGGATTCGATCCGGGATTGACACAGGCTTTCGGCCCCGTTATAGTGATGCCGCAAGAAGAAGGAGGCGAAAAGAACCCGTGCACAGACGGATAAAAAAAATGCTGATCCTCGCCGCGTTGGCAGTGGCGGCGCTTATTGTCTCCCTGCCCGCCGGAGCCGCAACCCAGCGGCTCGCGCTCGTCATCGGCAACAGCGCCTATGAAACCGGCCCGCTTGCCAATCCTGTCAACGACGCGGCGGACATGGCCGCCTCCCTCACCCGTATGGGATTCACGGTCATCCTTAAAAAAAACGCAAATCTGGAAGCCATGGAGGAAGCCATCGAGAATTTCGGAGGGCGCCTGAAACGGGGCGGCGTCGGCCTCTTTTATTATGCGGGGCACGGCATTCAGGCCGGCGGAACAAACTACCTCATTCCCGTCGGCGCGAAAATCAAGAAAGAGTCCGACCTGCGCTACCGGGCGGTGGACGCGGGACGCATCCTCGATGAAATGCAAAACGCCGAAAACGGCATGAACATCGTCATCCTCGATGCCTGCCGCGACAATCCCTTCAACCGCAGTTTCCGCTCGGCCACGCGCGGGCTTTCCATCATCTCCGCCGCGCCGAAGGGCACCTTCCTCACGTATTCCACCAGCCCCGGCAATGTGGCGGCCGACGGCCGGGGACGCAACAGCCCCTATACCGAAGCGCTGCTTAGGCACATGGGCACGCCCGGCCTGCCCATCGAGCATGTTTTCAAGCGCGTGCGCCAGGATCTAGCGGCCCGGACGGGCGGCCGGCAGATTCCGTGGGAGCTTTCCTCCCTGAGCGGCGACTTTTATTTCCGGGGCGGCCCGGAAGCCTCAGTGGAAGCGCCGCCGGCGGACAATTCCGTCGCCGCGGCCGCGCTGGAGGAAGAGCGGCGCAAGCTCGCCGAAGAAAGAGAAAGGCTGCGCAAGGAAGACGAGGAACGTCGGAAGCTGGCGGAGGAGAGAGAAAGGCTGCGCAAGGAAACGGAGCTCGCCGAGGCCCGACGCAAAATCGAGGAAGAAAGAAAAAAGCTCGAGGAGGAAAGGCAAAGGCTCGCGAGTCTCCCCAAGCCGGATCCGGCGGGCGGCGCGCGCCATATCGCGTCGATGAACGCCAAAGTCACGGCGGTGAAACTTTTCGAAAGCCCCTACACGGCGCCGCCCAAGGAGCAGCGCAGTTACCGGACTTCCTTTTCCCGGACCAACACCCGCTATGTGGTCTGGGAACTCAACCTCAGTTTTCCGGCGCAGGGACAAAGGAAGGATTTCGCCGTCGAGCACATCTGGTTCAATCCGCACGGAACCGAAATCTTCCGCTCCGTGTTCAACGGATACGTCCTGGGCGACTGGACCTGGTCCTACCACAACACCGGCTACGGCTGGCGGGAAGTTTCCAATACGACCTGGATCGCCGGCCGCTACCGCGTCGATCTGTACGTCGACGGCGTCAAGATCGCGAGCGAATTCTTCACCATGTACTGATCGCCTGGCGTCAGGTCAGCCCGATCACACGGAAGATGAACATGGCCAGCGCCCCGACGAGCCCCGCTGCCGGAATCGTCACAAACCACGCCGTCACCATGTTCCCCGCCACGCCCCAGCGGACCGCGGAAAATCGTCTGGATGACCCCACGCCGAGCACGGACGACGAAATGACCTGCGTCGTGCTGATCGGCGCGCCGAACAGCGACGCGCTGAGAATGACGCCGGCGGTGGCGCTCTGAGCGGCAAAACCGTGAACCGGCTGCATCTTGAAGATCTTATGGCCCATGGTCTTGATAATCTTCCAGCCGCCGTTGAGCGTCCCCAGCATGATGACCGCCGCGCAGGCGACCTTCACCCAAACCGGAATATACAGCGTCGGTATCTGACGAAAGATCAGCAGGGCCAGGGCGATGATGCCCATCGTCTTCTGCGCGTCATTCATTCCATGGCTCAGCGCCATAAAGGCGGCGGCAATGACCTGGAGTTTCTTGAAGACGGCATTCGTCGATGTGTAACGAAACCGGCAGGTGATCCACGCCAGCGCCAGCATGAAAAGGTAGCCCATGACAAATCCGGCCAGGGGGGACAAAAACAGGGGGATGATAACTTTTTCGAGAATCGATCGATACTCCAGGGATCCCCATCCGCTGTAGACAACGCCGGCCCCCATCAGTCCTCCGATCAAAGCATGCGACGAGGAAGACGGCAGACCGATATACAGGCTGAACACGTTCCAGGCGATGGCGCCGGCCAGCGCGGCCAGCAGGAGCGTCTGGCAGCCCATGATCATGTCCGGATTGACAATGCCCCTGCCGATCGTTTCGGCGACATTCGTTCCCAGAAACGCCCCCACAAAATTAAGCGCCCCGGCCATGAGGACTGCGGCCTTCGGCGAGAGAACCTTCGTGGAAACCACTGAGGCGATGGCATTGGCGCTGTCATGAGCCCCGTTGGTGTAATCGAAGATCAGCGCAACCAGCACAATAACCACCAGCAGAATCGGGATGTCAGGCATTTTTGATACTGACCCCTTCAAGAATATTGGAAAGGTGTTCGGCTTTTTCCAGCGCTTGTTCAATGCGGTCGTAAATCTGCGTCCACATCATGATATACAAGAGGCCCTCCGGAAGTAACGGGCCCGATTCATAGAGCTCTCCCAAGGCGACGAGCAGGTGCAGCTCGGATTCATTTTTGATTTTATTGACGGCCCGCGAATGTTCTTCGACGGTCTTCCGGCTCGCGAGCTTTCGGATCATGCTTTCCGTTTCGCCGGTAATCAGCCGCAGGTTTTCCACGAGGTCCACGGCGGCCCGCTCGAGCTTTTTGAACCGGTACAGACCGATCCGGGAGGAAACGGCCTTGATCATGTTCAAGACATCTTCCTGAGCCATGTTGATCGCATGGATATCCTCGCGGTCCAGAGGCGTGATGAACGTCAGGGCCAGCTCCGTGGAGATTTCGCGCGAGAGGCTGTCGCCCTCGGCTTCCAGCCTGTTGATCCGCTCGCATTTGGCGGGAACGTCGGAAAAATCCTGAAAGATGGAATTCAGAAGTTCCGTCGCGTCTTTAACCATTTTGCTTTGCTTTTCGAACAAATCGAAAAACTTCACGACTTTCGGAAAGAAACTGATGCCCATATCCGCCCCGCTTTTTCCTCCGTCAAAAGATGTATATTGCTGAAAAATGAGTCGTTCATGCCAAATTTGCTTTGCGCGCCCGCGATCACCCCACAAGGCGCGTCACACCCTTGGCTTTTGCATTTCGGTTTTTACTGATACAATTTCCCGGCAACAATGCAAGAAAAAAACATGAAAAACCGCAAAAAGAATCGGTTTGAGCCTTCCCCCTCCCTCTCCCTAAAAAACGACGGATGACCTTATCCGCCGAGATAGGCTTCCTTCACGCGGGGATTGCCGGTCAGTTCCCTTCCGGTTCCCGAAAGCACAATCCGCCCTGTTTCCAGAACATAGCCCCGCGAGGCAATCTGCAGGGACAGGTGAGCGTTTTGTTCGACGAGCAAAACGGTTTTCCCCGCCCGGTTGATTTCCAAAATGATTTTGAAAATCTCGCGCACCAGGACGGGCGAAAGCCCCATGGACGGTTCGTCCAGAAGCAGCAGCTGCGCGTCGCTCATCAGCGCGCGGCCCACGGCCAGCATCTGCTGCTCGCCTCCGGACAGCATGCCGCCCTGCTGCCTGCCGCGCTCGCGAAGACGCGGAAACAACGTGAAGACATGCTCCAGGTCGGCTTTAATTTTGATTTTGTCTTTGCGCCGCCAGGCCGCGAGCTTCAGGTTTTCCAAAACCGTCAGATTTCCGAAAATGCCGCGTCCCTCCGGCACATGCGCAATGCCCAGCCCGACAATCCGATCCGCGGCGATGTTTTTTAAATCCCTTCCCTCGTAAGTGATGCCGCCCGTATAGGGAATCAACCCGGAGACGGCCCGCAGGATGGACGATTTCCCCGCGCCGTTGGCGCCGATGAGCGTGACGATTTCGCCGCGCGCGACATCAAAGGAAATATCGTCCACGGCCCGAATGCTGTCGTAAGAGACGCTCAAGCAAGCGACGGACAGCAGTATGCCGTTTGCGCTCATGAGGCCGCCTCCTCGCCCAGATAAGCCTCCATCACCTTCGGGTTGGTCCGGATTTCTGAAGGCAATCCGGCCGCGATGGTCGCTCCGAAATCCAGCACCACCAGGCGCTCGCAGATGCCCATGACCAGGCGCATCTGATGCTCGATCAGAATAATCGTCACATCAAACGTCCGCCGGATCCAGCGGATGAAATCCATGAGCTGCAGAATCTCGTTGGGATTCATCCCGGCGGCCGGTTCGTCAAGAAGCAGCAGTTTGGGGCCGGTCGCCAGCGCCCGCGCAATCTCCAGGCGGCGCTGCAAACCGTAGGGAAGGTTTTTGGCCTTTTCGTTTGCGGCGTCGTCGAGTTTGAATATGGACAGCAAATCAAGCGCGCCAAGCGTAATGCGCTTCTCTTCCGCGCGGAAGCGGCCAATGTGTAAAAGCGCTTCGGCGGGCGAGTACGCCATCTGTCTGTAATGCGCGATGCGGACATTGTCCAGGACGGAGAGCTCCCGGAAAAGCCGGATATTCTGAAACGTGCGGGCGATGCCCGAGGCGGTGATCCGGTGCGGCGTCTGTCCGACCAGTTCCCGGCCTTCCAGTCGAATACTGCCTTCGGTTGCGCGGTAGACGCCGGTGATCAGGTTGAAAACCGTGGTTTTTCCCGCGCCGTTGGGGCCGATAACGCCGACCAGTTCATGCGGCGCCACCGCGAGATTGAAGTCGGATACCGCGGTGAGCCCTTCAAAACGGTGCGTGACATGCTGAAGATCAAGGAGCGCCATCGGGGGCCTCCTTTTTCTTCTGCCGCCAGAGCGTGATCGTCGCCAGGTCGCTGAGCGGCTCGAAAAGCCGCGTTTCCCGCAGTCCCATAATGCCGCGCGGCCGGTAGATCATGAGTACGACCAGCAAAAGCGGCATGAACACCATCCGCCAGACGCCCAACGGCCGCAGGATTTCCAGCAGGATCGTGTAGATCACGGCGCCGATCACCGATCCGGCAATGGAGGCGATGCCGCCCAGATACACCATGATCAGGACATCGGTGGATTTGATAATGTCGAACATGCGCGGATTGATAAACTGCAGCGCGTGGGCGAAAAGCCCGCCGGCAATGCCCGCGAAAAACGACGAAACGATAAAGGCGATGATTTTCACCTGGCGCGTGTTGACGCTCATCAGATCGGCTGCGATTTCATCTTCGCGGACGGACAAGACGCCGCGCCCGAAATTGGAGTACACCAGATTGCGGATCACCCAGACGCTAAGCGCCGTCCAGAAAAAAACCCACGGCAGCGTGGTGAGCTTTTCCATGCCCAAAAGCCCGCGCGGCCCGCCCACGGCGTCAATGTTTTCCAGGACGGATTTGACGATCATGCAGAAAGCCAG
This sequence comes from Deltaproteobacteria bacterium, assembly GCA_012729055.1. Taxonomy (GTDB): domain Bacteria; phylum Desulfobacterota; class Syntrophia; order Syntrophales; family Smithellaceae; genus UBA8904. Next base: position 78,421 of record JAAYDW010000051.1, read on the forward strand.
CGTGACGATGGCCAGATAATCGCCGCGTGTCTTGAAGGAGGGGATCGCCACCAGAAAACCGATGAGCGCCGCCGCCAGGCCTCCCGCCAGAACCGCCAGCGGAAACAGCAGCTGCTGCAGACCCGGGGGAAAGGCATACACGGTCAAGAGCGAAGCGGTGTAAGCGCCGACGGCCATGAATCCCGCGTGCCCCACGGAAAACTCGCCCATGTAGCCGTTGATCAGGTTCAGGCTGACGGTGAGAATGATGTTGATGCCCACATAGATGATGATGAGCTGCACGTATAAATCGACGAAGTCATATTTGTCGGCGGCGATCGAGAAGGCCAGTCCGGCGGTGAGCACGGCCGGCCAGAAATATTTCCGGGCGGTAAGCCGGCGCCACCGGTCGCGCCATGTCCTGTATGCGGTTTTTGCGCGGATCATGCCTACACCTTTTGCGGCTGGGGTCGGCCCAGAATACCGTAGGGTTTGAGAATAAGAAGAACCAGCAAGAGCGTGAACGCCACGAAGTCGCGGTACGTGGACGGGAAAAACGCCGCCACCAGAATCTCCACTGCGCCCAGAATGAAGCCGCCGATCATCGCGCCGCGCACATTGCCGATGCCGCCCACCACCGCGCAGATGAACGCTTTCCAGCCGACCATGATGCCCATGTAGGGATCGATCACCGGATAGGCGAGGCTGTAGAGCACGCCCGCCGCGCCGCCCAGGCCGGTGCCGATGGCGAAGGTAAGCGAAATGATTTTATTGACCGAGACGCCCATGAGCGGAACGATCGTCTTGTCCCACGAAATGGCGCGCATGGCCATGCCGGCCTTGGTGCGCCAAACAACGAAATCCAGAATCAGCATGAGCCCCAGCGACAGGACGATGACCAGCACCTGGAGCGAGGAGATGGACAGTTCCCCCACCGTCCAGGTGACGTTTTTCAAGAGCGGGGGAATATGCTTGGGGTACGGCGAAAGCGCCAGCGTGAAATTTTCCAGAAAAAGCCCCACGCCGAGCGCCGTGATGATGGCGGAGACGCGCGGCGCGGTCCTGAGCGGCTTGTAGGCCAGGCGCTCGATGATGACGCCCAGGCAGGCCACGCCCAGCATGGACAGAAGCAGCGTCGGCACGAACGACAGCTTCAGGTAAACGGCGAGGAGAAAACAGAAGAAAGCGCCGACCATGAACAAATCGCCGTGGGCGAAGTTGATCATCGTCAGGATGCCGTAAACCATCGTATAGCCCAGAGCGATGAGCGCGTAGATGCTGCCCAGCTGCAGGGCGTTTAAGAGTTGCTGAAAAAAATAGGCCATCGACGACTCACGGTTTGGCGTTTGCAAACCATGTAAACTTCCCGTCCCTGATTTTCAGGATCACCGCGCTTTTTACCGGATCGCCGGAGCCTTCGCGAAACTGCATGATCCCCGTCACGCCGTCGTAGCGCGGAATTCCGGCCAGCGCGTCGCGGACGGCCTGCCGGTCGTTTTTGCCGGCGGTCGCAAGCGCC
>JAAYDW010000052.1 GCA_012729055.1 Deltaproteobacteria bacterium
AAGCAAAAAAATAATAAATGCTTAAAATTCTTTGTATTGCCCTTAATAAATTCTCCTCGGGTAGTATGTAATCGGATTTCAGGCGCTGAAAGCCACGCCAGATAAGGCTTTCGGGGATTAGGTGCTTCTATTGGCGAAAGTTCTGTCAAAGGCGGTTGTCTTGACGGCTTTTTGTTCATCGTTGGTCAGTTTGGATAAGCTGTAGTGAAGCGTGCGGATTTGGTTTTATCGAAGGTTTCAGAAATGAGTCTATTTATGAATGGCCTGTGTGTACATGCCTCAGTCTCCCTTTGTGCCAAGTTTACAGTATTTGGTGGATACACCTTTTACTTTTTCGACAGGATATTTTCCCCGGTTTATTTCAATTTTATTTTGAACAACATCTTCCAGGGAAATATTTAAATCGTGACAAAGATACGTTAATAGAATTGCAACATCGGCAACTTCATTTTCGATATCACGACGTCTTTGTTCAACTGCGGTTTCCACATCTGCATCATTTGCCCACCTAAATATATCCAAAAGTTCGGCAGATTCGACACACAATGCCGATGCAAGATTACGCGTTGTATGAAATTGTTCCCAATCCCTTTCATGTCTGAAAGCAATCAATTCTTTCAATAAATGTTCTGAAATCATAAAGTCCTCTAATTACGCTTGAAATTTATTTCGATAGTGCCAATCTAAACATTCAGGATCAGGCCGCATTGAAGAATGAACAGGTACCACAGACAACGGCTTATCATCAAGTCGATAATAAGCTTGTCCGTTAAACCATTCTTCCTTGATTCGTTTGCTGATTTTTATCTTGAGTTCCGGTGTAACACTCACCAAACCTGCATCAAAAAGCCTATGGAAATCAGCTCGAAGCAAAAGACCATTTCTTACATCATGTATGCCGTCTTCAGCATAAGGAACGATATGGGCAGCCTCCAAAGTCATTAAGGTTCGTTCGCCAGTTATAGCGCATCTGCGTTGATAGGCATCTGTGACTAATACCCTGAAGGAAGACTGCCCGAGTCTAGGACGCACTGTAATAGGTGAACCATATTTGTCAATTGGTTCAGCAACAATATTTAATCGATCTATTTGATTATTCTCAGTTTGAAAAGATTTCGATCTGGCATTAACATTATTCCATATTGCCGCTCCATCGCCATCGTTTGTATTGTACATTTTCCCACGAACTATACTCGAAGCCCAACCGGGTGGATCAGGAATCCATGTTGTTGGATCAAAGAAAAAAGGATTTGCTAAAACTGTGCACCCAATTTTATTCTCACTCCGGTTATTTGATGTTAGATTCTTGATCATATTGCTAAGATCATCGAGAGAAGCACAACCATTTTTGGTACCAAATACTTCCCATGCCAGGTGCAATGGCAACGAGCTATAAGTAACAAAGAATCCTCCACCGGCTATGTGATTATAGGGCCGCTTGAGCTTGAAGAGAAAAGGAAGTCCCATTGGTGCTCCCGTGAAAGGCGGCGTGGCACTTGGTTGCCAAAAATTAACTTCGTCAGGATTTGAATTTGCCAGGAATTTATACCAATTATTATCCGTTACTCCAACCCAGAATTTCATTCCATTCTCCATTTAAATAATTATTCAAGAATGCATAGCAAAATAAATCGTTCTTTACAGATGCACCACCAGATCCGACCAGTCCTGCTCATCCTTGCCGCGCCAGACCAGTTGCGGGTCAAGGTCGCGATTGCGGTTTGCCTTTTCTTCTTCCATCCCGGCAGCGCCGCGCGGCAAGGTCACGGACAGAGTGTCTTGCGCTTCCTTTTGCAAAACAGATTGAAACTCGGCCGTCGGTATGTTTTTTCGCTTGGCTTCATCGTGCGTCAGCGTTTCTATTGTTTTTGAGCTATTCGTTACCTTCTTTGCCATGCAATTATCCTTTTGATCATGTCGGGTTTGCCGTGTTTATGTCTGGTTTCCCATGCGCGGGATGAGTCGTTTGAGCCCTTTGTGAGCCCTTTGCATCTTTTCCTGCTCATGAGCCCTTTGAGCCCTTTGTGAGCCCTTTGCGATTCAAGATGTAATAAGTTCCCTTGCCCGTAATTCCTATCTTCTCCAATATTCCTTTTTTGACCATGTCTTCAAGATCTCTCGATGCCGTCGGTTTTGAAACACTAAAATTTTTCTGATAGTCCATATTAGTCAGGCGGTCAGTGGCCTTAACAAAAAGAATTGCCTGCCGCTGTCTTTCATTCAGGTCTAATTGACGGATAGCTTCTACTGTCAGCCAATCCCTCCAGAGGGTAATCACAAATGAACCACTGCGCTGCTCAAATTGTGGCTCTGGTAAACCTGCCTCCCGGCAAAGGTCAATCATCCGTTGTGTCCCTGAGCCTGCCTTTTCAATGTATCTTGTCAGGTAAAGCGATTCGGCAATCAGGGGGTTATTGGGCACGGAGGGGTGATCGGTGCGCAAATCATCGATGGTGAGGTTGCTGGGCAATCTTCCAGGATTCCAAACTTCGAGCCGGTCGGAAAACAGGCGAACTTCCACGGAAGCATTACTGTAATAATCACGGTGAGCAATAGCATTCACAATCGCTTCTCCAATGGCATCCGGCGGCAATTCGTAAGTTGCAGGTGCAACGTTGCTTTCAGCGCGGACACCAACGGCGCGATTGATTTTAGCCAGCACAAAATCGCGGGCCTGATCGGCTTGCTCGAAAAGATCTCCTGTATAGATCTGTTGGGATGCGAACGGGCGTTGATACTGAGTGGTGTGGCTATGGATACATTTGGTTTCGGCGCTGCGATGACAACGCTGGGGATTAGAACCAAACAGGAGTAACGCGGCATTCGCAGGTTTTTCGTTTTCTATCAGATTGAGATGCGTCAGTAAGGCATGCGTTGTCGTGTTGGGTTTGAGAGGAAAGGCTCGTTCCCGGCGGGCTGTTTCCAAAAACCAGTCAATGCGTTTGCGGGACAGATCATTAAGACCAGCCTTATCGCAGGCAGCTGTGTCAAAAGGCGGCACACGCAAAGAGCCGATGCAGTCAAGATGCTCAACGACACTTGCATAGACTGCCGAAGTTAAGGCATTGACATTATCAATGCGGCGACGGATAACTTCGGCGCTGGCCCTGTTGATCAGATTTTTCATTTTTGGTAAACGCGATTTTTCTTCCACTCCCCAAACATAAATGAGTCTTGTCTTCCGAAGCTTGGTTGCGTAATTATATTCATGTTCAGTAGGCGACACACCGTTTGCGTCTTCACTGCCGTACTCGTATCCGAAAAGGCCGATGTAAATATCACAGCGCTTTACTTCATCCAGATAGACTTCGTCCGAACGGCGATCTTTCGCCGGCAAATCCTCGAAAAGGAAAACGTCGACCACAAACCGATGTAAAAAAGCGTCTCCCAGAAGAAACGCCTTCAAATCCTGTCGGATTTGTTTAAATTCGCCTTGAACACTGCTGATGAATATTTTTAATCGTGCGGCTGCCATACCGTTTACTCCTTGGAAACAATCGTAAACTGTCCAATCATATTGTTGAACTCTTCTTCTACCTTGGCTTTAAAATCCGATTCGATCTGATAGACTTCGGTAAATTCTGCAAAGGCCCAACGGCCATACTGACCGTTATTGTTCACACCGGGAATCCAGTAGGCATCCATGGTTGATTTCTTTTCTTTGGCGTCCTCTCGCCGATAGCCTTTGATTTCAACAATCAGGTGGAGCAGGTCTTTATCGCCCCGGCCATCGTCCACCTGCACGATAAAATCGGGAATATAGGCGCGTGTCTCGGACGCATAGCGATAAGGAACTTCCAGACCCAGATTATGATTTTTAACGTAGGCTCTCACTTTCGGGTGCGCTTCCGCCACCCGGCAGAATTCCGCCTCCCAGTCGCTATCCAGTATCACCCAGTTGATGTGACAACGCCGGGAGTCGGTTTCCCAGCGGTCGGTTTTGGAGGTATTGAAATTGACATGCAGGGTGGAGCCGGTGGGATTGTAGGAATCGAGCACAGCCACAATGGGATGACTTCCCTCCAGTGTGCGGGTAATGGCGGTGGTAATCTTTTCGCAGGCCATATCCGCCAGAGACTGATACATAAGCTGGGCGGGGTACGTGCCGCCTTTGCAGATCAAACAATGATCCAGCCAGTCTTTGGTAATGCGTTTCAACTGTCCGAATAAATGCAGCCGGGGCTCCTCGCCGGGATCTCGATACTTGGTGTAAATCAGCCGTTTTGTCAGATGAAAGATCAGTGTTGAGGTGCGCAGATCGCCGGTATGAATCAAATTTAAATCTACGCCTTCACCAATGATGCCCTGATTCCGGGTGTTGGTCGGGCCGACAAGATCGGGGGTCAAGTCCAGTTCAGAGTCTTTATCAAATTTGGCGATCAGTTTTTCTTCCGGAAGCTCTACGCGATAGCCTGCCACGCGGGGAAAGCGGATTTCCAGGTGGTCGCGTTCCGGACGAACGGCCTTGACCCGGATTGTTTCACGCGGCGGCTGCGGCGGGGCGACAACCGGTTTGGCGGTAAAATCAAAGGGGATGCCCAGCACGTCGGCATATTCCACGTTGAAAAGATTTTCATCATCGAGATCGTAGGACTGTCTGCGCAGGGCGCGGCCAATGACCTGTTCACACAGAAGCTGGGTGCCGAAAGCGCGGACACCCAGCACGTGCGTGACGGTGTTGGCGTCCCATCCTTCGGTGAGCATGGACACCGAGACGACGCAGCGAACGGAATCTCCTAGGGTATCTTTCTTGCCGACCGTGTTCATGACTTCCCGCAGCAGGTCCTGATCCGTCAGATTGTCGGCCTGGCTGCGGTCGCCTGTGCGTTCAATGATTTCCCGGCGGAAACGTTCGATTTCATCTTTCGCCATGGTGCGGAAGTTGTCGTCAAGGGCATCTCCTGATTCCAGTTGTTCACTGTCGATTAACAGCGTGCGCGGCCGCGCCAGGGGATTTCCATATTCATCGTAGTTGGAAAACAGCCGCAGCGCGCCCAAAAAAGGCGGTGGCGTTACACCGTCTTCTTTTATCGGTTGTTCGTAGCCCGCAATGTAGTCATAAATCAGCTTGGATGTTGAGGTGTTGTTGCACACGACGATGAAACAGGGCGGAAGTTTCATCTTGTTTTTTTGCCAGAGGTTGTATGTTTTTTCGTAGTGTCCATAAAGGGCTTCCAGGGCGGTTTTCAGTTGCGTCGGAAGTTTCTGCGGGTCCAGTCCGGCAGCTTTACTCCTTCCTTTTTTGGGCATATCTTTGCGGATGTGCTCCCAAAGGTTGCGAAACATCGGCATGTCGTTGCCGGGAATATTGTCCGCCACCGGCACGCGCGGCAGTTTGACAATGCCACACTCGATGGCATCCATCAGAGAAAAGTCGCTCATTGTCCAGGGGAAAAGCGTGCCTTCGGCATAACCGGAACCGCGCAGGAAGAACGGTGTGGCGGACAAATCGATAACCTGGATTGCCCCGATCTTGCGTTTCACGCTTTCAAGGCCGTTAATCCAGAGACGCGCAGCCTCATTATTGCTTTCGGCTTCTTTCTTGTCATCTCCCTTGAGGTCTTCGTCTTCTTTACGATCGGGTTTTTCTCGATAGCAGTGGTGCGCTTCGTCATTGATGATCAGAATGTTTTTCATCCCCATCAGCCCCGGCATGACGCGTTGAAGCATCTGGCCTTCGGTTTCCAGCGTTTGAAGTTCCTCGCCGCCTCGTCCCTGAAGCAAAGACCTTCCGCCTTTGGACAATTCCAGCCGGTCGCGCAATTTGAAGGCATGATAATTGGTGATGACAATCTTGGCGCGTTCCAGTTCGCGCAGCATATCGCTGGGCACCAGCTCGCGGTTTTTATAATAGCTGTCCGGATCGTTGGGCTGGAGCACACGCAGACGGTCTTTGATCGTAATTCCCGGCGTGACCACCAGAAAACCACGTGTGTACTTCTTGCTTCCCGGATGTCGCACGGCATTGATGGTCTGCCAGGCAATGAGCATGGCCATGACGGTTGTCTTCCCTGCCCCCGTTGCAAGTTTCAGGGCCAAACGCGCCAGATCGGGATTGGCGTAATGGTTGGCGTTTTCCAGATGAGCCAGAAAATCTTTTCCCGCTTTTTCATTGGGGGCCACCTCGGCAAGCCAGATGACCGTTTCAACGGCTTCAATCTGGCAAAAGAACGGCCGGTAGGAACTGAATTTGTGTTTCCGCCAGTGCTGAAGCAGCCGGGTGGTTTCCGGCGTCACTTTCCAGTCTCTGGGATTGGGAAGAGAGCGCCATTTGTCCACATGCGTCCGCAGATTGTTAATAAGCGGCGTCGGATCATACTGCTGATCCTGTGTGGACAGGCCCTTGCCCTCATCAAAGATTAAATCCTGCTGGGATGACGTGTCTTTTCGCTTTTTGGGTTTGGGAATCGGGGTAATGTATTCAGCCCGTCGCCGCTTTTCGATGATCTTCTGCGTCGGCTGGCCCTGAGCGTCGAGTTCCCAATGGCGGGCGGGGTATTCATAAGGCGAATTGAGAATCGGTTTTTCAAAAAAGAGATTGTCCATGTTCATATCCTTAAACCGGAGTCACAGGCGGATTCATCAACAAGTATTGGTCCAGATTTTACTAATGGCGGACGGAAGTATAAGAATAACAGGCGGGTCTGTCAACAGAAAAACGCCATTAAAAACATATTGCTGCGGCTTTTGGATTTTATCCCCGCGTTTTTCATAACAGAAGAATTCCCCGCGCCAGGAGAAACTGGCCGGCCAGGTAAAACCCCATGGTGAAGAGCCACTCCAGAGGGACCGGGCGCACGAATCTGTGGCAGGCGTTGATCGCGTCGGAAAACATGAAGGCGAAGGCACCCGCCGCGGCCGCAAGAACGCCGGCCGGATTAGCGCAGCCCAGGGGGAGGACCGTGCTTGCGCCCATCAGGGTTATGACAATGATGTACAGGGCCACGCCGCGGCGCATTCCGCCTGCGTGCGGCGCAAGATACCGCCAAGCGGCGACGCCCGCGGCAACAAACATCGCCGCGAGAATCCATCCCCAGATGGGCACGCTTCGCGCAGCGGAAAGATAGGAGGCAAACACGGCGATGTAAAAGATATGTCCGAGCAGAAACGCGCCGATCCCGGCGATCAGGAAGCGGCGGGGATGGCGGGCGGGAAGCAAAAGCAGGACATCGCCCAGCCAGGCAAAGCCAAGCGCAAGAATGAGAAGAGGATTTTCCCAAGCGGCTGACGCGAGGCAATACAAAATAAGGGAGGGCATGAGAAGCGGCTTGGTCGCGTAACGGCCGATCCGCAAGCGCAGCGCCTCGGCGGCCAGATGCGCCAGCGAAACCAGAATAAAAATAAGCAGCGCGGCGGCGGAAAAGCTCATGGCCTCGGACCTTTCTTCTCAGCGTTCGGCTTTTTCGAGATCCTTTTCGGCGTTGCGGACAAACGACGCGGTGAGATAATCGAGCGTCTTGGGGAGCGTGAGCTCCATGCTGAAAAAAATCTGCAGGCGGATGTCCAGTTTTTCCGGCTCGCAGGTGAGCAGATGACCGCCCGCGCGATACTCCTTGTCGATGAAGTGCAAGTGATAGCCGGGCACATTGATCGACGGCACGAAAGGCGGCGTGTAAAATCCGACCAGATGGCCCTCGACATTCTGAAAGCGGCGGATTTTCTGCCGGTCGGTTGCCTCGGACAGGGGCTTGTAGTTTTCGGTGCGCGGAACGGACCGCGTGCGGACCGATTTAAACCGCCCCGTCATGTAGATGGCATAAAACATGTTGTCGGAAGGCAGTATGAGTTTGAGATGCCTCTCGAAGGCCGCATGCGTGAGGTGCTGGGTTATCTCCTCCTCCAGAATCGGCTTGAAATGGCACATGGTGGCAAAGGGAGTCTTTTTGTCTCCCTCGACGGGACAGGCGTCGCCGTGGAGATCCAGCTGAAAAAAGGAGCCGTGCAGAGCAATCATTTCGCCGTCGAGCTGATTGAAGGTGCCGATGCCGAAATCGCCTTTTTTCCGCAACGCGTCCACCGTGATGTCGTCGCGGTAAAATCCCTCCAGAATGGCGTTGATGGGGCTGCTGATGTACAGACTGGATTGCATGTCTTTCTCCTTATGATCGGCAAGGGCAAGTCGACGCGATCTCTCCGCTGCGGCCTCCGGGCGCCTTTGTGAGCCTGCTTCATATCACACTCTTCTCCAAACGACAAAAAGGACGAAAGTCGGCGCTCGCCGCTTTCCATCCTTTTCCAACGCGTCCGGACACCGTTTTGCCTTTATTGCAAAGGGTCCCAAGCCCTTTGGTTGACAATTCCTTTCCTTTGGGCCTATAATCTGCCCGGGAAAAAATTCTCTTTGCAAATATCTTCCGCGGACATTCCCCGGGGATTGCGGGCAGCCAGGGACTCCGCCGTGCAGCAATCGAAGGATATACGCGACGACGCGGCTGGAACGTTTCGGGAGGCCCGGGATAACCTCTCCCCTGCCCCTAAACAGTGAACAGGTCATGGACGGCCGAACTTCAACGATTCGGGAGCTTACGGCCTTGAAAACCTTTGTTAAATTGATTTGCAGCGCGTTCATGATTATCCTGGCTTTTGCAGGATCAACCGTTCAGGCCCAGAACAAACCGACGTTGTCCGCCGGTCAGGCCATTGTAGAAGCTATCAGAATCAAACCGCCGCTTGCTTTCTGCGGTGAACCTGTCCCGCTGTCCGATCCGGAGATCCGGGAACGGCTGGAGCGGGAACTGCTCGTTTCCCTGGACGACAGCGACTCCGTTATTTTATGGCTCAAGCGCTCCAACCGCTATTTCCCGCACATTGAAAAAGTCCTCCGCGAGGAGAGCATGCCGGACGATCTCAAATACATTACGATTGCGGAAAGCTCGCTGCGGCCGCTGGCCTTTTCCAACAAGGGCGCCGCCGGTTACTGGCAGTTCATCGAAAGCACGGGAACCAAATACGGACTGGAAGTTTCCAACGACATCGATGAGCGGAGAAATTTTTACCGGGCGACACAGGCGGCGGTGGGCTACCTCAAGGAGCTCTATGCGCTTTTCGGCTCCTGGACGCTGGCCGCGGCCGCCTACAACATGGGCGAGGACGGACTGAAATCCGAGATGCTCGTCCAGCAGGAAAACAACTACTACCGGCTCTACCTGAATCAGGAAACGCAGCGCTATGTTTTCCGGATTCTGGCCGCCAAGATCATTATTTCCAACCCGGCCCGTTTCGGGTACGCCCTTGCGCCGGACGATCTTTATTCCGCGAGGCGTTTCGAGATTGTCGAAATCAAAGCCGTCCAGCCGGTCCCGCTGCACATTCTCGCCCAGGCCGCCAATACCACCTTCAAGACCATCAAGGATCTTAATCCACAGATCAAATATTACCATCTGCCGTCAGGCGCCTGCCGCCTGGCCGTTCCGCCCGGCTCGTCTGCCGGCTTTGCCTGGCGCTATGAAAAATTGTTCGCGGAATGGTTGAAGACCAGAAATGATTTTGTTTACACGGTGAAAAGAGGAGACACGCTGACCGGCATCGCTGCCCGCTTCAACGTCCCCTACCGGGCGCTTTTGATCTGGAACCGCCTTAGCCGGGGAAGTAAAATTTTTCCCGGAGATAAACTGTACATTTTCTCAAACGATTTCAAAACAGGAAACCTCTCTTCCCCGGCGGCAAATCCCGCCCCGCCCGAACCGGCCGCCCCGGAGTTCGATCCGGCCGATTCCGGCCCCTGAAAATCGCTCCGCCCGTTTTTCAGGGCGCGATTGAAACGAAAAGCACTTCTTGACAAATCCTCCTTTCTGTCCTAATTACTACCAATAAAATAGTGTATGACCCCGCTCGAAAGAGGAGCGGTTTTTTTCATCCGGTAGAAATATCGCGTTTGAAGGATTATTTTCATGAAGCTTTCCACCCGGTCACGATATGGCGTTCGACTGATGATCGCCCTCGCCGCCGCGCAAAGCGACAAATCCGTTTTTCTCAAGGATATCGCCGCCGGCGAGGATATTTCTGAAAAATATCTCAGTCTGATCGTCATTCCGCTGCGGAAAGCCGGTCTCGTTCACTCCATCCGCGGAGCGCGCGGCGGCTATACCCTCGCCCGAACGCCGGAAACAATATCCCTTTGCGACATCGTCGAGGCCGTCGAGGGGGAAATCTGCCTGGTGCACTGCGTAATGAATCCGCAGAGCTGCAACAGGTCTTCCGTCTGTCCATCGCGGGACACGTGGTCAAGCCTGAGCCGCGCCTTCCGGGAAGCCATGAGCCGGATTACGCTGGCCGATCTCGTCTCCGGCAGAGAGAGCAAAGCTGTTTTACCCGCCCGACGGGGCGACCGATCAAAACCCGGAAAGAAGGCGTGAAGAAAAAAGTTCCGACGCATCAAACGTTGGGAAGCGTCGTGACGCGGGAAACGGCCGACATAGCGCGCGTCTCCGTTGAAAGAATGCTGGAAATTGTCTGAACAAATGGCGGCAAACGATTCTCTCCGGAATACCCCCGGCAGGAGAACCGGCGCTGCCGGAAAAAGAGTATGTTGAAAAAAGAGTCTCTGGAAATCGTCGAAACCCGTTATTTTACGTTTGCCGAACCGCCGCATCCGCTCAAGCTTCAGTCCGGACGCAGCATCGGACCCGTGACGCTCGCTTATGAAACGTACGGCCGGCCGAATGCGGAAAAAACAAACGCCATTTTGGTCTGCCACGCGCTCTCCGGCGACGCGCACGCCGCAGGCTTGTCCCCCGACGACCGGACGCCCGGCTGGTGGGACGGGCTCATCGGACCGGGCCGCGCGCTTGACACCAACCGGTATTTCGTCATCTGTTCCAACGTCATCGGCGGCTGCAAGGGCAGCACCGGCCCTTCGTCGCCGAATCCGGAAACGGGCAGACCCTATGCGCTGGATTTTCCCATGATCACCATTGCGGACATGGTGGAAGCCCAGCGCCATCTGATCGACCATCTCGGCATCGACAAGCTGTTTTGCGTTATCGGCGGCTCAATGGGCGGCATGCAGACCCTGCAGTGGGCCTCGGCTTATCCGGACCGCGTTCTTTCCGCGATACCGATCGCCACGGCGCTCAAGCATTCGCCGCAGCAGATCGCCTTCAACGAGGTCATCCGGCAGGCCATCATGGCCGATCCGGCCTGGCGCAAGGGCGGCTATTACGACGCCGGCCAGCCGGAAAACGGCCTGGCGCTC
>JAAYDW010000009.1 GCA_012729055.1 Deltaproteobacteria bacterium
ATGTTCCCCACACACGTGGGGATGAACCGAACGGTTATCCTGCCTGCGGTTGCTTCTATGAATGTTCCCCACACACGTGGGGATGAACCGTCGGCTTCCCGGTGGACGACGGCGACAAGATTATGTTCCCCACACACGTGGGGATGAACCGGATGCCGTCGTTCCGGCGGCCGTGATCGTGCAATGTTCCCCACACACGTGGGGATGAACCGGCACCCTATCTGCCCACCACAAATCAATTTCCATGTTCCCCACACACGTGGGGATGAACCGACAGACCGGTTCTTATGGTGTGGGATATATGAATGTTCCCCACACACGTGGGGATGAACCGCTGCAATCTGACGTCATCCGCTGGCTGGCGACATGTTCCCCACACACGTGGGGATGAACCGCGTGACGCGCCGGCGAACGTGGGGAGTGGACAATGTTCCCCACACACGTGGGGATGAACCGGTGGCTGGTGTCCTGCCCAACGTACCCGCCGAATGTTCCCCACACACGTGGGGATGAACCGCGCCGCGGTTTCCTCGGCGGAGGTCAATGGACATGTTCCCCACACACGTGGGGATGAACCGCTTGAGCCAACTGATCATTTTTCTTCCTCAATATGTTCCCCACACACGTGGGGATGAACCGAAAACATATAGCCGGGTGTTCACGGCCGACGCATGTTCCCCACACACGTGGGGATGAACCGGACAGGCCTGTCGAGAGTCGAGGTGGCGCCGGATGTTCCCCACACACGTGGGGATGAACCGAGCTGCAATACGATGACGACAATCTGTTCACCATGTTCCCCACACACGTGGGGATGAACCGGCCGTTTTTGAGCCGCCAAAAATCAGCCTGTCATGTTCCCCACACACGTGGGGATGAACCGTCTTTTTCACTATCGCATTCGCATCTAAAGACATGTTCCCCACACACGTGGGGATGAACCGAACGCCGCCGCCCTCATTTCCGGGCGCTTCTGATGTTCCCCACACACGTGGGGATGAACCGCCATGACGCAGGAAAATCCCTGCAAAATAAAAATGTTCCCCACACACGTGGGGATGAACCGTTGCGCATTGCGGGCATTTGTACCAGGCGAGTATGTTCCCCACACACGTGGGGATGAACCGGTCTAAAACTTCACTTGCAACTGGGGCTTGTAATGTTCCCCACACACGTGGGGATGAACCGCTGCAGTATGATCGCCAGATCCCCCTGGTCGCATGTTCCCCACACACGTGGGGATGAACCGGAATCCATCGCCCGCAATGAAGTGTTGCTCCGATGTTCCCCACACACGTGGGGATGAACCGATGGCTTCCCGCGCCTTTACGCTGCTGTAGGCATGTTCCCCACACACGTGGGGATGAACCGCTGGCCAACGATCTGAATCTCGGCCAGGTTAAATGTTCCCCACACACGTGGGGATGAACCGATCCAAGTGCCTCAGGCGAAAACAAAAGAACTATCTTAGTCGCGCCCCGCGCGGGCCATTGGTCGATCTCCGGCAGCACCGTTTGTTATCTGCTCGTGGTGTTGTCGACCTGCATTTTCAGTGCAGTGCTGTGAGGGGGATTTGTGCTGAATGTTTTGTGGTGATTGGAAAGTTCGTCAACCCGCGCCCCCTCCAGAGGGGGACAAACATTCAATGGAAACACGTATCGCAGGGCGGGGCTTCGGCCCTGCCGATAACCGGACCTGAAGGTCCAGGCTACAGGAACGACAGCGTCTGGCACAACAACGTCGGGAACAACAATGTCTTGTTGTATTGCTGCATTCAAGGCTATCATCACCGCAACCCCGTAGTCTAAACTTTGGATCCGGTCTATTTTGAAAACTATCTTACCAGTTTGTACCGCCTCCCCCGAACCCCCTCCAAAGAGCGACAAACATTTAGTGGGAAACCGCATCGTAGGGCGGGGCTTCGGCCCCACCAATTACCGGACCTGAAGGTCCAGGCTACAGGAAAAACAGCGTCTGGCACAACAACGTCAGGAACAACAATGTCTTGCTGCATTGCTGCACTCAAGGCTATCATCACGACATGTGTTTGATGCCGGCCGGTATTTCGCGGCGATAGGGCGAGATGTGCCTTGAAAAAGGCCGGTAAAAGCTTTATTGTGGGCGACGTGACGAAGGGGAATTTGTTTGGGGTTGCGCCGCAATCGGCGAGAAAATGTTACGGAAATTTCGGCCGCAGGCGAGGGTGTGACGGGCGTCTGCGAAAGGAGACGATGAATGGGAATGCTGATGCGCGGCGGCTTGTCGGCCGCAAAGCGAAAGAGAGCTTTTTTACCGATTCTGTTTTTTACCATCCTGCTGTTGGTTTTCGGCTGCGGCGGCGGCGGCAGTGGCGGCGGCGGCGTGGTTCCGCCTCCTGAGCCGTCTCCCGATTCCTTCAAGTTCATCGTCATCTCGGATATGCATGTCCGCATTCCCGGCAATCCGGATGACGGGGTTTACGATAACGCCGGCAATCTGAATAAATTTACCGGCGCGCTGGAGCTGATCCGGACAAAACATCCGGACGCGGAATTTGTCGTCGTCAGCGGCGATACTGTGGGATGCCTGTTTTCGCGCAATCCGGACGATTACGGCGTCGGGGGCGACAATCCCGCCGAACGGTTCAAGGCGATGATAGAGACGCTGGGCAAACCCTATTATGTCGCCCTCGGCAATCACGACTACCAGGAAGGGTTCGACGCGGCGGCGCGGGAGGGAATTACGTCGAATGATCCCGGCGCTATGGAGGCGATCTGGAAGAAGGTGCTCGATGTCGATCCTTACTATTCGTTTGTGCACCGCGGCGTTCGGATTATTGTTCTCAATGCGATGCGCGGTCCCGAATACGTCACGCCCTGTCCGTCCGCCAATCCGGCGACAAGAGAAACAGGATGCAAGGGGTCGTTCGATGACGCGCAGATCAATTGGCTGGAAAACGAGCTTCGCCGGCCGGAATATTGTCTGCTGATTATCCATCATCCGGTGATTACCGACAACAACAACGTCAAAAACTGGTCGGCCGCCGGTTTGGCCATGCAGGTGCGCGCCGAAGATCGTTTCTATGAAGTGGCCCGCGCCTACAAAGACCGCATCAAGGGAATTTTCGTGGGGCACGGACACCGCAAGGAAAAGGATACGCTGGAGGGCGAGATTCCCGTTCACGAAACGGCGTCGATCGGCGATTTCGGAGGCGCGGCGAATCATGTCCGTGTGGTTTGGATGGATCCGTTTACCGGAATAATGATCACGCAGTGAGATCGCAGTGCAGCGCATGGCCTGTACCCGCACCGCAGAGCGGGGCTGAAGGCCCGTGCAGTGGGGTACGGAGGAGGGAGCGGCGTGGCCGTCGAAATTGAAAGAAAATTTCTGGTCCGGGGCGACGGCTGGCGCAAAGGCGCGGGCGTCCGCATCCGTCAGGGGTATCTCAACCGCGACAAAGAAAGAACGGTGCGGGTTCGCATTGCCGGGGACAAGGCTTTTCTCACGGTCAAGGGCGTGAGCACAGGCTCTTCGCGCCGGGAATACGAATATGCCATTCCGGTTACCGACGCCGAGGAACTGCTGAAAATCTGCGATGGGGCGATTCTGGAGAAGATACGCCGCACGCTGGATTGGAAGGGCCTGGTCTGGGAGGTGGACGAGTTCCTGGGCGCCAATGAAGGCTTGATTGTCGCGGAAGTGGAGTTGGAAACAGAAGACCAGCCGTTCGAGCGTCCGGAGTGGCTGGGGGCGGAAGTGACGGGCGATCCGCGGTATTTCAATTCGAATTTGTGCGCCCATCCGTTTAGTTTCTGGGGCAAATAAGGACAGACGGGGAAAAATGGCGAAAGGCGGCGGTGCCGCCTTTTTGCATTTGGTGGGTTGGCAGGGATCTGGTGGACCTGAAGGTCCACCCTACATGAAAAACCTTTCGTCGTCTTGTTGATGTAAGGCGGGTCTTAAGACCCGCCGCATTTTCATGTTCGTTTGAACCACCTCCGTCACTTCGTGACACCTCCGCCGGCGGAGGACAAGAGGAATGTCCCCCATGTTAAATGCGTTCGGGGCTGAGGGGACGGAAACTGAACGATATCGGTCTTGTGGGCGATGCGCATATATTCTCTTTACAGAGGTGGAAAAAATTTGTAGGCTCTAAGCGATAATTAAATGAGAGAAATGGAACCATGACCTATGAATATACACACTGCAATGCCTGCCGCCTTCTTCCGGCGGTTTGCGATATCCCTGATTTTATTTCTGGCGGCGTTCTGCTGCTTCCAGCCCGCGCAGGCTGCGCCGCCTTCGGAAAGCACCCAGTCCGCTTCCGCCACGGCGATGAAGCTGATCCGCTTCGGCGCTGATCCCAAAATTCCGTTTGATGCCCAGGCCGCCGCGGCGCTGGTCGATTACGTGCTTGCGGCCAAACCGAGCCGGGAAACCGCCCTGCCGACCGTCAACAAGGCGCCGGGCGCTTATTACGAACACGATACGAAAATCGGCTTTGCCGGTTTTCTGCAGTATTCCTATACCAGCCAGATCCCGTCCATCCTGACCAGCCCGTCATCGCTGCGCTATTCCCTGTGGTCCCATGAGCAGGGGAAGCTGCAGAAACTTCCCGCCAGCTGGCCTGCGGTTGCGCCAAACGGCAAGCCGACGATTGTACGCGGCATGCAGCGCGACGGCATCACGCCGGATCTCAACACGGGCATTTACTATGAATACGACCTCCGGCGGACGCTGGTCCTGTTTCATTACAAGGGGAAGCAGGTGCTCTTTACCATTTCCAACCAGGTTGACGTTTCCGAAGTCGGAAAGAAAGGCTTCATCCTGGGCAGCGATGAGGACTGGAACTACTACTACTCGGGCGAGCCGGGGTCGGCGAGAACCGGACTGGGCTGGGTAAAATCCTACATCTACGATTATTTTTCCGTCGGCGTGTTTGTCGAAAACGGCGCCACGGTCCGTTCCGGCACTTTTCAGTGGATTCGCGCCGGATGGAACGGCGTCAATTTTGTGAAGCCGGAACACATTATCCGGGGTTTCAAGCGGAATGCGGTGAACTCCAAGACCATTCTGGAATCCCCCCATCTTCCTTCGCCGGCCCGCATTGCCGCGGCTTACCAGAGGCTTTCTTCGCTGCCTCCGACCGAGCTGCGGGAGAGATACGAGGCGCTGGAGGAGGCCCGCCTGTCCCTGGCCGTGCAAAGCGGCAAGGTGAACGCCGACAAAACCAAAAAGCCCAACTCTTCTGCCGGCGTTCCGAAGGAGCAAATGGTGGAAGAGCTGATGCTGGAATACTGGAAGATCGCCCTTGGCAAGCCGTCGCTGGTGACAAAGCAGATTGTTCTGGGAATGAAATGATCTAGGGGACGGGCTTTCCTTTTTTCTTCGTCGGCCGCTTTGCGCCGTGTGCACGCGATCCCTCCCGGATCAGGCGGATTTCTTCGGAGGCAAGCCCCAGGGATTCCAGAAAATCCTGGTGCGCTTCGGGAGACGACATTTCAAATTCCGCGTGCCAGCGGTCCATTCCATCTTCATCCAATCCGGCTTTCCGGAGATACTCCCCCCACTTTTCTTTTGTCAGAAGACGCGTCGAGCGGACGATTGCGCTGTCGTTGAGCAGGCTGACAATGAAGCTCTGCTGGCGGCGCAGGCGCTGAATTTCATCGTTGATGTCCTGGAGACGCCGGTGCAGAATTTCCGTGCGGCGCGACGAACCGCCGTCAAGCAGTTTTGCGACGGCCCGCAGGGGGAGGCCCGCCCCGCGCAGCCGGGAGATTTCCTCCATCCGCCGGCGGTCGTCCTCCGAGTAGAGCCGGTAATCTGCGCCGCTTCTTCCGCGAGGCGTCAAAAGGCCGATCCGGTCGTAGTACAAAAGCGTGCTTCGGGCAAGGCCGAATTGTTCGGCAATCTGCGAAATGGTGTAGGGCATGGTCGTCTCTCCGGGCGCTTTCGTGCGGACGGGCGGGCCCGCCCGCGCGAAAAGAGAAAATTACATCTTCCGGATCTCTTGAATCCGCCTTTCATCCAGACCGAGCCATTCGAGAAAGCTTTGGTGGCCCGCCGGGTTTTTGGCCTCAAACAGGCGGTGCCACTTGGTCATGTCCGCTTCCTGAAGCCCGATCTCCCGGAACAGTTCGATCCACTGTTCGACGCTGACTTTGCTCATACATCATCCTTTCATCACAAGGTTTCCATGGCCGATGGTGACAGCGCCCTAAACGATGAAGTTATAGACGGGTCAAGCATTTTTTTGCAATTATTCCCGGTGTCCGGAGCCGCCGCCTCTTAAAAAAATTCGCTTGACAGCCAAATGGCTATTTGGCTATATGGCCAAACACGAAAGGAGAGACCGAACATGAAAGCATCGCTTAAGCCCCGGTATGAGGCGCGCGCGAAAATTCTTAAGGCGATGGCGCATCCCAGCCGGCTTTTGATCATTGAGGAACTGCAGAAGCAGGAATGGTGCGTCAACGAACTTACGGAAATGGTCGGGGCGGACACGTCCACGGTGTCCAAGCATTTGACGGTCCTTAAAAACGCCGGTCTGGTAGCGGACGAGCGCAGGGCCAACTGCATCTATTACCGTTTGCGCTGCCCCTGCATTCTGGATTTCATGGAGTGCGTGGAGGAGGTCCTGGCCGTCAGCGCAAAAGACCATCAAAAAATCATGAAGTGCTGCAAGAAATAGGAGGGAACAATGAAAATCGAGATTTTGGGAACGGGTTGCGCCAAGTGCATCAAACTGGAAGAAATGGTGAACGACGCCGTCAAAGAAACCGGCGTTTCGGCCGAGGTGTCGAAAGTGAAGGATATAAAAAAGATCATGACCTACGGCGTGATGACCACGCCGGGGCTGGTGGTGGACGGTCAGGTTAAAATCGCCGGCAAGGTGCCGACGGCGGAGCAGATCAAAGGATGGATCAAAGGCTAGGCGGTTGACCGATCCGGCCCCTGTGAGGGACCGCGCCGCCGATAAAGCGTCTGTGCCCCTGAAATGCAGTCTGCTGTATGTTGACATGCGATTAAAAATAACTTCGGAGGATATCCATGCTGATACGTTCAAAATTAACGAGGGGACTGGCTGTAGTTGCGGTCTTGACACTCATCTTTCTTGCGCTGGGCGACGGGACGGTTTTTGCCCAGGATAAAAAGCCCGCCGCAACGGCGGCCCAAAAGGAAACGACGGCGTCAAAGCCGTCCGTTTTCAAGCCGCGCGTGACGTTTGTGGAAATCGGTTCCGTGAACTGCATTCCCTGCCGCGCCATGCAGCCGATCATGAAGGCGGTGGAGGAGGAATACAAAGGCCAGGTAAAGGTTGTCTTTCACGATGTCTGGACGCCCCAGGGCAAGGAGGACGCGATGAAATACAATATCCGCGTCATTCCCACGCAGGTCTTTCTCGACCTCGACGGCAAAGAATATTACCGGCATGAGGGCTATTTCCCCAAAGAGGGTGTCGTGAAAGCCCTGAAGATGGGCGGGGTCAAATAAATGCTCGTCGACCTTTTTACGGCTCTGACGGCGGCCCTGACTCAGTCTCCGGAAATCGCCATCGGCGCAGCGTTCGTGTGGGGCATTTTGTCGGTTATCCTTTCGCCCTGCCATATCGCGTGCATTCCGCTGATTGTCGGTTTCATCGACGGCCAGGGCAATATCAGTACGGGGCGGGCGTTTGTCCTGTCGCTGCTTTTCGGACTGGGAATTCTTCTCACCATCGGGCTCATCGGCCTCATCACGGCGCTGGCGGGACGAATGATGGGGGACATCGGCGGTTACGGGAATTATTTTGTAGCGATTGTTTTCTTCGCCGTCGGGTTGAATCTGCTGGGGATCTTGCCTTTGCCCTTTATGGAAGGCGGGGCGAATCCGAATTACAAAAGGAAGGGATTGCTTGCGGCCTTTATTCTGGGGCTGATCTTCGGCGTGGCGCTGGGGCCCTGCACCTTCGCCTATATGGCGACGATGCTGGGGGTCGTGTTCAGCATGGCGGGAACAAAGCTTGCGCTGGCGGTGGCGCTTCTGGCGGCGTTTGCCGTCGGTCATTGCGCGGTGCTGATTCTGGCGGGAACCTTTACGGAGGTCGTGCAGCATTACCTGCGCTGGACGGAGAACTCCAGGGGCGCGGTGATTCTCAAAAAGATTTGCGGCGTGCTGGTGATCCTGGGCGGGATTTATTTGATTGCGCTGAACTGGATTTAAGAGCTGATGAAAAAACGAGTATTGTTTTTGTGCACGGCCAATTCCTGCCGGTCGCAGATGGCCGAAGGCATCGTCAATCATTTCTGGAAAGATCGGCTGGAGGCCTTATCCGCCGGCACGCAGGCGTCGTTTGTAAATCCCCTGGCCATAGAGGTGATGAAGGAAATCGGCGTTGATATTGCAAAGCATCGCTCAAAGAACCTTTCGGAGTTCGACGGGCAGAATTTCGATCATGTCATCACGCTCTGCGGCGACGCCAATGAAACCTGTCCGCTCTATATCGGCACAACGAAGAAGATGCATATCGGATTCGACGATCCGGCGAAAGCGACCGGAAGCGCAGAGGACGTCCGGCGGGAGTTCCGCCGGGTGCGAGACGAGATGATAGATCAATTGGCGCAGTATTTTTTAAACACAGCCTAGGGACCGGTTGATGCCGTCCGCGCGGGCGGCGGGACCGTTTCCTGCGGAAGAGAATTTTATGACGGAACACATCGGACAAAAATTGTCGTTTCTGGACCGTTATTTGACGGTATGGATTTTTGCGGCAATGCTTCTGGGGGTGGGCTTGGGGTATTTTCTGCCGGGCGCAGAGGCTTTTATCAATTCGTTCCAGGTCGGCACTACCAATATTCCTATTGCGGCGGGCCTCATTCTGATGATGTATCCTCCCTTTGCGAAGGTGAAATATGAAGAAATGCCGCAGGTGTTCCGCAACGGGAAAGTCCTGGGACTGTCGCTTGTTCAAAACTGGGTGATCGGACCGGTTTTGATGTTTGTGCTGGCCATTGTGTTTCTGCCGGATAAACCCGACTATATGGTGGGCCTCATCATGATCGGGCTCGCACGCTGCATTGCAATGGTCATTGTCTGGAACGAACTGGCCAAAGGCAACACGGAATACGCGGCGGGACTGGTCGCTTTCAACAGCATCTTTCAGGTGCTGTTTTACAGCGTATTCGCCTGGTTTTTCATTACCGTCCTGCCGCCTTATTTCGGGTTTTCCGGCAGCGTTGTGGATGTCGGTATCCGGCAAATCGCCGAGAGCGTCTTTATTTATCTGGGGATTCCCTGTATTGCCGGCGCCCTCACGCGGCTTGTCGGCATTAAGGTGATGGGAAAAGAAAAGTACCACGCGCGGTTTGTGCCGTTCATCAGCCCGCTTACCCTGATTGCCTTATTGTTTACGATTGTCGTCATGTTCAGTCTGAAAGGCAGTCTGATCATTCAACTTCCGCTCGACGTGGTGCGCATTGCCATACCGCTTTTAATCTATTTTGTGGTAATGTTCCTGGTGTCCTTTTATATGGGGAAGAAACTGGGGGCGGATTATTCCAAAACCACCACTCTGGCTTTTACAGCGGCCAGCAATAACTTTGAACTGGCCATCGCCGTGGCGATTGCCGTCTTCGGCATAAGCTCCGGCGCGGCGTTTGCCGCGGTTATCGGCCCGCTCGTGGAAGTGCCGGTGATGATCGGCCTGGTTACGGTGGCGCTTAAATTTCAGAAAAAGTATTTTTAATCATTCAGGAGGGTGATGTTCCAATGGCAAAGATTAAACGATTTCCTTGGTTGTTCATGAGTGTGCTGGGGTATCTGACCATTTTGCTCACATTTTCCGGTTCCGTGATGCCGGCCTCCGGGCAGGATGCCGTCCGGGTAATTCCGTCTTTCGGCAAGGGGCCTTATGAAGTGATCATTTTTACGGACTACTTTTGTCCGCCCTGCAGGCGCATCGATATAAAAGCTGAGCCGCTGCTGAAAGAATTCGTGGCGACGGGAAAAGTGAAATTGACCTTTATCGATGTGCCTTTCACCCGCGCCACACCGATGTATGCAAAGTATTACCTGTATTCCGCCAACAACGATTCCGGCATCGGCAACATTCTTCATGTCCGCAACGTCCTTTTTGAGGCGGCGCAGGAAAAAAACATTAAAGATGATAATGTGCTGGCCGCTTTTCTCAGGGAAAAGAAAATCAATTGGAAACCGTTGAATGAAAAGTCAATATTCCCGCTTTTGAGCGCCGTGATCAAAGAACATAAAGTGGATCAGACGCCCACCTGCGTGATCAAGTATTCTCCCCTGGAGGTTAAAAAATACATCGGCGATATTGAAATATGGTACGGGCTCAACCAGTTCAAGGCGCATCTGGCGGGTGCGAAAAAATAGGGGAAACGGATTCATTTTATATAAAGGAAGAGAGCTGCCTGTGGACGATAATCGTATAACGCAGATTCGCGTTAAAGGAAATCTGGTCGGGATTGTCGGATTGCAGAAAACGATGGAAGAGATGTCGTCCGACTACTTTCGGCAAACCGATGAGGCCATCGGCGCGGAAATGATTCGAAGACTGTCCGGGGGAAATTACATCCCCGACGGCGCCGGAAATGCTTACGCTCAGGCGTTTGTGCGGGAGTTTAAAAAGTATCTGGGGCAACCGGTAGAGGAAGAAGCGCCCGCCGGATTGCAGGTGCTCATCCTCGGGCCGGGGTGCGCCAATTGCAATCGTCTGGAAACGGATGTGCGGAATGTCCTGGCCGAAATGAACGCGCCGGGCGAAATGGTCCATGTCACTGACGCGCGGGAAATAAGCAGGTATGGAGTGATGGGCGTGCCCGCGCTGGTGATTAATCAAAAAGTTGTTTCGGTGGGAACAACGCCGGACAAGAAAAAAATCCGGCAGTGGCTGGAAGAAGCGGTCCAAATTCATGCAGAGGACCATGGGGATTAAAAGATCAGGAGGGAAAGATCATGGAAAAGAAGATTACCATTTACGGTACCCGAACCTGTCCTTTTTGCGCGCAGGCGCGCGAAGCCTATGGCAACAAGGCCGTCTTTGTCGATGTGGATGAAAAAAAGGAATATTTAGATGAAATGCTTTTTCTTTCGCAAGGGAAACGGCAAGTGCCGGTCATTGTCGAAGGCGATAAGGTAACGGTTGGGTTTGCGGGTGATGTTTCCCTTCGTGGCGGTATTCCTCTTTTCGGCGGGACCTGATCCGTCTGAAACGTCTCTCGTGGAGAGACTTAGCGCAATCATTCTTGGAGGCAAAAGTATTTATGAAAGAATGGCAAAAATTATTGTGGATTATCGGCATCTTTCTCGCCGCGTATTACATCCCCTGGGAATCGGTGCTGATCCGTCAGGCGGGTCTCGAAGCCTTTATGATGCTTCAGGACTATGCCCGCCAGCATGTGCTCACCTGTCTGATTCCCGCCTTTTTCATTGCCGGAGCGATCAGCGTGTTCGTTTCGCAGGCGGCGGTGCTCAAATATTTCGGCGCGACGGCCAATAAGATCCTGTCTTATTCCGTAGCCTCTGTTTCCGGCTCCGTACTGGCGGTCTGCTCCTGCACGGTGCTGCCGCTTTTTGCGGGTATCTACACACGCGGTGCGGGGATCGGTCCCGCGACGGCTTTCCTGTATTCCGGTCCCGCGATCAACGTTCTGGCGATCATTCTCACGGCGAAGGTGCTGGGCTGGCAGTTGGGGCTCGCACGCGCCGTCGGCGCGGTGATATTTGCCATTGTGACGGGTCTTCTGATGGCGTTTATTTTCCGCAAAGACGACGCCAACCGGGAAACGGGCGAAATGTTTCTGCCGGAGGATGAAGGCAAGGGCCGGGCGCTGTGGCAGGATGCTGTTTATATGCTGGTCATGGTCTTGATTTTGGTTTTTGCTTCGTTTGCCAAACCTGCGGAAAACGACGGCGGCCTCTGGCAAATGATCTTCAGCGTCAAATGGTTTCTGGTGATTGGACTTGCGATTGTTTTGGGCGTCATGCTCAAAAAGTGGTTTGTGAAAGAAGAACTTCAAGGCTGGGTGCAGGCGACATGGGACTTTGCCAAGCAGATTCTTCCGCTTTTATTCGGCGGCGTTTTAGTCGCGGGTTTTTTGCTCGGCCGTCCCGGTTATCCGGCGCTGATTCCTGAATCGTATATTCAGATGCTGGTCGGCGGCAATTCGCTGGGGGCCAATTTCTTCGCCTCGATCGTCGGCGCGTTCATGTATTTTGCAACGCTCACCGAAGTGCCGATCCTTCAGGGACTCATCGGTTCGGGTATGGGGCAGGGTCCAGCGCTGGCGCTGCTCCTGGCGGGGCCGGCTTTGTCGCTTCCCAGCATGCTTACCATCGGCAGCGTCATGGGCGTGAAGAAAACCGCGGTGTACTGCGCCATCGTCGTGATTCTTTCGACGATGGCCGGAATGGCTTACGGGTTCATCATGGGTTAAAGAGAAACATGGTTATGCCCGCGTAAGAGCAACGGTTCAGATCAAGAATCAATAGATCACAAGGTCCACAAGATAACCGGCTACAATAGCGATGACGAAAATGTTTAGAGCGAAGGCGATGATCAGCTTCTTTTTGAACATGGAGCCGAGAATGATCAATTCGGGAATGCTGGCTCCCGCTCCGCCGATAACCAGCGCAAGGACGGTGCCGAGTCCCATGCCTTTCCCCACGAGGGCGGCGGCGATGGGAATAATGGTTTCCGCCCGGATATACATCGGAACGCCGATTACGGCCGCGATGGGAATGGACCACGGGTTTCCCGGCCCCGCCAGTTTGACGACAATGTCCTGCGGAAAGAATCCATAAATAAAAGCGCCGATGGCGGCGCCTAAAAGAAGATACCAGAAGACGCCCTTGAATGTATCCACTGCGGATCGGATTGCATTTTTGAGCTTTTGTTTGAATGGCACGGCCGGGGCGGCGGCCGGGTCAAGATTGACCGAACAACATGATGATGCTTGAACGGTCGGCAGGGTGATTAACGTCAGGGATTGCGCGCCGCCTGAAGAACAACAAGCCGCCGCCGGCTGGGCTTTTGAAGGCGCAGGTTCTGAAGGGGACGCGGTCGCGCAGCACGAGGCTTCAATATTCAACAGCGGTTTTATCTGCTTTTCCATTCCCAGCCTGGAAAGCAGCGCCGCCATGGCCATAGAGCCCAAAAAAGTGACGACAATATAAAAAAGCGTTACTTTGAGCCCCAGCAGCGAAAGCAAGAGCGCGATGATGATCGGATTCAGCACCGGCGAGGAAAAAAGAAACGCCATCGTGGGGCCGAACGGCACGCCGCCTTTGAGCAGGCCGGCCGTGATGGGAACGGTGGAGCAGGAGCAAAAGGGAGTGAGCGCGCCCAGACCGGCCCCCAGAAAATATTGCACCCAGGTAAGCTTGTTGGACAGATAATCCCGAACGCGGGACGGCGGCAGGTATTCCATGAGCAGACCGATGATAAACGAAACGGCGATAAAGATCAGGACAAGCTCGCCCGCGATAATGAGAAAGAATTTTCCGGCCGTGATGAAATTGTTTAGACCGAACATTGAGATGACCTCCGGCATTAAGAATCTATAATAGTTGAATCCGGCAACTAATCTTCTTATCCGTTATTTATTGTTCATTGGAATCGCTTTGGAGGGCCCGTCGTTTCTTGCCGCGTGCTTCAGCGCGGTTTCAGCAAAGGCCCGCAGGCCGATGAAGAGAATCTGCCGCATGTCGGGGGCCATGGCGTCAAGGACCGTCGTCATTTTCTTTGCCGGTTCCTCCGTTATTCTTGAAAGAAGCGTTTTTCCTTCCTTTGTCAGTTCGACACAACAAATACGCGCATCGTTTTGATCATGTACGCGCCGGACCAGCTTTTTTTCCTCCAGGCGGCTGACAATGCGCGTCGCGCCGCTTTTGGTTACGGCAATGTTTCTGGCGATGTCCTGCATGGCGCATCCATCCCGGCGGGAAACGGCGCGCAGCGCGCGAAACTCGCCGTGGGAGATGTTTTCGCAGCAGTTGGCGCTCAGGTTGTGCGCGCTGAAATTGTAGGCGATATCTTCCAGAAGTTCGCCAAGCTGCCCGGTGAGGTCTTCCATGGCATGTCCTCCTTCGGTGACGATGAAATAACCGCAGGCTGGAGATGCCATGAACAGTTGACAAAGTCAACAAATATTTAAGACGCAAGGCCGGATCGGGGACAAGGGAGGATTTGACGCGCGGAAGTAAATATGAGAAAAAATCCGGGTGGCACGGACGATACAATCAATTCAGCATCCGATGCCGGGAGCGGCGTTTTAGCGGGGGAGGTCGTGGCAGAATTCCGCGGGTCATCGTTGATCGGGCGTTTGAAAGAGTGGTGGGCGTTTCAGACAATGCCCCGCCTGGACTGGGTACAACTCGAAGTCACGACGCGCTGCAACGCCTCCTGCCGTTATTGTCCGCGGACGGTTTACCGCTCCTCCTGGATCGACCGCGATCTTTCCTGGGAAACGTTCCGGCTGCTCTATCCCGTGATGAAGCGGACGCGGATGGTGCACCTCCAGGGCTGGGGCGAGCCCCTTCTTCACCCGTGTCTTTTCGACATGATTGCCCTGGCCAAAAAAGCCGGCTGTGTGGTGGGCACTACAACCAACGGAATGCTGCTCGACCGCCGGACGGCTGTCCGTCTGGTCGAAAGCGGCGTCGATCACGTTGCCTTTTCGCTTGCGGGTGTGGGCGATCAAAATGATGAGGCGCGCCGCGGCACGCGCTTTTCCGCCGTTCTTGAGGCGATTGCGGGACTTGCCGCGGAAAAGAAGATCCGGCGGCAACCGACGCCGGTCATCGGCGTTGCGTATCTGCTTCTGCGTTCGCATCTGCCGGACATCGGCAGAATGATTCCGGCGCTGGCCGGCGTCGGCGTCCAGCAGATCGTCGTGAGCACTCTCGATTTTGTCGCGCATCGGGATTTAGCCGAAGAGTATCTTGCGCCGGCCGATCAGGCTGCATACGGGCAACTGAAATTCCGTTTCGAGCAGATGTCGGAAGAAGCGCGCCGGCAAGGCCTTGCTCTCTATGGCAACCTGGTTTTACCGGATCCGGAAGGGCGCGTCTGCACGGAAAATCCATGCCGGGCGGTCTTTGTGTCGTCGGATGGCAGCATCTCTCCCTGCGCCTTTGCCGGCATACCGGCGGAGCGATTGTCCTGCGTGGCGGGTGGAAAAGAGAGCAACTATCAAAGGCTGACCTTCGGCGCGATTAACAATGAAACCCTGCCGGCCGTCTGGAAAAGTGCCGCCTATCGTGAGTTTCGCGCGTCTTTCGGTCGGCAGCCCCATCCTTTGTGTCAAAACTGCGCCAAGCGTCCCAAACGATGAAATGCATCATGCATCGGAGCGGCCGTTTCTCTCTTTACTTATGCCCGTTAAAGCGCTATCTGCTTGCAGAATCGCAATTCTTGTTCTGCGGTTCGGAAAAGGAGAAAAAACGGGATGATGCCCCTGCCTTTTAGAATTGAGATTCCGCAAAAGAAAATCGATTCGATAAGAACAAGTCTTGCCGCGGCGGAAATAGGTTATGCGCCCGGAGACGACCGGGACTGGAAATACGGCACCGACGCGCAGTATCTCGCTGAATTTCGCGACTACTGGCTCCGGGAGTATTCGTGGCGCAAGTCGGAGGCGGAACTGAACCGCTTTCCGCAGTTCAAGGCGCGCGTTGAGGATATTGACGTTCATTTTTACCATGTCCGCGGCAGGGGAAAGAACTGTTTCCCGATCATCCTGACGCACGGATGGCCGGGGTCGGTTTATGAGTTTCTGGAGGCCGTCTTGCCGCTTGCCGAAGCCGGATACGACCTCGTGATTCCCTCTCTGCCCGGCTACGGTTTTTCATCGCGCCCGGCAGCGCCCATCGGACGACGGCGCATTGCTGATTTGTGGCGCAAACTGATGGTCGACGTTCTGGGCTATCGGCGCTTCGGCGCGCAGGGCGGCGACTGGGGATCGGGAGTGACGCGGGCTCTGGCGCATGATCACGCCGACGTCGTGGCCGCCATTCACATCAACCTCATTTTTTATTTGAATATCGAAAGCGAAAACGCTTCGCTTGCCGCGTGGCGTAAAGCGGTCGCCGCCGCCATGGCGCGCGGCGGGGGCTACCTGCATGAACAGCAGACAAAACCGCAGACCATTGCGCTCGCGCTTTCGACAAATCCTCTGGCGTTTGCCGCCTGGGTGCTTGAAAAATTCACGGTATGGGCCGATACGGGCGGACGCATCGAAAGCCGGTTCACCAAAGATCAGCTCCTCGCGAATATCATGATTTACCTGGTGAACGACGCGGTAGGCTCGGCGATCTGGCTGTATTACGGCGCGACAAAGGAAGAGCCGACGCGGGGCTACATCACCGTGCCGACCGGTTTTGCCGCCTATCCGGTGGAGATCGTTCCGCCGCCGCCGCGTGAGGCGGCCGAACTGGAATTCAACATCACCCGCTGGACGAAGATGCCGGCGGGCGGCCATTTCGCGGCCTGGGAAGAACCGGCCGCTTTTGCCGCCGAAGTCGCGGATTTTTTCAACGGCTACCGGTGAGGTTGAAAAACGGTTTTACCCTGGGTGATGCATGGCGGTTCTTCAGCCCCGCCGGTTTAGGCGAAGCTGAAGCTTCGCCCTACAGGAAAACGGTTTACCCCTGGGCGATGCAGGGCGGGGCTTCAGCTCCGCCGGGTTTGGCAAACCTGAAGTTTTGCGCTGTAATTGTCGATTGCCGGCGGAGCGCTTTTCTTTGTCATCTCGATCAGGGACATTCTGGCCGAGGACAAGAATCGGTTTTCGGTCGATCCCGACAGCGTCGGCGCCGCGCCGTTGCCTCCGGCGGCGGGAAGAATTCCGCCGCCCGAAGGCGTCCGGTTCATCCGGCGCCTGGCCGTATCCGGTTCGGCGCGGGATAAAAGGTTAGACTCAGTCCGGGATATACTTGAACGATACTCTCAGCTTGACGCGATATTCCACCACCTTGTTTTCTTCGACCCTCATGTCGAGTTCCTTGACCTCCGCGATCCGGATCTCTTTGAGGCTTTTGGAGGCGCTTTCGACGGCCTTCTTTGCCGCGTCCTCCCAGGACTTTTCGCTGCCCCCGATGATTTCAATCACCTTGTAAATGCTCATCGTCTTGCTCCTTTCTGAATTAAAGGTTTTCCAGCATGACAACGCGACACACCGGCCGTAAGCCGGCCACCCAACCTTGCAGGCGGTCCCGGTCCGTCATCCGTGACGCAGAGCCGCCGGATTTTGCAGGTCGGCAACGCTCCAGACGCGCGGGATAAAACAGTTGCCGAAGTCCGGGAAAAACATGGAAATCAGAAGGCCTTGCCGAATAGAAAAACAAAAAAACAGATTCCGGTCAAAAGGGAAGGAACAGGGAAAAAGAGGATACAGCCAGACGTATCACTTCAACGTATGAGGTATTATACCCTTTCCCGGTTAATCGTCAACCGGAGAAAAAACGGGTGTAAGGAGCAAATGATTTGTCCGGTGTTGTAGCAGATAAACTGTCCGGTTGATAAGTTACCTCATGGAGGTGACGGATGAGACGGACGGAGATGTTACAGGAGATCCGGAAGATGCGATTTGAAGA
>JAAYDW010000053.1 GCA_012729055.1 Deltaproteobacteria bacterium
GCCGTTTCGCGTGACCTTCAGGTCATCAGGTTATCGCGACCGTTCCCTGCCAACAAATCACGTAGGGCGAGGCTTTAGCCTCGCCATCGGCGGACCTGAAGGTCCGCCCTACATGAACAATCCCGCATCGCTTTCATCCGCCACACGAGCAATCCCCCGCACCTTAATAATGTATGGCGGGGCTTCAGCCTCGCCATCGGCGGACCTGAAGGTCCGCCCTACATTGACATGGCCATGAACTATGAACTATGAGCTGCGAGCTGCGAGCTATGAGCTATTTCTTCTGCAGCGCCTGCCGCAGCTTTTTGGCAAGCAGGCTTTCGGTGTCTGACGATGCGGTTGAGGTGTCGCCGTAAACGAGGTTGACGTCCCGGCTGGAAGCCGAATCTCCCAGGTAGTCCGCCAGAACTTCCCGGCTGTGGACATCCTCATGGCAGTAAGCGCAGAGGTTTTCCCAGTTGCTCCCGTCGGGAGGATTGTTGTGGTGATTGCCGTCTTTATGATGAACCGTCAGCAGTTGACGGTTTGCGCCCGAAAAGTCCCGTCCGCACCGGGCGCAAACCAGGCCGTGCATCCGCAGAGACTTTTCCCGGTAGTCTTCGCCGCTTTCCGGCCTGGCTGTATTTTTCATTTCCCGGACCGCGTCTTCCGCGGATTTCTGCGCATCGGCGGATGGAGTCTTTTTGCTGACGGCGACGCGCCCCCATTTGCTGGAAAAAGTCATCTTCGCCATCGTGTCAAATCGTTTCCTTGTCCGAGAGTACTTTCAGAAAAGCCTTTACGCCTTTGACGACGGGAATCAGCGCCGTGATCCTGCGGAACAGAGAAGACTGGAGCGCCAGCGGCGAAATCCGTTCGACCGTCATCGCAACCTCGTTCGCCACCAGTTGAAAGCGCTGGGCCGTATCCGCGTATTTCTGAACCTGCGTATTGATGGCCGTCGTCGACTGATTGATGTTGGCGGAAATGTCTTCCATGTTTTTCAAAATGACCGGCAGGCGCTCATTTAGAGCCTGCAACGTCACCGTGACGTCGCTCGCGGCGCGCCAGAGTTTCAGCAGAATCGGAATGCAGAACAAAACGAGCAGGAAAAGCGCGCCGCCGAAAAGAATCAAACCGATTTCCAGATACATTTTTCATCTCCCCTCATATTCGGCATCGGCTTATTCAGGGATTTAAGCCGCGCCCGCAATGACCTTAAAGCGGATTCTTGCTTTTTTCTTCCCGGTAGGCTTCCCTGCCCGCATCAAACGCTTTCTTCAAACGGGTTTTGTTTTCTTCCAGCGTGCCGGAAATTTCGTCAACTTTTTCCTTGGCGGTTCCTTCCACCTCTTTCAGGCGCGCCGCCGCCGCTTCGTAGGCCGCCTTGCTTTTTTCCGCCGCCTTCAGATATTCTTCTTTTGCCTTCGCCAGAAGCTCATCGGTTTTATCGACAAGATCCTGACGGGTTTCCCTGCCACTTTTGGGCGCAAACAAAACGCCGATCGCCGCGCCGATCAGGCCGCCGACCACCAGCCCCTTGACCAAATCCCAATCTCTTTCCGCCATAAAACACCTCCTTCTGGATAATCTTTCTTTCCCGGCACTTATAGCATACTTTTTCGCGATGCACCACGGAAGACAAAAAAAACCGGGGAACTTTTGCGTGAACAAAAGTTCTCCGGTCGTATAATCCTGCAATTGATTATATGATTATTTCGCCGGTGCAGGTGCCGGAGCTGCCGGTGCCGCTTCGGGAGCCGCGGGCGCTGCCGGTGCCGCCTGATCAGCCGGTGCCGGTGCTGCCGGTGCTGCTTCGGGAGCGGCGGGAGCCGCAGGCGCTTCAGTTGCCGGTGCTGCCGGTTCTTCTGCTTTCTTGCAGCCGATCGCCGCCACGGACAAAGAAGCTAACAAAAGCACGCTAACAAAAATGGCCAATACCTTCTTCATTAGAGCATCCTCCTTTCTAAATTTTAGTGTGTAAACACACTAGGTTTTACGATGGGTGACAATACGCCTTTTTTTTGCCTTGTCAAGAGATATTTAAACATATATAAGTGTCAAAAATTAACATCAAAGGACGCTGTAATGATACTCGGTATTGACGTCGGCGGAACCCACACGGATGCTGTTCTGGTTGAGAATTTTCAACTGATAAAGAAAGCCAAGGTGCTCACGAATCAGGCCAATATCATGGCCTCGCTGCTGGAAGCGGCCCAAAAGCTGATTTCCGGCGATAACATCAATAATATTGAACGTATCGTTTTGAGCACCACCATTTCCACAAACGCGATCGTCCAGAACAAAACCAATCGCGTCGCCATGGTGCTGCTCAGCGGCCCGGGGCTTTCCCCCGCCACGCTGGATCTGGGGAAGGACACATATTTTGCCCAGGGCTACGTCAACCACCGCGGCATACCCGTGAAGAACGTCAGCAGCCGGGAAATGGAGGAGATCAGCAACGATATTTCAGAAAAGTCCATCCGGCATATCGGCGTCGTGGGCAAGTTTTCCAGCCGCAATCCGCAGCAGGAACGGGACGCCGCCGAGCTGCTCCAGAAAGAGTCGCGCATAATTTCTCTGGGGCACACTCTTTCCGGTCAGCTGAATTTCCCGCGCCGCATCGCCACCACATACCTCAACGCGGCCATCCATGACATTTACGATGCCTTTGTACACGATGTCCTCAAGTTCATCTCCAAAATCGGACCGAACATTCCCGTCTACATTCTGAAAGCGGACGGCGGAACGATCCTCATCGAGAAATCGCTGGAGTGTCCCGTGCAGACCATTCATTCCGGTCCGGCGGCGGGCATCATGGGCGTGCTGGCCACCGCCCGCATCAAAGAAGACGCCGTCGCGCTGGACATCGGCGGCACCACCACGGACATTTCCGTTTTCGCCGACGGCGTCCCTCTTCTGGAACCCTCCGGCGTCGCCATCGACGGCCGCAAAACGCTGATTCGCGGTCTTTACACCAAATCCATCGGCGTGGGCGGCGACAGCGTCGTTAAAATCGAAAAAGGTGAGCTGGTCATCGGTCCGCAGAGAGAGGGGCCGGCCGTTGCGCTGGGCGGACCTTTCCCCACCCCCACGGACGCCATGATCGTGGAAGGCATCGTCAGCTTCGGCGACGCCGAAAAAGCTAAAAAGGCCATTGCCGGACTGGCCCGGAAACTGGACCTCAGCGTCGAGGAAACGGCCCGGGCCATCGTGGAAAAAACGGCCGCCATCATTGCGGATCACGTCCGGGATATCCTCACGGAGATCAACAACAAGCCGGTTTACACCATTCATGAACTTCTGGAAGGGAAAATCATCAAACCCAAGATTCTTTATGTGGCGGGAGGTCCGGCGGCAATCGCGCCCGTCATCGCGGACAATCTGGGGTATCCTTATTCTATTCCGGAACATTCTGAAGTGTCCAACGCGCTCGGCGTCGCCATTGCCCGAACCACCGCCGAAATCACGATTCTGGCGGACACGGAAAAGCGCGAGCTCATTCTCAGCGAGGAAGGTAAAGTGGAGGAAATCCCCCGCAACTTCTCGCTGGCCGACGCGGTGGACACCGGCAAAAAAACCCTGCGGGAAAAAGCCGCCCGGATGGGCGCCCGGCCGGAAGACATCATTATGGAAGTCACCGAATCGCAGGAATTCAACATGATCCGAAACTTTTACACGACGGGGAAAAATATCCGCGTGAAAGTTCAGATAAAACCCGGACTGATCGCTTCCGGGACGGAAAGGTAAATCCATGGCCAAAAAAGAAAAGAAGACAGGTCTCATATTTTTCCCGGCATTCGACTGGGCCATATCCGTCAATCATCCGGAGCGGGAAGAGCGGCTGCTCTACACGCAGGACCAGGTTTTTGAGGAAGGTCTGCTGGATTTTCCCAACATCCGGGAATATAAACCGGGCATCGCCACTTACGCGGAGATCAACCGCTGCCACATCTGCGTTCCGAATCCGCAGAATCTGACGACCAACTCCCATCTCATTTCCGCCGGCGGCGCCATCACGGCCGCGCAAAAAGTTCTTTCCGGCGAGGTGGACAACGCCTTTGCGCTGGTCCGGCCGCCCGGCCATCATTCGATGCTCGTCGCCCACGGCGCGCGGGGATTCTGCAACATCAACATCGAAGCCGTCATGATCGAATACATCCGCCACAAATTCGGCGTGAAGAGAATCGCCGTTGTGGACACGGACTGCCATCATGGCGACGGCACACAGGATATTTACTGGAACGACCCGGACGTGTTGTGCATCTCCATGCACCAGGACGGGCGGACGCTTTACCCCGGCACCGGTTTCGTCGACGACTTCGGCGGTCCGAACGCGCTGGGAGCGACGATCAACATTGCGCTGCCGCCCCGCACGTCGGATGAAGGATTTCTGTTTGCGCTCGACAACGTCATCCTGCCGATCCTGGATGAATTTCAACCGGAAATCATCATCAACTCGGCGGGTCAGGACAACCACTACAGCGATCCGATCACCAACATGAATTTCAGCGCCCAGGGCTACGCGCTTCTGAATGAAAAGCTTGCGCCCCACATCGCCGTTCTCGAAGGCGGCTACTCCATCGAAAAAGCCCTGCCCTACGTCAATGTCGGCATCATCCTCGCCATGGCGGGCCTCGACTACAGCCAGGTGCGGGAACCGGACTATGACGAGGAGCGCATCCGCCAGTCGCCGGAGGTCACGCGGCTCATCGAAGAGGAAGTCAAAAACGTGATGACCCTCTGGAAGAAAAAGAAAAACCTGAAGAAGCAGATCGTCGGCTCCGCCGCCTACATCCGCCGGGAGAAAAATATTTATTACGACACGGACGACATCACGGAAAAGCAAATCGAAACGGTCCGCGTCTGCGAAGACTGCGGCGGCCTGGTCATGATCGAATCGGCCGCCGATACGGGCAAAAAGATCTTTGCCGTCATTCTGCCCAACAGCTGCTGTCCGGAGTGCCGCAAAAACGGCGAAATCTTCTTCGATCGGGTGAACGGATCGCAGTATAACCATGTCTATTTCCAGGACAGACAAAGAGACGTTTTCATCGTCAAATAGCCCGGGAGGCAACATGTCGGATCAGGATATCAGGGAAAGAACGCAGAAAACGGCGGAAAAACTTTTTTCCGGCGGCGCCAAACTGGAGCGCCCCTATTCCCTGTGGCGCGAATTTGACAAAGCGCTGGCCAACGACTTTTCACGCTTCATCACGGGCAATTTGTATTCCCGGGAAATCCTGACCCTTCAGGAACGCCAGATGGCGGCCTGCGCCATGCTGGCCGCGCTCAAGGCCCGGGATGAGCTGAAAGTCCACGCCAACGCCGCCCTGAACGTCGGCTGCGATCCGCGCAAGCTGGTCGAAATTTTCTTTCAGACGGCAACGTATGCCGGCATGCCTGCGGTCAACGAAGCCCTGGCGGCTTTCAAGGAGGTTCTGCAGGCGCGGGGCGAATGGCCGCTTCGCTAGACATCAAGGATGATCCTCTTGCGATCAAAGCGCCAATGGATATCGGACGCCTTTCTTAAATTCAATTGGTTTGCCGCCCTCGTCGGAGCCGGCGTCACGGCGCTCGTTCTGGGCCGCCTGACCGAAACCCTCGCCGATCCCGACCTGTGGGGCTATCTGGCGTTCGGGCGCCTGTTCTGGGAAGGAAGAGGCTTCCCCTATGCCGACGTTTTCTCCTACACGCCCGTCAAGACCCTCTGGGTCTATCATGAATGGCTCACGGGCGTTGTGTTTTATCCGCTTTATGAAACGCTGGGCGCAGCCGGCCTGCAGGGGTTGAAATACGCCGCGGGACTGGCCACCGCTTTTTTGATTTACAAAACAGCCCGGCTCCGGGGGGCGACCGCTCCGGCCGCGATCGCCGCGCTCGTTTTGGTCAGTCCCCTTTTCGGCTTCGCCTATTCGCCCGTCCGGGCCCAGATCTTTACCAACCTGTTTTTTGTCCTGACCCTGTATCTTCTTGAAGCCGCACACCTATCCGGTCGTCCCGCCTGTCTTTGGCGGCTGGCGCCTGTCTTCATGCTGTGGGCAAACCTGCACGGCGGATTTGTGGCGGGACTGGGCCTGATTGGAATGTTCGCCGCGGGCGCTTTCCTGTCCGGAAAAAAAGCCTGGCCCTACTGGCTTATTCTGTTTCCGACCTCCGCCGCGACGCTCATCAATCCCTACGGTCTGCAATACTGGATTTACCTCAAGGAAGCCCTCCTCATGCCGCGGCCCGATATCGACGAATGGCATTCCGTCTTCTTTTCCCTGTCAAACGGCGAATTTACGTCAAACGTCATCATGTTCCTCATCCTGGTTCTGCTGGCCGTCCTGATGCTGTGGGCGGCGAAAACCCGCCGCCCGGCCGACATCATTATTTTGCTCGTGACGTCTTTTCTTGCTTTCCGGCACGTCCGGCATCAGAGCCTGTTTTTTCTGGCCATGGGCTGCCTGGCCCCGTTTTACTTCACGCAGGTCTGGACGCTCTTCAAGGCGTCTGGCTCCTGGACCGGCCTGCCAAAGGCGGCCCGCCGGATCACTGCCGTTTTGTTTGCCGGCCTTTTGCTCTTTTACGGAATCCGGTTTGCCGCCGGCGCTCCTTTTTCGCTGACGCTGCAAAACGTGTCCGGCGGCTACCGGGCAGACAACAATTATCCCACGGGCGCGGTCGCCTTTATCCGCAGCCACCGGTTGAAAGGCAATGTCCTTACGGAATTCAGCTGGGGAGAATATGTTCTCTGGAGCCTGCCTGCGTGCAGGGTGGCCATGGACGGCCGCTACGAAACCGTTTACACAAAGAAGTCCGCCGGAGAATATTTTGCCTTTGCCCGGGGCGAAACCGGCTGGCGCGAATACCTCGAAAAATATCCCCACACGTTGATTCTCTTCCGGCGGGAAAGTACGGCAAGCGCGCTGGTGCAGGAATTGCCTGACTGGGCGCCCGTCTATGCGGACGCGGATTGCATTTTGTTCATCCGCAAAAAACAGCCGATTTGACGCCGGCCTTTCCCTGGCCTACCCTTCCTCTTTGGGCTTATTCAGCCGGGTCACGGCGGCAATGGAAATCATGATCAGCAGGCCGCCCGCGGCGACGCGCCAGGTCAACGCTTCGCCGAAGACCATCATGCCCAGGGCGACGGCGTAAAGAATGCGCGAGGTGGAAACCAACGAACCGGACCGCGCGGTAATGTATTTGTAGCCGTAGGTGATGCAGGCCTGCCCCAGGACGCCGACGCTCCCGGACGCCAGCAGAAGCAGCCACTGGCGGCTTCCCTCCGGCCAAACAAAAACCGGCAGCATCGCCAGGCCGTTGACGACCGTTCCGATCAACATCAGATAAAAAAGAATCAGCACCGTCGAATCGTTTTTCCGCGCCATGTTGAGCGTGATGATCGCCAGCGCTGCGGCAACCGCCGAAAGCAGGGCAAACAGATCTCCCCTGGTGAGCGTGTCGAAATGAGGATTGATCACCAGCCAGATGCCGGCGACTGCGATGATTAAAAGCGGATAAAGAAAAGGCGAAACTTTCTCCCGGCGGAAAAAGACCGGCGCAAAAAGAAAAATGAAAAAGGGATAGGTCATGTTGAGCATGTGGGTGTTGGTGATGGTCGTGTACTGCGCCGCCAGAAAAAACAAAATCACGGCGATCGTGTTCAGCACGCCGCGCCAGACCAGCAGGGACAATTTGTTGGGCGCCAGCGACACGCCGCTTTTGTAAACGACGGCCGAGGCGAACGCGAGACCCAGAATAAAACGCGCAAAGGTGACTTCCAGGGCGGAAATATCCGACATACCGGTGAGCAGTTTGGAAAAGACGGTCGATGCGGTAAAGCAAAGTTCCGCCAGCATGATAAAAATAACGCCCCGGTAGAGATGAACCATCTTGAACATGGGCGGGACTATAGGGAAGCGCGTGTTTCCTGTCAACAACGATCTTGCCGGATAACCGTTGTCAGCTTTGCGTTATTGTGCTAGTTACCTGCCTTCTTTGTAACGAAGGAGAAAGGCTTTCACAATGGAAAACATGGATGCCGCCCGGCAGGAATTGCAGGAGCTGATCACGCTGATCCAACGGCTGCGGGCGCCCGACGGCTGCCCCTGGGACCGCAGGCAAACCATGTCGGACATCGGCCGCTACCTTCTCGATGAATCCTACGAAGTCATCGACGCGCTTTCCGAAAACGATCCCCGGCACATCAAAGAGGAACTGGGCGATCTGCTGTTCCAGATTCTGTTTATCGCCGGCATCGCCGCCGAGACGGGGCTGTTTACGCTCGCGGACATCATGGCCGGCGTCCGGGAAAAAATGATCCGCCGCCATCCGCATGTCTTTGGCGACGTCAAGGTCCGCTCCGTCCAGGACGTGAAAGACAACTGGCAGGAAATCAAGAAAAAGGAACGGGGCGGCGCCTCCCCGGAAAAAAGCGTTCTGGACGGCATTCCCCGTTCTCTTCCCGCTTTGAAAAGAGCGCAAAAGATCACCGCGGCGGCCGGCAAAATCGGCTTTGACTGGAAAAACGCCGACGAGGTCCTGTTCAAACTTGAGGAAGAACTGGCGGAACTCGCTCAGGCGCGCCAGAGAGCCGACGCGGAAAAGATCAGGGAAGAAATGGGCGATCTTTTTTTCACGCTGGTGAATCTCGGCCGCTTTCTCGGCGTGGACGCCGAGGAAGCAACATCGGCGGCAACCGAAAAATTCGGGCGGCGCTTCGCCTACGTCGCCGGTCGGCTGGCCGCGCACGGCCGCACACCCGAAGAAGCCGCGCAGCCGGAGATGGACGCCCTGTGGGACGAAGCCAAGGATAAGGGGATCTGAAGCATCTATGGACTATTTTCTCTGCGTACTGGGAATGGTTTTTATTATTGAAGGTCTTCCCTATTTCATTTTCCCGGAAAAACTGAAACTCTATCTGCTGAAAATAATGGCGCTGCCGGATTCCACGCTCCGCGGCATCGGCGTTGCCGCCATTGTCCTGGGCCTGATTCTGCTCTATTTCGGGCGGCGCTGACGGTTTTGATTGACAGTCGCCTCTTATTCTGATTATTTGCCCCAAATTTTCACCCCTTGGTCATGGATGTCATGAAATTAAAGGACTTTACATATCCGCTGCCCGAAGAGCTCATCGCCCAGCACCCGCGCCCGGAAAGGGACGCCTCGCGCATGATGCGGCTTAACCGCCGGGAAAAATCCCTCCTCGACAGCCGCTTTGCCGCCCTGCCGGATTTTCTCGCAGCGGGCGATGTCCTGGTCGTCAACGACTCCCGGGTTATTCCCGCCAGGCTCTACGGAAAAAAGAAAACCGGCGCAATTCTGGAAATCCTGCTTCTGTCCCGCAAAGACACAAGCGGACAAACCCAACTCTGGGAAGTGCTGGCGCGCCCGGGGAAAAGGATTCGGGAAGAAGACACGATCGATCTGGGGCACGGCGCAAAAGGCGCCGTCGTCGCCCGCCTCTCGGAAAAGAAATGGCTGATGTCCTTTTGCGCTCCGGACGGATTCGACGCTCACCTGGAGCGTTTCGGCCGCGCTCCCCTGCCCCCTTACATCAAAAGGAAGAAAAGCGCCGACCCCGATCAGGCCGCCGACCGGGATCGCTACCAAACCGTGTACGCCCGGCCCGCCGGCTCCATCGCCGCCCCTACGGCCGGTCTGCACTTTACGGAAAACGTTCTTGCCGCCCTCAGGTCGCGGGGCGTGCAGATTGCTTCCGTCACCCTGCACGTCGGCATCGGCACCTTTCTGCCCATTGAAGCGGAAAACGTGGAAGACCACGTCATGCAGAAGGAATATTTTGAAATTTCGGAAGAAGCGGCGCGGATCATCAACGCCGCCTGTCGGGTCATTGCCGTGGGCACCACGTCCACGCGGACGCTGGA
Organism: Deltaproteobacteria bacterium; assembly: GCA_012729055.1. Classification (GTDB taxonomy): domain Bacteria; phylum Desulfobacterota; class Syntrophia; order Syntrophales; family Smithellaceae; genus UBA8904. The sequence goes on from JAAYDW010000053.1 coordinate 9,855, forward strand.
AAGCGCGGCAGACAGAGACGGCCGGGTCAGGCCGCAGTCCGGCGAAACGGGCCTTTACATTTATCCGGGATACGCCTTCAAACGCGTCGACGGTCTTTTGACCAATTTTCATCTGCCGCAGTCTTCGCTGTTTCTGCTGGTTTCGGCTTTCGCCGGAACGGATTTTATCCGCGAGGCTTACGACCGCGCCGTAAAGCAGCGTTATTTGTTTTACAGTTACGGCGACTGCATGCTGATTCTGTAGAGGATCTTTTATGCCTTTTGCATTTGACGTCCTTCAAAAGGACCCCCTGACCGCCGCGCGGCTGGGAAAAATGACCACGCCGCACGGCGTTGTGGACACGCCGGCGTTCATGCCGGTCGGCACGCAGGGCACCGTCAAGGCGCTTCGGCCCGACGACCTCGTCCGCGCCGGCGCTCAGATTCTCCTCGGCAACACCTATCATCTGTATCTGCGGCCCGGCCACGAACTCATCCGCAGGCTGGGCGGCCTGCACACGTTTATGAACTGGCAGGGCCCCATTCTGACGGACAGCGGCGGCTTTCAGGTCTATTCGCTCGGCGCGCTGCGTAAAATCCGGTCCGACGGCGTTTTGTTCCAGTCCCACATCGACGGCTCCCGGCATTTGCTGACTCCGCAAAAAGCCGTTGAAATTCAGGAAGCTCTGGGCTCCGACCTGCAAATGTGCCTCGACGAATGCACTCCCTATCCGGCAACGCCCCGGCAGACCAGGGATTCGCTGGCGTTGACGGTCCAGTGGGCCAAGCTCTGCCGCGGAGCCAAAACCAATCCCGACCAGGCGCTCTTCGGCATCATCCAGGGCGGAACGTATCTGGACCTGCGCCGCCAGGCGGTGGAGGAAACCGTTCCCATCGGCTTTGACGGCTACGCGCTGGGCGGCGTCAGCGTCGGCGAACCCAAGGACATCATGTACGCCATCACTGAGGACATCACGCCGCTGCTTCCCGACGACAAGCCCCGGTACCTGATGGGCGTCGGCATGCCGGAGGACATCGTCTACGGCGTTTCCTGCGGCATCGACCTGTTCGATTGCGTCGTCCCCACGCGTTCGGCCCGGCACGGATTGTTGTTTACAAATACACAAAAGATTGTTATAAAAAACGCCCGCTGGCGGGAAGACAATCATCCGATTGATGAAACGTGCGATTGCTATACCTGCAAAAATTACACCCGGGCATATTTAAGGCATCTTTATGTTGCCGGTGAGATACTGGCTATGATATTGAACACCATTCATAACATCCGCCATTATATGCGTCTCATGGAGAATATACGGGCGGCGATCCGGGAAAATCGTTTTTCGGCGTTTAAGGATGATTTTCTGAAAAAATGAGGAAAACAACAAACCAAAGGAAAGAGCAAACTCAAAGGAGGAAATGAAATTGATATCAACAGCATTCGCAATGGGAGGCGGCCAGGGAGCTCCGGCGCAGGGCGCGGGCGGTTTCGGAGACTGGAGTTTCATCATCATGATGGTGGTGATCTTCGCCATCTTCTACTTTTTAATGATCCGGCCGCAGCAGAAAAAGCAAAAAGAGCTGAAGGCCATGCTGGATAATCTCGCTTACGGCGACATGGTCATGACCACCGGCGGCATCCACGGCAAGGTCACGGGGCTGGCCGACGCGGTCGTCACGCTGGAAATCGCCGACAAGGTCAGAATAAAAGTCGCCAGAAGCGCCGTCGGCGCCATTTTGCAGAAATCGGGAGCTCCCGCTCCGACTCCGACGACCAAGGCTTAAGGCAAGAAAGGGGCAACTCATGTTCAAATCTTTAAGGGTCAGGTTGGCCATTACGGCAGTCGTGTTTCTCGTGGCTCTGTACTTCCTTCTGCCGACGCTCGTGACACAGATCCCCTCCCCCTGGAACAACTATTTTCCCAAGGATAAAATTCACCTGGGACTTGATTTGCAGGGCGGTATGCACCTGATTTTGGAGGTGGACGCGGACAAGGCGCTGGAATCCATGATGGAAAGGACGGCCAACGATTTGAAGGAATCGCTGATGGACGGCAAGGTTCGTTTCCGGAACGTGGAAAAGGCAACAGGCGCCACGATTTCGATGGAATTGACCGACGCGGGCGGAAAGCCGGCGCTGGAAAAAATCCTCAACGAACAGTTTTCCGACCTGGAAATCGCCTCTTCCACGCCGCGCGACGGCGGGCAGATCGTCCACCTGAAAGTTAAAGATAAAAGAGCGGCCGAACTCAAAAAGCTGACCATCGAACACAGCGTCGAAACCATCCGCAACCGGGTGGACCAGTTCGGCGTCGCCGAACCGGAAATTGTTCCGGAAGGCGAAAACCGCATCATGGTTCAGCTCCCGGGCATCAAGGACCCGGAGCGGGCCAAAAACCTGATCGGAAAAACGGCGCTTCTGGAATTCAAACTGGTTGACGAGGATAACTCGCTCGACGAGGCGCTGCGCGGCAATGTTCCGGAAGGATCGGTCATCGCCTACGGCGCCCGGGAAGATAAAGCCGGCGGCCCGCGCGGACAGGCGCCCTACTTGCTGAAAAATAAAACCCTGCTCACCGGCGCCTCGCTGGAAACGGCCAAGGTGCAGATTTCCGACCGCTTCGGCGAACCGCACGTTTCCATTAAATTCAATTCGCAGGGCGCGGCCGATTTCGACCGCATCACGAATGAAAACGTCCGCAAACGCCTGGCCATCGTGCTCGACGGCGTGGTCCACTCCGCGCCGGTCATCCAGGAAAGAATTTCCGGCGGCCAGGCGCAGATCACCGGAAACTTCACCATGGAGGAGGCCCGCGACCTGGCCATCGTGCTGCGCGCCGGCGCCCTGCCCGCTCCGGTGAATATTCTGGAAGAAAGGACCGTCGGTCCGTCGCTCGGCTCCGACTCGATCCGCCAGGGCGTCATGGCCACGCTGATCGGCTTTGTCCTGGTCGTCATCTTCATGTTCATCTACTACCGTCTTTCGGGACTGGTGGCGGATTCCGTTCTTATTATCAACGTGATTGTCCTCCTGGGCATTCTCGCCGGATTTAAGGCGACGCTGACGCTGCCCGGCATCGCCGGCATCGTTCTGGTAATCGGTATGGCGGTGGATGCCAACGTGCTCATCTTTGAACGCATCCGCGAGGAAATGAGGCTCGGGAAACCGCCCCGCGCGGCCATCGACGCGGGATATTCCAAGGCCTTTTTAACCATTCTGGATTCCAATGTCACCACGCTGATCGCCGCTCTGTTCCTGTTCGCCTTCGGCACCGGCCCGGTGAAAGGATTCGCCGTGACATTGAGCATCGGCATTGTCGTCAGCATGTTCACGGCCATCTTTGTCACGCGCATTATCTTTGACTACTTTGTCTGGAACCGGAACGTCCAGAAGATCAGCATCTAGGAAGAGGATATTATAGAGGAGAAGAGAATGGAATTCATCAAACCGGGAACGCATTTTAATTTTGTAGGAAAAATGAAAATCGCCGCCGTCATATCGGCGGCGCTGATTGTTGTCAGCATTTTGTCCGTCGTCCTGCACGGCGGTTTAAATTTCGGCATCGATTTCGCGGGCGGCACCGTAATTCAGATCAAGTTTTCCAAAGCCACGCCGATTGAAGGCATCCGCAAAGCGTTTGCCGGCATCAACGTCGCCGACGCCGTTATTCAGGAAATCGGCGGAAATGAAGTCATCGTCCGCACCAACCAGTCCATGACCAAAGAATTCCAGGCGAAGGTGGAAGAGGCCCTGTCCGGCCAGTTCGGCGCCGGCCAGTTCGAAATCCGCCGGGTTGAGTTTGTCGGCCCCAAAGTCGGCAAGGATTTGACGAACAAGGCGATCCTGGCCATCATTTTTTCCTGGATCGGCATGCTCGTTTATATTGCCTGGCGTTTTGAATTCCGCTTCGGCGTGGGCGCCATCATCGCCCTGATTCACGACACCATCATCACCATCGGAGCGCTTTCTTTGTTGAACAAGGAATTCACGCTGACCATCGTCGCCGCCCTGCTGACGATCATCGGATATTCGATCAACGACACGATCGTCGTCTTCGACCGCATCCGGGAAAACCGCAAAAAGGACCTCAAGCGGAGTATGGGAGACATTATCAATTCGAGCGTCAACGAAACGCTGAGCCGCACGATTCTGACGTCCTTCACCGTGTTTCTCGTCCTGCTCTCCCTGTTTTTCCTGGGCGGCCCGGTGATCCACGATTTCGCTTTCGCGCTGCTCGTCGGCATAGTCATCGGCACCTATTCATCGATTTTCATCGCGAGCCCCACTGTGCTCGCGTTTAAAAGCTTTCGCATTTCAAAAGGGAAGAGGAAGAAATAAATTGTCGTCCTTGGCGTCGGCGGGATTTGTTGTTTTCATCCTGATTCTGTTTGCCGGTATTTACCTGGGCTTGTTCGGATTGCCCGGCGCGGTCGTCATTTTTCTCGACGTCTTTATCTACGCTCTCGTCACCGGCTTTGGGCAGGTCGGCTGGAAGGTGATTTTGTTTCTGCTTCTTGCCGCCGTTGTCGCCGAGGCCATCGATGTCTGGGCGGATTCATCTCATCTTGCGCCGACGCCCGCAACCGGCGCTTCCCTGGCAAGCGTCGCCGCGGGCGCGGTGACGGGCGTGGTCGTCCTGGCGCCCCTGTTCTGGGGTCCGGGAATTTGGATCGGCTTTTTTCTGGGCGGACTCGCGGGTTTGCTACTTGCGGAACGGCTCCGGCAATCCAGGCTCTCTCCCCCCCATCCGTCGCCCGTCCGGGTGTTTCTGGCCCTGACCGGTCTTCGCGCCGGAAAAGGTTTCCTGTCGCTTGTCATGATCTTTGTCTCGCTGTCCAACATCTATTCCTAGGAGCGTCCCCCCCCCATGAAAGAAATCAAGCCCAAAGACGACGCCGCGGATAAATCGTCCGGAAAAACCGGCGAAGCCCCCCCGTCCAAAATCCAGGAAGTGATTGAAATCGTCATCGTCGCCATTCTGATCGCCGTCCTGGTCCGCACCTTTGTCGTTCAGGCCTACAAGATCCCCTCCCGGTCCATGGTTCCGACGCTCCTGGTCGGCGACCACCTGCTCGTCAACAAATTTATTTACGGGATCAAGGTCCCTCTCCTGCGCAAGGTTCTGATTCCGGTCACCGACCCCCAGAGAGGCGATATTATCGTTTTCATTTATCCCAATGACCGCACCAAAGACTATGTTAAAAGAGTCATCGGCATGGGGGGAGACAAAATTGAAATAAAAAACAAAAGCATCTTCATCAACGACCGGCCCTACCGGGACGCTTACGGCGTCTATTCCGACCGGGTCGTCATTCCGGCCTTTGTCCAGCCGCGCGACAACTTCGGCCCCGTCGTGGTTCCCAAAGGGCATCTCTTCGTCATGGGCGACAACCGGGACGAAAGCGCCGACAGCCGTTTCTGGGGCTTCGTGGATCTGAAAGACGTGGAAGGAAAAGCCTGGCTTCTTTACTGGTCCTGGAACAGCGACGAGCAGGAATCTCCTTTGAAGAAGGTCCGCTGGGACCGCATGGGCGCCCTGCTGCACTAAAAATATGCCCGTCCCGGCCCCAATAATAGCTTGACAGGAGACGTCCCAAAGAGGTAGAGGATTTTTCAAATAACCTTTTAATTTGATCCGGTGAGATTGAAAAAGGACGAATACCATGAACAAACTACTTATACCGTCGAGTTGAGCCTTTCTCCGCCAGGGGAAAGGCTTTTTTTGTGCCATTTTACCGCATTCCGGGCGGACGCCGCGGCCGGAATGCCCAAGTCCCGAAAACGACTTTGAGGTGAGCAGTATGCCGGAAAACAAGGATCACAAGATCGTGATGGACCGGGAGGGCATTGAACGGTGCCTGACCAGGATTGCCTATGAGATTCTGGAAAAGAACAAGGGCATGGACAACCTCGTGCTGGTCGGCATCCGGACGGGAGGCATTTACCTGGCCGAGCGGCTCCAGAAAAAGATTTCGGCCATCGAAGGAAAAAATATTCCCCTGGGTATTCTCGATATCACCCTCTACCGCGACGACATCGCCCGATCCAATAAGAAGGCGCCGCTGGGCAAAACGAAAATCCCCTTCGATCTCACGGATAAAAAGGTCATTCTGGTGGACGACGTTCTTTTCACCGGCCGGACCATCCGCGCCGCCATGGACGCTCTCATCGACTTCGGCCGCCCCAAGATGATTCAACTGGCCGTCCTGATCGACCGCGGCCACCGCGAACTTCCCATCCGCGCCGATTACGTCGGGAAAAATCTCCCGTCGTCGCTGTGGGAAGCGGTGAGCGTTCATCTTCTGGAAAAGAACGGCACGGACGAAGTGGTTATCGAAGAAGAAACATAGTCTAAAAACGCACAAGGCAAATTTATGATGAAACTTGGAAAAAAAGATATTCTCGGCATCCGGGACATGACGCCCGACGAGATCCGCCTGATTCTGGACACGGCGGAGTCTTTTCTGGAAATTTCGACGCGCGACATTAAAAAAGTGCCGACCCTGCGCGGCAAGAGCGTGATCAACCTGTTTTACGAGGCCAGCACGCGCACGCGGACATCCTTTGAAATCGCGGGAAAAAGACTCAGCGCCGACACCATCAACATTTCCGCCTCGTCCAGCTCCGTCGTCAAGGGCGAAACGCTGATCGACACGGCCCGCAACCTGGAGGCGATGAATCCGGACATCATCGTCCTTCGGCACAGCGCCGCCGGCGCGCCGCACCTCCTGGCATCGCTCGTGCGGCAATCCATCATCAACGCCGGCGACGGAGCAAACGAACACCCCTCCCAGGCGCTTCTGGACATGATGACGATCCGGGAAAAGAAGGGTCGGATCGACGGCCTCAAGGTCGCCATCATCGGAGATATCCTGCACAGCCGCGTCGCCCGTTCCAACATCCACGGTCTGACCAAGATGGGCGCCCGCGTGGCGGTGGCGGGCCCCGCCACCATGATGCCGCGGGACATTGAACGCCTGGGGGTCGAAGCGCACCTGAAAATCGACGACGCCATCGTGGACGCCGACGTGGTCATGATGCTGCGCATTCAGCTGGAGCGGCAAAAGCAGAACATCTTCCCGTCGCTGCGCGAATACGCCCAGCGCTTCTGCCTGAATCGCCGCAATCTGCAACTGGCCAGGCCGGACGCCATTGTGATGCACCCGGGGCCGATGAACCGCGGCGTGGAAATTTCGCCCGACATCGCCGATGATCCGGGTTGCTCGGTGATTCTTGACCAGGTCAACAACGGCGTCGCCGTCCGCATGGCGCTGTTTTACCTGCTTTCCGGAGGAAACGACGAATGAAACTGATCTTGAAAAACGCGCGGGTCATCGATCCGTCTTGCCGGCTCGACGCGCGGATGGACCTTGTGATTGAAGAAGGAAAAATCAGCGGCGGCAAGTCCGGCCTGAAACCCAAACCGGGCGTCGAAACGATGGACCTGGCCGGTTTGATCGTGATGCCGGGGCTCATCGACATGCACACACATTTGCGCGAACCGGGATTCGAGTACAAGGAAACGATCGCCACCGGTTCGGCGGCGGCGGTGGCGGGCGGCTTCACCTCCATCGCCTGCATGCCCAACACCAAGCCGGTGAACGACAACCGCTCGATCACGGAATTCATCCGCCGGAAAGCCGCCGAGGCAAATCTTGCCAACGTCTATCCCATCGGCGCCGTCAGCCTGGGCTCGGAAGGCAGGCAGATGACGGAATTCTGGGATCTGAAGGAAGCGGGCGTCGTCGCCCTGTCCGACGACGGCAACCCCGTCATGGACGCGGCCCTGATGCGGCGCGCGATGGAATACGCGCATTCCCTGGACCTGCCGGTGATTCAGCACTGCGAAGACAAGAACCTGTCGGCCGGCGGTCTGATGAACGAAGGCTACTACGCCACCCTTCTGGGGCTGCCGGGCATTCCGGCCATCGCGGAAGAGGTCATGGCGGGCCGCGACATCCTGCTCGCCGAATACACGCGCACCCGGATTCACATCGCGCACGTGAGCACGGCGGGAACCGTCCGCCTGATCCGGGAAGCGAAGAAACGCGGCATCGCCGTCACGGCGGAAACGGCGCCGCACTATTTCACCCTCACCGACGAATCGCTGCAGGGCTACGGCACCAACTACAAGGTCAGTCCGCCGCTGCGCAATGAGGCCGACCGGGCGGCGATCCGGGAAGGTCTGGCGGACGGCACGCTCGACGCCATCGCCTGCGACCACGCGCCGCACGGCCGCACCGACAAGGAAGTGGAATTCGAATACGCAGCCAACGGCATCAGCGGCCTGGAAACGTCGCTGGGGTTGAGCATGGCCCTGGTGCGCGAAGGCGTTCTGACCCTAAGCGGGCTCGCGGCGGCTCTGAGCTGGAATCCCGCGCGGATTCTGAAAATTCCCAAGGGAACGCTCGCGCCGGGCGCGGACGCGGACATCACCGTCATCGATCCGGACCTGCCGTGGACCGTGGATGTCCGCTCCTTTGCGTCGCGCGGAAAGAACTCTCCCTTTTCCGGATATGCCCTGAAGGGACGAGCCGTGCTGACGATCGTCGGCGGCGACATTAAATACGACGGACGGGCAAAACGGTCATGAACGTCCGGAAAAGCCATCGGGCCGCCGGCTTCGTCCTGAAAAGCCTGGCCTACGGGGAATCGGATCTCATTATCACCTTCTACAGCCGCGAGTTCGGCAAAATGAGCGGCATCGCCAAGGGCGCCAAGAGAAGCAAAAAACGCTTTGCCAACGTCTTCGAACCTTTTTCGCAGATTTCGATGATTTTCTCACGGAAGAGCCGCGACACGCTCGCCCTCGTCGAATCCTGCGAAATCATCGACCATTACGCGGACATCCGTGCGGACCTGGAAAAAACCCTCGCCGCTTCCTACTTCATCGAGCTTACCGACGCCTTCAGTCCGGAAGGGAAGGCCAACGAACGTCTTTTTGCCCTGCTCGCGGATTTTCTGGACTGGCTTGTCCGGGAAAAGGTCTCGGATACGGCGATTCGCTTTTTCGAAATGCGTCTTTTGCAAATCTCGGGGTTCGAGCCCGCGCTGGGGGCCTGCGTGCGCTGCCGGAAGCCCGTCGCCAACGGCGAAGTTTACTACTTTTATCCGAAAGAAGGCGGCATCACCTGCGCCGCCTGCGCCCGGCCGGAGAGATACGACCAGGCCGTCTCCGCGGGCGCCGTCCGCACGCTGCTGCTGGGCAGGGATATGGACATGGAAAAGATGAAACGGGTCTCTATGCCGGAGAGCCTCGCCGCTGAATCCCGCTGCATCCTCTGCGGCTTCATCACCTACGTTCTGGGCAAAGAGGTTAAATCCCTCAAAGTTCTGGAACAGGTCCGCCGGTATTGCCCCTGAAAAAAAAAGGAAGAAACCGATGCGCCGACCGGAACTGCTCCTGCCCGCCGGAAACCTCGAAAAACTGCGCACAGCCGTTCTTTACGGCGCGGATGCGGTGTACGCCGGCGTCGCGGGACTGAGCCTCAGGGCGGCCTCCGCCGAAATGTCGCCGGACGATCTGGCCGCGGGCATCGCCCACGCGCATGCGGCAGGCGTCCGGGTTTACGCGGCGTCGAACACCTTCGCCCGCGACGGAGATCTGGAAACCTTCCGGCGCATTCTTCCCGAAGTGGTCGCAGCGGGGGCGGACGCGCTCATCGTCAGCGATCCCGGCCTGATCCGTCTTCTCCGCAAGCTGGTCCCGCAGATTCCCCTGCATCTCAGCACACAGGCCAATACGACCAATGCGGAAGCCGTCCGCTTCTGGCGCGATCAGGGCGTAGAGCGGATCATCCTGGCGCGCGAACTGAATCTGGCGGACGTGGAAAAGATCGTTGCGGCGGTTCCGGACATGGAGCTGGAAATTTTCATTCACGGCGCCATGTGCATGGCCTATTCCGGACGCTGCTATCTGTCCGCCTGGCGAAACCGCAGAAGCGCCAATGCCGGAGACTGCACGCAGCCGTGCCGCTGGGAATACCTGCTGCGAGAATCGACGCGTCCGGACGACCCGCTGATTCTCGCAGAAGACGAGCGCTACTCCTATTTTCTGAGTTCCAAGGATCTGTGCCTGCTGCCGCACCTGCCCGACGTTCTGAAAACCGGAGTGGCGGGCCTGAAAGTGGAAGGCCGGATGAAGTCCTCCTATTACACGGCCGTCGTCGCCCGGGTTTACCGGCAGGCGCTCGACGCGCTGCTTTCGGAAGGGACGGGCTACGTCTGCCGCGCAGAATGGATGGATGAGCTGCAAAAGGTCTCGCATCGCGGTTACACGACGGGATTTGCCTTCGCACAGGAAAAGATCAACGAAACGAGTCCGGGCATCAAAAATATTCAGACGCACGAACCGGCGGGCGTTGTCCTGGAGTATGATCCAGAAAGCAGACAACTTCGAATCGATGTCCGTAATCTTTTGCGGGCGGGCGATGACGTGGAACTCCTCCTGCCGCGGGAAGTCGCGCCGGTAGACACCGGACATTTGACCGGCGAGCAGGGGAAAGCCCTTCAGAGGGTCCATGCGGGCAGCAGGATTTTTCTCCCCTTTGACCGGCCCGTCCCCCCGGGCGCCCTCTTGCGGAAAAAAATCACGCCGCAATAAAAAAAGCCCCCGCAGCGCGCTGCGGGGGCCTCTTTTGACGTAGTGCCTTCCGGCCGGCCAAGCCGGCCGTCTTGTTTCTTTACTTCTTGATTACGAACTCGGCGACGGCTTCCACGCGACGGTTCTGGGCGCGGCCCTTGGCCGTCTTGTTGGAGGCAATCGGGCTGTCCTCGCCGAACCCTCTGGCGGTGAGGCGCGATTTGTCGATGCCGTGCTTTTCCACCAGGTGTTTCACAACCGCTTCCGCGCGTTCCTGGGACAGCTTCTTGTTGTATGCCGCCGCACCCGTGGAATCCGTGTGTCCGTCGATTTCAACATTGAGGTCCGGATTCTGTTTGAGCACATCGGCCAGCTCGTCGATGTCGCTGTAGAAGCCCTTCTTGATCGTGGATTTGTCGAAGTCAAACTGCACGTTCAGCGTAGCCCGGCCTTTTTCAAGAATCGCGGGTCTTGCCGCCGCCCGGGGTTTGACCTCCTGGACGACCGGCGGAGGACAACCGTCATTGTCCACTTTCACACCGGCGGGCGTGCCGGGGCACTTGTCTCTGTAATCGGGAACGCCGTCCTTGTCGGAATCGAGCGGACAACCGTCCTGATCGACTGCAACGCCGGCGGGCGTGCCGGGGCATTTGTCCATATTGTCCGGAACACCGTCCCTATCCGAGTCTAAAACCACCGGGGCAGCAGGCGCCGGCTCAGGCGCGGGTTCTGCTTTCTTGGCGCCGCCGAACGCAATCGTAAGGCCCACCGTAGCCAGCAGGTTGTTATGCATGGAGTCAAACGGAATAATGTGGCGGACATCCGCGCGCAGGGCGAAGTTCTCCGAGAGGAAATACTTAAGACCGCCGCCGTAGCTGGCGGTGAATTTGTCCCGCCTGTCCTCCGTCGTCATCTCAAAGGCGTTGCTGTAATGTGCGCCGCCCACGCCCAAGGCCACAAACGGAACGAGAGCGCTGTCGGGAAGGATATTGAAGACGCCTTCCAGACCGTATCCCACAAATTTGATGTCCGACTCTGTGTTGTTGCTCCACATGATCGCCGTGGGGACGTAATGCGCGTAGGCTTCAACGCCGATGTACCGGGAAAAATTGTAGCCGGCGCGCAGACCGAGGGAAATCGTGCTTTTCAAATCCTCATTGCCTTCAAACTTGTACATGCCGATGGTCGGCGTGATGTTCACCGACCCCGCTTTCACCTGCGCGTATCCTGGAGCGACCAACAACATCGTCAACAGCAGGACCGCCAATAACGAAACTCCTTTTTTCATGGCTTTCTCTCCTTTTTTGTTAAATTAAATTCTTAACCGGTTTTGCATGATTAAAACCCGTTAACTTGCTTTCTCAGCACGTCCTTATGCTTTTATGATGGTTAAATACGTGGGATTCCGTGTCCTGTCGATAACATTTATAAGCTTTTGCGCCAAAAAGTCAATACGATTTTGTTTTTTTTCGATCGGGCCGAATCGCATGCATCGTCCTTCTTTGAAAGACTCCGATAGCTTTTCCGGCATCGGGCGGTCACCTGCCCCGGCGGTCCGCTTCGAAAAGCATTTGTGCAATGCAGTCGCCGATGAGCGAATAAGGCAGCAAAACCTCGTTGGCGCCGCTCTTTTTCAAGTCCTCGACATGTTCGGTCGAATCCGCAGTCGCCACGATCAAGGCGTTCGGCGCCAGCGCCCGGCAGGTTTTGACCAGCGTCAGATTGTTGGTGTTCTTAAGCAGCATGTCCGGAATCGTGGAAAGAATGATATCGGCCGCGGCGACATGAGCGTGCTCGAGCGTATCCATGCTGCTGATATCGCCGAAAATTCCCTTGACGTTGCGGGTTCCGAGTTCCTTGAGCACTTCGAGATTGAAATCGATCACGAGGATTTTCGCAAGCAGCCGGGGAGCGACAGCTTCCAGTTTTTCAATGAGCGCCCGCGCGCCGCGGTGATAGCCCAGCAGAACGATCGGATAGTGAGGCTCCCCGGCTTCGGCCGCGACCGCCGCATCCCGGGAAGGAAAGCCCAGCGCGGTCAGAACCCGGTTAAACGCCAGATAGAGCGCGTGGTTGCCTTTGATGAAATAGGAAGACAAAACGGAAGTGATCGCCATGGCGTAAATGATCAGCGACATCAGCGGCTGCTCGATATGGCCGTAGCTCACGCCGAGGGCCGCGACCACCAGCGAAAATTCGCTGATCTGCGCCAGGTTCAGACTGGCGATGAAGCTGGTGCGCCGACCGCTGCCGGACAGCGCCAGAATCGGATAAATCGTGAGAAAGCGGGACACGATGACAAAGAAGACGATCAGCGCCGCCATGATGAGCGTGGCCGCGTCGGGGAAGGGAATTTTCATGCCGATGGAAAGAAAAAAAAGCGTCAGAAAAAAATCGCGCAGCGGCAGCACCTTCGCCGTCACGTGCACCCCGTAGGGAAACGAGGCGATCGCCGCCCCGGCGATCAGCGCGCCCATCTCCATCGACATGCCGATGAACGATCCGAGCCCGGCCATGAACGCGCACCAGGCAATGGATACGGCCACGACCATTTCCGGCGTTTTGGTGATTTGCGCAAAAACCCAGCGCAGTCCATACCGGCTGAGCGCAAAGCCCACTGCCAGCAGGAGGAAACCCTTCCCGAGCGCCAGCGCTACAAGATGCAGCTGCGGATCGAGAAAATTAGGCTGCAGCGCCAGAATCAGAATCGCCCAAAGGTCCTGAAAAATGAGAATACCGAGGCTGATCCGTCCGGGCAGCGTGTCGAGTTCGAACTTGTCGTATAAAAGCTTCACGACGATGGCCGTGCTGGAAAGCGCACAAAAGAGCGCCAGATACAAAGCGTCGATCCGGCCCCCGCCGAGCGGAAAGCCGAGCAGGGCAAAAAATCCCAGACCGATGAGCACGCACAGGACAAACTGGCCGACGCCGGCATAAACGAGCTTGCGGCCGGAGGAAAGCAGTTTGGCGGGATTGAGCTCCAGGCCGATGATGAACAGCAGGAGGATCAAACCGATCTCGGAGATGACTTCAATATTGTCGGGATGGGAAACGAGCGAAAACCCGATCTGCGGGCCGACCAGCGCCCCGGCCACCAGATAGCCGAGAATAACCGGCTGACGGCACAACTGAAAAATAAAACCCAGCGCCGTTGCCGCCAGAACCGCGATGCCGATTTCCGGCAGAATTCCATGCATGGCCTACATCCTCATTTCGGAAGCAAGGGGCGTCGCCGCCCGCTACAAACAGCGTTTCAAAATGTCCCGCATCATGTCCAGCGTAACATCCTGCCTTTCGCCCATATCGACCATGCCGTGGGCGGCGAGCAGTTCCGCCACCCGTTCGATGTCGACCCCGGTCAGGCCGTATCCGGCGAAGCGCGTCGGCAATCCCATCGCTTCAAAAAAGGCGCGGGTTTTTCCGATTGCTTCCGCCAGGCGTTTTGTCTCGCCGCCGGCCGATAGCCCCCAGATGCGCTCGCCGTACTGAAGCAGTTTTTCCCGCTTGCCCGGCAGGCGGACCGCCAGCATGGCGGGCACCAGGCAGGCCAGGGTTTCGGCGTGGGCCAGTCCGTACAGGACCGTCAGTTCGTAGCCCAGACGGTGCGCCGACCAGTCCTGCGGAACGCCCGCGCCGATGAGTCCGTTCAACCCGAGCGTCGCCGCCCACATGAGATTGGCCCGCACGTCGTAGTTTTGGGGCTGCACAAGCGCCTTAGGTCCCTGGTCGATGAGAACGTGGAGCAACCCCTCGGCCAGACGGTCCTGCACCTCGCCGCCCGCCGGATAGGTCAGATACTGCTCCAGAACATGCGCAAACGTATCGACCACGCCGTTGCCGATCTGGGCGCAAGGCAGCGTGTAGGTCTTGGTCGGATCGAGGGCGGCAAAACGCGGATGCAGCAGGGGATTCATGACGCCCTTCTTGATGCGATACGCCTTGCGTGAAAGAATCGCCCGGCTGTTCATTTCCGAACCGCTCGCCGGCAGCGTCACCACGGCGCCGACCGGGAGCGTCTGCCGGATGGCGGCCCCCGCCCGGTCCATGAGGAGAAACGGATCGTCCGCGAAGGGAACGGCGGCGGACATGAATTTCGCCGCGTCGATGACGGAACCGCCTCCCACCGCGACGATCCAATCAATCTTTTTTTCCCGGGCCAGTTCCACGCCCGGGAGGATCAGATCGTAGTCCGGATTCGGAGCGATGCCGCCGAATTCCACAAGATCATACCCCCGCAGGGCGGCCAGAACGTCATCAAGCGCGCCGGATGCCCGGGCGCCGGCGCCGCCGTAAACGATCATTACCCTGGCATTCCGGGGGATTTCCCCGGCGATCAGCCGGATGGCGTCCTTGCCGAAAAAAACTTTTGTCGGATTGTGAAACGTAAAATTGAGCATTTCGTCGCCTCCGGCGATGCGCGTCCTCCGGCCAAACAAGCCGGCAGGCCGTGTGTTTCATCCTAAGGAAAAACGCCCCGGCCTGTCAATGAAAAACTGCCGCCGGCCGGCGCGGCGTCACTGCTCCGCCGCGCCTTTTTACCCTTTGATATTGACCCTGTCCCCCTTTCGTGTTAGGGAACCGCATGTCATTTTAAAGATGCGGATCGACAGGTCAAACCTGGCTTCTCATCGGTTAAAAAAAGGAGGACGTTGTGACTTTTCAGGAATTATTGATTGCGCTGGAACGATACTGGCATACCCAGGGCTGCGTCATTCAGCAGCCTTACGATATGGAAGTCGGCGCGGGAACCTTTCACCCGGCCACCTGCCTGCGCGCGCTGGGCCCCGAACCGTGGAACGTGGCCTACGTGCAGCCGTCCCGCCGCCCGACCGACGGCCGCTACGGTGAAAACCCCAACCGCCTGCAGCACTATTACCAGTACCAGGTGATCATGAAACCGTCGCCCATGAACATTCAGGAACTTTATCTCAACTCGCTTCGAAGCTTCGGCATCGATCCGCTGGAGCACGACATCCGGTTCGTGGAGGACGACTGGGAATCCCCCACGCTGGGCGCCTGGGGACTGGGCTGGGAAGTCTGGCTCGACGGCATGGAGATTTCGCAGTTCACCTATTTCCAGCAGGTAGGCGGATTCGACTGCAATCCGGTCTGCGCCGAGCTGACCTACGGCACGGAGCGCATCGCCATGTACATCCAGGGCGTCAACAATGTTTACGACCTGCAGTGGACCGACACGGTCAGGTACGGAGACGTCCACCACCGGGGCGAAGTGGAATTTTCCACCTACAACTTCGAAGTGGCCGACATTCCCATGCTGCGCAAGCTCTTTGACATGTACGAAGAAGAAGCGCTGCGCATCGCCGAAAAGAACCTGCCGCTGCCGGCCTACGACTACTGCCTGAAGTGCTCGCACACGTTTAACCTGCTGAACGCCCGCGGCGCCATCAGCGTCGCCGAACGCACCAGCTACATCGGACGCGTCCGCAATCTGGCGCGCGTGAGCGCGGAACTTTACATGAAACAACGGGAAGAACTGGGATACCCCCTGCTGAAGACCGCGTAAGCCTATACGGGAGAACCTATGAGGAACGAACTGCTTTTTGAAATCGGAACGGAAGAAATCCCCGCCGGATTCTTATCCAGGGCGGTGGTCGATATGGAAGACATCATCCGCAAGTCGCTTACGGAAAAGCGCATCGCCTTCGACGGCGTCCGCTGCCTGGCCACGCCGCGCCGCCTGGTGCTCGCCATCGCCGATGTGGCGCCCCGCCAGGAAGACCAGACGATAGAAAAGCTGGGTCCGGCCAGGAAGGCCGCGTTCGACGAAAACGGCCGGCCGACCAAGGCGGCCATCGGCTTTGCCCGCGGGCAGGGGCTCGACGTCTCCCGGCTCGAAACCATCACCACGGAAAAGGGCGAATATGTCGGCGCGCGCAAAACCGTGACCGGCCGGCCCACGGCGGAATTGCTGCCGGATATTCTCCGGAGCTTTCTGCTGGCGATTCCCTTCCGCAAATCCATGCGCTGGGGCGCGCACGAGCTGCGCTTCGCGCGTCCGATTCACTGGCTCGTGGCGCTTTACGCCGGCCGGATCGTCCCGCTGAAAATCGAGGACATTGAAAGCGGCGACGCCTCCTGCGGCCACCGCTTCATGAGCCCCGGCGCTTTTCCCGTGACGGGTTTCGAGGACTATCTCAAGAAGACCAGGGAAAATTTCGTCATCGTCGATCCGGCGGAAAGGAAAACCCTGATCCTGGAGGAAGCCCGGCAGGCGGCGGCCGACGTCGGCGGCCGGCTGTTTTACACGGACGATCTGCTGGAAACCGTCAGTTTCATCGTAGAATATCCGTTCATTCTCCGCGGCCGCTTCGACGAAAGCTACCTGCAGATTCCCAAGGAAGTGCTGACCACCACCATGATCTCTCATCAGAAGTACTTTCCTGTGGTCAACGACGAAGGAAAGCTCCTGCCCTATTTCATTGCGGTGAGCAACACGCGCCCCCGCGATCCGGCCGTGGTGGCGGGCGGCAACGAGCGGGTCCTCAACGCGCGCCTTGCGGACGCCTCCTTCTTCTTCGAGGAAGATAAAAAAGTTCCGCTGGAAGACCGGGTCGAATCGCTCAAGAAAGTGGTGTTCCACACGCTCCTGGGCACCTCCCACAAGAAAGTCATGCGTTTCCGGAAACTGGCGGTTAAAATCGCCGCCAAAGTCAAGCCATCCGTCAAAAAGAACGTGGACCGCGCGGCGCTTCTGGCCAAGGCGGATCTGGAATCGCTGATGGTGGGAGAATTTTCGGAGCTGCAGGGCGTCATGGGACGCGAATACGCGCTTCTGGCCGGCGAAAAGCCGGAAATCGCCCAGGCCATTTACGAGCACTACCTGCCCATCGTGGCCGGCGGCGATCTGCCGCGGTCGGACGAAGGCGCAATCGTCGGCCTCGCCGACAAAGTGGATACCATCGTCGGTTTTTTCGCCGTCGGCATGCCGCCGTCCGGCACGGCCGATCCCTACGCGCTGCGCCGGCAGGCGCTGGGCGTCATCAACATCATTCTGGAGAAGCGCTACGCGCTGTCCCTGACGTTCCTGATAGACGAATGCCTGGCCGCGCTCAAGGATGTGTTGAGAAAACCGGCCGAAGACGTCAAAAAGGATGTGCTGGACTTTTTCCGGGGCCGGCTGCAAAACCAGCTCATCGCCCAGGGCTTCGCCTATGACACGGTGGACGCCGTTCTGGCCGCCGACATCGACGATCTCGTGACGGTCGGCGAAAAAGTCCGCGCGCTTCAGGACTTCCGCCAAAATCCGGAATTCGAACCTCTCTCCGTCGCCTTCAAACGGGTGGACAATATTTTAAAGGATTTCCGCAACGGCCAAATCGACGTCAACCTGCTCTCCCAGGACGCGGAAATTAAATTATTCGCCTCCCTGGACACAATGAAAACCCGCGTGGAGAAATCCCTCGCCGAGAAGGACTTCCCCGCCGCGCTCAATCGTCTTTCCGCTCTGCGTCCCGCCGTGGATGCTTTTTTCGACTCCGTCATGGTCATGGATAAAGATGAACAGGTCCGGTTCAACCGGCTGTCCCTGCTTTACGAAATATCGGGGCTTTTCCACAAAATCGCCGATTTCTCCAGGATCGTCACCGCCGGCTGAAACAGCGCGGATTTACCGGAAAAGCTGTTCGGTTTTGCGTTCGGACTTCCGGAAATCAGTTTGATTGACATTCACAGGAGCGCTTGTTAGTATAAAATCGGTCCGACGGTCAAGGAGGACCAAAGAGGTAGCCTGATGAGTTTCCAGTTTCAGCCGGATTCAACAGCCAGCGTCGATGAACGACTGCGGATCCGCAAGGGTTTGCAGGAGATCACCAACCGGATTCACGCCGCGCAGAACATTCCGCAAATCCTCATTGATTTCAAGGAAGATTTCCTGGACCTGTTCAACGCCGACATGATCACCATTTATGTCGTCGACAAGCTGCGCAATGAAATTTATTCGCTCATGCTGGCCGGCTCGCAACTCAAGGAAATCCGCGTTCCCATCAGCAATCAAAGCATCGCCGGCTACGTCGCCAACACCTACAATATCGTCAATATCGCCGACGCCTACAATCAGTCGGAGCTCAAGGCCATCGACTTCGAGCTCACCTTTGATTCCAGCTGGGACAAAAAATCCGGCTTCCGCTCAAAACAGGTGCTGGCCGCGCCCATATTTCATGAAGAGCAGCTTCTGGGCGTTATTCAGATCCTCAACAAAAGAAACGGACAGACCAAATTTTCGGAAGACGACGTCGGTCTGGCGATGGAAATCGCGGAAGTGCTCGGCGTGGCCTTTTACAACCAGCGCCGCTTCGCCAGGCGCCGCCGGACGCGGTTTGATTTCCTCATCACCCGGGGCCTGATCAAGGAAGAGGAAATGGACGCCGCCTGGGCGGAAGCGCGCGAACAGAAGGAATCCATCGAGCGTTTCCTCATGCGCAAGCACAGGATCTCGAAGGACGACATCGGGCATTCTTTTGAGGAATTCTACCGCTGCCGTTTTGTCGACTACAACGACAAGGCGGTGATTCCCGGCGATCTCATCAAAAATCTGAAAAAGGATTACCTGGCCCGCGAATCATGGGTTCCTCTGGGAACCGTGGACGGCTTTGTGCAGGTCATCATGGACGATCCCAACAACATTCTGAAACGGGACGCCATCGAAAACCTGCTCAAAACCAAAAAGGTGAAATACGACGTCGCGCTGCCCGAGGACATCCTGAAATACATCAACCTGTTTTTCCGTTCCGCGGACGGCGAGCATTCGTTCACGGAGCTTCTGGGCAAACTCGACAACGAAGATATCGGATATGACGATGAGGACGGCGCCGACATCGTCACGGAATCCGACAGCGTGATCATGCAGCTCGTCAACAAGATCATCAACGACGCCTATGCGCGCCGGGCCTCCGACATTCATGTCGAACCGAACGTCGGCAAGAAAAACGTGGAAATCCGTTTCCGCGTCGACGGAGACTGCGCCCTTTACCAGACGGTCCCTTACAGTTACCGGGCCGCGCTGATTTCCCGTATCAAGATCATGTCCAACCTGGACATCACCGTCAAAAGGCTGCCGCAGGACGGCAAAATCAAATTCCGCCGCAACACCGGAGACGAACTGGAACTGCGCGTCGCGTCCATCCCCACCCAGGGCGGCGTGGAAGACGTCGTCATGCGCCTTCTGGCCAAAGGCGAAACCATGCCGCTCGAAGAAATGGGGCTTCTGAAGCGCAACTACACCGAACTGCTCAATATGATCACCAAGCCCTACGGAATGATTCTGGTGGTCGGTCCGACCGGCTCCGGCAAAACGACGACGCTGCACGCCGCGCTTCGCCACATCAACCGGCCCGACCGGAAAATCTGGACGGCCGAAGACCCGGTGGAAATCACCCAGTACGGGTTGCGCCAGGTTCAGGTGCAGCCGAAAATCGGGTTTGACTTTGCGGCGGCCATGCGGTCGTTTCTGCGCGCCGACCCGGACATTATCATGGTCGGTGAAATGCGCGATTTTGAAACCGCGAAAATCGGCGTGGAAGCGTCGCTCACCGGCCATCTGGTCTTCAGTACGCTGCACACCAACAGCGCGCCGGAAACCATCGTCCGGCTTCTGGACATGGGCATCGATCCGCTGAACTTCGCCGACGCCCTTCTGGGGATTCTCGCCCAGCGTCTGGTGCGGACGCTTTGCCCCAACTGCAAGGAACCCTATCATCCCACCCGGGAAGAATACGACGAAATCGCGCAAAGCTACGGCGAGGAAGAATTTGCCAAGCTCAACATTCCCTACGGCAACAGCTTCCGCCTTTTCCGCGCCAAGGGATGCGATCTGTGCGACAAGACCGGGTACAAGGGCCGAATGGGCATTCACGAACTGGTCGTGGCCACCGACGGCATCAAAAGGCTGATCCAGAAGCATGAAGCCGTGGAAGCCCTGCGCAACAAGGCCATGTCCGAAGGCATGACCACGCTTCTGCAGGACGGCATTCTGAAATCGCTCCGGGGGCTCACGGATTTCATGCAGGTCCGCCGGGTCTGCATCAAATAGCCGGACAGGCGAAACATGGGTTTCGCCCCGCGCCAATAAAAAAGGCGGAGAGCCGCAGCCCTCCGCCCCGCATCCGAAACCGAAATTTTCAGCCTTTGATTTTCGCGACAAAGTCTTTCCCGAAATCCCGCGCCCGGGACAGCTCTTCCTCGCCCGGCTGCCACAGGGTCTTGAGGCCCTCGTCCACAACCGCAAAACCGGCCCGGTTCAAATGATCGGTAAGCAGCTTGACGCTCTCCCCGCTCCAGCCGTAGCAGCCGAAAGCCGCGGCCTTTTTGTTTTTGAACTTAAGCCCCGTAACCATTTCGATAAGCGCCGACATCGCGTTGAGAATGCCCTTGTTGATCGTGGGCGATCCCAGCAGAATGGCCTTGGACTTGAAGACTTCAGTCACCACGTCATTGATGTCGCGGCGGGAGATATTGAAGAGCTTCACCGTCACGGCATCGTCGGCCTGCTTGATTCCCTTGGCGATGTTTTCGGCGAGCATTCTCGTGCCGTCCCACATCGTGTCGTAAATGAGCGAGATCTGATTTTCCTGATAGTCCGCCGCCCACTGCAGATATTTTTGCGCGATCTGGAGCGGATTTTGGCGCCAGATAACGCCGTGGCTGGGGCAGATGAAATTCACCGGCAGATTGAGCGCCACCACTTCATTGATCTTCTTCGTGACCAGCGGCGAAAAGGGCGTGAGGATGTTGGCGTAATATTTCGTCGCCTCCTCAAAAAGTTCGGACTGATCGACCAGGTCATTGAACATGTGCTCGCTGGCGATATGCTGGCCGAAGGCGTCGTTGGAAAACAAAATCGCGTCGCCGGTCAGATACTCCATCATGGAATCCGGCCAGTGCAGCATCATGGCTTCGACGAAAATCAGCTCCTTTTTGCCCAGAGACAGTTTGTCGCCGGTTTTCACCACCTGGAAGTTCCAGTCCTTGTGGTAGTGGCCCTTGAGCGATTTCAGGCCGTTGGCCGTGCAGTAAACGGGCTTGTCGGGAATACGGTGCATCAGCGCCGACAGGGCCCCCGAGTGATCCATCTCGGCATGATTGGCGATCACGTAGTCGATTTTGTTCAGATCGATTTCCCTGGCCAGATTGTCCACGAACTCCTTGGCGAAAGGCGTCCACACCGTATCAATCAGCGCGGTCTTTTCGTCTCGCACCAGATACGCGTTGTACGACGAGCCGCGATGCGTGGAGTATTCCTCGCCGTGAAACTTGCGCAGCTCCCAGTCAACCTTCCCGACCCAATCCACACCTGGCGTAATCTCGAATTTCATAACGCACCTCCTGTTTTTTATTTTATCATAACCAGCAGCATCTTGAAACGGGTGACGGCCTTGAGCGCATGCGGCCTGTGGGCCGGCATGAGAATCATCTCCCCTTCCCTGACCGTATGGGGCTTTCCGTCAATCGTTATTTCGGCCGTGCCGTCCAGCAGATAGACGAGCGCGTCAAAAGGGGCCGTGTGCTCGCTTAATCCCTCGTCGGCGTCGAAGGCAAAAACCGTCAGAGTTCCGGAAGGTTTCCGGATGATTTCCCGGCTGACCACGGTGTGGTCCTGATAGGAAACCAGTTCCGGCAGACGAAACGCGCCGGTAAGATCCGCAATGTTGGCGAAATTTTCTGTCATCTTGTCCCTCCTGAATTTTTTAAAACGCTGTAACGGCGACATCGCGTTTTTTCGTTTTTTATACCCCGCTTAAACAATATTGTATTTGACTTAAGTCAAAATTTGTTATTTTACTGATACGAAAAACTTTTGGCTTCAACCGCATCGACCGTCGGTCACGGGAGGGCTATTACAGTTTAAATTTCTTGAGAAAAGAGCTTAATGCTGGTATGTAATCTTCCAGAATTAAGAAAATTTATTTTAAGGATGGTTACCTATGTTGAACCCCAATTTTAGTTCCGGCCCCTGCAGCAAGAGGCCAGCGTGGAGCCTCGACGCGCTGAAAGGCGCGCCGGTCGGCCGCTCACACCGTTCCGCGCTGGGAAAAGAACGGATCGTCAAAGCCATGAACGACACGCGTAAAGTATTGAACATTCCGGCGGATTACCTGGTGGGCATTCTTCCGGCTTCCGATACCGGCGCTTTTGAATGCGCCATGTGGTCACTTCTGGGCCCCAAACCGGTGACCGTGCTGGTCTGGGAAAGTTTCTCCAACGGCTGGGCGACGGATGTCAACAAACAGCTGAAGCTCAAGCCCGCGGTGACGAAAGTCGATTACGGTAAACTTCCGGACCTTTCCAAAGTGGACTGGAAAACCGACGTAGTCTTCGTCGCGAACGGCACCACCAGCGGCGTGAAGATTCCCAACTGGGACTGGATTCCGGCCGACCGCGAAGGATTGTCTCTGTGCGACGCCACCAGCTACGCGTTCGCCAACGAGATCGACTGGAGCAAGATCGACGTGCTCACCTACTCCTGGCAGAAATGTCTGGGCGGCGAAGCCGCGCACGGCATGATGATTCTGAGCCCGAAAGCCGTCGAGCGCCTCAATTCCTACGATCCGCCCTGGCCGATGCCGAAAATTTTCCGCCTCAAGAAAGACGGCAAAGTCAACAAGGCCATCTTTGAAGGAGACGTCATCAACACGCCTTCCATGATTTGCGTGGAAGACTACCTGGACGCTCTGGACTGGGCGGGTAAGATCGGCTTGGAAGGTCTGGTCAAAAGAAGCAACGCCAACCTGAAAGTCGTAGCCGACTGGGTCGCCAAAACCGATTGGATCGAATTTCTGGCGGAAGATCCCCTGACCCGGTCGAACACTTCCGTTTGCCTGTCCGTGACGCATCCGAAAGTCGCAGCGATGGAGGCGGATGCCAAAAGCAAGTTCCTGAAGAGCATTGCCTCGGATCTGAGCAAGAAAAATATCGCTCATGACATCAACTCCTACAAGGAAGCGCCGGCCGGCTACCGTTTCTGGTGCGGTCCGACCGTTGAAGAAGCTGATTTAAAAATTGCGCTGGCCGAGCTGGAAAAAGTCTTCAGCGAGAAGGTCAAGAGCCTGTAACGGAAGAAAATCCGGGAAAACGCTATGAAACGAGTACTGGTCAGCGACGCCATGGCGCCTGAGGTCGCGGAAATCCTGGGCAACGCGCCGGGCATCAAAGTGGACGTGAAAACCGGCCTCGCGCCGGATGAGCTCAAAGCGATCATCAGGGACTACGACGCCCTGATCGTCCGCTCGGCAACCAAAGTAACGGCTGAAATCATCGAAGCGGCCGGAAAACTTTCCGCCATCGGCCGCGCCGGCGCGGGGGTAGACAACATCGACATCCCCGCCGCCAGCAAGCGCGGCATTGTGGTGATGAACACGCCCGGCGGCAATACCGTCACCACCGCCGAGCACGCCATTGCCATGATGGTCTCGCTCGCCCGCAAGATTCCCCAGGCCACTGCGTCCATGAAAGCGGGCCGTTGGGAAAAAAGCAGATTTCTGGGCAATGAGTACAGCAGCAAGACGCTGGGCATCATCGGCCTGGGGCGCGTGGGGTCGGTCGTGGCCGACCGCGCGATCGGGCTGAAGATGAACGTCATCGCCCATGATCCGTTCATCGCGCCGGAGGTGGCCGAACAGATGGGCGTCACGATGGTGGGACTGGACGAGCTTTACGCCAACTCGGATTTCATCACGGTGCATTCGCCGCTGTCACCGGAAACGCAAAACCTGGTGGGCGCCGCAGCATTCGCCCGGATGAAAAAAGGCGTGTTCCTGATCCACTGCGCGCGCGGCGGCATCGTCAACGAAAAAGACCTCTACGACGCGCTGCAATCGGGCAAGGTGGCGGGCGCCGCCATCGATGTTTTCGAAGAAGAGCCGACGCCGAACATGGCGCTTGTCGGTCTGGACAACGTCATCTGCACGCCGCATCTGGGCGCGTCCACCGACGAGGCGCAGACCAACGTCGCCATCGCCATCGCCAACCAGTTGGCCGCCTATTTCGCCACGGGCGAAATCAAGGGCGCGGTCAACTTCCCTTCCGTCAGCGCCGACGTGATGGCCGTCATCCGTCCCTATCTGGACCTGGCGGAAAAGCTGGGCGCCTTCCAGGTGCAACTGCTCACCGGCGCGATTCAGGAAGTGACCATCGAATACAGCGGCGAGATTCTGAACCATAACGTCGCCCCCATCTCCATTTCGCTCGTCAAGGGGCTTTTGGATCCGATTCTGACCGAAACCGTCAATTATATCAACGCGCCGGTGATCGCGCGGGAACGCGGCATCAAGATCATCGAGGTGAAGAGCACGGAAACCAAGGACTTCACCAACCTGATCGCACTGACCGTCAAGACGCCGAAGGAAATCAGCCGAACGGCCGGCGCCGTTTTCGGCCGGAAGGATCTCCGCATCGTCCGGGTCAATGATTTTTCGGTGGAGATCGTGCCGGAAGGCTATATGCTGGCCGTCTCCAACCACGATCTGCCCGGCGTCATCGGCAATCTGGGAACCACGCTGGGCGATAACCGCGTCAACATCGCCCGTCTGCATCTGAGCCGCGACGCGCAGGCGAAAAAGGCGCTGGTTGTGCTGAACACCGATTCTCCCGTGGCATCGGACGTTCTGGACAAACTGCGGAAACTGCCGCATGTGGTTTCCGTCACACCGATAAAAATGTAGAAAAGAGAAAAACATGGCCAATGTGGTTGTTGTAGGCACTCAATGGGGCGATGAAGGAAAGGGAAAAATCGTCGATCTTTATACGCGCCAGGCGCAAGTTGTCGCACGGTTTCAGGGCGGCAACAACGCCGGGCATACCCTGGTGGTGAACGGCAGAACAACCATTCTGCATCTGATCCCCTCGGGCATTTTGCACGATCACAAGATATGTATCATCGGCAACGGCGTCGTCTTCGATCCGAAGGTCTTTCTTCAGGAACTCGACGAACTCACCGGCGCCGGCCTTTTGCCCGAATCCACAAGGCTTTGCATCAGCGACAAGGCGCATCTCATCATGCCCTACCACCGCAGCATCGACCTGGCTCGGGAGGCGCGCAAATCGGGCCGGAAAATCGGCACCACGGGCCGGGGCATCGGTCCGGCATACGAAGACAAGGTTGCCCGCACGGGCATCCGGGTGGGCGACCTTTTTGAAAAAGATCTCTTCCTGGAAAAAGTTGAACAGGCGCTGGAAGAAAAAAATTTTCTCCTCGCCAATTATTTCGGCGCCGCGCCGCTTTCCGCCCAGGCGATCGCCGAAGAGTATCTGGCTTACGCCGAAAGAATTGAACCGTATGTCGCCGACACCTCGCTGGTTCTGGACCGCGCCATTTCCGAGGGGAAGAAGGTGCTCTTTGAAGGCGCGCAGGGCGGCCATCTGGACATCGACCACGGCACCTATCCGTTCGTGACCTCCTCCAACACCGTCGCCGGAAACGCCGCCTGCGGGAGCGGCGTCGGACCCGGCGCCATTTCCGCCGTGGTGGGCATCTGCAAGGCCTACACCACCCGGGTGGGAGAAGGACCGTTTCCGACAGAGCTCGCGGACGACATCGGCCATCACCTGCAGCAGGTCGGACAGGAATTCGGCGCGACCACCGGCCGAAAACGCCGCTGCGGCTGGCTGGACATGGTGCTCGTGCGCCAGTCTGTGCGCGTTTCCGGAATCCGCTATCTGGCCATCACCAAACTGGATGTGCTCGACGGTCTGGATAAACTGAAAATCTGCGTCGGGTACCGGTCGGGCGGCCGGCTGCTTCCGGATGCCGTCCCCGCCAGTCTCGCGGCCATGGCCGCTTGCGAACCGGTTTACGAAGAGCTGGACGGCTGGAAGGAAAGCATCGCTTCCGCCCTGCAGATGAGCGATCTTCCCGCCAACGCGCGGAAATACCTCCGGCGCCTGGAAGAGCTCTCCGGCGCCCGGATCGCCCTGGTGTCCGTCGGCGCGGGCCGGGACGAGACCATTCAACTGGACAATCCTTTTCAAGATTGAAAAACGTCGAGTTTCTTCTTGACATCGGCAACCTGAGCTGTTAGAAGCCGGTGTTCTCAAAACGGACGCAAACGTGGGCCGTTAGCTCAGCGGTAGAGCAGCGGACTTTTAATCCGTTGGCCGCGGGTTCAATCCCCGCACGGCCCACCAGGATCAAGGGTTTCCAACGGGAAGCCCTTTTTTATTGCTTCCTCTTCTTCCCCGCCGCCGGGCTTTCGCGCGGACACCAGCAGCGTATAACTCCGCATATTCCGGACAAGATTTCCTTGACACGCGTAAATGGCCATTCTATACTTCGCGGCGACAAGATGGACGTTTTTCTTGGCGAAAACCGCCCGGACAACGCGTCTGCAAAAAGACGGCGTGAGAAAAAAAACAAGCGCTCGCTGTTGTACAGAGTGCTTTCCAATAAAAAAGGTATGGAAAGGAATAGGAGGATTTTATGTATCGGATTGATCTGCTGAACAAGATTTCGGAAAAAGGTCTGAACCTTTTTACCGAGAAGTATGAGTATCGCACGGATATTCCCGATCCCGACGGCATTCTGGTTCGAAGCAAGGAAATGAAAGAGATGACGCTGCCGTCCAGTCTGAAAGCCATTGCCCGCGCCGGCGCCGGCGTCAACAATATTCCCATCGACAAATGTTCGGAAAAAGGCATCGTCGTTTTCAATACGCCGGGCGCCAACGCCAACGGCGTCAAGGAATTGGTGGTCCTGGGCATGATCCTGGCGGCGCGCAACGTGGCGGAAGGCCTCTTCTGGGCCAAAGGGCTCGTGGGCGAAGGCGACAAGGTCCCCGATCTGATCGAAAAAGGCAAAGCCAAGTTTGTCGGCACGGAAATTCTCGGCAAAACCCTGGGCGTCGTGGGACTGGGCGCCATCGGCACCATGATAGCCAACACGGCCGAAGATCTGGGCATGGAAGTGATGGGGTACGATCCGTTTTTATCCATCGAGGCGGCCTGGAAACTTTCCCGAACCATCAAGAAGGCGCCGAGCCTGGATCGGCTGCTTGCGGACTCCGACTACATCACGCTGCACGTTCCCCAGAACAAGGACACCAAGGGCTTCATCAACGCCGACAAGTTCGCGATCATGAAAAAGGGCGTTGTTCTCCTGAATTTCGCCCGCGGCGGTCTGGTGGACACCGCGGCTCTGAAGAAGGCCATTGCCGACGGTATCGTGAGCCGCTACGTGACGGACTTTCCGGATGAAGAGGTCATCAAAACGGACCGGGTCATCGCCATCCCGCATCTGGGCGCTTCGACGGAAGAGTCGGAAGAAAACTGCGCTATCATGGCCACCATGGAACTTATGGACTTCCTGGAAAACGGAAACATCAAAAACTCGGTGAACTTCCCCGAATGCTTCCTCGACAGATCGGATAAGCAGAGGATCACCATTTCCAACCAGAACACGCCCGGCATGATCGAAAAGATCACCAAGCTTCTGGCCGAAAATCAGCTCAATATTGCCGACATGATCAACAAGAGCAGAGGCAATCTGGCTTACAACATCATCGATGTGGAAGGCAATGTCAGCGCAGACCTGGCAAAGAAATTTCAGGCGGTTGACGGAATCATCGCCGTGAGAGTGCTGTAACCGGAAACTGTCGCGCCCGCTTCGGGAGGCGACAAGAAAAAAATGGGGTTCGGCTGATCGCCGAACCCCATTTCCATTTTTGCGCTTTCCGGTTCATGCCGGAAAGTCCCTCACCGTTTTACCAGGCAAATGCCTCTTCCGTAATTTCCAGCGCGGACTTTTCGTTCATCTTGATCGCTTCGCAGCGGGCTTTCACCGTGGTCAGGATTTCATTGGCGAAAAATTTGGCGGACGCAATTCTTCCGCTGTAGAAGGCGGCATCCTTGTCGGAGCGCTGCAGGGCTTTCTGCTTGCCGGGCGAGGTCGCCCCCTGCGCTTCGTAAACGGCGGCCAGTTTTCCGGACGCGACATCTGCGGCGTCCAGAAGGAAATGGCCGACAATGACGTCCCCGAAAATTTCCAGGAATTTGCAGGCGTTCAGTATCGGCAGCAGGAAATCGCCGGACTTTCCGGCCTGGGCGAAAAACATCGTCAGCTCGAGGCAGGCGTTTAAAGCCTCTTCGAGCAGCGCGGCGGATTGGGCCAGATCCTCGTTCTTTTTGGCGCGGGCAATGTTCTGCTGAACAAGGCCGGCCATGTTCATGACATTGGCGCCCTTGCGCTGACCGAGCTTGCGTCCGACCAGGTCGAGCGCCTGAATGCCGTTCGTGCCTTCGTAAATGGTGGCGATTTTCTCGTCGCGCAGATACTGTTCCACGGGATATTCCGAACAGTACCCGTAGCCGCCGTAAACGTCCATCGCCATGGAGCAGGACAGCAGTCCCTTGTCCGTGGTCCAGGCCTTGACGATCGGCGTGAGCAGATCCAGGAAGCCTTCCCACTTGGCCTTTTCCTCATCGGTCCTGGCGACTTTCGCCATGTCGATGCAGAACGCCGTGAAATAGCAGAGGCTGCGGGATCCTTCGACATGGGACTTGATCCAGAGCAGTTTCCGGCGCACGTCGGGATGGTTGATGATGGTCACCGGCTTGGCGTCCGGATTTTTCATCTCCCAGATCGCCGTGCCCTGCACGCGCTCCTTTGCGTACTGCACGGCATGTTCCAGGGCTGCGGAGGAAAGCACCAGGCCCTGCATGCCGGTTCCGAGACGCGCTTCGTTCATCATCATGAACATGATCTTGATGCCTTCGCGCTCGTTGCCCAGGAGTTCGCCGATGCAGTTTCCGTCTTCGCCGAAATTGAGCGTGGCCGTGGCCGATCCCTTGATGCCCATCTTGTGTTCGATGCCGCCGGTTTTAACGTCGTTGGGTTCGCCCAGGCTGCCGTCGTCGTTGACGCGGATCTTGGGAACGATGAAAATGGAAATGCCCTTGGTGCCGGGAGGATCGCCTTCAATGCGCGCCAGAACCGGGTGGACGATGTTCGGGGTCAGATCATGATCGCCCGCGGAAATAAAGCACTTGGTGCCCGTGATCAGGTACTTGCCGTCCGGCAGCTTCTTGGCGGTCGTTTTGAGCGCGCCGACGTCCGAGCCCGCGCCCGGCTCGGTGAGGCACATGGTTCCCGTCCACTCTCCGGAAAACATTTTATCCATGTATTTTCTTTTCTGCGCTTCGGTGCCGTAATGATGAATCAGCGTGGCGGCGCCGTGCGTCAGTCCCGGATACATGGAAAAAGCGTAGTTTGCTGCGCCGAAGTATTCCAGCGCGGCAAACCCGACGGCCGCCGGAACCCCCTGACCGCCCACCTCGGGCGAGTCCATGGGATTGATCCAACCGCCCTCGCAGTATTTCTTGAACGGTTCACGGAAGCATTTGGGAACGGTGACAACACCGTCCTTGATGTGACAGCCTTCCTCATCTCCTTCCTTGCAGGCCGGCGCCAGCTCGTTGACGGCAAGTTTCTCGGCCTCATTCAGGATCATGGTGAGATCATCCTTGGCAAAATCCTTGTAGGCTTCATATTCAAACAATTTTTCGATCCCCAGTTGCTCGAACAGAACGAACTGCTGATCCCTCGTATTCACTAATCCGTTACTCATATGCTGCTGCTCCTTCTCAATATTTTTTTTGCACGCCGAATGCGCCTTTTACTTTTTCGCCGTCGGCGCAAAGCTTTTGTAAGATTCATCGATCGGGGGCATTTGCACGCAGTCCTCGATCAGGGGAAGTTTTCCGTAAGTGGTATCGTCCTGCCATCCGTCCATGTGCGCGGCGCGCCTTGCCGCCGCCTGAAGCTTTTTCCAGTTGGCGCTGCCGTAGAGGAACATCTCCTGGGCCGCCATCGATCCTTCGCCGTGAATCGTATCGACCTGCCAGTGATTTCCGGTGCAGTCCTTGATGAGGCGCAGAATGCGCAGCCGGTCTTCGGTGGGAACGCCGTCTTTTGCCGCCAGGTACTTGTCGATAAACGGCTTGATTTCCGGATTGTCCCAATCCCGGAAAGCGGGAACCGTGGTGGTGAGTCCGCCGCCGATATCGTGCATGTGCTGACACATCGTGTGGAAGTTGCTCGCATAGGTCCACTTCGAAGCGTTGATCGCCATGCGGTTGGGCATCATGACGTCCATGCCGAATTCCGTCACCGGGTCGAGGCAGGCCTGTTTGGCCAGCATCTGGACGGTTTCCGTGATGTAGGCCATCCAGGCGAGCTTTTTGCGCACATGCGGAACATTCTGCACGCCGTTGTAGTCGGCGATGAGACTGGCCGCGCCGGTCATCAGTTCCAGCGTTCCCGTCATCTTGCAGGTGCCGAAGAGGCGATGATAGCTGGCAAACGCATACGCCAGCACCTGGGAATACTGCCACTCGCCGCACATGAAAACGCGCTCCCAGGGAACAAACACATCGTCAAAGACAATGAGGGACTCCGAAGGCTGCAGATGATCCGAGGTCGGGTAATCGAATTCGCATTCCTCTCCGTACAACCGGACGTTGGGCTCAACCCCCAGGAGTTTCACGCCCTTTGTGGCGACCGGTATTGCAAAGCCCAGCGCATAGTCCTTGTCCGCTTCGCCGTGCGTCCGGCAGGGAAGACACAAAAGTTCATTGGCGCAGGGGGACGCGCTGATGTGAACTTTGGCGCCCCGGACGATGATGCCGTCCTTCTGCCGGTCCACGATCCGCAGGTAAAAATCCTTGTGCTGTTTCTGCTGCGAGGGATGAAGGCTGCGGTCGCCTTTCACGTCGGTGATCGCCCCGGTCAGCGCCAGGTCGTTTTTCTGAAGGTACCGGCGGTAATTTTCGACGCGCTCCCTGTAGCCCGTGCCCATTTTCTTATCCATCACTTCCGCAGCCACGCTGAACGCGGCCAGCGCGTCCGCGCCCATGCAGTGGACCAGCACGCCGCCGCCGGTTCGCATGCCGGCCATGTAGCACTCACGCCGGCGCAGCATGTCCTGCGGCGTTTTCGGCGAGGTGAGCAGAAAATTGATGTCTTCGCCATCCGCGTTCTTCGTGACGAACAAATCCCGGTAATCGGGATGGTTCGGCAAAACATAGTCCATCGCCGCCATGCGGACAATGGTACTCACGGTTGGGTGCGTCCGGACATCCCGAACCTTTTCACCCAGACACCAGACTTCCCGGCCGTCATTCAAGCTTTCCAGATACTGCTCAACTGTTTTGATCATACGCTTTACTCCTTATTGTTAAATATTCAGACAAAATTCGTTTTTCTTCATTTTTTTGCTGGAACGGGTTGTCGGGCGCTGTCGTTTCCGGCGCCGGAGCGCGAAACGGGCCAAAGCAACCGCCGCTGCCTCTTTGCGCCGGCCGGCCGTACAATGATTTCTCAGACGCCTGCGCCGGATCCGGAAACCCGGCGCAGACCTTTCAAAAGAGCATCCGATCGTTACTTTTTGCTTTTCGCGATTTCCTCTTCGCGCAGGATCTTGCGCAGGATCTTGCCGACAGCCGACTTCGGCAGCTCCTTGCGGAATTCGACCAGCTTCGGCACCTTGTAGGGCGCGAGCTTTTCCTTGCAGAAGGCGATGATTTCCTTGTCGGTGGCTTCGACACCCGGTTTCAGAACGATGAAGGCTTTCACCGTTTCCCCGCGGTACGTGTCGGGCACGCCCGCCGAAACCGCCTCGGCAATCTTGGGATGCTGGTACAGGACTTCATCGACCTCGCGGGGATAAATGTTGAAGCCTCCGGCGATGATCATATCTTTCTTGCGGTCCACGATGTAGAAATAGCCGTCTTCGTCCATCTGCGCAATGTCGCCGGTGGAAAGCCATCCGTCCTTCAACTGGTTGGCCGTTTCTTCCGGGTTCTGCCAGTACTCCTGCATGATTGTGGGACCTTTGATCAGAATTTCACCCGGTTCGCCGGGTTTGACATCATTGAGACCCGTTTCCACGTCGACCAGGCGCACGTCATTGCCGGGATACGGACAGCCGATGGATCCCGCCTTGTGGCGGAGAATCGGAATGCTGATGCCGACGGAAGCCGTTTCGCTCATGCCCCAGCCTTCATTGAAAAAGATTCCGATGTCCTTGACCCGCTGGATCAGCTCGACGGGCATGGGGGCGCCGCCCGTGCTGAGCAGGCGGATCTTGGCGCCCAGATCGAGTTCCGCGGCTTTGGGATGGTTGACGATTGCCGTCACCATCGTCGGCACGGTCGGGAAGTACGTGATTTCATCGACGCTGGCCAGCACGGCCATAAATTCTTCCAGTTCGAATCTCGGAAACATCACCTGCGTGGCGGCGTTGAACATTCCCCAGTTCATGGAAAACGTGTTGCCGTAAATGTGAAAATACGGAATGGCGGCGATGACGGCCCGCTGCGCGTGGGGAATATAGGTCGTGATGGAATTTCCCCAAAGCGAGCCCTGCAGGGTGCCGGCGATGAGGTTGGAATGCGTGAGCAGCGCGCCTTTCGGCAACCCCGTCGTGCCTCCCGTGAACTGGATCAGAGCGGGGTCTTCAGACGAAACATTGACTCTCGGCATGCTTTCATCCGTGGCGCTTTCCACCAGTTCGGAAAAATGCTTCCAGCCCTCCTCCAGCTCGAGGCTTTTCGTCGTACTCACCGGGAACCCCTGGATGTAATCCGTCACCTTCGTGATGATGACGTTTTTCAGCCCCAGCTCTTTGGCCAGCGGCCGCATCACGGGCAGAACCGTGTCGAATGTGAACAGCGTCTGCAAACCGGAATTTTCCATCATGAACTTGAGCTCATCATGGGTGTAAAGGGGATTCATATTCACGACGATCGCGCCCGCCGACAGAGCGGCGTAGTATGCGACAATATACTGGGGGCAGTTGGGGAGCGCCAGGCCCACGCGGTCGCCTTTTTTCACGCCCATCCTGATCAGGGCGTTGGACAGCCTGAGCATCTGGGAACGGATCTGGCGAAATGTCATCGTCGATCCATAGATGTTGGTCGCGGCCTTGCGGGGAAACATGGTGGCCGCCAGATGAACCAGGCTCTGAACGGGGATTTTCGGGAACTGAATGGTGTGCGGGACATTATAATCGTAATACTTTACCCAGGGTTTTGCTTCAAACATCGGATACCTCCTTCAAAAAAATGGTCTCGAGACAAACGCTCGCGCCTCGTTATTTTTTTATATCGTTTGAACGCTATATCCGTCCCGACTCTGCCTCCCGATCTTCTGAAAAAAAAACACGCCAGACGAAAGGATCTTCTCCGGAATTGCTCTGAAAAGAACAGGCGGGGGAATTTATGAAACCACGAAAACACTCCTGTGTCCGAAAAGCTGTTTACAAATTTTTATCCGGCGCCAACCGATTCCAGTGCCTTTCATACACGATAATTTCTTTATATTCAACAGATTTTATAAATATATTTACTTTGTTATTGCAAATATTTACACACTTATGCTAAACAGACGTATGTTTTATTTCAGAGGCCCTTGCTTTTACCCAAACGGTCTGGTATTGATGCAGCATCTATTGGAAAACTCTGCCGTTGCCCCATGCATGATCAGCCATGCGACCGGGTTATTTTTTTTACTGCCGACGGGCATCAGGCCCGGAAAAAGAAAAACACCGGATCCCTGCGGAAACACGCAAAACGTTGCCGACCGGAAAGGAGACACATGAACGATCAACACAGCATCAAGGCGCCCGGCGCCGCGCAGACACTGCCGGAAACAGGCAATCCAGAAGCCGTCAATAAAAGGCAGTCTCAAATCGTTAAGAAAGCATCGCGCCTGTTCATCAAGAAGGGTTATGCCCAGACCACCATGCGCGATATCTCCAAGGCGACGGGCATCAATCTGGGAAATTTGTACAACTACATCAGCAGCAAAGAAGACATCCTGTGCCTTGCCTTCGAAACGTATCACGATCCGGCCGTCGCATGGCTGGAACGCAAGGGCGTTCTTGATATCGAGGATCCGAAGGAACAGCTGCAAACCGCTCTGCATCAGATCCTGATCATGACGCATGACGTCATGAACGACATTCTGATGATGTACCGTGAAACGCGGGTCCTGCCTCCCAAATTCCTGAAGATCGTCCTGAAAAAGGAAAGCGATCTCGTCGACTTTTTTGAAAAGATCATCACCCGGGGCATGGAAAAAAAGGTTTTTCGCGTCCGTGATCCTTTTTTTGCCGCCAATATGCTGGTCTTCCAGCTGTCTCTGTATCCCCTGAGAAGCTGGAACCTGAAACGTTACACCCGGGATGAGTTCCTGGCCCTGGCGGAGGAAACCATCCTCAAGGCCATCATTCCCGACTACGCATAAAATTTCATGACAAGGAGAACATCATGAGCGCCTTTAGTCACCTTCTGTCCCCTCTGACCGTCAAATCCCTGACCCTCGCCAACCGCGTCGTCATGCCCCCCATGGGAACAAACCTGGGAAACGCCGACGGCACCGTGAGCGACGAAAATCTCGCCTATCTGAAACGCAGGGCCCAAGGACGACCCGGACTGATCATCACAGAGATCACCGGCGTTCATCCCGACGGCATGGTGTCCCCGCATCAGCTTGCGGCCTATGACGACCGTTTTCTCCCCGGCTTGGACCGGATGGCGCGGGCCGCCCGCGACGCGGGGTGCAAGATCGCCCTGCAACTGCACCACAGCGGCCGGGAAAGCCTTTACCTGCTGGGCAAGGGAAGAGCCGTGGCGCCTTCGGCGATTCCGAGCATCGTCTTTAAGGGCGCTCCCCGGGAGATGACGAAGGCGGATATCGAAGAAGTGATTGCGGCCTTCGGCAGGGCGGCGGCAAGAGCGCGCACGGCCGGATTTGACGCGGTGGAAATTCACTGCGCGCACGGCTATCTGCTGACGCAGTTCCTATCGGCCCTTTCCAATCAGCGCACCGACGAATACGGCGGCAACACGATCCGGGAGCGTTCGCGTTTCGTCCTCGACGTCATCCGGGAAATCCGGCGGCAGGTGGGCGCCGATTACCCCGTCTCCATCCGCATCTCAGCAGAAGAGTACATCAAGGGCGGCTACAGCGCCGACGATATGCAGGGCATCGCGCCTGATTTCGTAGAAGCCGGCGCCGATATTATCCACGCCTCGTTCGGCACGCACGGGAGCCCCGGCGGCATCACCCAGGCGCCGGCCGAGTTCGCCCCCGGGTTCAACGCCTGGCTGGCGCGGAAAATGAAGGACGTCGTGTCCGTTCCCGTCATCGCCGTCGGACGCTTCACCGATCCCGCGGCGGCGGACGAAACACTCGCCCGCGGCGACGCGGATCTTGTCGCTTTCGGCCGGCAGTTTCTGGCGGATCCCGACTTCCTGGTGAAAGCGCAGGAAGGCCGGACGGACGACATCCGCCTGTGCATCGCCTGCAACCAGGGGTGCATCGAGCGGGAAATCCTCGGCGAGGGCAACATCCGCTGCTCCATCAATCCCGAAACAGGCCAGGAAACGCTGTATCCCCGGGAAAAAACAGCCCGGCCGAAAAATGTCTGGGTCGTGGGAGCGGGCCCCGCGGGTCTTACGGCGGCCGCCGAGGCGGACCGTCTCGGACACCGCGTTACGCTTTTTGAAAAAAAGAACATCCTGGGCGGCCAGATCCGCTACGCGCAGATTCCGCCGCACAAGGAAATTTACGGCCAGTGGATCGACTGGCTGATCGGCCAGGTCCGCAAAACGGGCGTCGCCATTAAAAGCGAAACGGAAGTGGACGAAGCACTGCTCAAAGAAGGGAAACCGGACGCTGTGATTCTGGCCACCGGCGGAGAAAAGCTGGTTCCGCCGATTCCGGGGATTGACGGCGCAAAGGTTTGCGACGCCTGGCAGATCCTCGACGGCCGGATCGCTCCCGGCGAAAATATTGTCATTATCGGCGGAGCGCTGATCGGCATGGAAACGGCCGATTTCCTGACCGAGCGGGGCAAAACCGTCACGATCCTGGAAATGCTCAAGCGCTCGCCCGTCCTCAAGATCACCTCCCACGGCTACATGCTGCACAAACGCCTGCGGGACCGCGCCTGCAAGTTTCTCTTCGGCGCCCGCGTGACGGCGGTCGATGAGACGGGCGTCACGTTCAGCGCTGAAGGACAGACTGCCGTTATCTCCCCTGTGGATCAGGTGGTTGTCGCCGCCGGCATGAAACCCTCAAACGCCCTGGAAGCCATTTGTACAAAACTCGGCATTGCGTTCAAAACGGTGGGCGACGCGAGCTCACCCCGCCGGATCATCGAAGCCACGGATGAAGGAGCGCGGGCCGCCTGGGAGCTGTGATTTCGCGAACCGCCTCATAAAAAAAGGGGGCGGGGAGCAACATGCTTCCCGCCCCCTGCTCATTCGTCAGACAGGGACCTTTTTAAGCCAGCAATTTCTTTTCCACACCGCGGAGAATTTCTTCCGCCTCTTTCACGACCTTCTGAACCATGTCGTCGACTTTTGGCATGTCGCCGATGCGCTGCGCGCACTCGCCGGCGGCCATCATCGCCTTTTCCTGATTGCCGTCGTAAACCGCTTTGATCGATTCCAGTTCATAGTCGATCAGCTTCATATCAATCGAGCTGAAATCGTCGGGTGTTCCCAAAAACACGCCGGGGGATTTCTTGAGCGTGTTGACCGCATGCTCCTCGCTGCGCTTGTTTTTGATCCAGCGCGCGGGACCGACAAAACCGCGGGCCACCAGCGTTCCCCGGTCTCCGGCCGCCACGACGCCTTCCTTCCATATCTGGTGAAAATCGCTTTCCTGGGTCGCGAGAAATCGCGTGCCCATCTGCACGCCGTCTGCGCCCAGAACCAGCGCAGCCGCCAGCGTTTTGCCGTCGCAGTAACCGCCGGCGCCGCACACCAGCGTCTTGTCGTCGGAAACCGCTTCCACCACGGCCGGCAGCAGAATCATCGAGTGTACCGGTTCCCAGGAGGTGTGGAATCCTCCCTCGTGACCGGAAGCGACGATGACATCCACACCCGCCTTCTTGCAGCGCTGCGCGCCCTTCACGGACGGAACCACGTGCATCCAGGTAAATCCCGCGCCTTTGATCTTGTCGTGCCAGGGAACGGGATCGCCCGCCGACGTAAAGATCACCTTGAAGTGTTTTTTCATGTCGGGATTTTTCTCCCGCACTTCAATCGCCTTGCTGATAATGATATCCGCTTCCTGGGCCATTTCCGCGGACACCATCACATTGATGCCGAACACGCCGTTTTTGTCCTTCGTCAGGCGGTACGTCCGCTGCAGCACCTTTTCCATGGCGGTTTCCATATCGTCGTCCGGATTCGCCTCAGCGGTCTTGATCCAGGCGTCATACACAAACGGCTGCATGTCCCTGCCGGTCAAACCGCTTGTGGACAAGAGCCCCAGCACGCCGGCATTGGCCGCCGCAACGCCCAGGTTGTTGTTGGAAAACGGGCCCATTCCCGCCTGGATGATCGGGTATCTCGTTCCGATCAGGTCGCAAAGTCTTGATTTAATCATGAAACGCCTCCTTAAAGTATTTTGAATATCAAGATGCCGTTTGGCGCACCTGGCGCATTAATAAAACGGACGTTCATTTTGCCTACTAAAATATCGTCGTTATTTTGTCAAGAATTTTATATTGTTAAACACATAATATATTTATTTCATAAATAATTTCATCACACATCCCTACACAGAACACTCGTTTTTTTCCGGG
Organism: Deltaproteobacteria bacterium; assembly: GCA_012729055.1. Taxonomy (GTDB): domain Bacteria; phylum Desulfobacterota; class Syntrophia; order Syntrophales; family Smithellaceae; genus UBA8904. Next base: position 48,022 of record JAAYDW010000053.1, read on the forward strand.
AAGGCAACCAAAAAGACTTTTTTGCCGCGCCCGATGCAGGAACGCAGACGAAGACAGGTTACCCGGCTAAGCCAACACAGCGGAATCGCGGAGCACCGCGGCGGCCGCCGTAAAAACGCCGCTTTTTCGCGGGACAAGACGGCATGGAGCCGATTAAATCCCGTCCGATCCGTCTTCCCGAAGCGGGGGCCGTCAAAAGGAAAGCAAACAAACGTCCGTTTTGTGATATTTTCATAATTTTCTCTAAGTAAATGATATTATATATATTTATAAAGCACATCCCTCATTGACATTGATGCGATATTAGTATAAATAAGGGCCCGTTAAGCAGTACTTGAACGCCTTTTTATTTTTTGGCCGGATTTTCAAAGCAGTAGCAGGACCATCGTCCGGCCGCCCGGAGAATCAAGAACATGAAGCCGTAAACGTGAGTTTGGATCCAGGCTCGGACGACACTCCTGGAAGGCAAAACCATGCCGCGCCCGGAGTGTCGCCGCCCTCAGGACCGAACACCGGCGTCTTGCGGGGTCATCAATTTTGTCATCAGGAGGAAAGTAAAATGAAGCAGATGGGTAAGTGTTTTGCAGTAGTTTTTCTCGCACTCTTCGTATGGTCCATGGCTGTCGTGAGCCCGACCACAGCGCTTTCGGCTAAAGCGGACAAAACCGCAAAAGCGCCGAAAGCCGCCGCGTCGTTTGACGCGGCAAAATTGGCGGATATGTCGGACTTCGATCCGGGCAATCCCGTAACGCCTACGGGCGACACGATCAAGATCGCCGTCGTCGCGGCCTTCTCCGGACCCAGCGCCTACAACGGACAGATTTACTATGCCATGGTGCAATGGGTGGCCCACGACATCAACAAGCGCGGCGGCCTTCTGGTGGACGGCAAGAAAAAACTGATTGAAGTCATCAAAGCCGATCACCAGTCCAAAGTGGATCAATGCAAAAAGGTTACGGAGCGGATGGCCCTGCAGGAAAAAGTCCATTTCTTCTGGGGAACGGACGGCAGCCACTTCATGAAAGTCATCAACGACACCGCCCGCAAGTATAAGATCATCGCCGTCAACGCCACCTGCATGTCCGACGACCTTCAGGACGCGGTGAACTTCTCGCCCTACGCTTTCCACGCGACCTTCTCCACCGCTTCCGTCGCGCGCGGCCTGGCTTACTACTACGGCCAGATCCGCAAAAAGGAGAAAAAATTCTACATCCTCAATCAGGATTACGCCTTCGGCCGCCAGTTCGCGGAAGATTTCAAGCAGGGCCTGAAGGAATACTACCCCGAAGCACAGGTGGTGGGTGAAGATTACCACAAGCTGTTCCTCACCGACTACGCCCCCTACCTCACCAAAATCAAGGCTTCCGGCGCCGAAGTCATTTTCACGGGCGACTGGCTTCCGGATGCGGGCAACCTGCTGAAGCAGGCGCGCCAAATGGGCATCACCCTGCCTTTCGCCAACGTCTACGTGGACGAACCCAACTATCTCAACGAAACGGGCGTCGAAGGCACCAAGGGTCTGGTGAACATCAGCGCCTACTATGACACCACCCCCTTCTTTAAAACCAAAGAACAAATTAAATTCTATACCACCTGGAAGGAACAGCAGAAAAAATGGAAGACCCTTCCTTACAGCAGCATCGCCTTCCAGCACTTCACGGCCAACGCCGCCGGCTGGGTCATGACGACCTACTGGGCGATGAGCGTTCTGGAACGGGCGCAGAGCACCGATCCGGAAAAGATCATCAAGGTCTGGGAAAATGACAGCTTCGAGTACATCAACGGCAAGGTCGTCAAAATGCGGGCCTGCGATCACAAGGCGATCATGGATCTCGGCGTCACCGAGTACGTGCCGCCTCAAGAGCAGAAAATCGCAATGAATATTCCTCCCTACTTCTGGTTTAAAAACGCCTCCTACACGGGGCCGGTTTACAAAGTTCCGGCCGCCAAGGTTCTTCCCCAAATGGATCAGAAACTGGATCGCTGCAAGGGAAAGAATAACTGGGGCGAATAACTCCTAAAGGTTCCCCCTTATGGAACAATCGCCGGAGCGATGCCATGGAACACGGCTACGCTCCGGCGATGCTTTTAGCGCCCTCCAATCCCCTGCGGCTTTCGCTCTCCAGCCGCCGGCTGCACCGCCTGAATGAAAAAGCAAAATCTGCCTGCCCCCTTCGAGGCATTTTTTACAATCGCCTTACTGTCCTTGTTGTTTTTTGCCCCCAAATCCGTTAAATACGGCTCAGCAAATCGGCAAACGCCGCCGTGGTCCGGTCGCTTGATGAAAGGAAAGCATCATGAAGGCAAAAAACGCAAGCCCCCTCCTCGCATACCTGAAAAAACTGATCCCCATCTGTACACTTTTGTGTCTGCTCCTCATTTCGTCCTGCTCGCCCACCGATTCGGTGCGGCCGGCGCTCAAAATTTTCACGCTGGCCGTGCCCAGTGCAACGGAACTTTATTTCGGAGAAAAGAGGGATTTTTATGTGGTCGCCTATTTTGAGCAGGGCGCTCCCGTGTTGAGCAACGTCCGGATCGAGCTTTTCCGCGGCGAAATTCCGCTCGGAGCGCCGGTGCGCCTCCTCGAAAGCCGGCTGGATGAAAACGGCGTGACGCCGGATGCAGCCATTTTGCAAAACTACGCCGAAGGCCAGGGCTGGAACCTGGACAAGGCGCCTGATCTCGTTCTCGCTCCCGGAGGATTCCGTTATCCCGGAAACAAGCTCCTGGTCACCCAGAAATATTTTGCGGGCATCATTCTGGGCGGCGCCACGAAAGATTTCGACACCGACTATGTGGATGCATCCGGCGCGGCGCTCGAAGATCTCACGGAAGGCGTCTATACGCTGCGGGTGACGGTCTTTTCGCATGGATTCATCCTGCAGGCCGAAACCCTCAAGCTGTATTTCAAACCCGTCTTCAAGCTGTTCGGCGCCTTCCAGCCCGCCAACCACGAAGGCAAGTTGAAAGCGTACGCGGCGGCAAACGGCTACCGGGTTTTCCTGGATCCCTTCGCCGGCTATTTCTTTCCCGAAGGCTACTCCGTTGGAAACTACAAAATCAACAAACGCTGGCGGCCGCAGAATTCCCTGGAAGTCGTCAATACCGTCGCTGGAACATCTTACGGCACGCCGGAAAACGCGCGGATCGGCTTCATCCTGTATAACCTGGTCGAATCCGGCACCACGTCCCGCCTGGAAATCGGCAAAGCCCTGCTGACGGGCGTCATCGACAGCCCCAACACTTTTTTCTTCCGCTATGACATCGGCGAGCCGGAAATCGTCTATGTCAACAGAGCCTCCGAGGAGAAAACCCTCGCAGGCTTGATCGTCGCCTTTGCTTCCGCCGACCGCCTCGCGTTCACGCGGGCCGAAATCCGGGCGCGCGGCACGGGCGACGGCGACAACCGCTACAGCCTCTACGACAGAACACCCAAAACGCAGGACCTCAATCTGGCCGACGGCCTCCAGATAGCCGAAAGCGAAGAATTCAGCGTTTACGGCGTCGTCAAACCGATCGCGACATCCGTGACCGAAACGTCTTACCTTTACTACGCGGCCGACAACCGGATCGCCCGCATCCGCTACCGCATCCGCAACGCACAGGGTGAAGAAGTCGCCGCAACCGTCCGCGAAATCAATCTGGGAAGGATCTACCTCGCCGACGAACCGGAACGGCTGTTTTATTCGATATTCGAATTCGAGCATGAATTTGATCTTGGCGCCCTTCGCCTCGCCCCCGGAACATACACGCTCGAAACAACGGGCCTGGACGTGCCGGGCGACGAGGTGGCGGGAACGTTCGAGGCGATCACCGTACAATACGCTCTGCACTGAACCGTCCGTCATGCGCCGATTGAGCCTTTTTTGGCGGCGGAGCGCAAACGACGCGAACAGACAGCAGGCAAGCGAGGAGGCAGGCAATGGATGAAAAGATTCGGGCGGCCCTTTTTCAAAAAATCGCACAGGAACCCTTCAGCCGGAAATTCGGAATTTCGCTTACGGAAGTGAGGCCGGGCTTTGCCCGGGTGGAAATGACGTTCACCGACGACATGGAGAACATGTTCGGCATGGCGCACGGCGGCGCAATTTTTTCGCTGCTGGACGCGGCTTTCGAAATCGCCTCCAACTCGCACGGCACGATGGCCGTTGCCCTCAGCATGAACGTTACGTATCTGTCCTCCCCCGCCAAGGGAGCCAGACTGACGGCGGAAGCAAAGGAAATCAATAAAACGCGCCGGACTGCGGCCTACGATCTTCGCGCCGCCGACGAAGCGGGAAAGCTTTTGGCAACCTGTCAGGCGCTCGTGTACCGGCTGGAAAAGCCGCTGCCGTTTTTAGACGATTAACGCCGTTGCATCCCCCGGCTGTTTCGGCTACAATGCCGCACGCCGCGCTAAAGGAGATTGAAACGTGAAGAAAATGCCTGTCCGGATACTGCGCCTCTCGGTTGTTTTGCTGCTTGCCTTTGCCTTGTCGGCCTGTACGCCGTCCAACAGCACGCTTCCCCCCGACATGGCAGGCATGATCGTTCCGTTAACGCTCAGCGGGTACACTCCGCAATTCAGCGGCGCACTGCCCGCCTACAAGGGAAGGAAACTGTGCCTGTCGAACATCCGCAACGACGCGCGCAATACAACCAACTTCTCCTATTACAGCAAAGACAACCGCGTGAAATATTCCCTTTCCAACAAGACCAACACGCCCCTTCAACTCGTCCCCAGCTTTTTCTGGTACGCCTATCAGAAAGGTTTCGCACACGCCGGCCTGACGGTCCTCGACCACTGTACGGCGGACACGCCCGAGCTGTGGATTATCTTCCAGTCCTTCAACGACGAAGAGCTCAAGCTCACCGTGACCCTGCTGGAAAACGGCGAGACGATCTTTCATAAGAATCTGACCATCGCCGTTCCGCCGGCCGCCGACTACAGCCCGGAAAAACTGCAGGCCAGAGCCTATGACATGATCGATCTGACGGTGAAAACGATTCTCAGCACCTCGGAATTTCAGGCGGGATTTCTGTAAAAGAAAAGCGGCAGCAGGCGGTCCGGCATCAGCGCCGGCCGAGTGTTGCCGTAAGCCGGAAGCGACCGAAAGAGAATGAAAGACAAAAACCGATAGCTTTACTTCAGGGGCGCCCTGTCGTCTTCAATCTTTCAATTCCACGATCAGATATTTTTTCTTTCCCTTGCGGATGCGCAACTCCCCTTCCGTAAAATCGGCGACGGACAGTTTTTCATCGACTGTCTTGACCTGGCGCAGACCCAGATAGATGCCGCCCTGGTCGATCAGGCGCCTGGCTTCCGACATGGACTGTGTGAGCCCCGCCCTTGCGCAAAGCGAGGCAATGAAGAACCCCGCGTCGATGTCCTTCCGGGCGACGGCAAAACGGGGAATGGCGGAGGTGTCGGCCGCCGGCGCTTCGCGCGGAATGTCGCTGGCCGGAAACAAATCGCCGTCCGCCGGCCGTGCATGAAACGCTTCCAGAGACGCGCGCCAGGCGGCGCGCGCCGCTTCGGTTCCGTGCGTCACCTTGGTGGCTTCGTACGCCAGGACGGCCTTGGCCATATTGAGCCGCGCGTCCGCCAGCGTTTTCACGACGGCGATGTCCGAAAGCGGCAGGAAGGTAAAGAGTTTCAAGAACCGCTCCACATCGGCGTCGTCGCAGTTGACCCAGTACTGGTAATATTCGTAGGGAGTCGTAAGCTTGGCGTCGAGCCAGACCGTTCCCTTTTCCGTCTTGCCCATCTTCTGGCCCAGCGACGTCGTGATGAGCGGAAACGTCAACGCGTGGGCGTCTTTGGCCTCGACCTTGCGGATGAGTTCGGTGCCGGCCAGCATGTTGCCCCACTGGTCGTTGCCGCCCATCTGCAGCGCGCAGCCGTGATGCTGAAACAGATGCAAAAAGTCGTATGCCTGGAGCAGCATGTAGTTGAACTCGATGAAGTTGAGTCCCTTCTCCAAACGGATTTTGTAGCTTTCCGCCGCCAGCATCCGGTTGACGCTGAAATGGCGGCCGATGTCGCGGAGAAACTCGATGTAGTTGATCGCAGTGAGCCAGTCGGCGTTGTTGAGCAGCAGGGCGCGGCCATCCGAAAAATCGATGTACTGGGAAAGCTGCTTTCCCAGGCAACCCGTGTTGTAGTCGATTTGCTCGCGGGTCAGCACCTGGCGCATTTCCGTCTTGCCGCTGGGATCGCCGATGAGGCCCGTGCCGCCGCCCACCAGCGCGATAGGCCGGTTGCCGGTCTGCTGCATGTGCGCAAGCGCCATGATGGGCACCAGGCTGCCGATGTGCAGGCTGGCGGCCGTGGGATCGAATCCGATATAGCAGGTGACCGGCCCGCGGGCGAATTGCTCGGTGATCAGTCCCTCATCCGTGAATTGTTCGATAAACCCTCTTTCTTTCAATACGTCAAAACCGCTTTTCATGACGCCTCCGCTTGACTTATTCGTTCAATCTGACGCTGATCCGCTCGATGGCGCGGGCCTTTCCGCTCTCCGGATCGATGTCCAAAAGCGCGCCCTGCAGCCGGACGTCGTGTTTGGCCACGTCGAACCGGTTGGGAATCTGCGTTAAAAATTTTTCAATAATGGTTTCTTTCCTTATTCCAATCACGGAATCAAAAGGCCCCGTCATCCCTACGTCGCTCAGATAAGCCGTGCCGCCGGGAAGAACCTCGTCGTCCGCCGTCTGGACATGCGTGTGCGTGCCGAGCACCGCGGAGACCTGCCCGTCGAGATACCAGCCCAGCGCCTTTTTTTCGGATGTCGCCTCCGCGTGGATGTCCACAATGACGACTTTCGTCCTGGCCCGCAGAAGGGCGACTTCCTCTCTGGCCCGCACAAACGGGCAGTCGATCGGTTGCATGAAGACGCGGCCGGCCAGATTGAGCACGCCGACATAGTCGCCCCCCGGCGTGGGATACAGAACGCTGCCGCGGCCGGGAACCGCTTCCGGGTAGTTCGCAGGGCGCAGGAGCGTTTCGTAGTCGGAGATGAACTCGAGCGCTTCCTTCTTGTCCCAAACGTGGTTGCCGGAGGTGAGAATGTCGATGTGCGATGCGTAGAGTTCTTCGATGATGTCGCGCGTAACGCCGAACCCGGCGGCGGCGTTTTCGCAGTTGGCGATCACCAGGTCGATGCCGTGCCCGTTGACCAGCGCGGGCAACAGCTCCCGCACCGCCCGACGCCCCGGCTTGCCGACGATGTCGCCGATAAATAAAATTTTCATGCCCTCGTCCGTTTCTCGCCTATTTGGCAAAATTGGAAACCCGGGTTTCCCGGATGACCGTGACTTTGATCTGGCCGGGATAGGTCATCTCGTTTTCGATCTTTTTCACGATGTCGTTGCACAGCATCACGGCATCGTTGTCGGAAATTTTTTCGTTTTCCACCATGATGCGGATTTCGCGCCCGGCCTGGATGGCAAAGCACTTATCGACGCCGGTGAAGGAATGGGCGATTTTCTCCAACTCCTCCAGGCGCTGCACATAGGTTTCCAGCATTTCGCGGCGCGCGCCGGGACGGGCCGCCGACAGGGTATCGGCCGCCTGGACCAGAACGCCCAGAAGCGTGTTGTTGCGGCCGTCGTCGTGGTGCGTGGCGATTGCCTGGACAATGCGCGGACTTTCTCCGAAGCGCTTGGCAAAGTCGGCGCCGATGGCGGCGTGCGTTCCTTCGATCTTATGGTCCACGGCCTTGCCGATGTCGTGCAGCAGACCCGCGCGTTTGGCTTCCTTGATGTTCATCTTCAGTTCAGCGGCCATGAGCCCCGTCAGATAGGCAACGTCGATGGAATGCTGCAAAACGTTTTGCGAATAGCTGGTGCGGTATTTGAGCGCGCCCAGCATGTTGATGATTTCCGGATGAATGTCGTGGACACCGCAGTCGAACGACGCCTTTTCACCCGTCTCCCGGATGATCTGCTCGACTTCCTTTTCCACTTTCTTCACGATGTCTTCGATCCGGCCGGGATGGATGCGGCCGTCCTGAATCAGGCGCTCAAGCGATATCCGCGCGATTTCGCGCCGCACCGGATCGAAACTGGAAAGCACCACCGCTTCGGGCGTATCGTCCACGATCAGGTCGATGCCGGTTGCCGCTTCAATCGCCCGGATGTTGCGGCCTTCGCGGCCGATGATGCGACCTTTCATCTCCTCGCTGGGCAGATTGACGACGGATACCGTATGCTCCGCCACGTAGTCTCCGGCGTAGCGTTGAATGGAATACGCTATGATTTCGCGAGCCTTGCGGTCCGCGGTGAGTTTCGCCTCTTCTTCCGCCTTGCGCACCAGCGCCGCCGCATCCCGCCTGGCATCCGCCTCCATGGAGGCGATCAGAATATTTTTCGCTTCTTCCTGCGTGACGCCGGCGATTTTTTCCAGTTTATCCTTCTGTTCCGCCACCAGGGCGTCCAGCCGCTTGTGTTTTTCCTCCAGGGCGTGTTCTTTCTGGCTTAACGTCTTTTCCCGCCCCTCAATGTTGGTTTCCTTCTGCGACAGACTGTCGACGCGCTTGTCGAGGTTTTCTTCCTTTGTCCGGATGCGCCGCTCCAGTCCCTCCAGTTCGATTTTGGTTTCCTTGGTTTCCCGGTCAAAATCCGCCTTCATTTTCAGCAGATTTTCCTTGGCCTGCAAAATGGCTTCTTTTTTTATCGTTTCGGCTTCTTTTTTCGACTCTTCGACAATCCGCGCCGCCAGACTTTCCGAGGCCTTGATTTTCTTGGCCGTTAAGATCTGCTTCAGCACATAACCGGCTATCGCTCCCGCCAGAACCGCCACAATGATAAACAGGATATACAACCCGCCGTTGAACATGGTCCCTACCTCCTCCTTCCCCGCTAAAAGCCGTCTTGGCCAAAGCCGGACGCCGTATACGGGTTTATATTTAAACCTTCCGGCACATTTCGGAACCGCGCCGAAGGATTCATGGTTGGCCTGCGTCTAAAAAAAATTATTCAGGGTTTGAACAGGGGAAGGGATGCGAGAATAAAAAAACCCCCGCATATGCCGTGTCAATCACGATTTTGAACCTTTTTAACAAGTGGGCGCCCGGTATTGCTTGCTTCAGGCTTTCTGCCACCCGACCAGCGGAAAAAGGCGGACATGCTCACCACAAACAAGTATAGGCCCCAGGTTCAAAGTGTTGGCTCAAAAACAAATGACAATCACGCGCATCGCAGGGGTAACCATTTTTTCAATTAACTTGCGTTTTCAATCAATCGGATCAATCTTTCGGACCGTCTTTGCAGTTGATTACACAAGTCCTCGTTAACTCCCTTTAATTTTAAAAAATCTTCTGTAATGTTCAAAGCCGCCAGGATGGCCACATCGACTGCCCGGAGTCCGTCGTTGGTGCGGAGAATGTCTTCCATTCTCTCATTGACGTACCGGACAACGCTGGCCACTTGCTCATCGTCCGCATCACTCAAAACCGCAAGCTCTTGACCTAAAATATTGATGTCATAACGTTTTTTCAAATTTTCCCCTGGAAGCTTATTTGGCTACTTCTATATCTGCAAGTAAATCAAGCAGTGAATCCACCCTTGCGCGTACGCTGTCCCTTTCCTCATCCAATACCTTGAGTTTGCTTTTGTACCCTTCTATCTCCAATTCTTTATTTTTTAGCGCTTCCTCCAATACAGAAATCTGTTTTTTAAAAAAAACCTGCTCACTGACAATATGCTTAATCTTTTCTTCAAGCTCTGCAAATTTACTTATTTCCACGGCTTTCCTTCATCCTTTATAAAGAATTTAACGCCAGTGATCCTGCTTTCTCTTTGATTTCTTTATGCCAATTCGCCGCTCAAATGTCAAGTCATTATTTCGGGTTGCGTTTGTTCCAGCAATCGGAAATACTCTTCTAATTCCGCAAACATCCGATCGCTGTCCGTCATTTTCCCCATCGCTTCCCGGAGGCGGCCGGAGGAGGGCAGTCCCTTGGTGTACCACAACAGATGCTTGCGAAAAGACCGGCCGGCCAATCGCGCGCCCCGGTGCCGAACCTCCAGATCCCAGTGCCTCCGGATGAGGGCGTAACGCTCGGCGAGGCGGGGCCGGTTCCCGAGAGAGGCGCCGGCAAGAAGCTCAGAAATGCCCTGAAATATCCAGGGATTGCCCAGAGCGCCCCGACCCACCATGACCGCGTCGCACTCCGTTTGTTTGAGCATGTCCAATGCGTCGGACGGCTTCCGGATATCCCCATTGCCGACAACCGGAATGCCGACGGCTCTTTTCACGTCCGCAATGACCGACCAGTCGGAAAAACCGGAAAATCCCTGATCGGCCGTCCGGCCGTGCACGATCACGGCCGCCGCGCCGGCATCCTCGGCGATCCGGGCCAGTTGCACGGCGTTTTGTGCCGCCCGGCTCCAGCCGGCCCGCATTTTCACGGTCACCGGCCTTTTGACCGCGCGGACCACGGCGGCAATGATCCGGCCCGCCAGAGGAAGGTCTTTCATCAGCATGGCGCCGGCGCCTGTTTTGACGACCTTACGGACCGGGCACCCCATGTTGAGATCCAGAATATCGGGATCATGTTCCCCGACAATTCTCGCCGCCTCCGCCATGACGGCGGGGTCCGCCCCGAAAATCTGCACGCCAAGGGGCCTGTCCTCCGGGCAGGTTTTGAGATAGTCAAGCGTTTTCGCCGTTTCACGGACCAGGCCGTTGGCGCTCACCATCTCGGTGAAACACAGGCCGCAGCCGAATTCGCGGGCGACCAGGCGAAACGGCAGATCCGTCACTCCCGCCAGCGGCGCGAGTATCGCGGTGTTTTTGCAAAGGTCGGTTATTGCGGACACAAATCAACCCTGACCGCCGGCCCGCCGGCGCAGGTAATCGCCGGCTTTCTCCAGTTCTTCGAGCGTATTGATACCCATCACTTCGACATAATCCGCCGTCAGGAAGGCCTGCACCTTCCGGCCTTCTCGACGGGCGATTTCCACGATATCCGTGAGATAGTACTCCTGCTGCCGGTTGTCGTTTTTCACCTGGTTTAGCGCGGCAAACAAAAACGGCGTGTCCACGCAGTAAATCCCCGTGTTGATTTCCCGAATTTCTTTCTCCCGGTCGGTGGCGTCGCGATGTTCGACGATTTTCAGCACCTCGCCTCGGTCGTTTTTTACGATGCGGCCGTAAGCGTGGGGGCCGGGCGGCTCGGTGGTGAGCACCGTGACCGTCGCTCCGGCGGCCAGGTGGCCGGCAACGAGCGAACGGACCGTTTCCGGTTGCAGAAGCGGAACATCGCCGCAGAGGATCACCGTCAGTCCCGGATAGTCCGCGCAGGCGGGCCGGGCCTGCATTACCGCGTGTCCCGTTCCGAGCTGCGGATCCTGCAGCGCAAATTCCAGATCGGCACCGGGAAAGGCTTCCCGGACCTTGTCCGCCTGGTGGCCGACAATCACAACGATTTTTTCCGCTCCCGCGGCGCGGGCCGTTCGGAGCACGTAATACAAAAGCGGCCGGCCTTCCAGCCGGTGCAGCACCTTGGCCAGATCCGATTGCATGCGGGTGCCCTTTCCCGCCGCCAGAACAAGCGCGCAGAACCTTGAACTTTTCATTCGTCGTTTTACCTCGCCGGAGAAGAGATTTGCGGCGTTTCGAATTGCGCGGGAAAGATCACCAGCACTTCACGAACGGATTTCGCATCGGCATTTTCCACGACAAAGATCACGCCCGAGTGTTCCAGTCTTTCCCGGCGCAGGGGAATTCGGCCCGCCTGCTGCATCAGAAAGCCGCCAAGCGTCTCATAATTGCCCTCGGGCAGGTTTGTCAACAGGATTTGATTGAGATCGTCGATTTTCATCCGGCCGTTCACCAGGTAGCGGCCCGGAGCCACCCGCCGGTAGAGCTTTTCACCCGTGTTGTAGGCGTCGTCCATGCTGCCCGTGATTTCCTCCCCGATGTCTTCCAGGGTGACGATCCCGACGGCGCCGCCGTACTCATCGACGACGACGGCCATGGTTTCATGCCTTCGATGCATATCCATCAGAAGCGGGCCGGCTTTTTTCGTTTCGGGAACATAGAAGACGTCGGTGCGCATGCAGTCGTCCACCGTCGCCGCGCCCGCGTCCGTTTCTTTGCGCTTGCGTTTCCAGAGGATCTCCAGCAGGTCGAAGTAGTGCAGGATGCCGACGATGTTGTACACCGTCTCCGAATACACCGGCACGCGCATGTATTTCTTGGCGCCGACGATGGCCGCCGCCTCGCTAAGCGTCATGGTCTGCGGCAGAGCCGTCAGCGCCGAAATCGGCACCATGATTTCCTCCGCCGTCAGTTCGGAAAAGTCGAACACGCGGCTGATCATCTCCTTTTCCGTTTCCTCGATATCGCTGCCCAGCGTTTTTTCATCGAGGATGTACTTCAATCCTTCCTTGGTGATGTAGGACGGCTGGCGGGTTTTGGCATCCTGCGAAATGTTAACGGTTCTGCGCGACACCACGGCGACCAGATAGGCGACCGGATAGAACACAAAAGAGGAAAAGCGAATGAAGGGAGCGACGCGGATCGCCATCGCCTCCGCGTAGTGCTGAAAAATGCTGCGGATGATGATGATCACGAACAGCGTCGGCAGCATGATATAAAAGGCGATCCGTTCGCCCTCGCGGGGTCCGAAGGATTGGATGAGGAGCCCCGTGGCCAGCGTTGAGGCGACGATAATCGCCAGATTCGTACCGATGAGCGCCGTGGAAATGAACCATTCCGGATTTTCCTTGAGCCGGACCGCCTGTTTCGCGCCGGACGAGCCTTTGCCGGCATAGTATTTGATCTTGTTGATGTCGGCGGAAAAGAGCGCCACCTCGCCCCCGGAATACAGGGCCTCCAGAACCAGGCACAGAAGGATCACGGCCAGAATGAGATAGACGGTCATGTCCGTTCCTCCCCGGGCGCGTCCTCGGCATCCTTTTCAATGCGGATCCGGAGAATCCGGGTTCGGCCGACGCTTTCGACGCAAAACCGATAGGGCGCAAAGACGGCGATTTCGCCGCGTTCGGGCATCTTGCCGAAGAGATGGAGGACAAATCCGCCGATCGTGTCGAACTCGTCCTGCGGAAGGACGGCGTGCAAAAGCTCGTTCACCTCTTCAATCGCCATGCCGCCCGGAACGATCACGGTCTTGTCGTCCATGATTTCACAGCCGCTGCACGCCGGCTCATCCTCGCCGTAGGCTTCCTCAAATAGATTTTCCAGAATATCCTCCAGCGTCACCAACCCCGACACACCGCCGTATTCATCGACGACGATGGCCATTTGAATCGATTTCTCCTGAAAATCATGAAGCAGCCCGTTGATGGTTTTCGTCTCCGGAACGAAATAGGGCCGGGCCAGCAGCTTTTCGATGGAGGCGGGCGCGCCCAGGCGCAGCGCGTCGTTGAGCAGATCGCGGGCAAACAGAATGCCGATCACGTCATCGCGGTCTTCCCCGTACACCGGCACCCGTTCGTAGCGCCCGGAGATAACGGCCGAAACGATCTCGGCGGGCGGCATGTCCGCCGGCAGACAGAACATCTCGACGCGGGGAATCATGATGTCCGTCACCGGCCGGTCGCCGGATTCAAAGATGGTCCTGATGAGTTCCCGCTGCGACTCGTCCACCACGCCGTCGCGGCTTCCGGCATCGATGAGGTGTTTGAATTCGTCCTCCATGAGGACGTCCTGGGGCCGCGTCCGGCGCCGGCCCAGGCGCTGCAAAATGAAGCCCGGCGTTTTTTCCAGCGCCGCCACGAGAGGAAATTCCAGCCGCGAGATCAGGAGCAGAAGCGGCGAAACGGCCGCCGCGATCTGCATGGGATAGGTCACGCCGAACGTTTTGGGAATGGCTTCACCGGCAAAAAAAAGCACCAGCGAGGTGACGACAATCGATACCCACTGCCCCGGCGCGCCGAAGAGGCCGATAAACAGGGACGCCGCCAGGATGGAAATGCTGATGTTCACCGCTTCATTGCTGGTCACGACCGTGATCAGCAGACGCCGCGGATTTTCCAGAAGTTTGAGGACGGAATTGAAAAAAGGGTAGTTGTCCGATTTCATCTTGTGCAGGTGCAGATCCGACAGAGACAAAAGCGCCGCCTCCGCCGATGAAAAAAAACCGGAGAACAAAAAAAGGATCAAAAGAATGACGATATCCAAACCTAAAGCCAAGGATGCTTTGCGACCTCGCTTGCCTGAGTGATGATGCAAATGTAACAGATTCCGGGAAAAAAAGATACCGCGGCTTGGATCAGCGACCGCCGGGCGGCAAATCACGGCGGCCGAGATTATTCGATTGACTTCACTCCCCATCCTTTCTATACTTTTTTAATAGTCGGCTGCGATAGGAACAACCATTTCCAACACCCCGGTAAAGACCGTCCGACGACGGCCGGAAGGAGATCATCATGACAAAAAAAATCTTTTGGGGAATTTTGCTGGTCCTGCTCATCGGCACGACGGGCCACGCCTCTTTTCTGGACACCCTCAAAGACACGCTGGGCACCGTCAAGCCGTCCAAAACCGACGGCGGAAGAGTGGATCTGGGGCTCAAGGAAGCGCTCAACATCGGCGCGAAAAACGCCGTCAAATATCTGGGTAAAAACAACGGCTACTTCGGCAACCAGGCCGTCAAGATCCTGCTGCCCGAGGAGGTCCGCCAGGTAGAATCCGTTTTGCGCGGCGTCGGCTTCGGACCCGAGCTCGATGAGTTTACTCTCAGCATGAACCGCGCCGCGGAAAAAGCCGCGCCGCTGGCGGCGGATATCTTCGCCAACGCCATTGCGGACATGTCGTTTGACGACGCCAACCGAATTCTGCGCGGCGGCAACACCGCGGCGACGGACTATCTGAAGGGGAAAACCTACGACACCCTGCTTGCGCTTTTCGAACCGTCCGTCCGCAAAACCATGGACCAGTACAAAGTCACCCAGCAGTACAACGCGATCGCCGGCAAGACGCAAAACCTGCCGCTCGTCGGCAAGGCGCTGAACCTCGACGTCAACCGCTACGTTTCGGGCAAGGCGCTCGACGGACTGTTTACCATGCTGGCCCGGGAGGAAACCGACATCCGCACCAATCCCCAGGCGCGCGTCACCTCTTTGCTCAAGGAAGTTTTCAAATAACGTTCAACAGGAGATCTCGAACCATGCCCAACATTCTGCTGGTCGGCAACGGCGCGCGCGAACACGCGATGGCCGAAGCCATCGCTCGTTCAGCGCGGCATCCGCGCCTCTTTTCCTTCATGAAGGCCAACAATCCCGGCATTGCGTCGCTGTCGGAAAAAATCCGGCTGGGCGGCTATGCCGATCTGGCGGCCATCACCGGCTTTGCCCGGGAGCAAAAAATCGATTTTGCCGTGATCGGCCCGGAAGATCCGCTCAATCACGGCGTGGTCGATGCGCTTGCGCAAATCGGCATTCCCGCCGTCGGGCCGAACCAAAGCCTGGCGCGCCTGGAAACGTCCAAGGCTTTCACCCGCCATCTGCTTGACAAATACAACATCCCCGGTAATCCGCGATTTCAGGTTTTTACGTCGCCGGAAGGGATGAAAGACTTTTTAAACGCCCTCGACGCCGTCGTCCTCAAACCGGACGGACTCACGGGCGGCAAGGGCGTCCTCGTGCAGGGCGATCACTTCGCCACGAAGGACGAAGCGCTGGCGCTGTGCGAGCAAATTCTGAAGGACAGCGGCTCGGTGATTGTAGAGGAAAAATTCGACGGCGAGGAATTTTCGCTCCAGTGCCTGTGCGACGGCAAAACCGTCGCCGGCACGCCGCTGGTGCAGGATCACAAAAGACGCTTTGACGGCGATCAGGGGCCCAACACGGGCGGCATGGGCTCCTACTCCCTGCCGGACCATTCCCTGCCGTTTCTGAAGCCTTCCGATATCGAAGAAGGCCTGGACATCACCCGCCGGGTCGCGGCGGCGCTCCTTGCGGAAACGGGAAACCCTTACAAGGGCGTCATGTACGGCGGTTTCATCGCCACGAAAAACGGCGCGCGGCTCCTGGAGTACAACGCCCGCTTCGGCGATCCGGAGGCCATGAACATTCTGCCGCTTTTGAAAACGGATTTTGTGGACGTCTGCCGGCACATCATCGACGGCACACTCGACCGGCTCGAGATCGCATTCGACGCCAAAGCCACCGTCTGCCGATACGTCGTGCCGAAAGGCTACGGCCTGCCCGCCGATCACGTCGACGCGGCGGCGAAAGCCAGGATCGAAGTGGGCGACGTGGGGGACGCCCGGCTCTACTATTCCTCCGTCGATAAAAGAGACGACGGTCTGTACCTGAGCGCCTCGCGCGCCGTCGGCATCGTCGGCATCGCCGACACGCTTGCAGCCGCCCGCCGGATCGCCGAAGCAGGCGTTCGGGCCGTCAAAGGCCCCGTCGCCTACCGCGCCGACATCGGCACGGACGCGCTCATCCAAAAGCGCATCGACCACATGAAGAAAATCAGAAACGAATAAAAAAAAGAAGGGGCGACAATTGTCGCCCCTTCTTTTTGATCCTTCGTTTGCCGGTCTTTTCCCGCAAGCGCCGTCTTCGCGCGCCGCGGGCGCGATCTTCTCAATGATGAAACAGCCTCAGTCCGCAAAACGCCATGACGATTCCGTACTTGTTGCAGGTATCGATCACCTGCCGGTCGCGGATGGACCCGCCCGGCTCGACGATGGCGGCAACGCCGCTGCGGCGGGCGCGTTCGATGTTGTCGCCGAAGGGGAAAAACGCGTCGCTCCCCAGGCAGACGCCGGTGACTCCGGCCAGCCAGGCCTTTCGTTCCTCCGCTGAAAGCGGCTCGGGCCGGCGCGAAAAAGTTTCGGCCCACACGTCCTCGCCGATCACGTCTTCGGGCGTGTCGCCCAGATAAACGTCGATGGCGTTGTCGCGGTTGGGCTTGGATACCTCGTCGCGGAAAGCCAGATCCAGCACTTTTGGCATGTGGCGCAGCTGCCAGAGATCGGCCTTCTGGCCGGCCAGCCGCGTGCAGTGGATGCGGCTCTGCTGGCCCGCGCCCACGCCGATGACCTGGCCGTCCTGAACGAAGCAGACGCTGTTGGACTGCGTGTACTTGAGCGTGATGAGCGCCAGCACGAGATCGCGCTTCTGCGCGTCGGAAAGCGTTTTGTTTTCGGTCACGATGTTTTCCAGCAGGCGGGCGTCGATCTTGAGCTCGTTGCGGCCCTGCTCGAAGGTAATGCCGAACACCTGCTTGTGCTCGATTGCGGCGGGAACGTAATGCGGATCGATGGCGACGACATTGTAGTTTCCGCCCTTCTTGGATTTCAGGATTTCCAGCGCCTGGGGCTCGTAGCCCGGGGCGATGATGCCGTCAGTGACTTCATTCTTGATGATGTTTGCCGTGGGAACGTCGCACGGATCGGATAGAGCGATCCAGTCGCCGAAGCTGCTCATGCGGTCGGCGCCGCGGGCGCGCGCGTAAGCGCAGGCCAGGTCCGAAAGCTCCAGGCCGGGCGCGACGTGGTACATGCGGCGAAGCACGTCGTCCAGGGGGAACCCCAGGGCGGCGCCGGCGGGAGAAACGTGCTTGAAGGAGGCGGCGGCCGCCTGCCCGGTGTTCTCCTTCAGCTCTTTCACCAGCTGCCAGCTGTTGAGCGCATCGAGAAAGTTGATGTAGCCGGGCTTGCCGTTTAAGACCGTCACCGGCAGGCTGCCTCCGTCCGCCATGAAGATCCGGGCCGGCTTCTGATTGGGGTTGCAGCCGTATTTCAATTGAATTTCATTCATGGATCATCCCTCCACCGTCTTATATTTATTGATGATGACATCCTCGTAGTGTTGCGTCGCCGGGTCGATCGCGCGCACGAAGAGGCTCACCTTATTGTCTTCGTTTAAGGCGCTCCACAGCTTTCCGGCGTAGTCGCCGGGATTTTCTTCATCGATTGCCACGCCGAGCGGCTCGCCTTCGAAACTGGGAATCGGATTGCCGTTGCACTTGTACGTGCTGATAAAATGTCCCTCGCCCGCCAGCGGCTCCGGATAATCAAAGGTAAACCGCAAAACGCTGTTTTCATTTCCGCCGCAGCTTTTCAGAATGCTGATTTTATAACCGCCCGTCGCCATATCCACCACGCCGGAAATGCGGGGCGTCCAGTTGGGTTTGTCGTCTTCAAACGTGCGCGTGGCCAGCGCCGCTTCGAAGTTGTAGCCGGGATGGCGGTTGGCGGCCAGAAAATCATAAATGGTATCGGTCTGGTCGCCGTTGGTCACAATCGTCGTCTTGGCAAACGTCAGAACGGGGTTGTAAATGATCAGATGCGGATCCGTCATTTTGGACGGGTCGGCCGCCATGGTGCGAATGCCGCCGTCGATGGGATCGAACACGCGGTTGCGGCTGTTCGTGCTGCGGCCCATGATAAAATAAGCAATCAGGGCTTTGCCTCCCGGCGTTTTGCCGATGCAGAGGCCGCGGCCGGGATAGTCGTTGCCGGCGAGATACTCGTATACGTTCAGTTTCATGATGACCGTTTCTCCTCGGATGGATAAGATATGTTTTTTTGCGGCGCGAGTATATGAAGAGAATTTCCGTCTGTCAACCGGATTCGGGAAAAACTGTTTTTCGGCGCAGAGCCGCCCCTTTGATATACCGGCCGCGGACGGCGGCGCCTGATGGTAAACTGCGAAAGGTTCCGAAAACTTCGCACGCCCTAATACCGTGTGACGTGGTGCTCCGCCAGGCCGAAAAGATTCGAGAAAGTTTGCCCGACGCCCCCCGCGTCGGCAAAGCGGCCGCTGTACAGGCCGAAGGGCTGATGAAAATCGGAGCGGATGATGCCGGCCGTGTTGACCCTGCCGGCCCTCTCGCCCAGCGGTTCAAACAGCACCTCCAGGCGTCCGTCGGTGGTTTTCACCTGCCAGGGCTCCAGCACGTCGCCAAATTCGAACCGCGCCGCCTTCAAAGGCACAAGCTGCCCGTCCGTCCAGAAGCAGTTTTCGTTGGCGTCTTCATCGTCGGCAATCAGGTTGTGGCAGAGATTGAATCCCAGCAGCTTGCCCTCGGCGCTGTAGCCTGCCGCGGTCGCCCACTTCCAGAAGCTGCGATAGGGATAGTAGGTTTTCTGCTCATCGATCAGCGCGGCGCAGTCGGTTCGCCGCAGGACAATCTCTTCCGATCCCACCCGCACCCGGCCCGCGGCGGGCACGGCCGCCTTGTGCGTATAAAAGGGGCGCCGCGGCGTAATCGGGGACACCTGCACCAGCGGCGCAAAGACGTTGATGTCCTCAAAAATCGTAATTTCCCCTTTAACGGCGGGATGGACGGCGTCGCTCCGGATGTCAAAGAGCAGCCGGTGGCAGCCGCGGTCGAGGGCGTTTTCAAAGCGCAGACTGTATCCTCCGGCATCGAACCGGCAGAGGTCGTCATACATATCGGCGGCGACGCGGACGGCTTTGCCGGGAAAGATCTGCCGCGCGTATTCCAGCCGCGTCTTGCCTTGCCGGTCGTAAACATAGAAAAAGGAAAGGGCCGTGAACTTGGCGTCGAAAATGACCATGCCGAAATAGTGGGAAGGCGTGATGACGCCGTAATGCTGCCATTCCTTCAGGCGGAAGTTTTTCCAGAAACGCGGCGCAGGCAACGCGTACAGCGGCGCGTCAAGAAGATTGGCCTTCGTAAACGGCGCGTCAAATGTTCCAAAATGAATGCGCCCGCCTTCTTCCACCATCCGGGCGGGCGTTTTTGTTACAGGACGCACAAGCATTGCTCCGGTCGCCCCGATCGGCGACGCTCTAGGCAGGAACCCTGGGCAGTTTCGGAAAGTTCGCGTCCAGTGCGGTATTCCACTTGTCGACGTAAGGTTTGAGGCTTTCCATCAGTTCCTTGGTTTCGCCTTCGATCGTGACGGAGCGGATTGTATCGCCCTGCGCGACGGCATTGACGACGGCCTGATCGGCGTCGCTTTCAACTTCGCCGAAAACGGTGTGTTTGCCGTCGAGCCAGGGCGTGGCAACGTGCGTGATGAAGAACTGGCTGCCGTTGGTCGCGGGACCGGCGTTGGCCATCGACAGGATGCCCGGTTTGGCGTGGCGGAGCTCTTTGACGAACTCATCGCCGAAGCGATAGCCGGGGCCGCCCCGCCCGTCCCCCGCAGGACAGCCGCCCTGAATCATAAAGTCTGAAATCACGCGATGAAACTTCAAATTATTGTAGTAGCCGCGCCGGGCCAGGTTAACGAAATTTCCAACGGTTACCGGCGTCTGATCGGCAAACAGCCGCAGGCGAATGGTTCCCTTGTCCGTCTCGATCACCGCCGTCAGTTTGTTTTTCATAAAGGTCTCCTTCTCCATGGGTAGAAAAGACTTTAAAGGCTAACGCCTGTCCTGTCAAGGCAAAAACCATCTTGCAAAACGAGACCCGATGGGTTAAGGGACGGAAAAATTCGTACAGCCAACAGGAGAATGTGACGGGCGAGCGTCACGTCCAACCCTGCAAGGGAGCCTGCATGAAAGCCAAAAGCGCCAGGAAAGAAAACGTTGTGGTCAGCGTCGTCATGGGCAGCGACTCGGATCTGCCGGTCATGGGCGAAGCCGCGAAGATTCTCGAAGAATTCGGCATCGGCTTTGAACTCGTTCTGACCTCGGCGCACCGCGCGCCGTCGCGCACGGCCCGCTACGCCGCCGAGGCCCGCGGCCGGGGCATAAAAATCATCATCGCCGGGGCGGGCGCCGCCGCGCACCTCGCGGGCGTCATCGCCTCGCACACGCCGCTGCCGGTCATCGGCGTTCCCATTGACGCGACGTCGCTGGGCGGGCTTGACGCGCTTCTGGCCACGGTGCAGATGCCCGGCGGCATTCCCGTCGCCACCATGGCCGTCGGCAAGGCCGGCGCGAAAAACGCCGCTCTTTTCGCCGTCCGGATGCTTTCGCTGGCCGATAAAAAAATGGCGCAGAAGCTCGACGCCTACATCGGCAAAATGGCCCGGGACGTGGAAGCCAAGCAGGAAAAGCTCAAATGGCCCTTATCCTGAAACGCGCGCCGGATGGCTCTTTGGAAAACATCCTCGATCGCGCCGCTTCCCTGATCCACGCGGGCGGCGCGCTGGCTTACCCCACCGAAACCTTCTACGGCCTGGGTGTGGACGCTTTAAACGAAGCGGCCGTGGAAAGGCTCTTTGCCATCAAAGGCCGCGGCTTCAACCGTCCGGTTTCCGTCATCATCGGACACACGGATCAGCTGGCGGGCCTGGTCGGCGCCATTTCGGAAGCGGCGCAAAAACTGATGGACGCGTTCTGGCCCGGACCGCTCACGATCGTCCTGGCGGCGGCGGACGGCATCCCGGCGCGGCTCACCGCCGGCACCGGCCGGATCGGCGTCCGGCTTTCCAGTCACGAATTCGCCAGGCGCCTGGCGCTTGCGACCGGAAAGCCGATCACCGCCACCAGCGCCAATCTTTCGGGCGCCCCGGAATGCCGGGACGCGCAGGCGGTGCAGGATCAGATCGGCGATCGTATCGACGCCGTTGTCGATCTGGACGAAAAAGGCGGATCGGTCGGTTCGACGATCGTCGATGCAACCGGCCCCAGGCTCGTCATTTTGCGGCCGGGACTCGTTTTCCGCGAAGCCATCGAAAGAGAAACGGGGCTCGGCGCGGAATAAGCGGCAAAAGACGGTCCGCACCGGTCGGCCAAAACAAAATACCCCGCATCTTCGGGTTTGGAAGAAAGTTCCCCTTTTCATTTTCGGAGGGGTAAAGTAAAATAGAAAAAAAGCACCACAGGAAAAAGTTTTTGAACACCGACGCAACAGGAGAGCAGCATGCCAGACTACTGGATTAAGATCAGCGAAAGAGAAGAAGAAGACATCCGCCGCCATCATTATCTGATCACGGCGGCAGACGAAGCCGAAGCAAAAAAATCGGCCATGCAGTTCATGGCGCGGTTTATTGACGATGACGAAAATCCGGAAAGAATCGACGACGGTTTCATGTTTTACAACAAGGCCGTGGTCGTGAAGCTCGAATCGATCAAACCGACGACGAAAGACAAATTCAAGGATTTCCTGTTGAATCTTCACACGATCAACATGACCTGAAGCCTCAGGCGGCCTTCCGCCGCAACGTCCCTGGGACCGCACGGAAACAAGCGGCCGGCGGTGTTCCCGCCGGGTGCGCCGGCGCGCCGGAAACAAAAACGGCATTTTTCTTTTGACAACCGCGCGCTTCTTACCTTATGCTCGGGCTTATGAAACTGCGATCCTTTCTTTTTGTCCTGCTTTTGGCGGCGGCCGTTTGCGTTGCAACCGGCTGTCAAAAGCGCAGCGCTGTCTTGCTGGAGCCGCCGGAGCTGCCCAAAGACTACACACGTCCCTTGCCGGACGGCGAGCTGGCGCTTCGGAAAATTACCGATCCGGCCAGCATCCCCGATTACACGAAAGCCTGTTCACATCTGGACGGACTGGCCGAAGCCATCGACCACAGCCTCAACTACTTGGCCAAACCGTCGAGCAAAAGGTTTTATCCCTACGGCGATATTTCACATGAACGGGCGTCAAACACCCTCCGGGAACTAAAGAAACTCGTCGTGTCGGGTCTGCCTCCGGACGAGATGAACCGAATCCTGCGGGAAAAATTCGATACCTACATTTCCGTCGGCTGCGACGACCGGGGCACCGTGCTCTTCACCGGCTACTACACACCGGTTTTCGACGGATCGCCGATCCGGAGCGAACGGTTCCGCTATCCGCTGTACAAATCGCCGGCCGATCTGGTAAAAGATCCGGACGGAACAATACTGGGTTTAAGGACGCCCGACGGAAAAACCGAAAGGCTGCCGAACCGGGCCGAAATCGCGAGGACCAACCCGTTTGCAGGAAACGAAATCGTCTGGCTTGCCGATCCGTTTGAGGTTTACATCGTCCACGTCCAGGGCTCGGCCCGTATCCGCCTGCCGGACGGCCGCGTCGAGACGTTCGGCTACGAAGCGCACAACGGCTGGGAGTACGAAGGCATCGTCCACAAGATGATTGCGGACGGAAAAATCCCCGCCCGGGACATCAACCTCCGGGCGATGATCGCCTACTTCAAGGCCCATCCCGAGGACGTCGACCGCTACGTGAACCAGAATCCCCGCTTCGTTTTTTTCCGGCCGGAGGCGGGCAATCCGCGGGGATCGCTCAACGAGCCGGTCACGCCCTTCCGGACGCTGGCCACCGACAAATCCATTTATCCCCGGGCCATGTTCGCCTATGCCGCGGTCGATCTGGAGGCGCCCGTGGATTTCGCCCTGGACCAGGATACGGGAGGCGCCATCCGCGCGGCGGGCCGCTGCGACGTTTACATGGGCACGGGCGACCGCGCGGGCGAACTGGCCGGCGGAACTTACCGGGAGGGGAAACTTTACTACCTCTTCCTGAAATAAGTTTCGGCAACACGACGCAAAGACATTCATACAGGTGTTTCTTTTGTTTTCCCCATGCCACGAATCGGCATTTCACGGGCAGCAAAAATGACTGTTTTCGTACAAGTAATGTCCGCCACAGGGCCGGCAAAGGACCAGTGACGCGGTATTCAGACACTAAGGGAGGAAAGTCATGCAAAAAAAATCGGTATTTCTTGTCGTTTGTTTTTTATGCCTCTTTTTTGCCGCATCCGGATACGGCCGGCCGGCCGGCGACGATCTGGATCAGGGCATCAAGCAATACGCCGTCGAAAACTATGACGAAGCGATTGAACTTCTCAAAAAAGCCAGGGCCGGCCAGCCGCAGTCATCCGCCGCCGCCTATTACCTCGGCATGGCCTACAAGCAAACGACCGAATATAACGAGGCGCTTCCCCATCTCGAAGACGCCATGAAACTTGCGCCGCCGGTCAAGGAAGCCACGGCCCAGTACATCAGCGTTCTGTACCTGCTTAACCGCCTGGATGAAGCAGAAAAACGGATCGATAAAGCCGAAAGGGAAAAGATCGATCCGGCCAACATCGCTTACTGGAAAGGAATGATTCAAATCAAGAAAAACCGGTGCGCGGACGCAATCGCCCCCCTGGAGGAAGCCAAACGGCTCGACCCGAAACTCGCGCAGTCGGCCGATTACGCCATCGGCCTTTGCCACTACAACCAAAACGAACTCGAAAAGGCCAGGGAGCGGTTCAAGGCGGCCGTCGTTTATGATCCCGCGTCCGATCTGGCGGCCAACGCCCGCCGCTATCAGGAAGCCATCGACGAAGGCCTTTTCCCGACCCGCCCGCTGCGCGTCACGCTGGGGCTCTACGGAGGCTACGACTCCAACCTGATTTTAAAACCGCGCAACGACGTGTTTGCTCCGGGCATCGGCAGCCCCGGCAGCGCTTTTTTCAAACCGTCCCTGCGCGTGGAATTTGCCCCCCGCTTCGAAGGCCCTTGGCTCCTTTCCGCTCTGTACTCTTTCAACGCCGCCTATCATTCGTCCTTCGTTCATTCCGAGGACGCGATGTCGCACACGGTCGCGGTTTTGCCGGGGTACAGCTTCGGCCGGTTTTCGGTGAGCCTGCTGGCCGCATACACCAGCTACCTGCTCCGGACCGATCCGGATGTATTTCCGGATGAAAACGCCAATCTAAAACGATACCTGGAATACGTGACGACCGGCGCCGTCTTTAAACTGCTGGCGACGCCCAACAACATTCTGGAAGTCTTTCTGGGCTACGACAAGAAAGAGTTTTACCACCAGAACCTGACGGTCGCCGCCGAAAACCGCGACGCCGTCGGTCCGCGCGCCTACGTCAGCTGGACCTGGTTTTTCCTTCCCCGGGGATTTGTGTCCGCGCGCTACGATTACAATGAGGACCGCACGGACGGCGTGTACTGGGACAACAAGCTGCACCGGCTCTCCGCCAACGTGAACATCCCTGTCCTGCCCGCCGCCGTCGCGGCAAAAGCCGGCGGTCTCTTTGTGCAGGCCGCCGGAGGAGTCAGCTTTGCAAACTACACCTACGAACGAAATTTTCTCAATGACGATCTGGTGTTCACAACGGAAAAAAGAAGAGACCGCCTCTATGACGCGTCCGTCGGTTTAAACTGGGAAGTCATCAGGAATTTGGGGCTGGTGCTGCAGTACAAGTTCATCCGCTCCGACTCCAATGTGCCGGTTTACACGTACGACGATCATATCTGGACCGCGGGCATCGAATTCAAAATATAGCAAGACGTGACACGCCTTGTCAGGAATAAGGAGGATCTGTTCATGAAAAAGTTTGCTGTAACAACCGGATGGATGATTGCCGTTCTTTTTTTCGCGACGCTGGCCTGGGCCGCGCCGGTCGGAAAAGTCACAACGGTGGTCGGTAATGTCGATCTCACGCCCGCGGGCGCAACTGAGGCCAGAGCCGTGGCCGCCGGCGACGCGGTCAACGTCGGCGATATTCTTCGCACCAAAGGCAAAGCCAAGGCGGAAATTACCTTCGCCAACGGAAACATTCTGCGGCTGGCGGAAAACACGCGGCTGAAAATCACCGATTACCTGTCCGGAAAGGATAAGAATGTGAGTGTGCTGAATCTGCTCAGGGGCAAAATCCAGAACACCGTCAAATCCGTCGGCGCGGGCGGCCGCTATGAAGTGCATACACCGACCGCCGTCTGCGGCGTCCGGGGAACCGTTTTTTACAACACGCACGCCAACGGCGCCTCCGGCGCGTTTTTTGAAGAGGGAGACGGCTACGGATACAATCCCCGCAACCCCAAAAACATTCAAACGATCCGCAAGGGCCGCGCCATGATAATTTCCGGCGCCGACCAGGCGCCGCAGGTGCGGGACATTCTTCCGGGCGAGCTCGAGAGCCTGAAAATGGAAACCAATCCGGCTTCCGCCGTATTCCAGCGCCGCGAGATGCCCCGGGACTTGGGCGGCAGAATGACCAACACGCTCGACAAGTACAAGCCGGCCCCAGGCGACACCAAGCCTTATATTCCGACACCCGGGGTTCATGATGAGCCGTACCATCCGCCTCACCCCGAACCGCATCCCCCCTATCACGGAAGATAACAAAGGAGCACATTCTAAGAACGGGAAAATCAGAGAGGCGGAAAACGGTTGAGAGCCGTTTTCCGCCTCCGGGCATTAGAGGCCGCGCAGGGAATCCGGCCGGAGCCGGCCCTGGTCGCGGGACGACAAAACCTGATCCACCAGGGCGATCATTTTCTTTTTGTCTTTCTGCAGCGTGCCGGTGACGGGCAGATAGTTCGAAGCATGCGTGCCGACGAATTTCAGATCATCCATCGTGATGTTTTCAAAAATCATTTTCATCTCGGCCAGGGTTTCAAACGGATCGAGCAGCTGAAATTCCCCTTTTTGCACCTGACGATATAAAACGGTTCCGGGCACGGGCGTGACGGTCAGGGCGGCCAGGTACCGGGGCGTCATCTCATTGATGATCCCGGCAGTGGCCTGCGCATGGCGACGGGACGGCTCTCCCGGCCCCGCCAGCCCCAAAAGGACCATTGCCGACAAATTGATGCCGGCATCGACGAGGAGGCGGCCGGCCTTGAGCATCTCGTCGTATCCCACGCCCTTTTTGACCTTTTTCAAAAGGTCGTCATCGCCCGTCTCCACGCCGATATAGGCTTTCGTGAGGCCGGCTTCGCAAAGCGCGCCAAGCTCCTGCGGCGATTTGCCGAGCGTGCTCTGCGGCCCGACGTAGCTTCCGACGTGGCGCAGCGACGGAAACGTCGCGTAAAGCGCGCGGAGTATCTCCAAAAGCGCATCGGTTTCGATGGCGATGGCGTCGCCGTCGCAGAGAAAAACCTTCTCCACATCACGGTAATAGTTCCCCGCCAGACGGATATCCTCCAGAATTTCGGACATGGAACGCACGCGGTATTTCTTGTCTTTATACATGCCGCAGAACGTGCAGGCATTGTGGGAACAACCGATGGTGCATTGCAGCAGATAGCTGTTGGCCTCGGAGAAAGGCCGGAAAATATTGCCTTCGTATCTCAAATAACTTTCCTTTACCCGAATCCGGACGCGGCCGCCGCAGGCGGGGTCCGGCTGTTTTCTCTTTAAAGCAGGCGCTCCGCGCCGGCGATCGTTACCGTCGTTTTGATGACGCCCGGCTGTTCACGGGTGAAAACGATCATGAACGGAATCCGGCCGCCGGGAATCACCCGCTCGTTGGAATTGTCCCGGCCTTCCGGCAGGGACAGAATTTTCAGCATATCCTCTTCAGACGCATTGGTCAGCTCCTCATCCGAAAGAATATTGCCTGCAAAGCTTGTCCGTTCGTCGAGAACGACGGCATACGCGTCCAGAATCGCCGCCTTCACCTGGATGCGGGCGACGGCAAAGTCCGCCTGATTGACGGCCACGCCCTCCACGACCCGGATATTGCCCAGAATATAATTATTCACCACCCGCTGCCGGATTTCCTGTACTTTGACCTGGGCCAGCACCGAATGACCCTGGTAAGGCTGCGAAGCACCGAGATACTTGCGGCCGATTTCCACGTAGCGTTCCAGCTGCTGCGGAAACACAAAAAACAGCAAGACGGCCGGAATCACGATGATGACCAGCACCGACCAGAGCACCGCCAGCCATGCTTTGCTTTTCTTCTTCTCCGGCGCGGGCGGTGGTTCCACAGCGGCCGCCGCGGCTTCCTCCGCCTCCGGGGCAATTTCCTCTCCCGGTGAAAATTCGATGTCCGTCAGGTTGAGTCCCACCCTTTCGGACGGTTCCGGCTCCGGTTCCGGCGGCAAACTTCCCCCGGCCGGCTCTTCCGGCTCGACCTTTCGGCGAAGGGAAGCTTCGTCCGGATCGCGTTCCTTGTCGGCCGCGATGCGCGCGGGGACTGCCGGTTCAAAGGACAACCGCGCGGACGTCATTCCGGCCGCCGTCTCGCCGGCAACCGGACCTGGTTTTGCCGGACTTTCCTGGAAAAAAACGTGCCGGCAGCGGCTGCAGCGCATCCACAAACCGTCGCCTTCCATTTGAGACTCATCAAAACGGAACTTGGTCCGGCATTGTTTGCATTGAATAATCATTTTTATCCCTCAATTCCGGATCAGACGGGATTGGGAATCACATACACATCAGGCCAATGACGGTCCTGCTCGTTGAAATCCAATCCGTAGCCGACCACGAAACCGTCCTCCATGGAAAAACCGACGTAATCCGCTTCAAAGGGAATCTTTCTTCTTCCGCGTTTGTCCAGAAAGGCGCAGACCCTGATGGAGTTCGGTTTCCGGAGTTTCAGCGTATCGACGATGTGCCGAAGCGTCAGGCCGGTGTCGACGATATCTTCGATGATCAAAATGTCGCGCCCCTGAATTTCCGCATCGACATCCTTGGTGATAACAATGGTTCCGGAGCTTTCCGACCCGGCCCCGTAGCTGGCCGCGCGGATGAAATCCGTCTGGCAGGGAATGGACATGGCGCGGGCCAGGTCCGCCATGAACATAAAAGCGCCCTTCAGGACGCCGATCAAGAGCAGATCGCTTCCGGCATAGTCGCGGGAGATTTGATCGGCCAGATCTTTCACGCGCCGGGCAATCTCGGATCGGGTATAGAGAATGACTTTCTCCGGTTGGGCCATGTCGGATGGTTCCTCGTTACGGTTCGAAGGTTTTGCAATATTAATCAAGTTATCCGGTGTCTGTCAATATAAATCAGGCAAGCGCGCTGCAAAGCGACGCCAGGGTTTCGATGTTATCCCAGATCATGCCCTCCGCCAGGGCGAGCTCATCCGCCGAATGAAACTCCGATGAAAGGCTCTGCAGAATGGCGTTGAGCGGCGAAATCTCCCGGCCGAACTTTTCATAGTCGATGCGGCTGATCATGTACTGCGACCCGTCAAAGTAGTACTTGCCCAGGCGGTTTACGTCCTCCGATCGGAACGGCCAGGTCGTTTTCCAGTGGAAGTACGCCAGGGCCGTCTCCCGAATCGCCCGGTGCGCGAACATTTCCGGCGCCAGCTCGCGGCCGACCCGGTCGGCGACGAGCCGGAAGTAGGTGACGACCAGATCGATGTCCGTCAGGCACAGGCCGTAGAGATACCAGTCGTCGAGGATCGCAAGCAGAATGCGCTGCTGCGAGCGGGGAATGAAATGGTGGCTGGGGCACAAATGCCCGGCGCAGACGTCCCGCCCGTAAAAGGAAACCGTGCGCCTGTCGTCCCCGCCGTTCTGCATCGGATGCACGAGGCAGCCGACTTTTTTTTCTTCGTCGTCCAGAAAGCCCAGGTACTCGCAGCAGTAAATGACTTCGTAGCGCTTGCGGAAATCCTCGACGGCGAAGGTCTCTGCGGCGTAGCAGCCCAGGTCGTCCGGCCCCTGCACCATGCCGCGATAGCGCTTCGTGCGGGCGCGGAGCCGCTCAGTCAGGGCTTCGCGCGAGCTGTCCACGTAATTGTACAGGCCGCAGCAGGCTCCGCAGGACTTGCCGGGATCCGGCTGGCACAAGACCATGATTTCCGAAGACGACGACATCGAGCGCACCTCCGTTTTTTTCCTCCAAAAGACCGAATAAATTCCGGCCCGGCGCGGACGCCGCCGGGCGCGCGCCTTCTATAAAAGGATTACCATTGCAGGTCAAGAATAAAAATGGTATGACCTCACGACTTTTTTAGAAAGCAGGACATCGAAGTTTTATGGAATTGATCGAAACCATCCCTCTGCAAAACGGCCTTCGGCTCACGATCCAGGACCTGTCGCGCCGCATTGCCGCGGACACGGTAAAAGTCGAAATTTCCATTCAGATGAAAGTGAAAGTCGAAGAATCCTTCTTCGCATCCTCCGACGACCACCGTCAGCTCACCGACATCTTCGGCGACGAACTCACTTACGAGCACAAACTGGAGCGGACGTTCGTTTCCGACGCCGGAAGAGACGCCGCCCGCGCCCTGCTGCTGAAAACGTTCAAGGACAATTCCCTTCAGTATCTGTCATCGCCCAACTTCGCGCGAAAAATGGCCCTCTCGCTGCTTCGGGACATCAAAGGCAATCCCTACAAGTACCGACGGGCGCCTCTGGCCGAAGAGCCGGAAGGATAAACGGGGCGGCAAAAACAATCAACGGAAAGCGCACCATGACAAGAGATTTTTTCGAGGAGCTCCTGGCCGGCTCTGAAAAGCCCAGCCGCTACATCGGCACAGAAGTCAACGCCGTACGCAAGGAAAACGCCGCTGTGCGCTTCGCGCTGGCGTTTCCGGACACGTATGAAGTGGGCATGTCGCATCTGGGCTTGCAGATTCTCTACGCCGTGCTCAACGCCCTTCCCGGCGTCTCCGCCGAACGGTGCTTCGCCCCCTGGCCCGACCGGGAGCGCGAGCTGCGTCTCCGCGGTCTTCCGCTGACGTCGCTGGAATCCGCAAAACCGCTTGCGGATTTTGACCTTGTCGGCTTTTCTCTGCAGTACGAACTATCCTACACCAACGTCCTCACGATGCTGGATTTGGCGGGCCTTCCGCTTCGGGCCGCCGACCGGTCGGAAGGCCATCCCCTGATCATCGCGGGCGGTCCCTGCGCCTTCAATCCCGCGCCGCTTAGCGCTTTTATCGACGCTTTCGTGATCGGCGAGGGAGAAGAAGCCGTGGAAGAAATCGCCGCGGCCGTGGCGGCGGGCAAAAGTAAAAACGCGACAAGAGACGCCCTGCTGGCCGCGCTGGCGGACATCGCGGGCGTTTATGTGCCCTCCCGGCACGGCCGAACCGTCATCCGCAAGAGAAAGCCGGTCGATCTCAACCTCTGGCGTCATCCGGTCGCGCCGGTCGTGCCGCTCATGCAGACCGTCCACGACCGGATCGTTCTCGAAATCGCCCGGGGCTGCACGCGGGGCTGCCGGTTTTGCCAGGCCGGCATGCTCTGGCGCCCTTACCGCGAAAGAAACGCGACACTGGCAGCCGACATGGCAAGCGAGGCGCTTGGGTCTACCGGACACGATGAGGTCTCGCTTCTGGCGCTGAGCTCCGGAGACTACAGCTGCATCGAGCCGCTCATCCAAAACCTCATGTCGAAGCACTCCGGCGAAAGGGTCGCGCTGGCGCTGCCGTCTTTGCGCGTGGAGTCCCTGAGCCGGACGCTGATCGAAGAAATCAAGCGCACACGCAAAACCAGCTTCACCCTGGCGCCGGAGGCCGGAACGGACAAGATGCGCCGGATCATCAACAAGGGCAATACGGCGCAGGATCTGCTGACTTCCGTCGACCGGATCTTTGACGCCGGATGGAAATCCATCAAGCTGTACTTCATGATCGGTCTGCCCGGGGAAGAAGAAAGCGATCTGGACGGCATTGTCGATCTGGCCTACGAGGCGCTCAGGGCGGCCCGGCGCCGCGGCCAGGTTACCGTCAGCCTTTCGACCTTCGTGCCCAAACCCCACACGCCTTTTCAATGGGAAGGGCAGCTCTCGCTCGACGAAACTTACGCCCGCCAGCAGTACATCCGGCGGCGCATGAACAACCGCCATCTGGCCGTCAAGTGGCACGATGCGCGGATGAGCCTGCTCGAAGGCTTGTTTTCCCGCGGCGATGCAACCGCAGGCGAACTCCTGCTTGCCGCCTGGCGGAAGGGCTGCCGCTTCGACGGCTGGAGCGAAATCCTGCGCTTTGACCTCTGGCAGGACGCCCTGCAGGAGGCGGGTATTTCCGTCGAAACCTGTCTGGGCGCGCGAGGACCGGCCGAGTCCCTCCCCTGGGACAACATCGACTGCGGCGTCCGCCGGGAATTTCTGCTGGCGGAAAGGCAAAAGGCCTTCGCGGACGAAGCCACGCCGGACTGCCGCTACGCGGCCTGCCAGGACTGCGGCGTCTGCAACTTCACCGAAATACAGAATATTTTTTCAACCGGCGATTTTCCCGCGCCCCAGCCGAACGTCCAGCCGCCGGCTTCGCTTCGCCGCGAAAAAGTGTACCGTCTGCGCTTCACCAAAACCGGCCGCGCGCGCTTTCTCTCGCATCTGGAACTGGCGCTCGCCATGACGCGCGCCCTGCGCCGCAGTTCCCTTGCGCTTTGCTATTCGGCGGGCTTTCACCCGCATCCGAAAATCTCTTTTGCCACCGCCACTCCGGTGGGTATGGAAAGCCGCGAGGAATATCTGGACGTCACCGCCCTGAAACATCCGGGCGATCCCGCGGCGCTGAAAAACGAAATCAACGCCGCCCTGCCCGACGGCATGGCCGTCACGGATTTGCAAGCTCTGCCGTTTGTCGCAAGCGAGCTTTCCCGGGCGCTTTACGGTTTCGACTACGAACTGTGGCTGCCCGATCGGACGGACGAAGAGCAGGTGAAAGCCATGGCCTGCCGCATCGAAAAGTTTCTGGCCGCCGGCTCGTTTCCCATTACCCGCCAGGCCAAGGGGAAAACCGTCAGGCGCGACATCCGGCCTTTCGTTGAGCATCTGGCGTTGCTTCCCGCGGAGAAAAAAGCGACCATGAC
Organism: Deltaproteobacteria bacterium; assembly: GCA_012729055.1. Taxonomy (GTDB): domain Bacteria; phylum Desulfobacterota; class Syntrophia; order Syntrophales; family Smithellaceae; genus UBA8904. The sequence goes on from JAAYDW010000053.1 coordinate 80,356, forward strand.
GCTCCTGCACGCCCAGAACGGCGCTGCCCGTCCGCTCGATATTCTCGAACACGTCCTGGGCGTCGCTGCCGACGAAATGAAAAACGTACGGATTCTCAAAACCAGAACGCTGCTTGCCCGATAAAATTTTTATCCGGAAACCGACTGCGGCTCTTTGACCGGCCACGGCTGCCGATTCCATCTTGACCCCTCCCCTTTTTTCCTATAGTGATAAGGACACGTCACATCCGGCCCATGGTTTCATTTTCGTTGTCGCGGCTCTTGTCAACGCATTTCCAACCGAACCGATCCTTTGGAGGGAAAAAGATGGAAGAAAAACCCTGGCACCGTCACTATGATTACAATGTTCCCACTACCATCCGTTATCCGCGTCTGGCCGTTCACCACCTGATTGAACTGCCTGCCAACTCTTACCCGGACAAGACAGCGCTGCACTATTTCGGCACCGAAATCACCTTCTGGGAATTGCGCACCCAGATCCTCCGGTTCGCCAACGCCCTGGCGGCGCTCGGCATCCAAAAGGGAGACCGGGTGGGCATTCATCTGCCCAATTGTCCCCAGTATCCGATCGCCTATTACGCGGCCCTGTCGGTCGGCGCCATCGTCGTCAATCTCAATCCGCTTTACACGCCGGATGAGTTGAAACTGATGGCCAATACCTCGGGGCTTTCCACCCTCATCACGTTCGACGTGGCGCTGCCCTCGATACGCACGTTGTGCAAAAACATCCGCATTCCCCGTGTTATCGTCACGGCTGTGACGGATTACATCAAGGGATTTCCCGTAAGCTCCGCCAAAAGCCTGGATCTGGAAGAAGGATGGCTGCATTTTTCGGAACTGCTCGATAAAACCACCTCCACCCGGCGCTCCAAGGTTGAAGTCAGTCCTCAGGATCCGGCTCTGATTCAGTTTACCGGCGGTACGACCGGCGTTCCCAAGGGCGCCGTCCTGACGCACGGCAACGTCATCGCGGCCGTTTTTTACTGCGTCCTGTGGGGAAATCCGACCATTCCCCTCACGCCGCCGGAACGGCGCAGCGTTATGGCCGTCCTCCCCTATTTTCACGTGTACGGCAATATCGTCGTGATGAACTGGGCGATGTTTTCCTGCGCAACCCAGATTCAGGTTCCGCGCTTCAATATTGACGAGATGATGGCGCTTCTGGCCAACTTCGACAAGATCACCTTCTTCCCGACGGTCCCCACGCTGATCACCGCGCTCATCAATCATCCCAAAGCGGAAGAACTGAATCTGGCCAAAAAGATCGGCCTTTTAAATTCCGGCGCGGCGCCGATGGCCTCGGAGCTGATCGATCAGGTCCGGGATATGGGCATTTATTTCAGCGAAGGCTACGGCCTTTCGGAATCCACTTCCGTCGGCATCAGCAACCCGGTGCTGGGCATGAAGAAAATCGGCAGCATCGGCATTCCCATCCCGGACAACGACGTCAAACTGGTGAATGTGGATGACGGTGTAACGGAAGTCCCCGACGGCCAGCCGGGTGAAATCATCATGAAGGGACCGGTCATCATGCAGGGCTACTGGAACAATCCCCAGGAGACGGCGGGCCAGCTCAAAGACGGCTGGCTCTATACCGGCGACATCGCCGTCCGCGATGAAGACGGGTACCTGTTTATCGTCGATCGAAAGAAGGACATGATCATCGCCGGCGGCTTCAACATCTATCCCCGGGAAATCGACGAAGTCCTCTTCCAGCACCCCAAAGTCTCCGAGGCGGTGGCCCTGGGCGTCAAAGACGAATACCGGGGCGAAACCGTCAAGGCCTTCGTCGTCCTGAAAGAAGGCCAAAGCTGCACGGCGGAGGAAATCATCTCTTTCTGCAAGGAAAAGCTCGCGCCTTACAAAGTGCCGAAGCTCGTCGAATTCCGGGAATCGATTCCCAAGTCCGCCGTCGGCAAAATCCTGCGCAAGGCGCTGCGCGAGGAAGAAGAGGCCAAGGCCAAACAAAAAAAATAAAGCGATAAAAGGATCGGACGTTTTTCCCGATCGCGTTCGCTAATGAAAAAGGCCCGGGGATGTTCTCCGGGCCTTTCCTTTTGTTCCGCCCGGTTTGAAGGCGGACACGGCGACCGACCCCGCCGGGCATGCAGGATTTTCTTGACTTCACAAAACTCCTCTTTTATAGTTGCGCCGGAAGCATGCAGGAAAGCGCATCCACGACATTTCGCCGTAAAAAATGATTATTTCCGCAAGAGGAGGAACTATGAAAAAAATCATGATCGTCGTCACGCTGCTTGCGCTTGTGTGTTTCCCGGTATGGGCCCAAAACTCTTGTGACAGTTCCTGCAACGCCAAATGCAAAGGCCAGCAGGCCACTTTCACCGCCTGCTACTCAAGCTGCAAAAGCACCTGTGTCGCCCAGAAAACGGGCAATGCCGCTCAGGACAAGGCCAACACCTGTCAGAACAAATGCTCCGGACAGGGCGCCAACTTCCAGAGCTGCTACAACAGCTGCCTGAAAAACTAAGTCGTTTTCTGTCGGAGAAAGCGGCGCTCGTCAGTAAGCCACTTCAAAAACGCAAACGAAGACAACGGTTGAAGTGGGATCGCCCGACTGAACCAAGGATTGACTGGATACAAGCGATGGCCATTTTTCATCCCTTGCGCAGATTCGAACAGGGAGGCTTTACGGCGCTCGACGTGATCCTTGTCCTCGTGATCATCGGCATCGCCGCCGCCGTGGGCGTGTCGAGGAGCGTTTCCAGAACAACATTTGACCTGGCGACCGAAGCCGAAACGCTCAAGACCCATCTGCGCTATGTCCAGTACCGGTCGATGAGAGACGCCTTGGCGCCGGGGCAGACGCTGACCTGGGGGCTGAGATTCAATGCCGGCTCCTACGATCTTCTGTACGACAATGACGCAACGTCCCGCCGTCTGCCCAACGAAGACAGCCCCTCCCATACGCTTGCCAGAGGCATCACGATGACATCCAGCCTGGCGGGCAGCGTCCTGCACTTCAACGAATGGGGAAACCCCGTCGGGACTGACGCGGTTCCCCTGACGGCGGACGTTTTAATCACCCTGACCGACGGATCGGCTTCGCAGACGGTCCGCGTCACGCAAAACACGGGATTTATTCCATGAACAGACCGACTGCTGTCCAAAACGGATTTTCGCTTATCGAAATCATCGTCGCACTGACTGTTCTGGCCGTCCTGGGAGTCCTGGTTTTCCGGTATTTGGGAACGCCGCTGACCGGCGGCACAGACTTGTTTTCCCTGTTTGACGACTCTCTGACCCTCGAACGGATCGGCGAAAACATTACCGCCGATTACAGGCATAATTTCTCCACCGGCAGCCTCGCCGGGTTGAAAACGAAAATCGGCGAAGAAGGCACGGCGAAAACGAATGATTACGGCAGCTATGCGGTCGTCGAAAACAGATACATCACTTTTATCAACAACGTGGAAGACAACGCGCCGCTAAATCAACAAAATACGCTGAAAGTCACGATTAAAAACGACCGCAACAAAACGCTCACCATGGTTTTTGTTCAGTTTTGAAAGGACGCCGCATGACGACACGGACAAACAGAGGCTTTACGCTGATCGAAGTTCTGGTCTCGATCGTCCTCGCGGCGATTCTGGCCGTCGGCGTCGGGCTGGGCGTGGCGCGGCTTGTGGAAGGACATCTCTTTGTCAAAACAAACGCCGCCGCGCTTCAGAAGGGACAGATGGCCGCAACCCGCATCGCCCTGGAGTTGAAAAACACTGTCGCCATTTTGCCGGCCTCAAACGCAACCGGCGTTGTCTTTAATTCTTTCAAGGATAAAGTCGAAA
>JAAYDW010000054.1 GCA_012729055.1 Deltaproteobacteria bacterium
AAAATTGAAATCGTAAAACCAGGAAGCCAGCATGGCCAGAAAGTCGGCCACCGTTCCGATGTTTCCTACGGAAACGGTTTTCTTTTGCAGAATTTCCTCCACCACGGCGGCGGTCAGCTCGCGGCTCAAACGGATATGCGGCAGCATGGCGGGGAGAGCGCGAAAACCGTCGCAGGCGACGGATTGCAGCGCCAGATCCATGATGTCCAGTTTGTCCGCATCTCTTACAACGTTGAGCAGACGCCGCGAATCGGCGGGGAGGGTTTTCGGCAGATGTTCCGTTTTCCGGTTGTGGTACTCCACGGCGCAGGAAACACGGTTCCAGACGTTTTCATCCAACAGCGCCGGCGCGCCTTCGGCTTCCAGCGCCATTCGTCCGGCCAGTCCGTGGTCGATCGTGTTCGCGTCATGGAAAGAACCGTAGCGGCGGTATTGTGGAAACCGCCCGATGTCGTGAAGCAGACCGCAGATTTCCGCAAGCAGCACTTCCGTTTCAACGTGTTTCAGGCCGCGCGCGATCAGACCGGCGTTTTGAGCCACCCGCCGGCTGTGGGCATACTTAAGTTCCAGCGGGGCGGGCAGGGCGCCGTCCGCGGCGCGATACCGGTTGACGTAATCGGTAAACCAGCCGGCCAGGGAAAGCGGCAAGCTGTGTGACATGGCCTTCCTCATTTTTTCTTTCCGATTGCGCCGTCGCGCAGCGCTTTGTGAAATGTGTTCGCTGCCAGCAGCGCGCAGTGCTGCGATTCTTCGGGCATGCCGCCCAGATGCTCTAAAATGGAACTCTGATTGACACGCAGACACTCCCGGACGGGTCGGCCTTTGGCCATGATTGTCGCAGCCGTACCTGCGGCGTGAGACGTCAGGCAGCCGTCCGTGGTGTAACCGATGTCCACGATTCTGCCGTTTTGAATTTTCAGATACATCTCCATTGTGTCGCCGCAGGGGCCTTTGATTTTGGCGTAGCCGTCGGGTTTATCGAGGCTTCCGTAATTGCGCGGATGCGTTCCATAGTCCACCACTTTTTCGGAAAGACCGCCTGTAATTTTTTCCATGAGCAAATCGATCATTTCTTTTTTAATCTGTTCATCGGTTTTTTGTTCGTCTGCCATTTTTTACAACTCCTTTTTTTAATCATCTCCGGGACGGCAAGGGTAAAACCAAACCCGGGAACGCTGCGTATCGGTTTGCCGGCGTCGGGTCCGCCTTTTTCCCCACCAGGCCGGCGCTATTTTAGGATTCTCCCGGCGATTCTTCAAGGTTTATTGAAAAATGTTTTATTGAAAAACTGATCGGGCATGAGCAGGGTTTCCTCTACTTTGACCGTACGCTGTTGCGCCTGCATACTTTTACTGATGCCGAATCTTTCGTCCAATGGCGATTTAAAAGGGATTGAAAAGCGACGCCGAGCCGCTGAGCGCCATGTAAACCAAAAAAACGATTCCGATGAAAATGCGATAGTAGCCGAACGCCTTGAAGCCATGGTTTTCCACAAACCGGATGAAGACTTTCACCGCCAGCCAGGCGGAAACAAACGCCCCGGCAAAGCCGATGGCCAGAAGCAGAAACTCTCGAGAGGAAAGGGTTGCGTCGGTTTTGAGCAGGTCGTACCCGGTCGCCGCGCACATGGTGGGAACGGCCAGCAGAAAGGAAAACTCCGTGGCCTGCTTTTTGTTGAGGCCGTTGGCGACGCCGCCGATGATCGTCGCCGCGGCGCGCGACACGCCGGGAATCATCGACACGCACTGAGCGAGCCCGATGAAGAAAGCGTTCTTGTAGGAAATATCCTCCAGCTCGACGTAGCGGCTTTCGCGGGACACAACCCACTTGTCGATTAAAATCAGAATGACGCCGCCGACCACGAGCGCCAGCGACACGCCCAGCGGATTGAACAGGTAGGTTTTGATGGTTTTATACGCCAGAAAGCCCACGGCCGCCGTGGGAAGAAAAGCGATGAAAAGTTTAATGTAAATGTCGATGCCCTGGATGAAACGCTTGTAGTAGAGCATTACGATCGCGGCGATGGCGCCAAGCTGAATCGCGATTTCAAAGGTTTTCACGAACGCCTGGTCGGATATTTTCATGACGTAGGACGCCAGAATCATGTGGCCGGTCGAGGAAACCGGCAAGAATTCAGTAATGCCTTCGACAAGTGAAAGAATGATCGTTTGCAGAATGTCCATGGAGCGCCCCTTGCTGGAATAAGGGTTTCCGTCTATTACGGTTTGGCGGGAGAAACAAGTCTTTTCTTTCCTGCAGTATTGTCGCAGCGCTGTTGACGGTGGCGCCTTTGAAATGAAAAAAGGGGGGCGCGATCAGGGGGACAACGTCGCGCCTTACAAAAGCGATTTAAAAAATTGACCGATTGATTGTTCTGTGCAAAAATTACCTACTGTCGGAAGATAGATAAAGCGCATGGCCTGTGCACCGGCTGTCTGATGTCGGGCGATACCATCACGCCACCGGATGGCTTTCAAAAAATTTATAAGGGTTCATGGATAGATATGTCGATCGAACAGATTGTCATCATCATCGCCGTTTTTCTTGTCGCGAGCGCGGTTCTGAGCAAGCTTTCGGACCTGGCCGGAGTCCCCGCGTTGTTGTTTTTTCTGGGGATTGGAATGCTTGCCGGATCCGATGGGCCGGGCGGCTTTTATTTTGATGATGCCTGGCTGAGCCAGGCGATGGGCACCGTGGCGCTGGCGTATATTCTGTTTGCCGGCGGGCTGTCTACGGATGTGCAGGCGGTGAGGACCGTTGCCAAGCCCGCCCTGGTCTTGTCCACGGCAGGCGTCGTGATTACGGCTTTGGTGGTCGGGCTGTTCGTTAAATTCTTTTTGAACCTTCCCTGGCTCAACGCTTTTTTAATCGGATCGATTGTCTCCTCTACCGATGCGGCCGCGGTCTTTGCCGTTTTGCGCTCGAAGAATGTGGGACTTCAGGAGCCGCTCAAACCGCTTTTGGAACTTGAATCGGGCAGCAACGATCCGATGGCCGTTTTCCTGACCATTGGATTTATTACCCTGCTGCAAAATCCGGAAAAAAGCCTTTTCCTGCTTGTCCCCCTGTTTGTCCAGCAAATGTTTTTCGGCGCTCTGGTGGGATATGTCATGAGCCGGCTGTTCATCTGGATCGTCAATCGGATAAAATTGTTTTATGACGGCTTATACCCTGTTTTAAGTCTGGGCTGGGTTTTATTGATTTACGGCGTCACCGCCCAGTTGAACGGCAGCGGCTTTCTCGCCGTTTACATCGCCGGAATTCTCCTGGGCAAGCACCTGTTCATTCATAAAAAAAGCATCATTCGTTTTCACGATGGCATTTCCTGGCTCATGCAGATTCTCATGTTTCTGACGTTGGGCCTCCTCGTTTTTCCAAAACACCTTATTCCCATAGCAGGCGAAGGATTCCTGATTTCCCTGGTCCTGATCTTTTTGGCCAGACCGGCCGGTGTCTTTATCGGATTGGCGTTTTCCCGGTTTAATCTCAGGGAAAAATTATTGGTCTCCTGGGTGGGGCTTCGCGGGTCCGTTCCCATTGTCCTGGCGACATTTCCGCTGCTGGCGGGATTCGACCCGGATCATTTCATCTTCAACCTGGTATTCTTCATTGTCATCACTTCCGTTTTATTCCAGGGGACGACGATTCCCTACGTCGCCCGCTTGCTGAAGGTGGACGCTCCGTTGGTTCGCAAGCGGCGCTATGCCATCGATTTCGACGGTTCCAGTAAAAGCGATATGAAGCTTGAGGATTTCATCGTTCCGTATGGATCGAAAGCGGCCAACCAGCCGATATTAAACCTGGGACTTCCCAAAGATATTCTGATAACCTTGATTATCCGCGGGGAGGAGTACATTACTCCCCGGGGAGATACCATCCTTGAAGAAGGGGACGTCCTTCTGCTTCTAGCCAGCGCTGAAAGCCTGCCGGCGGTTCAGAAGATCTTGAATAAAAAAACGGACTGATCGCGCCAACCGCTAAGATCATTCGGAACCCGCCGCGGCGCGCCGCATTTTATCCAGAACGACCAGAATGCGCAGCAGATAGAGAAGGACGCCGCCATTGGCGGCAAGAATCAATCCGATCAGCATTCCGGGGACGAGATTCGGAATCAGCATGGAGGTTCCAAACGCCATCGCCAGCAGATTCAGAGTCACCTGAACGGTGAAAAGTTTCGTCAGGATCGGAGGCGCCTGCTTTGCGGGGCCGGCCGGCTTTTTCAAAAGGGGAATGCCGGTTTTAACCAGTCCGCTGATGCCGCCGAGAATGTTGAGCACGCCGACGAGAACCGTCAACGTCGCCACCAGCAGATCCGGAATGAGGCAGGAAACGATTCCCAGCGCCGCGAAGACCAACCCCAGGAGAATCATGAGACGGGAACGGCGAAACGCGCCGATGGGAGTGCTTCCGGAGGCCAGCATCTGCACGGCAAAAATCACCATCAAGAGCCCGAGCTGGGCGCTCCCCGAAAACGGAAGCAGGCCCAGATTCACGGGAATCAAGAGTCCGCCCAGAAGCAGCATGAAAATCCCCATCAGCAAAAGAAGATCCTGCTCGGCGGAAAGCTGGACTTCGCCTTCAGGTTGTTTTTCCGCTTCCGGATAGGCCAGATAGATTTTTTGAAGCGTGTGCGCAAGGAAAAGGGTGGACGCGCCGAACAGAAGCAGCACGGCCGCCGTGACGGGCAGGGGCAGCAGCTGCTGTTTCCAGATGAGCGCGGCGACCAGGACGGCAAGTCCATAGACCAGAAAGCATCCAAAGGCCAGGCGGCGGAAGATTCCCCCGTATTGAAGCCAGGCCCGCAGCTTGTCGGAAGCCAAACACATCTGCAAAAGCAGCAGAAGACTTCCCGGGCCGAAACACACGATGAGCAGCAGGCGGGGAAGCGGATGGGCGATGGGAAGGAAACAGGTGGCCATGCCCACGCACGCGAGCGCGATCCCGGCGGCGAGCAGAAGCTTTGAGCGCCTGAGGTCGCCGAACGGTGTTTTCCCGAGCGTGATGATCTGCAGGGCAAAAACGATTAAAAGCAGTCCGTACAAACCGTTTTCGTAATACGGGAGACTGCCCCGGCTGACGGGAAAAAGCACAATGCCGGCGATCAGGAGGGCCATGCCGCCGATCGTCAGGATCACTGCTTCCAGGGGGATATTCGCTTCTTGAAACAGGGCGTGCGTAGGGCTGTTAGCTTTGGTCATTTCATTTCGTCTCCATGGAGATGTCGTACGGGTCAGTCATGCATATGGAAGAAGAAAAGATACGGGCCGTTTTGGGGCGGCGACTCCCGGCGATCCTGCCGGGGAACCGCCGCCGTTTTTATTCAAAGAGCGCGCCTGCCGTTACAGACACTGTCTTAAAATCGCTTCGGCAAGCTCCGGTGTAATGTCTCTTTTTTCGCCGAGTTTCGTCATGTTGTGCGCCTTCAGCCGTTCGACGATGGTCGGAATGATCGCTTCGGTGAGATTGTAATCGCAAAGGCGGGTTCCCACCTGCAAACTTTCGAAAAATTCTCTCGTCCTGGCGATGGCGGCGTCGATGCGGGCCTGTTCGTCGCCGGTAGTAATGCCCCACACGCGTTCGGCGTACTGCAGAAGCTTTTCTTTTTTCTCACCGGAACGGAGTTTCCAGAGGGCGGGCAGGATGATGGCGAGCGTTCGGGCGTGGTCCAGCCCGCAAAGCGTCGTCATTTCATGGCCGATCATGTGCGTCGCCCAGTCCTGCGGAACGCCGGCGCTGAGAAGGCCGTTTAACGCCAGCGTCGCGCACCACATGAGATTGGCGCGGACGTCGTAATTTTCCGGTTCGGTCAGCGCCCGGGGACCCTCCTCGACGAGCGTCAGGAGCAGGCCTTCCGCGAAGCGGTCCTGCAGTTTGGCGCCGACGGGATAGGTCATGTACTGCTCCATGACGTGCACGAAGGCGTCGACGACGCCGTTGGCAATCTGGACGGGCGGCAGAGAATAGGTCACCTTCGGATCCAGCACGGAAAACCGGGGAAACAATGAAGGATGGGCCAGCGGAAGCTTGGCGTTTAACGCCCGGTTGGTGATGACCGCGCCGTTGTTCATTTCCGAGCCGCTCGCCGGCAGCGTCAAAACGGCGCCGAAAGGCAGGCTCTTTTTGATTTTCGCGCCGTAGCTTTGGACGATTTCCCAGGGGTCGCCCTCATACGGAACGGCGGCCGAGATAAACTTTGTGCCGTCGATGACGGAGCCGCCGCCGACGGCCAGCAGATAGTCGTGCCCGCTCTTGCGGATCATTTCCACGGCGCGCATCAGGGTTTCATAAGTGGGATTGGGTTCAATGCCGCCGAATTCGTCCACCGTCCGTCCGGAAAGCGCGCTCTGAACGGCGTCGAAAACGCCGTTGCGTTTGATGCTGCCGCCGCCGTAGGTCAAAAGGACCTTCGCCTCCTTGGGAATCTCTCCGGCGATTTCCTTGATCGTCCCCTCGCCGAAAATGATTTTCGTCGGATTGTAAAATTTGAAATTCTTCATGGTCCCCCCTCATGCAAGATTAATTTCCCGGGGCCGGTACGGATCAGCATCCGGCGGCCACGGCAGCACAACGATGGTCCGGCTGTTCTGTTTGGGAAATTAATAAATTCAAAGAGCAATAAACGCAACCCCTTTTTCTAGGGGATTTTGGCGTCGATTTCCCGGATCAGCGTCTGCGTCTGATCGGGAAGAAGGTCAAAGCCCATGTCTTTGCGGTAAATCACGTTCAGGTTCCGGTCGATGACCAGGTAAACGCGCTTTGACAGGGGGAGAATCCAGTGGTCCGCGTCATAGCGTTTGGCGATTTTGCCCTTTTCATCGACGAGCAGCGTCATGTTGTACAGTTTGTGCTTGGCGATGAACTTGTGGTGCGATTCGGCCGAATCGCGCGAGAGGCCCAGGATTTTCACTTTTCTGGCTTCGTATTTTCCGATGTTTTGTTGAAACTCAACAAACTGGCGAATTCAGGCGCCGGTGTCGTCTTTGGGATAAAAGGCCAGCACCACGGCTTTGTAATCTTTGAGCGTTTCGGCAAGCGTCCACATTTTTCCATCCTGATCGGGCAGCGTGAAATCCGCTGCCGTTTGGCCGGATGCGGCCGCGTCGGTTTTGACGTCCGCTCCCGCGCAGGCGGCAAACGCAAGAAGGACAAGTGCGATAAAAATGAGCCGAGTTTGTTTCATAGGTTTCTCCTTTCCATATTGAGGTTTGTGAAAAGATGCCGTTTGACGCATAACACGTTTCCCGTCTGATTATAATCCCGCTTGGCCGTCCCGTCAAACACGACGAGTCCAAAAACACGTCTAAAAATAAAACCCGGCCCGCAATTCAATCCGGTAGTCGTTTTGCTTTTCACCGAACTCGGAATCACCCGCTCCGGTAAAAACGCCTGCCCGAAGCCGAAGCTCCAGATTGGTGATGCCGGTGTAAAGAAGCTCCGGCAGAATGCTGGCGCTCAGGTCGTCCGTGTTGATCATGCAGGTGAGAGACGGCGTGAAATACAAAATATCAAAAGGCTCCTTCTGGCTCAGCCGGACGTATAAATAGTTGCGCATGGGGTTTGGACGCGCGTAACCGGATTCGGCAAGCTGGCCCGCGCGTCCCAGACCCGTCAGATCGCCCGTGATCCGGTACGCATCAAACCCGCGTGAAATCAGGCTGTAGAAGCTTTTCATTTCATCGCGATGAAACCCGGTGCTGTTGGAGTAAAATTCGACAATAGCGGTCAAATCAAAAGAAGTGAGATAGCGCAGGCCGACGAGAAAACTGTGCGCTTCCTGTTCGACCATGCGCGCAGCACCCGACGCATCCAGAACGGTTTTCCGGATGTTTTTAATCCACGCATATTCCCCGTGGATTTCAAAGTTCGTTGTGATATTGCGGGAAAAGTCAACGCCGTAGCGGTCGGAACGGCTGCCGCCGGTCATGAACATCAGGTCAATGTCCGTGTCGAAAAAAAGAAAATACAGGCGCCCCGCAATATTGAGATTATTGTTTTGGCCGAACTCTGAGTTCACGTGATCATAAACCGGGAAAAGCACCGGGGTTACGGAAACGGTTTTGAGCGGTCCGTCAAAACTGCGGATGAAATCGGCAGTGGCTACAATGTAACCTTCCATCGCCTGTTCGGGATCGTCCGGATCTTTGGGCCGGTCGGCAAAGGCCGCGGGGGTCCAGGCATAGCCCTTGCCCCATTTCAGCGTTTTTTTGCCGACATCGATTTTAACGGACGTCAGCGGTTTGGCGGACGCGTAAGCCTCGTAAAAAGTGGTCCGCTCCGAGCCGTGGGTGGAATCGTTATATTGAAGATCGGTATTGAGTCTGGCAAAAACGCGAAAGATGCTTTTTTCATAGCTTCCTTCCAGGCGCACGCGCCCGTTGACTTCGGTGAGCGCCTGCCTTTTGGCATCGTCGTAAAACCGCAATTTGTACAAAGCCGCGTCCGTATTGAGGCCGTAGAAAACGGGCTTCGCTTCGACATAGCCTGCAAAAGCATAGGGCTTTTTTTCGATTTCGGACATATCAAACGTGTAGGTCTCCTCGGCCATTGTCGGAGACGAGATTGCCGAGATCACCAAGGCCGCAAAAATGATTCCGAAGCGTTTCATCTAGCGCAGAGACTCCAGATTCGGCATGAAGGTAAGCGTAAAGACCTCATCCTTGAACGTCCGCTTTTTGACCCCGGCCATGATCATGACGGACTTGTAGCCTTTGTAAAGCGGGCTGTCCGTCTCGATCACCGCCGGACGGACAATGCCTCCGCCGAAGTCTTTCACGTCTTTGAAATAAAGGGTTTTGATCAGCATGCCCGCCTCGGTCAGGCACTCGATTTTGATCGGCAGTTTCTTTTTTTTATCGGCCCATATTTTGATCTGGTCGTAGGCCACCGTTTTGGTTTTGGCTTTCAGGCGCAAAAGATATTCAGTGTCTTCTTCCTCGACCTTCAATACGTCATATTCCGCGGCGTAATCCAGTTGCAGAATATCGGCGTTGTTAAACACGCCGCCCACCACCGATTGCAAACTGGTGATGCGGATGGGTTTGCCGACGTTGGGAATGTGAAGCCACATATTGTCTCCCAGACGAAGCGTGCTGCGGCCTTTCTCGCTGGCCGGCGCCAGAAACACGGAGGCCACCTTATCCAACCCTTTTTTAACCGTAAAGAGCGTGAACTCTTTCTTTTTCCCGTCCGGCTCGATATTGATGAGCTTGCGGTAGGATTCGTAGGATTCCGGCGAAAGGTTGCGGTCAATCTCCCGCAGAAGCTTTGTTCCGTCCACGGCAAAGGCGGAAAACGGCAGCACGATGATCAGGGCGAGAATAAAATGAAGAATTTTGAGCATGGCAATCTCCTTATACATGCCTAAGTGCGTCAATCGGCTCCATCCGGGAGGCCTTGACGGCCGGCTGGAGGCTGGCGAGCACCGCAACGACAATTACGATAACCGACACAACGAGCAGGTCCACCGGATCGAGCGTTGCTTTGAGCAGCAATCCTTTTTGCTGGCCGAAGTTGAAGCGGATGCCGATCAGGTTGACGATGCCGATGACCAGCGCCCCAATGGCAACGCCGGCTGCCGCACCCACGACCCCCATGCAGAATCCTTCAAGAATGAACATCGAGCGAATTTTTCCCGGCAGTGTCCCAATAGCGGCAATCGTACCTATTTCACGGATGCGTTCGTAAACGGCCATGATCATGACGTTCATAATGCTGATGAGCACGATGGCAATCAGCATGATGCGGATGAACAGCGTCATAACGTCAATCATCCGGGCGATGTTGAAAAAGGGCGAGAGATCCTCCCAGGAGTGCACTTCAAACATCGGCTGCCCCTGCGGGTTGACCTCGCCTGCCGTTTTGTTTTGCAGTTGCAAGACCGCGTCATCCAAACGTCCGAAGTCTTTGAGCCGGATCGCTACTTCGCTGACTTCAGCCTCCGTCATGCGCAGCACGTCGGCCGCATCTTCAATATGGACGTACCCGTCGCGTCCGCCGGGCCCCGTGGCGCTTTCCAGAATGCCGGACACAACAAACTGCTTGCCGTTAACAGACCCGTCGGCGTTGGTGGCCACGATCACGACCGGATCGCCGGGCTTGACTTTCATGCCCTTGGCCAGAAGCGCGGGGATCAGGATTTCACCTTTGCCGAGCGTTTGCTTGCCTTCGATAATTCGGGAGGACAAAAGCGGCACGGTTATAAATTCCGCTTCGGGATTCACGCCGTTTAAGCGGATGTTGGTGGTTTCGGTGAAGTTGCTGAACATACCGCCGAACTTGAGGCGCGGCGAAAAAGCTTCGACCTGCGCATCCGCGGCCAGCGCCTGCTGAATTATCCGATAGGCTTTCGGTTTCATGTTCAGATTCAGCGGCAGATTGTCGATGGAGGCGACATACCCTTTGCGATGGATTTGCAGATGCCCCATCATGGAGTCGGTAATCTGGCCGGTAATCATGGTTTTGAAAGATCCGCTCACCGAAACAAACACCAGAACAAAGACCACGCCGATGGTGATAAGCGATGCCGTGAGCAGCGTCCGGCGCTGATAGCGGATCAGATTGCGAATGGCGATTTTAAACAGATTACGCATGGGCCGGCCCTCCTTTCAACTCCTTGCCGGTGAGTTGTCCATCCTCCAGACGGAAGATAACCTCTGCCTCTCCGACAATTTTCGTGTCGTGTGTGGAAAAGATAAAGGTGGTTCCCAGCTCATCGCGCATTTTTTTCATGAGCCCGATGACCGCGTAAGCCGTCTGCGAATCCAGGTTGGCCGTAGGTTCATCGGCTAAAACCAGCGCGGGGTTGGTCACCAGCGCGCGGGCGATTGCCACCCGCTGCTTCTGGCCGCCCGAAATTTGATGCGGATATTTGCCTCCCTGGTCGGCCATCCCGACTGCAGCCAGCATCCGGGAAATTCTTTCTTTTCGTTCCCGGGGCTCGATATTCTGGACCATAATCAGGGGGTATTCGATGTTTTCGTAAACGGTCAGGACGGGAATCATGTTGAAGTCCTGAAAGATGAAGCCCAGATGCTTTCCCCGGAAGGAGGCGCTTTCTTTCCGGCCCAGGAGGGCCACATCCGTTTCCGCCACCGTCAGTTTCCCGGCCGTGGGTTTGTCCAGGCAACCGATCAGATTCAAAAGCGTCGTCTTGCCGCTGCCGGACGGCCCGACAAACGAAACAAACGAGGCGGGCTCGATTTCAAAATCCAGCCCCCGGAGGGCCTGCACGGTCACCTCTTCCGTCCGGTAATCCTTCGAGACACCTGCTGCCGTGATCAGTGCCATGTTCTTCCTCCCGGTGTGGATTGTTTTTTCGGCGGGCGGAAAATCATTCCGCCCGCCGTTAGTTTGCCAGTGAGGTTATTCGTCGAACGCTGAAGAGGTTTTCCAGACTTCCCAGACCTTGCCTACCAGATCGGGGCCGGGTTTAAGCGTGGGTTTGCCGGGTTTCCACCCGGACGGCGTTGCTTCCGCGCCCTTGGTTTTACGGACATGCTGGAAGGCTTGAATCTGGCGGATACTTTCCACCACGTTTCGTCCCACCGGCGGGGTGAGCACTTCAAAGCCCTGAATGATGCCATCGGGATCGATGATAAATCGGCCGCGGGCTTCCACACCCGCGTCTTCGAGATAGACGCCAAAGATGCTGCCCACCTTGCCGCCACCGTCGGAAAGCATCGGGAAGGGAATGCCGCCTTTGACCATTTTGGACAGTTCGTGATCGTTCCACATCTTGTGGACAAAAACGCTGTCCACACTCATGGAGAGAACCTCGACGCCCAGTTTTTTAAATTCGGGATATTTCTCTGCGACCGCAGAGATTTCGGTCGCTCAGACAAAGGTAAAATCTCCGGGATAGAAGCACAGCACCACCCATTTGCCCAGAAACTCTGATAATTGAACATTGATGAATTTGCCTTTATGATACGCGGGCGCCGTGAAGTCCGGCGCCTTCTTGCCGACAGTAACCATACTTTTTCCCTCCTGAATGATCGGTTCTTGCGGGGTTTCCTGTTTCGCTTTCGGTTTTTCTCCGACCGGTCCGCCCGTGGGACGGGCACATCCGGCCTTGATTTCCTCAGCCATACGCTTTACCTCCTTTCCTTTCGTTTATTTTTCCCTCGGATACGGCCAGGCCATGATGCCGCCTTCCATGACCTTGACATTTTTCCAGCCGTTGCCCGCGAGCGCGATTGCCGCTTCATAGCCGCGCAACGAGATCTTGCAGTAACAGATGATTTCGCGGTTTTTATCTTCCGGTAATTCATTAAGGCGCTTACGGATTGCCCCCAGCGGTATCAGCGTCTCTCCAATGCCCAGGCGCATCTCTTCGAATTCTTCCGGACCCCGCGTATCGATGATAAAAGGTTTCTCACCCGCTTTGAGCTTCTCATAAACGTCTTTGCAGCTGATGCCCTTCATCCGGCCTTTCATCTTGTTTTGCATGATGTGCGCCGTGGCGATGAAATGATCGATCGCCAGCGAGAAAGGCGGTGCATAAGGAAGATCGGCATTGATGAGATCCTCAACGGTCAGCTTGCCCTGTATCGCCATCGCCCACTGAGCAATCTGCTTGGAGACGTTGCCGGGTCCGATGCACTGCGCGCCCAAAACACGACCGGTTTTGGCATCGGCAGTCAGCTTGGTCACCAGAAGCTTGCCTTCCATGAAGCCGGGTTTGTCGGGACTGGCGTTGATGACGGTGATGATATCGTTATACCCCAGCCGTTTGGCCACCGTTTCGGAAAGCCCTGTGGCGCCGGCCCCGTAATCGAAGACCTTGCAGATGCCGGTCTGGATCGTTCCGGGGAAGGTGACGCAATTGGCGGAGGCGGCGTTCTCCCCCGCGACACGGCCCTGCAAATTCGCCAGGTCTCCGTAAGGCGCGTGCACTTTTTTGCCGGTGATGCGGTTCGTCGATTCTACACAGTCGCCCACGGCGTAGATATCCGGATCGGACGTCTGCATAAATTCGTTGACGTCAACGCCACCGATTTCACCGATTTTTAAACCGGATTGTTGGGCGAGTTTCACATTGGGGCGGACGCCGATCGCCACCACCGCCAGTTCGCACGGCAGTTCCGTGCCGTTTTGCAGTTTGACGGCGGTCAGTTTTCCGTTTTCGCCCAGGAAAGCCGCGATGCCGTTTTCCGTAATGACGTTGGCGCCTTTGCTTTTGACATGGTTTTCCACGAGCTTGGCCAGTTCCCAGTCCAGAAAGGTCAGCAGCTGAGGCAGAAGTTCGATCACCGTGATTTCAATGCCCGCGAGCTGGAGAGCTTCGCAGGTTTCGATGCCGATCAGGCCCCCGCCGATGACTACGGCTTTTTTAATCTTGCCTTCATCGCGCACATTGCGCAGAAAATCCGCGTCTTTCATGGATTGCAGCGTCGTAATGCCGTCGAGATCCACACCCGGAACGGGCGGCATGCGCGGCACGGCGCCCGTGGCGATGATCAGTTTGTCGTAGGTCAGCGCGCCTTCTTCGCCTGATGTCAGATTCCTGAAAGATACCGAGTGATTTATTGTGTCAATGTTTGTCACTTCGGTATTCACGCGGGCGTCGATGTCCTTGGCGTTCAAGTAAAACAAAGGGCTTCGCACAACGCCGGTGGGCGTGCACAGAAGCTGATTGCGGTCGTTGAAATAGCCGCCCACGTAATAGGGATAGCCGCAGGACGCCATTGAAAGATCCGCATCCTTCTGGATAATGATCACTTCCGCGTCGTTGTCGATGCGCCGCGCCTTGGCGGCGGCCTTGGGGCCGGCGGCCGATCCGCCGATGACGATGATTCTTTTTCTTTTGTTCATATATATCTCCTTGCAGGTGTTTAGTATGCTGTGGGGGCCTCAGTCGTTGCCGCAAATGGGTATGTATTCATGGCCGCGAGTGTGAAGGCGAGCATTAAAATAACGGCAAAAAACAGAAGCAGCAATACGAAGGACAGAGACTTGAAGACAATAAGAACAGTCTCATAATACATCAGCAGCGCGGCAATGGCAAGCGCCGCGAGCGGGAAGGTGTAGACCCACCGGGACAGGCCGTATTTTGTCCAGGAGAGCATCTTACGCTGCGGAATCATCGGGATAGAAACGAACAGGCCGACACTCATCGGATTAAGTCTCCTTTTTATTCCGAAACCCTAGCAGAGGCCGCGTGATCGCGCATTGATTCAGGTCAATGAATTTTACATTTATAAAAAAAACTCCGGCTCCCGGCGAGGGGAAGTGAAAGCGACTTCCAATTCCTCTTTGTGCCACAGGAAATTGGCGTCGTCAAAATACTTTGCCTCCACCGGGCAATTTTTGAGGCAGGCGCAGCATTTGATGCAGATTCCCGTAATTTCAGCTTCGTCCTCCCCGTCAATGGAGCCCATGGGACAAAGGCTGACGCAGAGGCCGCAGTGGATGCAGTCGTCGTTGGTTTTGGGAACGACCTTGAGGATAGAAGCGGGATTGCCGTCTTTGTCTTTGGGCCGGTAATAAGGCCGGTACGGGTGTTTTCCCGGGACGGATACGTCAGCCGGGGCATTGCCCGAAGTTGTCAATTTTTCATGAATCCGCCCGGCAAATTCCGCGACACGCGACATGTCTTGCGCGTCAGGTCTGTTTCCCCCGAGAATTCGGGAAAAGGAATGTTCGCCGACAAACGCGCCGGCGGCAATGACCTTAAAGCCTCTTGCTTCCAGAATGTCGCGCCACTCTACGAGCGCATCGTCATAATGGCGGTTTCCGTAAACGACTACGGCAACGGCCAGGGCACCGTTTCCCGTCATGGTATTCAGATATTTTAACAACACATTGGGGACCCTGCCTGCGTAAACGGGAACGCCGGCGATGACAATATCCCGGCTGTTGAAAGACATGGGTATTTCTCGGGCATCCGGCAAGGTGAAGTCTGCGGTTGCCGCTATTTTCCCGCCGAAACTTTCCGCGAGTTTCCCGGCAATTCCGGTCACGATTTTCTTTGTCGTTTCCGTAGCGCTGAAATAGAAGGTTTTTACACGTTTATTCATCATGTTTGTTTCGCTCCACTTTTTTTTATCGGATACCTCTTCATTTTCCCGGCCGCATGTTTTCCGGCATCTGGACGGCCACAACCTCGCCTTGCGCGCAGAGCTTGCCTTCCGCCAGCAAGCGCGCTTCCACCACCACGCGCCTTCCTTTGATCAGTTTGACTTTACCTCGGACTTCGAGAGGAACGCCGATCGGCGTGGGCAGCAGGTAGTCCACATGCAGCGAAGCGGTCACGAAGCGAATCGGCGGATCGGAGCCCATTTCCCGGCCCTCCGCGCGGTATTTGGCCGCCGATGCCGTGCCGGTGGAGTGGCAGTCGATGAGCGAGGCGATAAGTCCGCCATAAACAAATCCGGGAATGGCCGTGTGGTAGTCCCTTGGCGTATAAACGCAGACGGATTCTTCTTTGTCCCAGAAACTTTTGATTTGCAGTCCCTTTTCGTTGCGGCTGCCGCACCCGTAGCAGTGGCTCAAATCGTCCGGGTAATAATCCTGAAATGCTTTTTCGGTCATGAAACCTCCTTAGTTGGTGGATGGTAAATGGTGGATGGTGAATGGTGAATGGTGGATAGCGGATGGTGGCTCATAGCTGATATTTCCGTCTTCCTTGTGCCTTGCACCTTTCACCTTGCACCTGTCTTTATACAAACGTAAGCTTCGTTCCGGCCATGTTTAAAATAAATTGTTTGGGCATCTTTTTTTCGATTTCCATAATCGCCTTGCGGCCGGTGCAGTGCGTCGGGATGATATGGGACGGTTTGAATTTCTGCAATTCCGAGGCCGTCCGGCCGATGATCGGCTCGAAAAAAGGTCCGGACAGATGGAAGCCGCCCATGACGGCATGGATCTGCCTGACGCCGGTTGTTTCTATCGCGTACTGCACCGTGTTGACAATGCCCGCGTGCGCGCAGCCGGATAAAATTACCAGGCCCTTGTCCTGAAGATGCATAACGACCGACGTATCGTCTTCAATGGCGTCCCAGACTTCTTTCCCTTCTTCGAGGCGATGGACGATGGACCAGCCTGTTTCAAAATCCGTTTTTCGGGGAATGCCGCCCAAAACCAAGAAGGCGTTGTCCAGCAGAGAATAGGGGATTTCCGTTTCCACCGGATGAAATCCCGCCTCTTGAACCATTTCGCGGGTGAACCGGGGGAAATAGGCTTTGAAGCTTTCGCCGAATTTCAGATATCGCGGCGCTTTAAACGCCGACGGATGCACCACCAGCGGCACATCCTTTTTCCCGATGGCTGCGCCGAAAGCTTTCATGGCGCCTGTGTGGTCGCTGTGACCGTGGGAAAGCGCCGCCGCTTCGACGTCGCGCAGATCCAAACCGAGCAGCGCCGCATTTTTGACCGCTCCATCTTCGGAGAAGCCGAAATCGAAAAGCAGCGTGTGCGTTTTGTCCTCCGCCGTCGTTTTGACGAGCGCCGAAAAACCGTGTTCCGCCAAAATGGATGCCTTGATTTCACCGTCTTTGATGGACATTGCTCTGGTCACCACCGCATTGTTGTCCATCGCGGTCATTTCGATGTAGTTGTCCTGCAACGTCCAGATTTCAATTTTGTCCACTGCCTTCAAGGATACGCTCGCCATAATGTTTTCTCCTTTGATGGTTTGGTTGGCTTTGCTTCGGATGACAGGCCGCGCGGATCAGAACTTGGTCGGCCAGCCAGCCAGAAGATGCCGGCTCATGCCTTGCGTTTTGGAATCCCGGATAATGCCGAGAATTTTAATCAGGTAATCGCGCGTTTCACACGGATGAATAATATCCTGAATTCCGTAAACCCGCGCCGCCGGATAAGGCGAAGAATCCGCCATCATCTTTTGAACCAGCTTTTCGCGTTCGTCCTGGGGCAGGCTGCCGAACACGATGTCGGCTCCGACGTGAGGATCCATGAAGCTGATTTCCGCCGTGGGCCAGGCCGCCATGAA
>JAAYDW010000010.1 GCA_012729055.1 Deltaproteobacteria bacterium
ACCACATTTCCAACAATAAAATGATTGGAGGACCATTCCACATGAAGATCAATCACAATTATCAGAAGAGAGTCGACAAAGTCCGCGAGCTCATGAAAGCAGAGGGTATTGATGTTTTCCTGGGAACAAGGGGCAAGAGCATCACCTATCTTTCCGGGGCGTATGCGCCATGGCCGACGCCGCACAGGAACGGGTAAAGGAGGCTCTGTATATCGGCATCCGGGAAGCGGAGATTGCCGGGATCGCTGAAATGGAATTGCGCCGCCTCGGAAGTGAATTTCACTGGCCCGTAACAGGCTCAACGGAAATCGCTTCGGGATACCGGACGTACTATACTTTGGGCGGCTGCACGCCGGCCAGCGAAAAGATTGTGCAACGGAGAGAAAGCCTCTTGGTTGATGTGCACCCGACGTACCAGAATTATTGTTCGGATCTTTCCCACAACTATTTTATCGGCAAGCCAAGTCCGGAGCAGGAAAAGCTAGCCGATGCGTACCTCCAGACATGTGAAACGCTTGTCTCCGCCCTCAAGGCCGGTTCGAAAATCAGCGAGGTTGCGCAGAAAGTCAACAACGTTCTGGACAAAAACGGTTACCGTCCCTATACGCTGCCCGCCTACGGCCATGCGATCGGCGTCATCGGCCACGAATGGTACCCGACCATTCTGGACAATAACGAATTCAGGGACATCGTCCTTGAAGAGAATGTGGTGGAGATCGCGGCGATCGTGATGAATGTTCCCGGTGTGGGAGGCATGCGGCTGGAGTGTCCCGTCAGAGTAACTGCGACGGGCGGTGAAGAACTGTGCAAGACGCCTCTGAAAATGACGGTGCTGGATCTTTAACCATCCTGCAGGTAAAGCCTCTTCCGGCCGGGCCAAGGGAAGAGGCTTTACCCTCTCCAATCCTTTGGCGGACCGACCGCTGATTTCCGGGTCTGCAAGATTTACGGACGTTCAATCAGGCCGTTGAGGATGAGCTGGATGCCGTCCGTATATATTTTTTTGATTTGCTTTGCATCGGATATGACATACGCCTCAACGATGAATGTTCTGTAGATCGAATAAAGCAGGATGCTTGTTCGCCCAATATCCACCTTTGAAAATTTTTTCTGCCGGATGCCTTCTTTCAGGATGTATTTTATAAGGTTCAAGGATCGATTGTTGACCTCTCTGAACCGCACCACATGCGTCGAGAAAGGGAAGATCGTAGGATCCTTTTTCAAAACTTCCGTGAGAAGCTGATCCTCCATGAGATAGTCGTAGCCTTTCTGGCTCATCACGATAAATTTCCGGACGATATCATCCTCACGATTGACGGCAGTTACGACTTTCTCCTGCCATCTTAAGAGCGCATAGGACAGGGTTTTTTCGTAAAGGTCCATTTTGTCCTTTACGTATTTGTAGATGCCGGGCTTGGTGATGCCAATTTCTCCGGCAATATCGTCCAGCGTGGCCTTTTTATATCCGTACCGGGCAAAGACCTCCAGCGCTTTACAATACAGCAATTCAAGTTTTTCTTTTTTCTTCATGGTTTACGTCTTACACAGAATGTTTACGCAAGTCAAAGGATGTTCGGCATCTCCTGGCCGCTGGGCGCGGCTGTTTCCGGCTTTCTTAGAGAAACCCCAGTTCCTGCAGAATATCCCGGACGCGGGCGGCCTGGTCTTCCGGGACCAGGAGGCGCGCGTAAGAGCCGGCGGCCAGAAGCAGGCTGACGTTTTCCCCCGCAAATAAATAGGGAATTCCTTCTCCGTCCAGAATGGATTTGATCACGGCGATATCGCCCGGATTGTAGGTGGAAAAGACTTCGACCATTTCAGTCCAATCCCGGCGGCGCCGTAAAGCCGCCCAGCAGGTCTTCCAGTTTGCAGGCCAGATCCAGCGTTGTGCCGTCTTCCAGAAACGGCCCCATGATCTGGAGGCCGACCGGCAGATTGTCCGGCGTTTTTCCGGCGGGAATCAGCGTCACGGGCAGGCCGGCCAGCGTCGCCGGAGAGATCCATTTGAACGTTTCGACGTAGTAGCGGGGGCGATCGGAGGACTCCAGCACGCGTCCCCAGAGGTTGCGGCCGTGATTGTGGGCAAACGCCGGAATGCAGTTGGCGGGCATCAGGAAAGCGTCAAAGGTTTCGAAATAGGTGTGCCAGGCCTGGCGGGACAAGAGGCGTTTCACGCCGAGCGCACCCCAGGCTTTGTGAGACAGAGTCAGGCCTTCCACGTACTGGCGCTGCGTTTCGCCGAACGGCAGATCGTAAAGGGTTTTCATGGCGTCGATGAACGCGTCGGTAAAAAGCGGGGATTGCGAGACATAGGCGGCCATGAGCTTGAAGTACGTCTCAAAGACGTCGCCAAATGAAATGCCGTTCGGCCAGCCTTCCTGCATTTTCACGCCTTCGCGGCCGAGGGCGTCGACGGTCCGGGCCATGACCGCCTGAATGTCCGGATGGACGGGGCAAAAGGGATCGGTAAGGACATAGCCGATTTTATAGTCTTTCAGTTTGGCCTTGCGCGCCGCCGGCAGTTTCCAGCGGTACGCGACCGCGTCTTCCGGTCCCGGACCCGCGAGAATTTGGAGCTCCAGCTTCAGGTCCCGGGCCGAGCGGGCCAGCGGACCCGCGACCGCCAGATCGTTTAAACCCGCCAGATTGATTGTCGGCGGGATCTGCGCCGGCAGGGGCGGAATGGCGCCCTGGGCCGGAACGAGGTTAAGGGACGGTTTGTGGCCGCAGACGCCGCAAAAGTTGGCGGGAGTGCGGATCGATCCGGCCAGATCGGCGCCGAGCTCCAGAAAACCGAATCCGGCGGCCAGCGCGGCCGCCCCGCCGCCCGTCGAACCGCCGGATGTCCGGGTGACGTCCCAGGGATTGTTGGTTGTGCCGGCCACCTTGTTGTAGGTTTGAATGTCGCTGGCGCCGATGGGCGTGTTGGTTTTGCCGACGATGACGGCGCCGGCGTCGAGGAGTCTCTGCACCGCCACGGCGTTGGCGTCGGGGACGTAATCGGCAAGTTCGGTAAAGCCGCAGGTGGTGCGCAGTCCGGCGGTGCGGAACTGATCCTTGATGAGAATCGGCAGGCCGTGCAGCGGTCCCCGAATTTTTCCGGCGGCCAGTTCGCGATCCGCCTTGCGGGCCTGCCGGAGCGCCTCTTCTTCGTTGAGCGTGACGAAGGCGTTGATTTTTTCATTGTGCTTTCTGATCCGGGAAAAGACGTGTTTGGTGAGCTCCCGCGACGAAATAACGCCGGTCCGGATGGCTTTGGCGGCTGAGACTGCCGTTCCGAAATCGGGATCGAATGTCAGACGGGATTTGGCGGGCAAAGAAGAAATCTTTCTTTTCATGGTCGGCTCCCTTCTTTTGGATAGGCAATCATGACATGATCCGGATGACATTTCTAGCAAATTCTTGGTCGCAGCCGGAGCGCGCGGGTTCTTTCGCCTGGGGGCGCGCCGGAAAATGCTGTTGGTTTCCGGACGGCAGACGTGTTATAGGCGACTCCAAAGAAATAAAGGAAAATGAAATTATGGAACCCCTCAAAGGATCGCAAAAAAAATACCTGCGCGGCGCGGCGCATCGCTTAAAACCGCTGGTGCTCATTGGCGCCAGAGGCGTCACGGAACAGCTGCTCGGGTCGGTCGATCTGGCGCTCAAAGATCACGAGCTCATCAAAGTCAAGTTCGGCGATTTCAAGGAAGCCAAAAAAGAAATTTCGGCCGAAATCGCCGCGTCTACCAAAAGCGAACTGGTCGGGATCATCGGCAACATCGCCATCCTCTACCGCCCCCATCCCAATCCGGAAAAAAGAAAAATTAAAATACCGTAGTCCGTGGGAAATGGTCGCGGCCTTTTTCTTCCGTTTTATCTTCTGGTGAGCTGCCGGTACTTGATCCGGTGCGGCTGACTGGCGGCGGCGCCGAGGCGTTTCCGGCGGTCCTCTTCGTATTCGGAATAGTTGCCGTCGAAGAAGAGCACCTTGCTGTCGCCTTCAAACGCCAGAATGTGCGTGCAGATGCGGTCGAGGAACCAGCGGTCGTGGCTGATGACGACCACGCAGCCGGCGAAACTCTCCAGCGCGTCTTCGAGCGCCCGCAGCGTGTTCACGTCGAGGTCGTTCGTCGGTTCGTCGAGGAGCAGCACATTGCCGCCCTCCTTGAGCATGCGCGCCAGATGCACACGGTTGCGTTCGCCGCCGGAAAGCGCACCGACTTTTTTCTGCTGATCCGTTCCGGAGAAGTTGAACCGCGAAACATAGGCCCGGGAGTTGATCTGGCGGCTGCCGACGGTAATCACGTCCTGGCCTTCGGAAATCATTTCCCAGATGTTTTTGTCGGGATCGAGCGCGTCGCGGCTCTGATCGACGTACGCCAGTTTGACGGTTTCGCCGACGCGGATGGCTCCGGCGTCGGGAGTTTCCTGGCCGGTGATCATGCGGAAGAGCGTGGTCTTGCCCGCGCCGTTGGGGCCGATGACGCCGACAATGCCGCCGGGCGGAAGTTTGAAGGTCATTCCGTCCACCAGCAGGTTCTCGCCGTATCCCTTGGAAACGTTTTCCGCTTCAATGACCAGATCGCCCAGTCGGGGTCCCGGCGTGATGAAAATTTCCCGCGTCCCGGATTCCCGCTCCAGGTCCTTCCCCAGCAGTTCCTCGTAGGCTTTGATCCGCGCTTTGGATTTGGCGTGCCGTCCTTTGGGCGACATCCGGATCCACTCGAGTTCGCGCTCCAGGGTTTTGATGCGGGCGCTTTCCGTTTTTTCCTCGGTTTTCAGACGATTTTGCTTTTGTTCGAGCCAGGAGGAGTAATTGCCCTGCCAGGGAATGCCCTGGCCGCGGTCGAGCTCCAGAATCCAGCCCGCGACATTGTCCAGGAAATAGCGGTCGTGCGTCACGGCAATCACGGTTCCTTCATATTTTTGCAGGTGATGCTCCAGCCAGGCCACGGACTCGGCGTCCAGGTGGTTGGTCGGTTCGTCGAGCAGCAGGATATCGGGTTTCTGCAGCAGCAGGCGGCACAGGGCCACGCGGCGGCGTTCTCCGCCGGAAAGCACTTGCACGGGCGTATCGCCGGGCGGGCAGCGCAGCGCATCCATGGCCATCTCCAGGCGCGAGTCGATGTCCCAGGCGTCGAGCGCGTCCATCTTTTCCTGCACGACGGCCTGTCGGTCGCAGAGTTTGGACATCTCCTCGTCCGACAACTCCTCTGCAAATTTTTCATTGATAGCATTGTACTCATTGACCACGTCGATCGTGGCCTGGACGCCCTGCTCCACGATCTGGCGCACGGTTTTGGTGTCGTCGAGCCGGGGCTCCTGCTCCAGGTAGCCGACCGCGTAGCCCGCGGACAAAATGGTTTTTCCCAGAAACTCCGCATCGACGCCGGCCAGAATTTTCAAAAGCGAGCTTTTACCCGATCCGTTGAGGCCGATCACGCCGATTTTCGCGCCGTAAAAATAGGACAGGTAAATGTCCTTGAGCACCGGTTTCTTGTCGTAAACCTTGCTGACGCCGATCATGGAATAGATGACTTTGTTCCCTTCGTTGGCCATGCGCTGCCGTTCCTCCCGCGAAATTCCGGATTTCTAAATGTAGGGAAATATGTTCTGGATGATGATGTTGAAGTTGTCCTGAACCTTGTCGTGACCTTCGATGATGCCCATGTGTCCGGGGAACAGCATATCGACGTCCAGATCGGAAAGCGTCACGATACTTTTCTTCAGATGCGTGCCGTTGCCGCCGGGAAAATCGGTGCGTCCGACGTTCTGCTGAAAGACGACGTCGCCGGAAAAGAGCGCTTTCTTTGCCGGCCAGTAAAGTCCGATGGAGCCGGGAGTGTGGCCGGGGATGGAAATGACCTTGAAGATCTCGTCGCCCAGTTCCAGCCGGCCGTCCTCGAGCTGCATGTTGATCTGCATTTGCGGAACGGTCATGCCGAAAAGGCCGTAAAGTTCGCCGCCGATGCCCTTGAGAAAATCCATTTCCTTGCGGTGCAGGGCGATCTTCACTTTTTCCTGGTCGAAAAGCTCGGACCCCTGGAAGTGATCGGGATGGGAATGCGTGTTGATCACGTATTTGATGTCTTTCTTTTTGATGCCGTCATTGGCCATCTGGTTTTGCAGATCCGGCAGATAGCGCGTGAGCCCCGGATCGACGAGCGCCTTGACATTGCCGCCGATGTAGTAGCTGTTGCAGTTGTTGTCGAAATAATTGGCCCATTCGTAAACGTAAATGTCTTCTCGGTACTTCATTGAACACC
>JAAYDW010000055.1 GCA_012729055.1 Deltaproteobacteria bacterium
AAATCATGGCTAAAAATTAGTCAAATCCGTACCCTGTCTGTAGAAAGAATTGGGAAAGTCATTGGCAAAGCATCTCTGGAAGAATTGAATCAAACCATTGAAGGGCTGAATGAAATTATTGCGTAACCTCTATATGGCCATCGGTTGTCAAGCACAAAATCTCCCTGAAGATCGGAAAGAGGAAAAAGTTATCCGTCTAAAAAGTTAATGACCCTTGACAAACGACCCTATGGTTCGGACTTGCGTCTTCCGTCGTGAGAGTCAGAACGCTGAATGCGTCTGCACCAAACATCTATAGAGATTAACTGAATCACCAAAGGCTCTTTGACAATCCGTTTGCCGTCATTCGACAGCTCCAGAATATATTTCGGTACCCTTATCCCGGCGCAATCAAAATAAGCGGCTTGGACTCAAGATCCATCCAGTTAGGCTGTCACTCGGGCAAGGGGCAGAACCCGGATATCGTCTGGTCTTGCATCATTTATTTATCAATGGGAGAAAGGATGCCGCCAATCAAAGCCATGAGCTTAAAGGCCTGTGGGTCCAATCTTTCAAGCAGTCACGCTGCACTCGGTCCATAAAGATCATCGGACTCCGCCTATGGCATCTCAGTTAGGCGTCGGGCTGGCATCCTTAATCCCCAGATTATTGGCTGAAGAATCGATCCATATTGAAAGCCTCCTTGTTTTTGAGAATAAAATAAACGGCTCTGCCGATTTTGTGGGTGAAGATACCCAGAGCTTTGCCTTTGTTGTATTTTCGTTCGAGTTTTGCCACATATTGTTTGGCTTTTTCTGACTCCCTGAGCATGAGGATCGCGGCCTCATTGCAGGCCCATTTGAGATGGTGGTTGCCGATTTTGCCGTTTGATTTTCCGGCCCATTTTCCGTCTGATGTTTTGACCGGTTTAATGAGCCTGGCATAAGAAGAGAAATCCTGGACGGAAGGAAAGCGTTTGATATCCTGGATTTCGTAGAGGAAGACCAGAGCGAGGATCAGGCCGACACCAGGCATGGAACGGAGCAGATACAGCGTATGGTAGTCATGTTGTTCGGCCGTTTTCTCAATATGCCACTCCAATTGATTGAGGATCTGGTTGAGGGAAGCGATGGCGGCCAGGTCCACCTCGACGCTCTTGCGTACTTCCGGATTCTCGAATTTTTCGGCTACGCCGTCATGATTGTATTTACGGGCAAGCCTTTTGGTAAATCCCGGCAGATTATATTGCGTCTTGGTGTTTTGGATATGCGCAACCAGTTCACCGCACCTGCGCATGAGATACATCCTTCGCCTCAAGAGATCTCTGGTGGCCCGCCACTCGGCCGGATAGGAATAGGCGGTCGGAAAATTTCCGCCTTTAAGCAGTAAGGCAATTTTGTAGGAGTCGATCTTGTCATTTTTTGTCTTTCCTCCGTGAATGGCTTTCATGTATAATACGTGACCAAGAACAAAGGGTATTTGATGTTTGGCACATAAATCAGATACCCAGTACCAGCAGAAGACACATTCAACACCCACGACGATGTCCCCCAAGTAAGGGGAGATGATCTGGATAAACAGATCCGTATCGGTGTTGATATTTTCATGCACCATTGTTTTACCTTTTTGATCGAGAACACAGACGAACATTTTTCGGGCATGCAGGTCGATGCCGCAGTAATACTTGTGTTGCTGATTATAGAATTTCATATTGCCTCCTTTTTTGTTTAGAAGTTGAGTCTGGATAACTCTTTATATTCTTGACGATTAAAGGAGGCAACCCGCGGAATCTGATTTTTACAAATCAGATTCCGCGGGTTAAATTCCGACAACTGATTGCATTGAGCACAAAGGCCATAACTATTATCAAGTCGCTAAAGCCGATCGCCGCTTCGCGGCTCCGGCTTAGCTTGTCGTTATGAGCCTGAGGACCAACATGATACGTGCTTTTGAAGTATCAGACATGAATGATGTCTTGGATATTTGGCTAAGGGCCTCAATTGAGACACACAACTTTGTTGGTAGGGAGTTTTGGAAATCTAAAATCGAAGACATGCAAAAAACATATATTCCGGCTTCTGATACGTATGTGTTTATAGACAGTGAGGTCATTAAGGGTTTCTTCTCGCTTCATGGTGACACGCTGGCGGCCATGTTCGTCTCTCCGGATTTTCAGGGCAACGGTATTGGACAGCAATTAATGAATAAAGCAAAATCCTTAAGGACAAAATTGAATCTCACTGTATATAAGGAGAATCTCAGGAGTGTTGTTTTTTACCGGAAATGTGGATTCGTAATCATCAAGGAAAAAGTTGATGAACACACAGGACATGTTGAAATCTTAATGGAGTCCTGCTCATAACCTCCGTATGGCCTCGGGGTTTCAAGAGAAATATTTCCCCCAAAGATCGGAATGAAGAAAAAGTAATCCGTTCAAAAGATTGACTGAGTCAAATTCTATGACAATCCGCCTGCTGCCTTTGGGCACGGTCAGCCTGGAGAAATGTAATTGACAGTCCCGTCGCACTTCTCTATATTCTTTCGCTGGGAAGTCCGGTTGCGGCAAAATATTCATTTCAAAGGATCGTCATGATTGATGTCCGGCACGTCAGCAAATTTTACGTTCAGGGAAAGAGGGAAATCCGGGCGCTGTCGGATGTTTCCTTCCGTCTGGAAAAGGGCGAGTTTCTCTCGATCATGGGAGCCTCCGGTTCCGGCAAGAGCACGCTTTTAAACCTCATCGGCGGGCTCGATCAGCCCAACGAAGGGGAGATCTTCATCGACGGCAGCCCGCTGCACGGCATTTCGGACGATGCGCTCACGCTGATCCGCCGCCGGAAAGTCGGTTTTGTCTTTCAGTTCTTTAACCTGCTGCCCATTTTGACCGCGGAGGAAAATGTTGCGCTGCCGCTTTTGCTCGACGGCGTCCCGTTTGCGCAAGTCCGGGACAAGACCGTCGGTCTGCTTGAGCGCGTCGGCCTCGGGTCGCGGACGAAGCACCGTCCGGAGCAGCTTTCGGGCGGCGAAATGCAGCGGGTCGCCATTGCGCGGGCGCTGATCACGGACCCGGCGGTTCTGCTGGCCGACGAGCCGACGGGCAACCTGGATTCGCACATCAGCGAAGAGATCCTGGGCTTGCTCGAAACCCTCCACCTGGCCGGCCAGACCATCGCCATGGTGACCCATGACGCCAGAGCCGCCTCCTACGGCGAACGCATCATCAAACTCAAGGACGGCGGCATCATCGAAGACATCGCCGTTTCCGGGCGCGCTTCATGAATTTCTGGAATCTGCTTCGCCATATCAGCCTGCAACATTTGAAACTGCGCAAGGGGCAGACCTTCATGGCCATCGCGGGCATCTGCCTGGGCGTCGCCGCCATTGTTTCCATCGGCATGGTCAGCCGGAGCATCCTGTTTTCTCTCACCGATTCCTTCGACCAGGTAACCGGCCGGGCGCAGATTCAGATCACCGGCGCGCAGTCCGGTTTCCCCGAATCGTTCGTGGAAACGGTGCAGGCCGTGCCGGGGGTGGAATACGCCGTTCCGGTGATTGAAGCCGACGGCCTGTTTGTTTCCGGCAAAGAGCGCTCGGTGATGATCCTGGGCGTGGACGTTCTCGTGGACGCGCAGATGCGCGAATACAGCCTGACCGGCGACAGCGCCGACATTCCCGATCCGCTCCTGTTTCTGGCCCGGCCGGATTCCATCCTGGTCACACGGACCATGGCCGAACGGGAAGGCTTTACGATCGACCAAAAGATTCAGGTGCAGACGGTGGACGGCATCCGGACCTTTCGAATCCGGGGCATTCTCAATCCGGAAGGGCCGGCCCGGGCGATGGGCGGCAATCTGGCGGTGATGGATATTTACGCCGCGCAGATGGCTTTCGGCAAAGAAGGAAAGGTCGACCGGATCGACGTAAGCCTGCGTCCCGGCGAAGACCTGGAAAAGGTCAAAAAGGCCGTCGCAGCCGCGCTGCCGAAAGGGTACATGGTGGACACGCCGGCCGGCCGCTCCAAACAGGTAACCGAAATGCTCGCCCGGTTTCAGGACAATCTCGATGTCATCAGCTATCTGGCCATTTTCGTCGGCATGTACCTCATCTATAACGCGGTGTCCATTTCCGTGGTGCACCGCCGTCGGGAAATCGGCATTCTGCGGGCGCTCGGCGCCCGGAGAAAGGAAATCATTCTGCTGTTTCTGGGGGAAACGCTGGTCATGGCCCTCATCGCCTCCGCGCTGGGCGTCGCGCTCGGTCTGTTTCTGGCCAGTTCACTCATAAAAGGCACGAGCAACTTCGTTTCGACCTTTTACGTGCGCTCCGCGGCAACGGCGCTTCATTTGAGCTGGTTTTACCCCATGGTCGGATTTGCGAGCGGCCTTCTGGCCAGCCTTCTGGCGGCCCTGTTTCCGGCGCGGACCAGCAGCCGCATTACACCGGCGTCGGCCATCCGATCCGCGCCCTACGCCGAAGAAACTTTTTTCACCTCCCGCCGCCTGAACATCATCGGCGCTTCCTGCCTGCTTCTCAGCCTGCTCGTCTTTGCCTTTTATGAACTGGCGGGGGATTCGCCGATCGCCAAACTCAAGGGCCTGCTCATCGGCGCCCAGCTCGTCTTTGCCGTCGGCATCTCGCTTTTCACCCCTGCCTTTCTGAAAGGATTCGTCTCGGTTTTCAACCGCTTCTTTTCCGGCAGCCTTGGCGCGGCCGGACGGCTGGCCGGGCTCAATCTCCGGAAAAACCTGACGCGAAACGCCGTGGCGGTGGCGGCCGTCTTTTTCGGCATTGCGGTGTTCGTCGCCAGTTCGGGATATGTTCACAGCGTCCGTTCGTCGGTGCTGCAGTGGCTGGACGCCATCGTCAAGGCGGATATTCTGATTTCCGCCGGACACCCGAGCGCCAGCATGAACACCCGGGCCATCCCCCTGCCGGTGGACATGGTCCCCCGGCTCAAAGAGGTTCCCGGCATCGCGACGATCATCCCGTGGCGCAAGGCGTTTATCAACTATTCCGGCAGGAAGGTGCTTATTTCCGCCTCACAACTGGCGCTTTATCCCGCGCGGCGGGAACGCGGCAAAAAAAGTCCCGCCGCAGGAAACATGGAGCGCGCGCCTGCGGAAGCCAACGCGGTGGCGGTCAATGAAACCTTCGCCGCGATATTCAAGATTAAAAAAGGAGACCGGCTCACGCTGCCGACGCCCGCGGGCCTTGTGGATTTCCGCGTCACGAAAATCGTAGTGGACTACACCGGCGACAGCGGAGTAATCGGCATGGACATCGCAACCTATCAACGCCACTGGGAGGACAGGCTCTGCAACGCGTTTTTCGTGCTGCTACAACCGGGAGCGAAAGTCGAGGAGGTGCGAAGCGAACTTCAGCGGCGCCTGGGCGCGGCCGGCAACCTGTACGTGGTGTCCGCCCGGGAATTCAAATACGAAATCCGAAAGTTCTTAAACAGGACGTTTGTTCTGAACTACGCGCTCAACGTCATCACGCTGGTGATCGCCTGTCTGGGCATCATCGTGGCGCTTTTGGCCTCCGTGATGGAAAGAACGCGGGAAATCGGCGTTCTGCGCGCCGTCGGCATGCTCAAAAGGCAGATATACGGCGTCGTCGTCCTGGAATCCGCGCTCATGGGACTGGCCGGAGGCCTCCTCGGCTCTGCCGCAGGCATTGTGGCGGGCTGGCTCAACCTGGAAGGATTTTTCGTGACCAACTGGGGCTCCGCGCAGTACTATCTGCCGCTTACGTCCATTTTCTGGGCGCTCTTCCTTTCGACGGGACTGGCCGCCCTGTCCGGAATCATTCCCGCGCGCCGGGCCGCAAAAACCAACATTGTGGAGGCTCTGTCCTACGATTAGCGCCCGGACCCGGCCTTGGGGCAATTCAGCGCCGCCGGGTCGGCAACCGTTTCAGCGCGCGGGCTCCCGAAGCGCCGTTACCTGAGACTTTTCAGCCGGTCCCCGGCAATGATATCGGCCCCTTCCTTGTGCGGTATCAGCTCCATCCTCGCTCCGTAGCCGCCGCGGTAGGAAACGGTCAGTTGCACGTAATAAACATATCCCGCCTTGATGTTGAGCGTCGCCTCGCCCCGTTCCAGTGTCCAGACCTCTTCCTTTTTGTTTTGCTGATTGTTGTACGTCGAAAGCGCGCCCGGGGAAAGGCTAACGTCGCCGGCCGCGACCGGCAGGACGAGAAAGGTCGTATGCGGCATCACCGCGATCGCCTTGCCGTCGGCCCGGACTTCGGCGTCGACGCGGTTGGAAGCGGCCTGCGATCTCCGGAAGAGATAAACCAGCCCTCCGTCCTTTCCCGCCTCCGCCTCCGGGGAATTGGCGGGATCGACCGGCCTTGCGAATTTCGCCGCCTCGTCCGCCACAACTTTTTCGTAGGCAGGAGAGCTTTCCACCGTAAAAGCATGGCGGGCCGCCACGACGTATCCCCTGGAGGCATAATGGTAATATGCCCGGACTTCGTATTTCCCCGGCGCGGGGGTCGCAAACGTCAGCATGCCCTCGCGCACGTCTTTGGGCAGGTATTGATAATCTCCGCCGGCGGTGTCCGGGGCGTCCGCCCCGACAACGCAGATCCAGTCGCGCTCCAGACCGGGAGCGTTGAAATACGTCACAAAGATCGATTCGCCGAAGCGGTACAGTTGTCTGTCGGTGGTTACGCGGGCTTCGTCCGCGGCGGCAAAACCGGGCCGCGGGAAAGACAGCGCCGCAATCACCGCCAGGAAAACAATGAATCCGATTTTCTTGCCTTCCGTCCGCATGGTCATCCTCCTTTCCTGATCCCCGCACGCGGGGGTCTTCCTCCCAATGCCTTTTGCCGCCGGTCACACGGACCGGAGGGCATCCACAATTTTCAGCCGCGAGGCGCGCAGCGCCGGCAGCATGCCGCCCAGCAATCCCATGAGGAGAGCGAAGATCATCGACTCCACGACGATGCCGGGCGTCAGCGTGAAGCGAAACGCGAGCTCGGAAAACGTCTGGAAGTTCACTGTGGAAATCGTCATCCACTGCATGAACGACGCGAAAAACAATCCGCAGAGCCCGCCCAGAAATCCCAAAAGCAGGGACTCCGTGAGAAACGCCAGCAGTACATTGCGGCGGCGGAAACCCAGCGCGCGCAGCGTGCCGATTTCCGCCGTGCGGTTGGCGACGGCGGAATACATGGTAATCATCGCGCCGATGATCGCGCCGATGGAAAAAACGATCGTCAGTGTCGTGCCCAGGATCCGCAGAAACTTGGCCATCATTTCCGACTGATCCGCGTAATACTGCGTTTCGCGCCGGGCCTCGAGCGTAAAGCGGGGATCGTTTTCAATGGCGGTTTTCGCCGCGGCGAAAGCATCGGGCGTCTTGAGTCGAAAAATCAGCGACGAATACACGGGGCGCCGAAACGCCTGCATCACCTGATCCACGTCCCCCCAGATTTCGGAGGCAAAGCCCGTGTTGCCCGCGTCAAAAATTCCCACCACCGTCCAGGTTCTGCCGCCCCAGCTCACCGTCTGCTTAAGGCCCACCCCCGAAAAACGCTGGGCAATGCTGTTGCCGACGAGGACTTCGAGCGATCCGGGGCGCGGCAGACGGCCGGCCGCGAGCCGAATCTGACGGCGGAGCGGAATCGACGCGGAGTCGACGCCGCGCACGACGACGTTGGAGTGGCTTGACGCCTTTTCCTCACCCTGTTTTTTAAGGGCGATCAAAACGACCGCTTCCCTGGCCAGAAGCGGCCGTCCGTCTTCGCCGGCGGCCACCTGCGGGAGCATTTCCACGATGGCGGCATTTCGGCGCTCGATCGAACTCATGACTTCGGACTGGGAGCCCTTGCGCACCACGACCACGTTTTGAGCCGAACCGGTTTCCACCAGCGTCTTCTGCAGGCCGGCCGCCATCATCAGCACTGCGGCAAACACGAACACCACCAGCGCCATGCCGGCCACCGTGAGAATCGTCGTCAGCCGGCGCCGCCAGAGGTTGCGGATACTGTAGGAAAGCGGCAGCGCCATCAGCCGATCCTCCTCAACCCGTCGGCGATCCGGATGCGAATCGCGTGGCGCGTGGGAATGATCGCCGCGAAAAAGGCCATGAGCAGGGCGGCGGCGATATCCATATAAATGGTTGTCCGGGAAACCAGGAAGATCGGGAAATAGGTGGCGAGTTCGGCCGCGAAAATGCGCGCCGCCGGAAACGTCAGCAAAACGCCGACGAGGCAGCCGGTCAGCGTCAGCACCAGTGCTTCGCCGAAGATCAGCAGCGTGATGTCCTTCGCGCCGAAACCCAGCGTTTTCAGAATCGCATAGTCGCCCGTGCGCTCGCGCGTGGTCATGGCCATTGTGTTGGCGACCACGGC
This sequence comes from Deltaproteobacteria bacterium, assembly GCA_012729055.1. GTDB lineage: Bacteria > Desulfobacterota > Syntrophia > Syntrophales > Smithellaceae > UBA8904. The sequence goes on from JAAYDW010000055.1 coordinate 8,341, forward strand.
CATGATGATCAAAATGATGACGAAGGACACCATTTGTATCGCCGTAACGATCGCTTCGCTCATCGCGATAAAGCCCAGGTTGAAGGCCTTTTCCGTTTCGGTAAGCGTTTCGGCAAGCGAGTTTTTGAACACCCGGTCGATCGCCACCGCCGTGTCGGCGGCCGCGTCGGCGTTTTTCACGCCCACCATGTAAAAACCGACCTTGTCGGCAAATGCGGGCGCGATCTTCTTCACGGCTTCGTTGAGATACGCCCAGTGAAAGAGAAACTGCGTCTCATCGACCGTCTGATCGCGGCCCCGGTAAATGCCGCGGAGCACGAAATCCCAGGCGCCCGGATAAATCGTTCCCTTGAGGGTGATGGTGTCGCCGACTTTCCAGCGGTACTTGGCGGCGAGCTTCCGGCCCGCCACCGCTCCCTTGCGGTCGAACAGAAAAGCCTTCTTTTCCTTGTCGTCGAGGACGAATTCCGGATACAGCGAAAAATAGGTCGGGGGATCGACGCAGAAGTTCGGAAAGAAATTTTTCTCGTCGATGTAAATGCCGCCGAACCAGTTGCCCCAGGAAACCGTTTGAACGCCTTCCACCTGGCGGATTTTTTCCGCGTAGGAAATGGGCAGCGCGAAGATGATGGAAATGGCGTTGCGCGTCACCAGACGGGAGGCAGACGCAGCTTCCACGCCCGCGTAAAAGGAGCTGACCACCGTGCGCAGAAGGCCGAACGCCAGAATCGCCACCGCAATTCCCAAAATGGTGAGCCCGCTGCGCAGCTTGTTGTGAAACGCGTTTCTAAAGAGGATTTTGAGAAGCAGCATCGTTGAGATACCCTTTATCCAGATGGCGCAGCGTCTCGGCGCGCGCCGCGGCGCGCGGATCGTGCGTGACCATGATGATCGTTTTGCCCATGTCGCGGTTGAGCCGCTCCATCATGGAGAGAATCTCCTCGGCGGATACCCGGTCCAGGTCGCCCGTGGGTTCATCGGCCACCAGAATGGTGGGATCGGTGACAATGGCGCGGGCGATCGCCACCCGCTGCTGCTCGCCGCCGGACATCTCCGCCGGATAGTGATCCATCCGGTGTTCCAGCCCCACCATCGTCAGCGCCATTTCGGCATGCTCCCGCCGCTGGTTCTTGGTCAGCGTCGTCAGATGCAGGGGCAGCTCGACGTTTTCCACGGCCTTGAGCACGGGAATCAGATTGTAAAACTGAAAAATGAAGCCCACGGAATTGGCGCGCCAGGCGGCAAGCTCCGTTTCGGACAGGTCCGTAATGTCGATGTCGCCGATGCGGATGATCCCCGAGTCAACCTTGTCGATCCCCGCGATCAGGTTAAGCAGCGTGGTCTTTCCCGATCCCGAAGGCCCCATGAGCGCCAGAAACTCCCCAGCGCCGATGTCGAACGTAATATCGTAAAGCACCGGCACCACCAGCGAGTTTCGGTGATAGCTTTTGTAAAGATGCTCAATTTCCACAATCGGTTTTTTTTCTTCAGCCATGGGCCTCTCTTATCTTCTCTTTCCCCGACGACGCAGGGCGGGGCTTCAGCCCCGCCAATGGCGGACCTGAAGGTCCGCCCTACACAAAACAACCCTGACTTCCCTTAACGACGTAGGGCGAGGCTTTAGCCTCGCCAGCGGCGGACCTGAAGGTCCGCCCTACACAAAACAACCATTCACTATTCACCATCCACCATTCACCATCCACCGTCTTTCCCCA
>JAAYDW010000056.1 GCA_012729055.1 Deltaproteobacteria bacterium
GGCCGGCGCCATCGCCCGCGACTATCTGGACATTCCGTCTCTGGTGAAGATCGCGCGAAGCGCTCCGCCCTGGAAAGTCGACGCGTTTCCGAAAGCGACTTTATCCGTGAGGGACATGGACCCTCCCGTCACCATCGGCGTGATTTCGGATGCGGCGTTTCAGTTTTACTACGAAGAAAATATCGAGGCGCTTGCCGACCGGGGCGCGCGGGTGATCCGGGTAAGCGCGCTTGACGATGCGGTTTTGCCGCCCGTGGACGCTTTATACATCGGCGGCGGATTTCCCGAAACCCAGGCCGGCCGTCTGGCCGCGAACGAATCCTTCCGCCGGTCCCTGCGCCGGGCGGCCGAAGCCGGCCTGCCGATTTACGCCGAGTGCGGCGGATTGCTCTACCTGGGAGAATCACTGACGATCGGCGCGACGCGCTATCCGATGGTCGGGGCTCTGCCGGCGGTGTTCGGCATGGAAACGAAACCGCAGGGGCACGGATACACCACGCTTACCGCCGACGAGGAAAATCCTTTCTTTCCCGTCGGCACGACGATTTCAGGACACGAATTCCGCTACTGCCGGATTCTGTCTCGCCGGAAAGAAGATACACACACCGCTTTTCGCGTCCTGAAGGGGACGGGGCTCGACGGGGAACGGGAGGGGTTGTGCCGGAAAAATATTCTGGCGGGCTTTACCCACGTGCATGCGCTGGGAACGCCTGAATGGGCGAAGGCCATGATTGCCAAAGCCGGACAGCACCGCGAAGAAAAACGAAAACTAGAACACACGATAAATATCATGAGGAGGTTTTAACTATGCCGCAGATCGAATTAGCAGGCAAAATGTATGAAGTGGATGAAGACGGGTTTCTGCAGGAACTCGACAAATGGAACGAGGAATTTGCCGAAGCCTACGCACACGCCGAAGAAATCGAGGGCAAACTGACGGAGGAACACTGGAAAGTCATCAACTATCTACGGAATTATTATCAGCAGTTCGGCATTGCCCCTATGATTCGAAAGATCTGCAAAGATCTGAAGATTGACATGAAGAAGCTCTACGAGCTCTTCCCGACCGGACCGGCGAAGGGAGCGTGCAAGCTGGCCGGTCTCTCGAAGCCGACGGGCTGCGTTTAACGAGGCAATCATTGCGCGCGTTTTGCCGGCGCTTTATCCGCCGGTTTTAGAAAATGAAGAATTTTTTTCCGGTCGCCGGCCCTCCGGCGACCGCAGGAATCATTGAATGATGGGATACTACATTTTCACATATTTGTGCCTGGCCGTCTTTGCGGCGTCTGTTCTGTGGCGCATTTACCGGCAGCTGACGCTTCCCGTTCATGTGCGCTGGGAAATCTACCCGGTGCAGCACGAACCGGCCGCCAAGGCGGCCTACGGCGGGTCGTACATGGAAGGATTGAACTGGTGGAAAGAAAAGCGCAGGCGCTCGACGGTGAACGAGATTCTTTACATGGCGCCGGAAATCGGGCTTATGCGCGGCCTGTGGAAGGAAAACCGGAACCTGTGGCTGTTTTCCTTTCCCTTTCATCTGGGACTGTACCTGATGCTGGTCGTCTTTGCTCTGCTTTTGCTGTCTGCCGTTCTGCTGCTGCTGGGGCTTGCCGAAGACGGCGCCGTTTTGTCGATTATTAAGGGATTTACGATCGCCGCCGGTTGGATCGGCGTTATTGCCGGCGCCGCCGGGTCTCTGGGGATGCTGTATCGGCGCCTGGCCGACCGGGACCTCCGGGCCTACGCGACGGCCGCCGATTATTTCAATCTTGTCTTCCTTTTACTGTTTTTCGTCTGTGCCCTTCTGACTGCGCTTGCGGCCGATCCCTTCTTTGTTGCAGCCAGGTTGTATATTCTCGGCCTTTTGACCGCGGGCGCAGCGACTCCCGCCTACGCTCCGGGGCAAAGCGTCCCCGGAGCCCTGACGATTGTGCTGGGTTCGCTCGTTGCGGCCTATATTCCGCTTACCCACATGTCGCACATGTTTATGAAGTTTTTCCTGTATCACAAAGTCAAGTGGGACGATTCGCCTCTCACCCCCGGTTCACCGCTCGAATCGGCCGTGAAACAAAATTTGCAGTACCGTCCCACCTGGACGGCCGCGCACATTGAGGCGGACGGAAAGAAGACCTGGCAGGACATCGCATCTTCGGTGCCCAAGGAGATGAAATGAAAGATCTCATCAAGCCCGCCGATATTTCCAAACCCTCCGCCGGCCTGTGCCGCATTGAGCCGGGCGATCTCGCGACGCTGCCGCCGCCTTACGAGGATTTCAACGCGACTGTTTTGAAGCCCCTGCCGGCGGACAAGGTCAAAGCCCTCGAAACGTCGCTCGATGATACACTGGCCATCGGCATTCCCAAACCCGCCACACCGGAGGAAGAGGAAGAACTGGTTCGCCGGTTCCTGTCCGGCCTCACAAAACTTTTTGAGAAAAAAAACAACTGGACCTTCCTGCAGCCCCTGCTTTTGTCCATGGAGCATTGCGCCCGGTGCCAGACCTGTTCGGAGGCCTGCCCCGTTTTTGAAATGAGCGGGCGGAAGGAAATCTACCGGCCGATTTTCCGATCGGAAGTGCTCAGACGGATCTACAAAAAATATCTCACGCCGGGCGGAAAAATGACGGCAAAATGGACCGGCGACATCGATTTGAACTGGACGGCCATCGCGCGCCTCGCGGAGCTTGCCTACCGCTGCTCTCTGTGCCGGCGCTGCGCCTCCGTCTGCCCCATTGGCGTGGACAACGGTCTTATCACGCACGAGCTGCGCAAACTCTTTTCTCAGGAGATGGGCATCGCGCCCAAAGAGCTTCACGAAAAGGGAACCGTTCTGCATCTGCGGGCCGGCTCGTCGACGGGCATGAATCCTCTGGCGGCGAAAGACAGCGTCGAATTCATCCAGGAAGAAATGGAGGAGATCACCGGTTATAAAGTTGACATTCCCTGGGATGTAGAAGGGGCGGACATCCTGCTCATCCACAACGCGGGCGAAATGCTGGCCTGGCCGGAAAACGTCGGGGCCTTTGCGATTCTCTTCCAGGCGGCGGGGCTGTCCTGGACGTTGTCGTCGGAAACCACAGGTTACGACGCCGTTAACTACGGCCTTTGGTACGACGATGTACAATTGGCGCGCGTAGCCCTCCGGCATGCGGATATTGCCCGCAGGCTCAAAGTGAAAAAAATCGTGATCGGCGAGTGTGGGCACGCGCATAAGGCGCTGATTGAGACGTCCGACCGGCTGCTGACCGGAGATCTGAACATTCCGCGCGAGTCGGCGCTGGTCACGCTGGAAGCTATCGTGAGAAGCGGCAAGCTGAAATTCGATCCGCAAAAGAACGATTTTCCCGTCACCCTGCATGATCCCTGCAACTATGTCCGTCTCATGGGAATTGTGGAGCCGCAGAGAAGAATTTTAAGACAAATCGCGCCTGGATTCCGGGAAATGACGCCGCACGGCGTGGACAACTACTGCTGCGGCGGCGGATCGGGCTTTGCCATCATGTCGGGATACAACTTTACCGACTGGCGCAATCTGGTAAGCTCGCGGAAAAAATTTCTGCAGATCCTTCAGGCTTTTGAAAGCGAACCGCCTCAGACGCCCAAGTATGTCTGCGCTCCCTGCTCCAACTGCAAGGGCGCCATCCGGGACATTCTCGGCTATTACGATGCCGAAAAGCGCAGCCGCCTGTACTACGGCGGCCTGGTGGAGCTGCTCGTGAACGCGCTTGACGGCATGAAAAAACCGATCATCCTGTTCGGCGACGAACCGTCATGGAAATGAGAACGGGTGTTTGAAATGAAACAGCGCATGACCCTTTTAATATCGTTTCTGGCCATTGCCGCAATCGCGCTTCTGGCCGCGGCCATTGCGGCAAGCAAAACCGCCGGTCTGGTTCTGACGCTGGTCGCACCGTATCTTGTCCTGGCGGTTTTCCTGCTGGGCATGGTTTACCGCATCATCCGCTGGGCGAGAGCTCCCGTTCCCTTCCGCATTCCCACGACCTGCGGCCAGGGAAAAAGCCTGCCCTGGATTCAAAACAATCCGGTGGAAAATCCCGCGGGGCCGCTGGGCGCGATCGGCCGGATGGCCGGCGAAGTCTTTTTGTTTCGTTCGCTCTTCAGAAATTCGCAAACGGAAATTGTGGACGGTCGGCCGGTGTTCGGCAGCGCCAAATGGCTGTGGTTTTTCGGCTTGATATTTCATGGATCGCTGCTTGCCGTGGCCTTTCGGCATTTGCGCTTTTTCACCGAGCCGGTTGTTCCTTTTGTGACGGGGTTTTCCGCGCTGGACGGCTTTCTGGAAATCGGCGTTCCCGCGCTTTATATCAGCGACATGACGCTGCTTGCGGGACTCGCGTTTCTCTTCCTGCGGCGGGCGGTCCTGCCGCAGGTGCGCTACATTTCGCTCTTTGCCGATTATTTCGCGCTCATTTTGATTGCAGCCGTTGCGGCCACAGGCCTTTTGATGCGCCATTTCCTTCCGGTTGACCTCAATGCCGTGAAAACCCTGGCCATGGGCTGGGTGACATTTGCGCCGGTTGCGCCCGCGGACGCGGGCTTCCTGTTTTATCTGCACCTTTGCCTTGTTTTTGTTCTCATCACCTGGCTGCCGTTCGGCAAGCTCAGCCACATGGCCGGAATATTTTTAAGCCCCACGCGCAATCTCATCAACAACAACCGCCGGCAAAGACATCTCAATCCCTGGAATGCCCCTGTGAAAGTGCACTCCTACGAAGAATACGAAGACGAGTTCCGGAATAAAATGAAAGCGGCCGGCCTGCCGGTGGAGAAGGAGTAGCCATGTCGTTTGCCAAAATTCCCAAACCGGATGACCTGATCAAAATCGATTATGCGCCGCCGAAAACCGGGTGGATGAAAACACCCGTCGAATTCCGTCCGGGAACGTGGAGCTACCCGGCCGCCGCCAAGAATCTGGCAGCCCTGGAGATGCCCAATCCCCGCACCTGGCAGCCGAGCGATGCCGACTGGAAGCTGCCGGAAAACTGGAAAAGAATCATTCTTGACGGTATGAAAGAGCGCCTGGAAAAATACCGTTCCTTCCGTCTGTTTATGGACATCTGCGTGCGCTGCGGCGCCTGCGCCGACAAATGTCATTTCTACATCGGCTCCGGCGATCCGAAAAACATGCCGGTTCTGCGTGCGGAGCTCATCCGCTCGGTGTACCGCCGCTACTTTACGACGGCGGGACGATGTTTCGGGGCATTGGCCGGTGCGCGGGATCTGACGGAAGATGTTCTCAAGGAATGGTTTTACTATTTTTACCAGTGCACGGAGTGTCGCCGCTGCTCGGTGTTCTGCCCCTACGGTATCGACCAGGCGGAAATCACGATGATCGGCCGCGAACTGCTCAACCTGGTCGGCTGCAACATCAACTGGGTGCTCGAACCGGCGGCCAACTGCTTCCGCACCGGAAACCATCTGGGCATTCAGCCCGGCGGCATGAAAGATATGCTGGACTTTCTTGCCGACGACATCGAGGACCGCACCGGCGTCCGCGTAGAGGTGCCGATTAACAAAAAAGGCGTCGACATCCTGTTTGTCACGCCGTCGGCCGACTACTTCGCCGATCCCGGCACATACACCTGCATGGGCTATCTGATGCTCTTCCACGAAATTGGTCTCAATTACACGTTCAGCACATATGCCTCGGAAGGAGGCAACTTCGGCCTGTTTACATCGCATGAAATGATGAAGCGCCTCAACGCCAAGATTTACGCGGAGGCGAAACGCCTGGGCGTCAAATGGATTCTGGGCGGCGAATGCGGCCACATGTGGCGGGTTATCCACCAGTACATGGATACGATGAACGGCCCTGCGGACTTCCTTGAAGAGCCGGTCTCCCCGATCACGGGTACGCGTTTTGAAAATGCGCGCTCGACCAAAATGGTGCACATCGTCGAGTTCACGGCGGACCTGATTCAAAACGGCCGCCTGAAGCTCGACCCGTCCCGCAACGACCACATCAGGCTGACGTTTCACGATTCGTGCAACCCGGCCCGGGCCATGGGGCTTTTCGAAGAGCCGCGCTACATCATTGCAAACACCTGCAACCATTTTTACGAAATGGCCGAAGACACGATCCGGGAAAAAACTTTCTGCTGCGGCGCGGGCGCGGGACTGGGCAATGACGAAAATATGGAGATGCGGATGCGCGGCGGCATGCCGCGGGCGATGGCCGTGCGCGACGTCGTGCAAAAGCACGGGGTCAACCGCCTGGGCTGCATCTGCGCCATCGATCGGGCGACGCTGCCGCCGCTCATGGACTACTGGGTGCCGGGCGTTGCGGTGACGGGCGTTCATGAACTTCTGGGCAACGCCCTGGTCATGAAAGGCGAGAAAGAAAGAACGACGGATTTGCGGGGCGACGAGATATCAGCCCCCTCACCCTGACCCTCTCCCACGTGGGAAGAGGGTGAATGGTGAATGGTGAATAGTGGATGGTGGATGGTGGATGGGGTGCAGCTCGTAGCTCGTCGCTGAACGTAGGCATATTACGGAATGTATGAAGATGAAACAACATAAATGGGGCTTGATATTTCTGGGATTGGCGATTTTCGTCATCGGGGTGACGTTTCCCTTCTGGTACGGCAAGGGGAAGTCGACGCCGCCCGTGCTCAGTCTGGAGACGCCTGAAATCGCCGGACTGGCCCGGAAAGAATGCGTCGAGGACAAGGCCTTCATGCGCTCCGACCACATGAAGATGCTCAAGGCCTGGCGCGACGAAGCCGTCCGCGAGGGAAAGCGCGTGTACACGGCCAAAGACGGCCGGACGTTCGAAAAGAGCCTCACCGGCAGTTGTCTTCAGTGCCACAGCAATAAGGAACAGTTCTGCGACCGCTGCCACACCTATGTGGGCGCGGCGCCCTCCTGCTTTGACTGCCACATCGTTCCCGGGGAGGTAAAAAAATGACGACAAAACGCAGAGACTTTTTGAAAATCGCGGGAGCCTCCGCCCTGACGCTGCTGGCGCCGTCGCTTTTTGGTCCTGCCTGGGCCGAAGACGCGATTGTGATTCCGCCGGGCCGGGCTTCCGGGCCGACGCCGGCGCTTTCGGCCAGGCGCTGGGCCATGGCGATTGATGCATCCCGGTGTAAGGAGGGATGCACGGACTGCATTACCGCCTGCCACGCGGTTCACAATGTGCCCGACTTCAGCAACCCCAAAGACGAAGTCAAGTGGATCTGGAACGAGCCTTTTTCTTCTGTGTTTCCGGCGGAGGATCACCCCCACCAGGGAAAGGCGATTCAAAATCTCAGAATTCCCGTCTTGTGCAATCACTGCGACAATCCGCCCTGCGTCCGGGTGTGTCCGACCGGCGCCACCTTTTCGCGGCCCGACGGCATCGTCATGATGGACTATCACCGCTGTATCGGCTGCCGGCTGTGCATGGCTGCCTGCCCCTACGGCGCACGGAGTATGAACTTCCGCAACCCGCGGCCGTTTATCGCGAAGATCAATCCGGATTTTCCGACGCGCGCGAAAGGCGTCGTGGAGAAGTGCAACTTCTGCGAAGAGCGTCTGGCCAAGGGCATGATTCCGGCCTGTGTTCTGGCCTGCAAAGAAAAAGCCATTGTGTTTGGCGATATGGAAGATCCGCGCTCGGAGATTCGCCTGCTCATGGAAACTCGATTTAGCCTGCGAAGACGGGCCCATCTGGGCACCGCGCCGCAGATTTATTATATCCTGTGAGGATGCCATGCTGGAAAAAGCTTTACACGGCCGCCGCGGATACTGGATTTGGATCGCCTGTTTGATCCTCGTTGCCGCCGTCGGATTTTTCTTTTATCTGCGCCAGCTGGATTACGGCCTGGGCATCACGGGCATGAGCCGCGACGTATCCTGGGGGCTTTACATCGCCCAGTTCACCTTCCTGGTCGGCGTGGCCGCCTCGGCCGTGATGCTGGTGCTGCCTTACTATCTGCACGACTACAAGGCGTTCGGCAAAATCACCGTTCTGGGCGAATTTCTGGCCGTGGCGGCCGTCGTCATGTGCATCCTCTTCGTTTTCGTCGATCTCGGCCGGCCCGCCCGCGTGCTGAATGTACTCCTGCATCCGCAGCCGGCTTCCATTCTCTTTTGGGACATGGTCGTTCTTTCCGGCTACCTGCTCATCAACATCGTAACCGGCTGGGTCATTTTGTCCTGCACGAAAAAGGAAATTCCGCCGCCTTCCTGGGTCAAGCCGATCATCTACCTGTCGATTCCCTGGGCGATCAGCATTCATACGGTCACCGCCTTCATTTACGCCGGTCTGCCCGGCCGCAGCTTCTGGCTGACCGCGATCATGGCGCCCCGGTTCCTCGCGTCCGCTTTTGCCTCGGGGCCGGCGCTGCTCATCCTCGTTTGCCTGATTCTCCGGCGCTGGGGAGGCTTCGACGCGGGGGAAAAAGCGATCCAGGCGTTGGCGAAAATCGTCGCCTACGCGCTTGCCGTGAGCCTCTTCTTCGTCGGCGTGGAACTGTTTACCGCTTTCTACAGCGGCATTCCGGAGCACGAGGCGCAGTTTATTTATCTGTTTGCCGGGCTGCACGGCCACTCCGGCCTGGTCGGCTGGATGTGGGCCTTTGCGGTGCTGGCCGCAGGAGCGCTGGCGGCGCTGTTGATTCCAGGCCTTCGCAAACAGGAAAAATGGCTGGCGCCGGCCTGCGTGGCCGTGTTTGCATCGCTCTGGATCGAAAAAGGTCTGGGCCTGGTCATTCCCGGCTTCATTCCGTCGCCGCTGGAGGCCATGACCGAATACCATCCGACGGGACCGGAAATCGCGATTACCCTGGGCGTGTGGGCGGTCGGATTTTTGATCCTGACGGCGTTTTATAAAATTTTCACGGCGGTCCGCGGCGCTGCATCCATGCCTGCCGGACCGACTGCCGGCGGGAGATGAAAAGAGCGTTCTTATGAATATACTGGTTTTGAATTGCGGCAGCTCCTCGCTCAAATACAAGCTTTTTGAGATGACGACGTACGAGGTTCTGGCGAAAGGCCAGGCGGACCGCATCGGTTTGCCCGGGGCGCTCTTTACGCACGAGACGCCGGGATTGGCGCCTGTTCAATGCGAGACGCCTCTGGCCGATCATGCCGCGGCGGTAAGTGCCCTGCTCACCCATCTGGCCGATGCCAGGCAGGGCATTCCGGCGGACCGCAGCGACATCGCCGGTGTCGGGCACCGCGTGGTGCACGGCGGAGAGCATTTCCGCTCGTCCGTGGTCGTGGATCCGGCCGTGCGCGGCCTTCTGGAGAAAACCAAAGCGCTCGCGCCGCTGCACAATCCGCCGAACCTCATGGGCATCGACGTCTGCGCGCGGCTGATGCCGGACGTGCCGCAGGTGGCGGTTTTCGATACAGCCTTTCACCAGACGATGGAGCCGCGCGCCTTTACGTACGCGATTCCCTACCGGTACTACGCCGAGGATGCGGTCCGCCGCTACGGATTCCACGGCACGTCCCACCGCTACGTCGCCGCCCGGACCGCGGAGCTTCTGGCCGGCCGCAGCGGGGATCCGAGAATCATCACCTGCCATCTCGGAGCCGGCTCCAGCCTCTGCGCCGTGGCGAAAGGAAAATCCCGGGACACCTCCATGGGCTTCACGCCGCTTTCGGGACTCGTCATGGGCACGCGTTCGGGCGATCTCGATCCGGCGGTGGTCTCCTTCCTGATGGAAAAAGAGCGCTGCTCGATTGCGGAAGCGCTGGACATTTTAAACCGGCAAAGCGGCGTTTTCGGCATTTCCGGCGTCTCTCCCGATTTTCGCGATCTGGAGCAGGAAGCGGCCCGGGGGCACGAGCGGGCGCGCCTGGCGCTGGATGTCTTCGCCTACAGCGCGGCGCGGGGCATTGCGTCTTTGATTCCGGCCGCGGGCGGTCTGGACGCCCTGGCCTTTACCGCGGGCATCGGCGAAAACTCGCCGGTGATGCGCCTGCGCATCTGCGCGTATTTCTCGTGGCTGGGGCTTAAGCTGGATGAGGACAAAAACAACGCCGGCGGCGAAGGAGATATTGCGGCCGGCGAATCGGCCGTCCGCGTGTTCGTCGTGCCGACGGACGAGGAAAAAATGATCGCCCGGGAGACTGAGGCGGTTTTGAAAAAATAAATATGAAAAGGCCTCTGCGGAGGAGAAGCCTTTTGCCTGACAATAACGAACGACTGAAGATTTTGGAGGTTAAATATGGAAAAAGTAAAAATGACGCCCAGTGAGGCGATTGTCGAAACCCTGCTGGCCGAAGGCGTGGACCATGTCTGCGGCATTGTCGGCTCGGCCTTTATGGACATGCTGGATCTCTTTCCGACGGCCGGGATCAAATTCATTCCTGTGCGCCACGAGCAAAGCGCCGCGCACATGGAAGACGCCTACTGCCGCGTGTCCGGGCGCTGCGGCGTCGTCACGGGCCAGAACGGACCCGGCATCACCAACATGGTCACCTCCGTGGCGGCGGCCAACATGGGCCACACGCCGCTGGTGATCATCTCTCCGTCGGCGGGAACGCCGACCATCGGCTGGGACGGCTTTCAGGAATGCGACCAGATGTCCGTCTTCCGCTCCATTACGAAAGCGGTCGTTCGCGTTCCGCATCCGAAGCGGGCGGCAGACTGTCTGCGCACCGCCTTCCGCATCGCCTACGCGGATCGGGGCGCCGTCCTGTACGACATTCCGCGGGACTATTTCTACGGCGAGCTCGAGGAGAAAATCCTCAAGCCCTCGCAGTACCGCGTGGACGCGCGGGGCTGCGGCTCCATCGAACAGCTGGACCGGGCCGCCGAACTTCTCGCGAAGGCGAAAAATCCCGTCATCGTTTCCGGAAGGGGCGTGGTCGATTCCGACGCGCTGGAGATCGTCAAAGCCATTGCCGAGCATCTGACGGCGCCGGTGGCCGTGACCTACCTGCACAACGACGCGTTTTACGGCGACCATCCCCTGTTTGTCGGCCCCATCGGCTACATGGGGTCCAAGGCGGCCATGAAAACGCTGGCCAAGGCCGACGTCATGCTGGCCATCGGCACACGGCTTTCCGTCTTCGGCACGCTGCCGCAGTACGACATCAACTACTTCCCGGAAAATGCGAAGATCATCCAGGTGGACGTGAATCCCAAGCATATCGCCCGCACCCACCCCATCGAAGTCGGCATCATCGGCGACGCCAGGGAAGCCTCCGCGGAAATTCTGAAGCGGCTCAAGGCCAAGGACGGCAAGCGCAAGCCGGATGAGAAGCGCCTGGCGGCGGTGGCCAGGGAGAACAAGAAATGGCAAAAGGAAATCGTCGATCTGGCGATGGCGGACGGCAATCCCGTCAATCCCCGCCGCGTGCTCCTCGAGCTGTCCCGGGCGCTGCCCCAGGACGCCATCGTAACGACGGACATCGGCAATGTCTCCTCGACGGCCAACAGCTACCTGACGTTCAACCGTCCGCGCCAGCATATCGCGGCGCTCACGTTCGGCAACACGGGCTTTGCCTATCCCGCGGCGCTGGGCGCGCAGCTGGCGCGCCCCGAGGCGCCGGTGGTCGCCATCATCGGCGACGGCGCCTGGGGAATGAGCCTGCATGAAGTGAGCACGGCCGTGGAGCACAACCTGCCCGTCGTGGCCTGCGTCTTCCGCAACATGTGGTGGGGCGCCGAGGCCAAAAACCAGGTGGACTTTTACAACAACCGTTTTGTCGGCGTCGATATTCCCAATCCGGAAAGTTTCGTTCCCGTCGCCAAGGCGATGGGCGCCAACGCCATGCAGGTCAGCCGGCCGCAGGATATCCGCGAGGCCTTTGACGCCTGCCTGAAGAGCCGCCGGCCTACCGTCCTCGAATTTTTGGTGGACGGCAAGCAGCTGGCGCCGCCTTTCCGCAAGGACGCGCTGGCCCTGCCGACGCGCTTCCTGCCCAAGTACGCCCATCTGGACCATCGCCGCTGGTATCATGAAGGAGGAGCTGATGATTTATAATGATCTGAAAGAAAAAACGGCCGTCGTGACCGGCGCCGGCAAGAAAACCGGCATCGGCTTTGCCATTGCAAAGAAGCTTGCCGCTTCGGGCTGCAACATTGTCGTCGCGGATCTGGGCAAGCCCCCCGTGCCGGGGGAATCCCTGAAATCGGCGACCAGCGAAGAAATGAAGGAGATCGCCGGCGAACTGGCACGGACCTGCGGCGTGCGGACGCTGGCCGTGGCCGTGGACGTCACGGATAATTCGGCGATAGCGGCGATGGTGGAAATCATCAAGGGCACTTTCGACCATATCGACATTCTCTGCAACAATGCGGGCGCGTCTTTCGGCGTTCCGAACACCGTGCTGGGATATGACGAAGCGGCCTGGCTCAAGACTATCGACGTGAACCTCTTTTCGGTTTTCCGCATGTCGCGGGCCGTCATTCCGCTCATGGCGGGGAAGCCGGCGGCCATCGTCAACACGGCGTCACGGGCGGGCAAGGTGCCGCCCATCTTCAACAGCGCCTACGCGGTCGCCAAGGCGGGCGTGATCATGCTCACCAAGACGATGGCCAAAGAGCTCGGAGGAAGCGGCATCCGCGTGAACGCCATCTGTCCGGGGCAGATTGCTACGGACCTGGAAAAATGGCGGTTCGGCCTCGAGGCGTCCTTCCTGGGAACGACTGTCGAGGCGCAGGAAAAGGAAATGTGCAAAACCATTCCGCTGGGCTACATCGGCCCGCCCGCCGAAGCCGCGGAGCTCGCCGTCTTTCTGGCGTCCGACGCCTCGCGCTACATCACGGGGCAGGCGATCAACGTGGACGGCGGACAGTGCATGGAATTGTAAAATAATAACGCTTTTTGAAATAGAGGAGGATATATTCATGGATAACATTATCGGCGGCAAGCTCGTTGCGGATGCCCTGGTCGATCGGGGCGTCGATTACATCTTTTCGCTGAGCGGCGGGCACATCACGCCCATCTATCAGTTTCTGGAAAATACACCGGTTACGCTGTTTGACGTGCGCCACGAACAGGCGGCCGTTTTCATGGCCGAAGCGCAGGCCCGGATGACGCGCAAACCGGCGGTGGCCATGGTCACGGCCGGTCCCGGCTTCACCAATGCCCTAACCGGCATCGCCAGCGCCCGGCTTTCCAATGCGCCGGTCGTTCTCATTGCCGGCTGCGTGGGAACCGAGGCGACGGAAAAACTGGACCTGCAGGACATGACCCAGCTTCCCGTCATCGAACCGATGGTGAAGAAAGCCTTTGTCTGCTACGTGCCGGAGCGAATCCCCGAGTACGTGGACATGGCCTTCCGCGCCGCCATGAGCGGCCGGCCCGGCCCCGTTTACCTGGAATTTCCCTGCAACGTCCTGAACGCCAAGGTGGATATGGCTGCGGTCAAGAAGCCCTGCACAACCCTCGCCTCCAAGCCCGTTGACCGGGAGAACACCCGCAAGGTTGTCGATTTGCTGAAGGCGGCGAAAAACCCGATTGTCATCGGCGGCAGCGGCCTGTGGTATTCCGACGCCGAAAAAGAAGTCATCGAATTCGTGGAAAAAATCGGTATCCCGATTTACACGGCGGGCGCGGGGCGCGGCGTTATTCCCGATACCCATCCCCTTTGCTTTGAAGGCTCTCTGGCGATCCGTCCCGGTTCGGCCATGATCACGCTTATGACCACCGACCTGGTTCTTTTCCTGGGCGGCCGTCTGAGCCTGTTCTACATCTTCGGCGAAATTTTTCCGCCGACCGCCAAATTTATTCAGGTCGACATCGCCCCCGATGAAATCGGACGCAACCGGACCATTGATCTGGGCATCGTCAGCGATGTGAAGTCGTTCCTCAAGGAACTGAATGGTCTTCTGGATGAACAAAAAATCAGCGATGCGTTGAAGGCGCAGTATGCGCCCTGGGTGGACACCGTCCGCGCGGCCCATGAGGCCGGCAAACAAGATGCCAAAGCCATGTGGGAGTGCGAAACCCTGCCCATGCATCCGATGCGTCTGGCCAATGAGGTCAATAAATTCATGAACCGCGAAGACGATATTGTCGTTGCCGACGGCGGCGATACCTCGACCTGGATGGGCATGACACGGACCGTTAAAAAGGGCGGCACTTTCCTGGACTATGGCCTTTATGGCTGCCTGGCTGTCGGTATTCCCTACGCCAACGCGGCCAAGCTGAAGCATCCGGACAAGCGCGTCCTGCTCATCATGGGCGACGGGTCCGCCGGCTTCAACTTCATGGAGTTCCACACGGCGATCCGCAAGAACCTGCCCATCGTGGTGGTCATCGCCAATGACGCCTCCTGGGGCATGATCGCGCACAGCCAGCAGCTTCGACTGGGGCACAACATTCCCAACGGCACAGAGCTGGGCTGGGTGGATTATCACAAAATGGTGGAGGTGCTGGGCGGATTCGGCGTGATGGTGGAAAAACCCGAAGACGTCGCGCCGGCCCTGGAAGCGGCTTTTGCCTCCGGAAAGACGGCTTGTATTAATGTTAAAGTGGATCCCTCTGTGATCAGCCCCGGCAGCGTCGCTCTGGCCAATCTGGGAGGGTACAAATGTAACTGAGGTACAATTTATTATGCCGCGACTTTAGGAACGGCCTGACAAGTTGGCCCCTTTTTCCATGACAAGGAGTTCCTATGAATAATGTTACCGAACCCAAGGAATACAAGTTGTCTCCGCGAAGCGCCTACTACATCTTCGCCCTCTTGTTTCTCCTGTATTTTTTCGACTACGTCGACCGGATGATCGTGACCTCCCTTTTCCCCTTCATCCAAAAGGAGTGGGGGCTGACCGACACCCAGTCCGGATTCCTCGTGTCGATGGTTTACTGGTCCATTGTCGCTTTTGTGCTTCCTGTTTCGATTTTAGTGGATCGCTGGAGCCGGAAGAAGACCATCGGCATCATGGCCTTTTTATGGAGCATGGCCACGCTGGCCTGCGCCTTTACCAAAACCTTTCCGCAACTGCTCGCAACCCGGGCGGCCATCGGAATCGGCGAGGCCGGATACGCGCCGGCCGGGACGGCGATGCTTTCGGGGTTGTTCCCCGAGGAAAAACGGTCGCGTATGATGGGGCTATGGAATATGTCCATCCCTCTCGGAACAGCCGTCGGAATCGGGCTGGGAGGATTCATCGCCGCGCACTGGGGATGGCGTCACGCTTTCGGCGTGGTGGCCATTCCCGGGGCGATCGTGGCCCTCCTTTTTTTCTTCGTCAAGGACTACAAGACCGTGGACCTGGTGAAGACCGATACCGCCTGCACAACCGGTCCCGGTAAAATTAAAATGGGCAAGATGGATATTGTCCGGGAGTTTCTCCGAACCCCTTCCCTGATTTTTACCAATCTCGGGTTTATCGGCTGCGTCTTCGCCAACAATGCCATCATGGTCTGGCTTCCCACCTATTTTCACCGGACGACGGGCATCCCCATGAGTGAAGCGGGCATGAAGGTAAGCATGCTCATGGTTCTGGCCATTATCGGGTTGCCTTTGGGAGGGTGGCTGGCAGATATGTGGTTTAAGAAGCGGGCGAATGCGCGGCTTTTGTTTCCCGCAATTACGTCCATCCTCAATGCCCTCGTTATCTTTATTGCTTTTTCCTTCCTGGAGGGGAAAACGCAGTATTTTACGCTTCTGGGCATGGGCGTTCTGGCCTCCGCATTTGCCCCGGCTGCGATTATCGCCACCCAGGAGGTTATCCATCCCGGCCTTCGGGCGATCTCGTATTCAGTTTGCGTGATTGTTCAGAATCTTTTTGGAGCATCGCTGGCGCCCATTGCGATCGGGAAGATCTCCGATCTTTATGGCATCCAGGCAGCCATGTCGATCGTGCCTGTCTTTCTGGTGATTTCGTCCCTGTTGTTCGTTGCCGGCTCCTTTTTCTACAAGAAGGATCTGGATAATGTGGAAAAGATTGCCCTGGAATGTGAAGATTAAAAAAGACTGTAGGGAACGGTCGCGACCGTTCCCTACAGCGAAGGAAAAAAGGAATCATGAAAGCAGTGGTATTTCGCAAAGGCCGGGGGCTGGTCTACGAAGACGTCCCCGATTATAAAATAGCCCATGATGAAGTGCTGGTCCGTGTGGCCAATACGGGCTTCTGCGGCTCCGACCATTCGCTGGTGGCCGGCGGACACCTGTCCGACGGATATATTCTCGGCCATGAAATCAGCGCCGTCGTCGTCGAAAAAGGCGCGGCAGCCTCCGGCCCGCCGGTGGGGACGAGAGTTTGCATCCGACCCAGCTACTGCGGCCGGTGCATCAACTGCCGGTCCGGTCGGCCGCACCTGTGCCGCGTAGAGAGGCGGACAACGGGCATCGGCGATCTGCCGGGCGGCTTTGCCCAGTTCGTGAAGGCCTTCGGGCAGATGCTGATTCCCATTCCCGACGGCGTCGATTCGCAAAATGCCGCTCTGGCGGAAACGTTTGCGGCTGCCCTGCACGGCATTCACTGCACCAGCGACCGGGCAGGACCGGCGCTGGTCATGGGCGGGGGGCCGATCGGCCTTTGCACCGTGCGCCTTTTGAAAATTCTCGGCTACAGTCCGGTCGTTCTTTTCGAACCGGTTGCGGTCAAGCGTAACATCGGCGTTTTGTACGGGGCCGATCACGTCTTCGACCCGCTGGAAAAAAACGCGGATCAGCAGGCGCTTGCGGTTGCTCCCGGAGGCTACCGGAAAATTTTCGAGTGCTCCGGCGTCAAGGCCAACATCAGCCGCGCCGTGCTGCTGGCGGAAGATGCGGGGGAAATCTGCATCGTCAGCATGATTTTCTCTGCGGTCAGCCTGGAGGCGCCTTTTCTTATCAATCTCAAGGAAATCCGGCTGACGGCTTCCAACTCCAACACGCACGAGGAAAACATCCAGTGTCTGCAGTGGATGGCCGAAGGGAAAATCGACGCCCGGCCGCTCATTTCCGATTACGCGCCGCTTTCGCATCTCCCCGCGCTTTACCGCGAAAGGATCGACACCGGCCTGGCCGTGAAGGTGCTTTTGCAGATCGGCGAGGAATTTTAGCAGGCGAAGGAAATGTCCGAAAGATATGAATTAATTTACGGGTTTGTTCATTGCCGCGGCAAGACCGTGTATTCTGCGGGTTTCGTGGAGACGCGCGAGGAAGCCGAGGCGTGGCTTTTGAAAAACCGGGAGGCCCGCACGAGAACCGTGAAGGCGCCTCCCGGGGACCCTGTCCGCTCCTGCAGGGCCGCCTTGTGCCCGCTGAAGCGGCAGATGCCCTGGTTTGACATCCGCCCCGCCGGCGAAACCGATCCGGCGTAACGCGGCGCTTTTAAGACGCGGCCCGGGAGGAGAGGTTCGGCGGTCAAATCCGGGAGATGGAAGATTTTTTTGCTTTAATGGCGTTTGGGTGGTAGATAGCGGGCCATCCCCCGAACGGCAAAACTTACACTGAGGATCGACAGAAATTATGGGCTCCAAGGAAAGACGCGAAAGAGAAAGAGAACAACGCAAAAGCAACATCCTGGATACGGCCAGAGAGCTGCTTTTGGAAAAGGGATTGAACTCCACCTCCATCAACCAGATCGCCAAGCGGGCCGAACTGAGCGTCGGCGCCATCTATTTCTACTACAAGGATAAGGAAGAGCTTTTTGCGGCGCTTCAGCTCGAAGGCCTGGAGCTGCTGCATGAAGCCATCCGCAAGGCCGTGGCCAAAAAGGCCGCGCCGGACAAGAAGATCCGGGCCATCGCCATGGCGTATCTGCAGTTCAGCGAGGAGCACAAGAACTATTTCGACATCATTAACTACTTTCTCACCTCGCCGGAAACGATCTTTTCTCCCGAATTGAAAAGTGAAATCGACGAACACGGCGACGCCAGCATCGCCATGATGACGCTCGCGGTCCAGGAAGGCATCGATGCCGGACTCTTCAAGCCCGTCGATCCGAAAAGGCAGGCGATCATCCTGTGGGCCGCCTTCAACGGCATGATCCAGCTCAAGAAGCTGCAAAAGACCATTCTGGCCAAAAACGAATATATTTCTCTCTACGGCGAGATTGTGGACCGCTTCCTCGACGGTCTGCGCGTTTGACCGTCCGGGGGCTTTTCTTTCCTGGTTGGTCCCTCTCGGAGGCGCCGGTCCGCGCGACAATTCTTAACAAAACCGATTTTTTCTCTGAAAGACAAAAAACAGCCGTCGCTGAAATCCGGCATAAAAAAAGAGCGACCGTTTTTCCGGTCGCCCCCCCGCATAAGAGCATGGTGCCGAAGACTGGACTCGAACCAGCACAGGCGTACACCCACTAGACCCTGAACCTAGCGCGTCTACCAATTCCGCCACTTCGGCACGCGAAGAGTGACTATACCGAAGCGGGCGGTCTTGTCAAGCTAAAATGACTTGAATTTAATATCCAAAATGCTATGGTGCGTCGTTAACTGACTTAATGTGGTGGAAAAGGAATCATGATTGTTTTTGAAGGCATTGAAGCGATAACCCAGGATTTTCGGGGGGCGTACGTCACCATCGGCAATTTCGACGGCGTGCATTTGAGTCACCAGCATATCTGCCGCAAACTGGCTTCGGAAGCCGGGCACGCGGGGCGCAAGTCGCTGGTCATCACGTTCGACCCGCATCCCAAGATGATCCTGCATCCGAATATCAAACCATTTTACCTCATTACGACGCGGGCCGAGAAGATGGAGCGTCTGGCCGGCTGCGGTGTGGACGCGACGGTCATCATCGTGTTCGACCATCACTACTCGAAGACCACCGCCGAGCAGTTTGTGCAGGAATTTCTCTGGAAAAAACTGGCGATCAGCAAGATCATCATCGGGCACGACTACGTTTTCGGCCAGGGGCGGCAGGGCAACGACGCTTTTCTCAAGTCCCAGGGGCGCAAGCTCGGTTTTTCCGTGGAAGTGATTCCGGCGTTTAAAATCGACGAGGAGATCGTCAGCAGTACGCTGATCCGCAACAGCCTTCTGGAAGGCGACGTGCGCAAGGCGGCGAAGATGATGGGGCGTTATTATAACGTGGCAGGGCCGGTCGGCAGCGGCGCGGGACGCGGCGCGGGGCTGGGCTATCCCACCGCCAATATCGAACCGGAGAAAGAGTTGTTGCCGTCTCCGGGGATTTATGCGGCATTTGTCGATGTGGACGGCGCGCGGTACTCGGGCGCCCTCAACATCGGCGCCAAACCCACGTTCGGCGACTACACGTCGACGCTGGAAGTTTTTTTGCTGGATTTTGCGGGCGATTTGCGCGGAAAAAAAATAAACGTCTTGTTTGTGGAGAAACTGCGGGACATTGTCAAATTTGACGGTCCCGAAAGCTTGAAGCGCCAGATTGCCGCGGATGTGGAGAAAACCAAACAGATATTGAAACTGGAAAAATGATTTGGAGGAAAAGTTTTATGTTAAAAATTGCCATTGTGGGCGCGACCGGCATTGTCGGTCAGCAGGCGATCGTCAGCCTTCTGGGACACCCCTGGTTTAAAATCACCAAGCTTGTCGCCTCGGAGCGCTCGGCTACCAAAAAATATATTGACGCATTGCGCGACGCCAACGGTTCCATCCGCTGGTGGTGTCCCGAAGAACTGCCGGCGGACATCGCCGGCATGATCGTGGAGGAAGCGGCGAGCTTTGATCCGACTTCCGTCGACGTCATTTTCTCGACCATGGATGCAGGCCCCGCCAAGGAGCTGGAGCCCAAGTATGCCAAAACGACCCCGGTGATCAGCACCGCCTCGGCGTTCCGGTATGAACCGGATACTCCCATTTTAGTGGGCGGCGTCAACATGGAGCATGCGGCGCTGCTGGCCGTCCAGCAGAAAAACCACGGCTGGAAGGGATTCATTTCTCCCAAGTCCAACTGCACTATTGCAGGACTGGTGGTCTCGCTCAAGCCGATCCTCGACGTCTTCGGCGTGAAGCAGGTGGTCGCCACCTCGCTGCAGGCCATGTCGGGAGCGGGGCGGACCCCCGGCCTTTCCGCCATGGACATGACGGAAAACGTTGTGCCCTACATCGCGGGCGAAGAGCCGAAAGTCGAAACCGAGCCGCAGAAAATTCTGGGCCGTCTGGCAGGGGATAAAATCGTGAACGCGCCGTTCGGCATTACCGCCACCTGCACCCGCGTGCCCGTCATCGACGGACACCTGGTGTGTGCGTTTGTGCAGACCGAAAAGCCCTGCACGCCGGAAGACGTCAAAAAGGCGATGACCGAATACGGCCGGGACTTTGCCGAACTGCACCTGCCCAGCTCGCCCGCGCAGCTCATCGACGTTACGGACGATCCGTTCCGTCCGCAGCCCCGGATGGACCGCGACAAGGGAGGCGGCATGACCGTTACCGTCGGGCGCATCCGCAAGGACCCGATTCTGGAAAACGGCATCAAGTACGTCTGCCTGGCGCACAACACCAAGCTGGGCGCGGCCAAGGGCGCGCTGCAGACTGCGGAGTATCTGGTGAAGCATTTTCTCAAACTCGTCTAGCCCGCTTTCACCGGCTGCGGTGCGGAAATACCCCGCGCCGCAGCCTTTTATTCTTACCAAGACCGTCCGCCGGACGGCGTCCTTACAACCGCAAGGAGAGGACCGATGCCCACCGCAACGCCCAAAACGTACGCCCCCGGCGAATGCTACGATTACCAGTTGCTCGTCAAGCACCTGCTGGAGAGCCCGCGCATTTTTGCGTCCGACCAGGAAATTCTCTACCGCGACCGGTTTCGGATGACCTACCGCGACCTGTTTGCGCGCCTGCGGCGGCTGGCCAACGTCCTGGCCGGCCTGGGCGTGAAATTCGGCGACACGGTCTGCATGTTCGACTACGATTCCCACCGCTACCTGGAGACTTTCCTGGGCGTTCCGATGATGGGCGCCGTCTTGCACACGCAGAACTGGCGGCTTTCCCCCGAGCAGATCCTCTACACGATGAATCACGCCGAAGATAAGGTTGTCCTCGTCCACGCCGATTTCGTGCCGCTTCTGGAGCCTTTGTGGCGCAAGCTGACGACGGTGAAAAAATTCATCCTGCTTGCGGACGACTTCAAGACACCGGCCGCGACAATTCCCTTCGCCGGCGAATATGAAAGCCTGCTTGCCGCGGCCGATCCCGAATACGACTTTCCGGATTTCGACGAACGCACCAAGGCCACCACCTTCTACACCACGGGAACGACGGGATTGCCCAAGGGCGTTTATTTTTCGCACCGGCAGATCGTTTTGCACACGCAGTCCGGCGTCATCATCCAGGGCGCGTTTGAATCCGTCTGCCGCTTCCGCTCCAACGACGTTTACATGCCGCTCACGCCCATGTTCCACGTGCACGCCTGGGGCGTGCCCTACGGCGCGACGCTTCTGGGCGCCAAGCAGGTGTATCCCGGCCGCTACGAGCCGGAAACGATTCTCCGGCTGGTGGAAACCGAGCGCGTCACTTACTCGCATTGCGTGCCCACCGTTTTGCAGATGATTCTGAACCATCCGGCCGCCGCGAAGGCGGATCTCTCGCGCTGGAAGGTCGTCGTCGGCGGAGCGCGCCTCAACAAGGGGCTGGCAGAGGCCGCCGTGAAAAAAGGCATCGAGATTTACGCGTCCTACGGCATGTCGGAGACCTGTCCGCTGGCCTGCCGCGCCAACCTTAAAACCCCGCTGCTCGGCAAGCCGATGGAGGAGGTGCTGGACTACCTCATCATGACGGGGCTTCCCGCGCCGTTTGTTTATGTTCGCCTGTTCGACAAGGAAGGTCGCGAAGTGCCGTCCGACGGCAGATCCCCGGGCGAGGTCTGCCTCCGCTCCCCCTGGCTTGCCGAAAGCTACTTCAAGGATCCGGAGCGGACGCGCGACCTCTGGCGCGCGGGATGGCTGCACACGGGCGACATCGGTGTCATGAATGCCGAGGGCTACCTGCAGGTGACCGACCGGATCAAAGACGTCATCAAAACCGGCGGCGAGTGGATTTCGTCTTTAGACCTCGAAAATCTGCTGAGCCAGCACGACGCGGTGCTGGAATCCGCGGCCATCGGCGTTTCCGACGCCAAATGGGGCGAGCGGCCCCTGATGCTTGCCGTGCTCAAATCCGCGTACGCGGGTCGCGTCGGCGAAGCCGAACTGCGTCAGTTTCTGGTGGAAGCCGCGCAACAGGGAAAAATTCCCAAATACGGCGTGCCGGACAAAGTGCGGATTGTCGAAGCGCTTCCCAAAACCAGCGTGGGCAAAATCAACAAGATCGCCCTCCGGAAAGAGTACCCCTGAAGAATCGCGCCGTTTTCCCGCGGGAGAACACGATGGACGACGAAACAAAACGCCCGCCGCAGGAATATGATGAGCGCGCCACGGTCGAATGCTACAGCGGCTACAAAGCCGGTGAGCGGCCGCTGGCCTTTGCTTACCGGGGCTGCCGTCTGGAAATAAGCGAAATTCTGGATCGCTGGTATGAAGGCACAAGCGACTCCGCCCGACCGAAAACCGACTACTTTAAAGTCAGAACAAAAGACGGCAAGGTGTATCTCCTCCGCTATCTTTCCCTGTTCGATGCCTGGACCGCCCGCAGACTAAAATAATTTCCGCCCGTGTCCTGTGTCTTGCGCCGACAGGAAAAAAAGCTGCATGACGGCCGCGCCTGTGGTAAAAACATCTCGGGGGGTTGATTTGCCATGATAATTTCTTTGATGGACCGGAGTCTCTACTACAAGGGCCTTTTGCTGCTCATCGGCAAGGATCGCGAGATCCACAAACAGGAAAAGAAGATGATGATGGGGATCGGCAAGATGCTCGGGTTTGACGCCAAATTCTGCGCGAAGAGCATTGAGCAAATTCTGGGAAACCACTACATCGTTGACGAACCGCCGGTTTTCTCGCAAAAAGACATCGCGCTTTGTTTCCTCCGCGACGGTCTTTTGCTGGCCGTTTCGGACGGGCGGATTTCCGGCGCGGAGACGTCCTGGCTGCAATCCGTCGCCGAAAAAAACGGTCTTGCCGGGGTCTGGGCCGCAGAACTTGCGAAAATGCCGTCTGCGGCGCAAGACCTTTCGCTTGCCGCCCTGGAATTGAAAAATTTTGAATGGGAATAGTTTTTTTCTTACCTTCCGATAAAAAGAAAGGGGGTAAAGGACATGTTTAAAAAACTGCTCATTGCCGTCGGCGCTCTCATTGCGGTCATCGTCGCCGGAGTATTTGTCGCGGGCGTCATTGTTTACATGAAGGTCGATAAAGCCTTCATGGCGGCAAAAATGTCACAGGCGCTGAACCGGCAGGTCTCCATCGGAGACATCGATGCCGGCATCTTTTCCGTTGTGTCCGGCGTCGAAATCAAGAAGGTGACGATTTCCAATTTCAAAACGCCTCAGGAACTGGCCGGCTTGCAGGGGAAACCGGCGGCGGGCGACCTCTTCGCCGCAATGGAAGCGCTGCGCTTCAAGGTGAAGATTCTTCCGCTCTTCCAGCGGCAGGTCGAACTCAAGGAGCTGGTTCTGTACAGCCCGGTCATCAACCTGTCCCGCAACAAACAGGGCGTTTTGAATATCGACGATCTCATCACATCCGGAGAGACGGCCGGCGATAAACGGCCTGCGCCGCAGGAACCGGCCCCACCCATTTCCGCCGATGTGCTTCCGGTGGCGATTGCCGTGGGGGAAATCGGCATGAAAAACGGCACGATCAATTACCACGACGGCGAATACGACCAGAAAATTCAGATCTACAAGCTAAACGCGCTCTTGCACGATATCCGCATCGACCCCGGGGCTCTCGAGCAGAAAAACGAAATGCAGCTTACGCTCGACATGGGCGTGAAGACGATCGGCGCTCTGAAAAACGGCAGCGTTGAAAATTTTGACGTCACGATCGACGCGGTGGGCAAGGTCATTCCCTTCGCCATCAAGACGCGGCTTCTGGACCCGGAAGTTCTTTTGCATGTTTCTCTCCCCGAGGGTGAAATCACCGGTCTGCAGATTTTCAACGCCTTTGCGTCTGTGCCTGTTTTGGGGGATTACCTGGGCCGGCATCTTGCTTTTCTGAAGGAGAAGCAGCAGTGGAAAGGTTCAAAACTAAACAGCCTGGATCTGCGCTACAAGGCGCCGCAGGTAGCCGTTCAAAACGGCAAACTGGAGCTTAAAGACGCAGGAATATCTTTTGACGGCATCATGAACACGAAGACGCAGGCCGTTGATATGAACCTGGGCGTTTTGCTGAAGAAGGAAATCAACGACGCCGTCAGGGCGTCGCTTGCCAAACAAATTGAAGCGGCCATTCAAAACCCCGAGGTCAGAAAATACGCCGATTCGGGAAAGCTTGCCGATCTGGCGATGCAGCCTCTTTTCAACAAAGACGGCCAAATCGATTTAAAAGCAAAAATCGGCGGCACCGCCAAAAAGCCGGAAGTGAAACTGACGCGCCCGCAACTGGGATCTCTCGGCAATTTCGCTAAGGACAATGCCGGGGGCCTGGCGCTCGAAGCGGGCAAAGACGCAGCCAAAAAACTCCTCCGGGAAGACCGGCAAAAACTTCTGGAAGATGTCGGCAGCCTGTTGAAAAAGTAAGGCCAGTCGCCCGGCAGGACGCCTGTGCGGAGAGCTGCTGCGCGTCTTGGGTTCTCGACGGCAAACGGCCTTTGCCCCGGCACTGTGCCGGTAAGCCGGTATAGTGCCGGGGGAGCCTCAACAAAAACGAGAACGCAAGTTACATCTGAAGCATCCGTAAGCGGAAAGTCTCTTCTGCAAGGATTGGTTCAGAATCGCGCAGGAAGGTGTTTTATTCACCCCAATTGGTTTTGCCGCTGCAGCGGTCCAGCTCCTGATCCATCCAGGGAAGAATCTTTGCCGCGGGAATCTTGTAAGTGGGGCCGATGTAGGAACAGTCGTTGAACCAGTAATACGGCGGAATCGTCATGGAGATTTTCTGTTCCGCCGGAGGAACGTATACGCTGACGCCCAGGTCCATGATCGCTTTATGGTCGCAGGCTCTTATCTTCACAACTTTTCCATTGACATAGCGGTAAGTGTCTCCTTCCCAGATTTTGATGATCTTTTCCGGATCGGTGCTCTTGGCCCGTTCCATGACGCTCAAGAGCCAGTAGGTTTGCATCAAGACGGAAACGCCGTTGCCGAAGGCTCCGACATTCCGGACGGATTCTGTGTCGTAAGGCGCCTTCCAGTTTGCCGACACCTTTTTCCAGATTTGATAGTACTTGGCATAGGATGGTGAGGACTTAAAGGGATCGGGCATATCGAAGGAATCGACCCGAACGAATCCCTTGGTGCCTTCCACGCCGATATTCCGCAGCATCGCGACATCGTTCATGAAGATGTTGGCAAAAGGAATATTCAGCTTCATTTCATAAGCCTGTTTCGCAAGATTGGCTCCATCAGGAAGAAAGTCGCCTGACAATATAATGTCGGCGCCTGAAGCTTTGACCTTGGTCAGATATGGCGCAAAATCCGTCAGGAAGAGCTTATGGTAGTCTTCGCCGACAATCTGACCCTCGGGATGATATTCCTGGAGGCCTTTTTTGAAAGCGGCGGCAAGAGCGCGGCCGTAACTGTAATCCTGGTTGAGGATATAGAACTTCTTTTCCTTTTTGCTGATCTGGCCGAAATAGTAAGCTAGGGCGCGCCCGGATTGTTCGACGGAGTAATAGGAATGGAAAGCATAACGCGAGAAGTTTTTTGCATCCTGCAACTCATCCACCATGGAGCCGAGATTGACGGAGATAATCTTATACTTATTCGCCGTTTCATTCATGATCTTGACATGGTGGCTGCCGTCGCTGCCGATAAAGGCATGGACCTTTTCCTGTAAAGCCATCCGTTCGCATACCTTTTTGCAGGTATCCGGCTTGCCCAGATGATCGGCCTTGATGACCTGGATGAGTTTTTTCTTGCCGTCGACCCAGATGCCGCCGCGCTTGTTGATATCGTGCGCCACCCATTGGACCAGCGTGTAATACCACAGACCCTGAATCGAAGCCGGTCCTGAAAATGAAACGACGACGGCCAGTTTGATGGTGTCTCCCGTGGGGACGACGGAGGTGCCGGGATCGTAATCGGACATATCGCTCATCTTATTCACGTCAAAAGCGTCGTTGGGTTTGGCCGCCCACTGGTCGAGCGGATCCGTTTTTGCAGGCTTTGCCTTCTTGTCCGCTTTGGCTGCGTCGACCGTAAAAGGGCAGTAGGCAACGATCAGGAAAAAAGCGAGAACGCACGAAAAAATAAACCTTCCTTTTGCAAACTTTTCCATTTTCTTCCTCCTTCTCTATTTTTAAAAAACGGTTCTGTGTCGTTATTCATTTACGCTTGCGGAGTTCCATCTCTTCGTCGCGCAGCATCCGCCGCAAAACCTTGCCGACGGCCGACTGGGGAAGGGCCGGCCGAAATTCAATCGTTTTGGGCACTTTGTACGCCGCAAGCTTTTCCCGGCAAAACGCGATGATCTCTTCCGGCGCGGCTTGCTCCCCGCTTTTCAGAACAACAAAAGCCTTCACGGTTTCTCCCCGGTAATCGTCAGGAACGCCGACGGCGATGGCATCCCGGACTTTGGGATGCTGGTGCAGCACTTCGTCGATTTCCCGCGGATAAATGTTGAAGCCGCCGGCGATGATCATGTCTTTCTTGCGGTCGATGATAAAAAAGTATCCGTCCTCATCCTGGGTTGCAATATCCCCCGTATGCAGCCAGCCGTCCCGGATCTGCAACGCCGTTTCTTCGGGCATATTCCAGTAGCCTCCGGTTACGGTGGGGCCTTTGATCACCATTTCGCCCGGCTGGCCCTGAGGGACTTCTTCTGTTCCGGAATCAAGATCGACCAGACGCACATCCGTGTCGATGACGGGAATTCCGATGCTGCCGACTTTGGAAAGACCCAGGATGGGATTTTGCGTTCCCGCGCAGCACGTTTCGCTCATCGACCATCCTTCGCCGAAATAGATGCCCATATCTTTGATGCGATGAATCGTTTCCACGGGGATGGGAGCGCCGCCCGAGTTGAGCATGCCTAGTTTCTTATCGAGTCTCAACGCCTCCGCCCGGGGGTGGGAAATGACCGCGTTGATCATGGTCGGAACGGTGGGGAATAATAAAATCTCCCTGTACTTCGCGAGCGTGTCCATCATTTCGTCGGGTTGAAACTGGGGGACTAAAATTTGCGTGGCGCAATTGAAAACAGACATGTTGATGATCGCGATATTGCCGTAAATATGGAAGAAAGGAATCGCCCCGAGAAAGCAGCGGCGCTCCGGCGGCGTCAATTGGGCGATGGGACTGATCCAGAGGGACTGTCCGATCGTCGCCGAGATCACGTTGCCGTGGCTGAGGACGGCTCCCTTGGGCACGCCGGTCGTTCCGCCGGTGAACTGAATCAGGGCCGGATCGGTTGGAGCAATGGCCACGCGGGGACGCCGGGTGGCGGTGCAGCCGGCCAGCACCGCTGAAAAATAAAGCCAGCCTTTTTCCAGCTCCGGCGGTTTGGCCGCCGTTTCTTTTGCTCCGGCATAGTCGTTCAACCGGGTGACAATGACGCGCTTGATCTCCACACGCTGGCAGAGTTTTGCGACAGTGGATGCGGCCGTGTCGATCGTGAAGAGCAGCGAAATGCCGGTGCTGTTGAAAACCCCTTCCAATTCGTCGGGTTTATAAATGGGATTGAGATTGACGACAATGGCCCCCAGGGAGAGCGCGGCATAATACGCGATGATGTACTGAGGGCAGGTGGGCAGGTGCAGTCCGATGCGATCGCCTTTTTGCACGCCCAGGCCGGTCAGGGCATTGGCCATGCGCAGCACCTGCTGGCGCAATTCCCAGAACGTTATCTCTCTTTCCAGGAAGTGGATCGCCGCTTTGTCGGGATAGGCATTCGATGGGATCTGCAGAAGATCCGCCACGGATATTTGCGGCGGCCGTAAGGACGTCGGAACATTATAATCGTAAAATCGATGCCAGGGTTTCTGGGCCATTGCTTTCCCTCCCGATTTTTTCCCAGAACACCATAGAGGAGAAAAAGACGCAACAGTCAAAGACCGGTCATGTAATGGTCATTGAAATAGACCACTATTTAAACGACAGCAAATGGGCCCGCAAATTTTTATTCTTGTGCTCGAGGGAAAACTTTTTTCTGAGGCGCTTGCGGTAGTTGTTGGCTGTGTGTACGGCGATGTTTAAAATCTGCGAAATTTCTTTGGCGGATTTCCCCTCCTTGACCAGGTCGGCGATCTGGATTTCCCGCGGAGTCAGATTAATCCGGCCGGCGGTGAGATTGGTTAAGAAAGGGGAAACGATTTCATTCAGGTGGTTCTCCAGAATATCGATATATGCCTGCTGAACCTTGTCCAGACCGGAGATTTTGAGTTTGTTTAAATACGGCGTGATCAGGTTTTTGACGTTTCCGGCGATTTTCTCCTCCATTTCGTTTCGATCATTCGTGCGGTGCTCGAGCAGCACCTTGAGCGCGGTATTGGCTTCTTCAAGGTGCAGGGATTTATCTTTCAGTTCCGAAACCGCATTGCGAAATTCTGTAATATCCTGCATGGATTCGATTGCGCCGATCAGGCGGTTGTTGTGATCGTAAATCGGGCTGGCCTTGCACCACAGCCAGCGGGTTTCTCCGTGCAACTGGAAACTGTGCTCCGCGTAGAGAAAATTATTCTCTTTGCGAAAAAAAGAATAGCGCGTCAGATCTCTCTTGCGCGGATTTCGCACCATGTCGATCAGCATCGGTATTCTCCTGCCGTAGAAAGGCAGAGCATGCTCATAATTGCTCTTGCCGATCATGTGCTCGGATTTCACGCCCATCATCTTTTCCATTTCGCGGTTCCAGATGATAATCCTGCCTTCCCTGTCGACGGCAAAGGTGGGTTCCGGCAGGAAACTTACGATATCCGCCAGGATGCGTTCGGATTTTTTAAGCGCTTCTTCGGCTTCAACCTGTTTCGTGACGTCGGTGACAAAATTGATTACGGCGGGGCGTCCTTCCCAGAGAACGGCGGTTCCGATAATCTCCAGCCAGATCACCTCTCCCTTTTTGTTGACGCCGCGATAACGATATTTATCGACCGGTTTCCCGGCCAGTTTTTTTTGATAGCTTTGCAGCGCGACCCTGTAATCGTCGGGATGCGTCGTTTCCCGCATGTGCTTTCCGATCAACTCCTCGATCGGACGGCCGTCAATTTCCGAAGCCCGTTTGTTGACGTACTTGTGAATTTTATCCTGCATAATGACAATCGCCTCCTGGGCATTGTCCAGCATGGAGGTGATGTACTGGATGGGGATGCTGCTGAGACGGTCGTCCTTGCGGCCAGGAGGCGTTGAATCGGAATGGTCCGATCCGCGGTTTGGGCCGGCGTCTTTTTTAGCGGCGTTCTTTTTTAAGCTTTTTCCGGGCGGCATGGGCTCACTCTCCTGTCTTGGATGAAAAAAGAATAAGAATGCGGCGATGTCCTGTCAACGAGATCCGCAAAATACCAGGGGAGGCATCACCCCTGGGCAAAGAAATCGAGAAGAATTTTATTAACCCGGTCCGGTTCATCCAGTTGCAGCCAATGGCTGGCGCCGTCGATTCTCTGATACTGCCATTCCCCCGTAACAAAGGCCTCGGAAGCCAGCATCGGCTTTTCCGTGAGGTAGGCGTCGCCGCTGCTCCATATTCCCAGCGTGGGAAGCTTGACGGCTGGAATCAAAACCGGTTTAGCCAGTTCTCTTTCCGGTCCCATATTGGCCCGATACCAGTTCAGCGCCGCCGTCAAGGCGCCCGGCCGGGATAAATCTTTGATCCAGTTTTCCACTTCGCTGTGGTTTCTCAGGATTTCCCGGAAGAGTTTCCAATCGTCGCGCTTAAGCAGGGCTTCGGCCGTATCCCTGAACTGGAAAAACAGCATGTACCAGGCTTTTTCCCGTTGTTCGATGCTGCGCTTTTCCCGGTTGGCCATCGGATGCCCGACGGAAAGGACGGCCAGGCGGCCGATCCGCTGCGGGTAGAAGCATCCCATGACCCAGGCGATCACGGCGCCCATATCGTGGCCGACAACGTGGGCCTTTTCGATGCCCAGCGTATCCAGCAGGTTGATCATATCGCCAACCAGAACGGTCAATTCATAGTCCTGCGTCTGCGCCGGTTTATCCGACTTGCCGAATCCCCGGACATCAGGCGCGACCACGCGATACCCGGCCTTCACCATCGCGGGAATCTGATATCGCCAGACGGCCGACGTGTCCGGAAACCCGTGAATGAACAACACCGCCGGACCGGATCCGGCGTCGATGATGTTGAGCCGAATTCCTTTGACATCGATTATTTCACTTTTCATCATATCCTCCCAGACAGCTGTTTCATAGCGATAAAGGCCGGAACGCCGGCTCTCTTTTTAAATCCCTGCTTTCTTAACTTACAATGAAACGCAGGACAGATTCAAGCAGAGTCTCTTTCCCCATCCGGGGCTTTCCACCATCCGGCGTATTTGGCGCCGCTTTTGAGCGTCTGCGAAGTTCATGGCGGCTGCCGATGAATTTGGAATTTGTCATTTCCTGCTGATGATGGTATGGGCTGCTTGAGCTTCCGGGAGAATCCGGTCAGCCAGGAATTTCCAACGGCAGCTTTTGCCCTGCGCCGCCTTTAAGAGTCGCGTTCGGGGCATGAATGACAAAATGTTCCGATAACCATGGGAAAATAAAATGAAAGAAATCGATTTTGCCCTGATGCTGATGAAAGACGGAAAGATTTCCGCAGCCAAAGATATGCTGGCCGATCTTCTCGAGTCCGACCCGCAAAATCCCGACATCCTTTTTCATCTGGGCATGTGCTACAGCCAGCTCGACAATCCCGAAAAAGCCGTCCAGGTGCTTTCTGCTTGTGTGAAGCATCATTCCGGTTATGCGGACGCTTATGTGGCGCTCGGTTACGCTTATGCACTGCTCCGGGAGAACGGGCCGGCGCGGGAACATTTCCAAAAGGCGCTGGAAATCGATCCGGAGAATTCCTTTGCCCTGCAAAACCTGGGGAATCTGTACGGAATGGAAAACGATTTTGCGCAGGCGATTGAATGCTTCGAAAAATCGCTCGCGGTCAATCCGGCGGATCAGCAGACCGCCTACTCCGCCGGTTATGCCTGCTTTCAAACCGGGAAACTCGACAAGGCCGAAAAGTACTTCGGTGTGGCGGTCGATCTGGACAGATCGACACAGCTTGCCGAAGCCGCGATGGAAATGATGCGCAGTATTGCTGAACGCAGCCGCTGAACACAGGCGCCGGGCGGAACTGGCCCGGTTAACGACGAAAACGGCAGAAAAACAAACCATATCGGTCGGAGCGGCATTCCATGAAACAGGTTGACGGCAGCCAGGCGGTCCGGATGCGCTATGATCCTTGCCAAATTTTTGCACAGAGCAAATCACCGGCCGGTTTGTATGCGCGCAAAAAATGGCTTGGCGAGGCTCTGCGTCCGGTCTGGCAAAATGACTTCAATGAAACCGTCCAGTCTCTGTTGGACGGGCAGTCCGCCGACGGTTCCTGGTCTCAAGACCCCGTGGAGACCATCAGGCGTCTGTTTGGCTTGCATCTGACCGTCCGGGAAAAAACGGGAGAAATCCTGAAGGCCATGGAGTGGCTGGTCCGCGAAACGCTAAATTACGATCTGTCGGGAACGTATTTTGACGACATCCCTGCCGCCGCGCTGCGCGAACTGCCTTTTGTGAACGCCCGGCAGTCGTTGCTTTTGGTTTGCGCGACGCTTTTTCTGGCATCCGTCTTTGGGCTGGAAAACAATGAACGAACAGAGGCGCATTACCGGCTGCTTTCCAGCTGGCTTGTCACCGGGAAGGATAATGAAGAGGTTTGGTCGGAAAAGAGCAACATTTTACGGGCTCTGGTCGTTTCCCCGGCGTATTCGCAAAATCCGGATACGCACGGCCTGGTCGCTGACCTGGAAAATCACCAGAAGCCGTCGGGCCTCTGGCCTGCTCCCATCCCTTTTTTCCTGACTGTGAATGCCCTGGCCCATCTGGATGCCGAATCGGCACAGCGCCAATGGCGCAAGGCCTGGCCCCTTTTAGCGGGCGCGCAGCAGAAGGACGGCGGATGGGGCAGCGACGAACGGGAATGGAACACCTTCCTGGTGGTCCACGCCCTGAAAAACAAACAGGTTCTGTGAAGACATTGCATCCGTTTTCAAAAATAATTTATGAAGGAGAGGGGCAAAATGGCGAAAAAAAATCTGGTTTACCGGGGTAAGTCAAAGGACGTTTATAAAATTTCAGGCGGCGCGTACAAAGGCAAATATCGGTTCGTCTTTACGGATCGGGCGACCGGCTATCTGGAAAACGGCAAGCCCGTTTTTGATCCCGGCTACGATATCGTCGTCGGCGAAATTCCCGGCAAGGGCGTGATCGCGTGCCGGTTTGCGACCCACTTTTTCAAGCTGCTCAAATCCAAGGGCGTTCCGACGCACTTCATCGAGACCGTGAGCGATAATGAAATGATCGTGGAGCCGGCCCTGCCCCTGGGCATGAAAGCGGCCGCGCCGGGAATCGCAGGAGCGGAGCCGCTGGCGAACCTGGAATTCACCTGGCGCAACAACGCGACCGGCAGCTTCTGGCGGCGCTATCCCTTTATCCGTCCGTGTCAAAATGTCCATCAGGTCGTCGAGGCCTGGACCAAGGGCGAAAGCGACATTCTGATCACGCTGGAAGCGCTTCAGGAAACCGGAGCGCTCGGCGCGAAAGAGATTGGCCAAAGCGTCAGGCTGGTCAAGAAAATCGCCGCCATCGTTTCCCGGGAATTCACCTCGAAAGGACTGCATGTCATCGACGGCAAGTTCGAACTGGGCCGTCTGAAATACGGAGACGGCAAGATTGTGCTCATCGATGAAATTTCTCCCGACGTCCTGCGCGTCTGCCGCGGCTATCGGCCGGACAAGGACGGGCATTGCACGATTTTCAAAAAATGCGCCGTGACAAGCGCGACGGACGGCAAGCGGACCATCAAGAACAGGAACCAGGTGCCCGCGGCCGAGTTTATCGGCGTTTTTCTGTAAGGAAAACAGGCGCGGCCGGAAACCGCGCCCGTTTGATCCGAAGGTCCGGTCTTGACAAATTCCGGTCCGAACCTATAATGTAGTAAATATTCAACAAGTTGTAAGGTGAGTTTATGGCATTTGTCAGACCGGAAATCATCAGACCTCCCAGCGAACACGACAGCTACTATCTTCCGTTAACCTCGGGATGTTCGAACAATTCCTGTACCTTCTGTAACTTTTCCTTCACAAATCTCGGCCTTCGTGATTTGGAGGACGTGAAACAGGAAATCGACGCGATGTCCCTGTTCATGAATTCCCGCATGTGGGTGGCGGGACAGCCGCGGATTGTCTACGCGATTTTGCAGGGCTGGGACGGCCGGAAGGTTTTCCTGCAGGACGGCGACGCCCTGGTGTATCCGTACCCCAAACTGCTCGAAGCCTTGCAGCATCTCAATCAAAAGTTTCCGCGCCTCCAGCGCATTGCCAGTTATGCCACGCCGCAGGACATCCTGCGGCGCTCGGTGGACGAACTCGGCGCGC
The DNA here is from genome assembly GCA_012729055.1 of Deltaproteobacteria bacterium. Taxonomy (GTDB): domain Bacteria; phylum Desulfobacterota; class Syntrophia; order Syntrophales; family Smithellaceae; genus UBA8904. Next base: position 33,437 of record JAAYDW010000056.1, read on the forward strand.
TCAAGGAGCAAAAACTGGGAATTTTATATATGGGTGTGGAAAGCGGCGACGATGCGGTTCTGCAAAAGATCCGGAAAAATGCCACGCACGATCAGATGGTCGAAGCCGCCCGCAAAGTCAAAGCGGCCGGCATTCTCCTGTCCGTAACGGTTATTCTCGGCCTGGGCGGCGCCGCCGGCAGCGAAAAGCATGTGGCGGAAACGGCGAGAATTCTCACTGAAATGGACCCGGACTTCGCGGGGGCGCTGACGCTCACGCTGATTCCCGGAACGGCCCTGTACGAGGAAATGGAGCGCGGCCGGTTTGAACTCATCACGCCTTTCGATTCCCTGCGGGAATTGAAAGGGCTTGTCGAGCAATCGACCTTCACCAACTGTTTTTTCAGCTCGATGCACGCGTCCAACTACTTTGCGATCCGGGGCGCGATGCCCAAAGACAAGGACAAGGTGCTAAAGCAGCTTTCGACCCTCCTGTCCCGGAAAGATCCCCGCCTGCTGCGTCCGGAATACATGCGCGGATTGTAGGGGCCGGCGTCAGCGGTTCGGAAATCCCGGTGTCCTTGACGCTTCGCCGGGAGGGGGACCGTGCGCCCGGTACCTTTTGACAAATCCCTCGTCAGATATTATGCTGCCCGCCGGATTTCTTCCGGAAAGGTTTTGGAAAATACGAAATGACACACGATTTTTCTCCTCCTGGAAACAGCGAACGGTTTCATCCCCTGTTTAAAGCCCGCCATGTCGCTCTCATCGGCGCTTCCGGCAACCCCAAAAAGTGGGGTTACGTCATGCTCAGAAATCTGATCACCGGCGGTTTTGCGGGAAACATCTACCCCATCAATCCCGATGCGGATGAACTGCTGGGGAAAAAGGCCTACAAGACGCTTTACGACGTTCCGGAAACGCCCGATCTGGCCGTCATTGCCGTCCCTCCGCAGGCGGCGCCTTCCGCCGTCCGGGACTGCGCCGAGAAGGGCGTTCGGGCGGCGGTCGTCATCACGGCCGGTTTTGCGGAGTTGGGCGCTGAAGGCGGCAGGCTTCAGGACGAAATGGTCACGGCGGCCCGCGCGGCGGGCATGGTTCTGGTGGGACCGAACTGCAACGGCATCATGAGCCCGTGGGAGAAGCTCTACGTTGATTTTCCCAGCTACCACGTTCCGCCGGGAAACCTGGCCGTCGTGTGCCAGAGCGGCGGCATTGTGGACGGCCTGGCGCGGCGGTCGATGATTCGCGGCCTGGGGTGCAGCCTGTGCGTGGCGAGCGGCAACGAGGCGGACCTGCACATGGAGGATTACCTGGCCTATCTCGCCGATGATCCGCGCACAAACGTTATTCTCTGCTACATTGAAGGCTTCAAGGACGCCGACCGGTTTTACCGGATCGCCCGCGAGGTGACGAAGAAGAAACCGGTGGTGGCCTACAAGGCGGGGAAGACGCCTGCCGGCGCAAAGGCGGCTCTGTCCCACACGGCGTCCGTCGCCGGCAGCGATGCGGTGTTTGACGGCATCTGCCGGCAAACGGGCATTCTCCGGGCGAAAAATCTGCATCACCTCTTCAATCTCGGCGCCGCCTTCATCCATCAGCCGCTTCCCCGGGGAAAAAGGATCGGCATCGTCACGGCGGGCGGCGGCTGGGGCGTCATGGCCGCCGATGAATGCGTGTCGCTGGGCCTCGAAATGGCCGTGCTGCCCGATGAAACGATCCGGCGCCTGGATGCTTTTCTGCCGGCCTGGTGGAACCGGGGCAATCCGGTGGACCTGGTGGCGGGAAGCGCTCCCGACGACGTCCTGCGCGTCGTCGAAACGCTGCTCGCCGGTCCGGATGTCGACGGGCTTCTTTTTATCGGCCTCATGCCGGCATTGAAATTCACGCCGGAAGAGCTTTTGCACCGGGGAGCGCCCGACGACTTCTGGGGGCAGGCGATTGTCCGGGCCGCGGTCGAACTGGTGCGGCGCCTGAACGGCCTGGCCCGGCAATACGACAAGCCGGTTGTGGTGGCGTCCGAACACCTGATCTCCTCCGCCGAGCAGGAAGCGCGCACCCTGCATGCCATCGGGCAAAGCGGAAATGTCTGCTATGAAATGCCCTATGAAGCCGCCCTGGTCATGGCGGCGCTGGTAACTTACGGACAATGGGTAAGTGATTGCAGGGCGTGAGGCGGCGCGCCTGATCGAATGACTGCCCGGGAAGACATCCCGGAGCGCGCAAAGGAGACCTTGATGAAAGACGTTTATCAGCGGCTGGCGGAATTTCTCGATACTTTTCCGCAGCGTTTTCCCGTGAACACGGAATCGGGAATCGAACGTAAAATCCTCAAACATATTTTTTCGCCCGATGAGGCGGAAATGTTTCTGAAGCTCACGCCGCAGCCGGAAACGGCCGCCCAGATCGCCGGGCGGATCGGCCTGGCGCCCGACGAGGTGGAGCGCAGGCTTTTTGACATGTCACGGAAGGGGCAGGTTTTCCGCACGGGGCGGGAGGGCGGCCGCCGGTACATGGCCACGGCCTTCCTGGTCGGCATCATCGAGTTTCAGATGAACCGGATGACGCCCGAGTTTGCCAAAGATTTTCAGGAATTCGAGCCGATTCTCTATTCGTCCACCTGGATGAAGGGGACGACGCGGGATTTGCGCACGATTCCGATCCAGGAAGCGGTGGACGCCCAGGCGACGGTCATGCCCTACGAGCGCGTGGAGGAAACGATCCGCGCTGCGAAGTACATCTCGATTTCCGACTGCATGTGTCGGCGGCTCAAGGGACTGGTCGGACAACCGTGCAGCCATCCGCTGGAGGTCTGCTTTCACTTCGGCGGCGGCACGCACTATTTCGTGGAAAACGGCCTGGCGCGGTATATTTCGGCCGCGGAGGCGCTGGAGATTTTACACAAAGGCAAAGCATCCGGTCTGGTCTGCCAGCTTTCCGCTTCGCAGGATCCCAACGCCCTGTGCATGTGCTGCGCCTGCTGCTGCGGTCCGCTGCGGGCCGCCAAAACGTCTGCCCGGCCCTCCGAGGTCGTCAACAGCAGTTTCTTTGCGCGGGTTTCCGAAAACGACTGCACCGGGTGCGAAGCGTGCGTGGAGCGCTGCCCGATGGATGCGCTGACCATGGACGGCGCGGCGCGCGTCGATCCGGCGCGCTGCATCGGCTGCGGCGTCTGCGCGGTGACCTGTCCGGTGGAAGCCGTGAAAGTTTTCCGCAAGGAAAAAGAAAATGAATTTATTCCGGAAAAGGATTCGGCCGCTGCCGCGGCGGCGATCTACCGGCAGCGCCGCGCCGGCCCGGCGCTGTCATTTTCCGAGTACGAAAAAATTAATGAATAGGCAAGTGATGGAAAAAACGCGTTTCGAAAAAAGAAGGGTGGATGTCGTCCTGTTTGATTTCGGCGGCGTCCTGGCGGAGGAAGGGTGGAAAAACGGCTTTACGGCGATTGCCGCGGCATCCGGTTTGGACGGGGAGGGCCTCGTTTCCGCCGCGACCGACGCGGTGTACGCGTCCGGATATATCACGGGAAAAGGGACGCGGAGTGATTTCTGGCGGCTCCTCCGGGAAAAAACCGGCCTTCAGGGCGAGGCGGATTTGCTGTGGCGGGAAATCTTTGCCCGTTTTGTTTTACGCGCCCCGATGATGGGCTGGGTGAAAAAACTGAAAGCGGAGGGTCTGGTGGTCGGCATTCTCAGCGATCAGATCGACATGCTCGACGCGCTCGACGCCCGGGACAATTTTTTTTCGGAGTTCGATCATGTCTTCAACAGTTACCATCTGGGCAAAGGCAAGCGCGATGCCAGCCTGTTCGACGACCTTGCCGGATTTCTGAAGACGGAGCCCGGCCGGATTTTGTTCATTGACGATGCTCCGGGCAACGTCGAGCGCGCCAGGCAAAAGGGCTGGAACGCCATCCTGTACCGCAATGCGGAAACGTTTGACTCCGACATGGCGGAGTTTTTCGGGACGGCCCCGCCGGCCGTTGCCGGGAAAGGAGATTGTTCATGATTGTGACGGTAGTCTCTGTCGTCGTTAAACCGGAGGACGTCGATCGGTTTATCGAGGCGACGCTGGAAAACCACCGGCAGTCGCGTGAGGAAAAAGGCAATCTGCGTTTTGACGTCCTGCAGCACCGGGACGATCCGACGGCCTTTACGCTGTACGAAGCCTACGAAACGGAGGAGGCGGCCGCCGCGCATAAAACAACCGAGCATTATCTGCAATGGCGAAAAGCCGTTGAACCCTGGATGGCCGGTCCGCGCCGGGGAATCGCCCATCACGTTCTTGCGCCGGCGGATCTGTCGGTATGGAAACGCTAAACGATCTTCATCTGTCCGGTTTGCCGAAGATATTTTTCGGCGCCGGCGCGGTTTTGCGCCTGCCGGCAATCGCCCGCTCCTACGGACGCCAGGCGCTGGTGCTGATCGGCGGGCAATCGCTTGCCGCGTCCGGTCGCTGGCAGGCGATTGCCGCCGGGCTTGCCGGGGCCGGGCTTTCGTACCGGGTCTTTTCCATCCGGAGCGAACCGACGGCGGCCCTCATCGACGGCATTACCGCCGAGCTTGGCCGGGCGCCCGTCGACGTGGTGGCGGCTGTCGGCGGCGGCAGCGTCATCGACTGCGGCAAGGCGGTTTCGGCCATGCTGGCCCAGGAGGGGTCCGTGAAGGATTACCTCGAAGGCGTCGGAACCCAAAAGCCTTCCGGCGCGAAAGTTCCGTTCATCGCGGTTCCGACGACCGCGGGCACGGGAAGCGAAGCGACGACCAACGCCGTCGTGTGCGACCGCAGCACGGGCTATAAAAAATCGCTCCGCCACGACGCGTATCTGCCGGATGTCGCCCTTGTCGATCCGGAACTCACGCTCGGCACGCCTGAGCCTGTGACCCTGGCCTGCGGGCTCGACGCCGTCGCGCAGCTTGTCGAATCCTTCACGTCCACGAAAGCGGAGGCCGCCCTCGATGCGCCGGCGTTGAAAGCCCTTTGCTTTGCCGCGGAAAGTCTGCTGCCGCTGGCGCTCGGACAGAGCGACACCGTCGCGCTGCGCGGGAAAATGTCCTATGCGGCGCTGGTGTCGGGCATCATGCTCAGCCGGGCCGGTCTCGGCGCCGTCCACGGCCTGGCGGGTCCCCTGGGCGGCCTCTGCCCCGTGCCGCATGGCCTGGCCTGCGGCCGGCTTCTGTTTCCGGTGATGACGTTCGTGGTCAAAAAGGTGATCGATGAAAACAACGGACCGGCCATTCGCCGCTTTGCCGCGATCGGCAACGCCTTTGCCGGTTTGGGCGGCGGCGACGATCTGTCGGGCTGCCGGCGGTTTCTGGAGGCGCTGGGCCGCTGGACGCGGTCTTTCCGCCTGCCGCCTCTTTCGCAATTCGGCATGACGGCCGAGGTCATGGCGAAAGCGGTTTTACTGGCCGACAACAAAAACAGCCCGGCCAGGCTTTCCCCCGCGGAAATGAAGGTCGTTTTGGAAACCGTCCGCTGAGCGCGCGGCCGTTTCACGGTTTGGCATCCTTGCAATCATCTTTGCAATAAAGGGAGCGCAATTCCTTTTTGGCCTGCTCCAGAAGGATCACCCGCCCAGAATTTGTACGATGATTTTCCGCGCGCGTTCGCGGTTGTCGAAATCGATGAAGACGATCTGCTGCCAGGTCCCCAGCGTGAGCTTTCCTCCCGTCAGGGGAACGGATAAGGACGGCTTCATGAGCGCGGCGCGGACATGAGAAAAGCCGTTGCCGTCCCCCCATCTTTCATTATGGGCGTAGGGAATGTTCGACGGGGCGATCCTTTCGAGGGCATACCGCAGGTCTTCCAGGGCGCCGGCTTCGTATTCAATGGTCGTGATCGATCCCGTGGAGCCGGGGCAAAAGAGCGTGACCAGCCCCTCGGCAATCGGCGCGCGCGAAAGAATGGCCAAAACGTGCGGCGTGATGTCGATCACGTCACAGAAGCCTTTGGTGTTAAGCGCAATGGTCTCCGTAAGCGTCATAAATCCTCCTGAAATGAAACGGTTGCCTTACTGATCCGAATCGCCGGCCGGCGGACCGGCAGGCTTCCGGCTGGAAAACGCGCTTTGCGCCTCGTTTTGCAGGAGATCTTCCCGGCCCTTGTACTTGGGCGAAAAGTGAAAAAGGCACAAGCGCTTCACATTCGCCAACGCCGCGAGCCGGCCTGCCTGGCGCGCGGTCAGGTGATGTTTTCTCGCGGCCGTCGCCTCGTCCTCATGCAGAAACGGCGCCTCGACAAACAGCAGCTCCGCTCCCCGGGCCAGTTCAATCATCCTGGCGGCGTTTTGTTCGCTCCAGACAGCGTCGGTAATATAGCACACCTTTTGTCCGGATGTCATTTTTACCGCTCTGTCCCGCAGGAGCCCCAGCGGCGCGAACGTTTCCTGCGTTTCGCCCGCCTCGTTTTTCCAGAAGATGCGCACCGGCGTCTCCTCTGGGTCCCTGTTCAAAATCTGCTCCTTGAGCCGGGTGAGCCATGCGCCGGTCGGCAGCCCCATTTCCTCAAGGACATTCTTCTTGACGTTCAGGCGCGTCTTTTCCTCAAAGCAAAAGGCCAGGCAGGGAATGCTGTGGTCGAGGAAAACGGCGCGGACGACATAAGCTTCCCCTTCCACAAGCGTTCCCGGGCCGGTTGCGCGCGTTTCTTCATTTTCCGGCACAAAGCCGCTGCGGCAGCGGTAGGCGCGGGTGACGCTGCAGGTCTCGTGTACTTCCGTCACGGTCAGAGCAAAATCGTTGGTGTAATTGCGTACCAGGTTCCAGGTGTAGGCGCCCAGTTTGCCCTCTACGTTGGCCAGGAAGCCGGGCGGACCGAAAAGGGAGATGTGCTGGTCCCGTCCCAGGCAGATGCGCAGCAGATGGTCGAAGCCGATGAAATGATCCATGTGGGTGTGCGAAACAAAGATGTATCTGATCTTGCGAATCTGCCGGGGCGGCAGATGCTGCATGTCGCCCAGGTCGAATAAAAAAGCATCGCGGCGGTACTTGAGCTCCAGATAGACGCCCGGATCGGACGAGGGCTGATTGATGAGAAACGCTGTGTACATGGCTTTTACTCCGCCGATTTCCGTTTGCCGCCTGCAGGGGGGGGGGATGCCGGCCCCCTGCCGTATTTTTACCACAGGCGGCGCAGAAGGTCAGCCATTTTTAAACGCCGCCGCGGCAAGAAAAGATGACAGCGATTTTGACTTGTGATAAGTACAGCGTCATGAACGTCAATATGAATATGAACAAGGACAAGCTCATCCTGTTTTTCCTGGCGGTCCTGGCCGTGATTGCCGCCGGTTTCGTGCTGAAGCTCGCCAAGCCGGTGATTCTGCCGCTCGCGATCGCCTGGCTTTTGACCTTTGTGGTGGGGCCCGCGGTCAATGCGATGACGCAGCGGAAGATTCCCCTGCCGATCGCCATCGCGGTCGTCATGCTTTTTCTGTGCGGCGTCGTTTTCCTCGGCGTCTTTTTTCTGTACGGCCGGGTAGTCACCATTGTGACCGAGTTTCCCAAGTATGAAGCCAGATTCGTTCAGATCGGCAACGAACTGAATGCTCTGTTTCCCTTTCAGTACAACTTCCTCGCCGATTTTTCCTGGAGGGACTCGGTGCACGATACGCTGGCCGGCCTGCCGGGGTCGTTCTTCACCATCCTGTCGAACCTGGTGATGGTCATGATTTTCCTGGCCTTCCTGCTGGCGGGAAAACCGTACGTCAAGCACAAGATGGATCACGCGCTCTCCGAAAGGCGGGCGGCGCAGATGAAAAAAATCGTCGGTTCCATCTCCTTCGAAATCAGCCGGTATCTCTGGGTCATGGTGATCATCAGCCTGACCACGGGCGTCCTGATCTGGTTCGCCTTGTCCCTCATCGGCGTGGACTTTCCCGTGACGTGGGGCGCGCTCGCCTTTTTCTTCAACTTCATTCCCACGATCGGTTCCATTGTCGCCTCTCTTCCGCCGATTCTTCTGGCCCTGGTCCAGTTTTACCCTGCGATCTGGCCGGGCATAATTACGCTGGTCGTCATTGCCGCCATTCAGATGACGATTGGAAACTTCATTGCGCCGAAAGTTCTGGGCGACCGTCTGCATTTGAGCCCGGTGGTCATTTTGATTTCTCTTTTGTTCTGGGGTTGGCTGTGGGGCATTGTCGGAGCGCTCCTGGCCGTGCCGATTGCCTCGGCCATCAAGATTGCCTGCGAAAACATCGAAGAGCTGCATCCGATTGCCATCATGATGGGATCGGGCCGGCGCTTCTGGAAGGAACACCGGAAAGCTAAAAAGAGCGACCATTGACCGGACCATCCGGCAACAACCGGTATGAGGAAGTGCCGCCGGAGGCGAAAAGGAGAAGTTCCATGAAAGAAAAAATCATTTGCTTTGCGCTGGGGCTGTCCGGCGGAGATATCGAAAAAGGCAAGGCGTCTTTCGGGCAGATGAACGAAGGAACGCACGAGCTCGACGTGATTGCCGTAAGCGATGCCATGCTGGCCGCGACGGTTGAGGAAGCGCTCGGTCAAGCGGACAGAACGAAAGGCGGGCAGACCCCGGTTCTTTCCGGAAATCGGGTGGTCATGGTGAACACGCAGGAGCGTCCGCTGGTTTTGCAGGTGCTTAGAAGCTTCAAGGCCGTGCTGTCCGACCCGCAGGACCTGATCTTTGCCGTCATCACCGATACGGCCCGGACCTGGACATTTGGCGAGTATCTCGGGCATCTCAAAAGGGAGCATGAATATCTGAAAACCCACCGCCCGGAAAACGAGCCGGATATGAAACGGATGTAACGCATGCGGACGTTTTTCGAGGCCCTTGACAAGAGCCGAAACGTTTTCATTTTATAAACCATGGGACAAAAGATGCCGGTTTCGCCGGACCGTCCGGGAGGTTTTGAAAATGAAGAGTCGGAGTTTGAGAAACACTTTGCGCTGTGGACTCGCGGGCGCGGTTCTTTTTTCGCTTGTGGGCTGCGCCGGCTTCAATATCATCAAAGAACAGGCGGTGCCCGACATTCCCCCCGGACCGTACCGGCACATCATCAGGCTCTATAATCCTGAAGGCGAGCCGGAAAGGTCGCTGGCCGGTCTGGTGATTTCAACGGGGAGTGCGACCGTCTGTTCGGATTATCCGCGCGAAATTATCATTAAAAGTCTGGACGAACTGCCGTTGATGGAAAAGAAAGCTTTTCCCTATTTCAACAACTACGTGATTCGGGACAAGGAAGAGATCGTGGGATACGTTTCCCTGGAGATCGGATACCGGACGGTTGTCTGGCGCACGGCAAAAGACCCCGAGTGCGCTTATCGGGCGCAAATCGTTCTGCCCGATCATGTCTGGCTGAGCGGCAAACATCACGACGCCGACCAAAGCGGGATCAACTGGTAGCCGCGCAGCATCTTCCGGCGGCCCACCGCTGCGGGCGCTCACCTTTTTTTCAACTTAAATTCTTGAAACATCAGAACAGTTTTGATACGCTTCGCCGCACAATTTTGTGCCCTGTACAAAATCGTGCTTCAACAGCTTGAACAGAAAGGACGATTTCCATGCAATTTACTGAGCGCGTTTTTTGCGGCCGGCTTGCGCCCCAGGACGTCGGCCGCCGCGTGCTTTTGGCCGGGTGGGTGGACGCCTTCCGGGATCACGGCGGCCTGCTTTTTCTTCATCTGCGCGACCGCAGCGGCATCATGCAGATTGTCTTCAGTCCCGAAGTCGCCTCCCCGGAGGTCTGCCGGCAGGCGACGGCCCTGCGCGCCGAGTACTGCATCGCGGCGGCGGGCGTTGTTCGGCAGCGTCTCGCCGGAACGGAAAACCCCAACATCGAAACGGGATCCATCGAGGTGTTCGTGACGGAGCTTGAGGTGCTTTCCGAATCCGACGCCCTGCCCTTTTCCGTTTCCGACAAGGCGATGGTGGCGGGCGCTCCGTCGGCCGGCTCCGACGCGGTGGCCGAGGATCTGCGCCTTCAGTACCGGTATCTGGACATCCGCCGTCCCGCCATGCGCGACAATCTGGTGGCGCGCCACCGCATTTTTCAGTGCGTCCGCGAATTTCTCGACTCCCGGGGCTTTGTGGAAGTCGAAACGCCGATGCTCACGGCCAGCACGCCCGAAGGCGCGCGCGACTACCTGGTGCCCAGCCGCGTCCATCCGGGAAATTTCTACGCCCTGCCCCAGTCGCCGCAACTGTTCAAGCAACTGCTGATGATCGGCGGTCTGGAGCGCTACTTTCAGCTCGCGCGCTGCTTCCGAGACGAGGACCTGCGCCCCAACCGCCAGCCGGAATTCACGCAGCTCGATATCGAAGCGTCGTTCATCGATGAAGAGTTCCTCTTCGAACTGATCGAAGAGCTGACCGTCCGGATGTTCGCAATCGGCGGCATCGAACTGGCGCGGCCCTTCGTGCGGATGACGTACGCGGAAGCGATGGACACGACCGGCTCCGACCGGCCCGATTTGCGCTTTGGGCTGCGCTTTGTCGACGTCACGGATGTCTTTGCCGAAACCCGTTACGCGATCTTCCGCCAGATTCTGCAGCGCGGCGGCTGCATCAAGGGCATCAACATCCAGGGCCAGTCCGAAAAACTGAGCAAGAACGTTTTGCAAAACGAATACGCCCGGGAAATCGCGCCGTCGTTCGGCGCCAAAGGCATGACCTGGATGCGCGCCGAAGGCGGAAAGCTCGAATCCAACATCGTCCAGTTTTTCAGCGAGAAGGAACTGGAGGAATTGCAGCGCCGCTTTGCGGTTGCCGACGGAGACGTACTCATCCTGATTGCCGATCCTTCCTATGCGGTGGTGACCTCCGCGCTGGGCCAGCTTCGTCTGCACCTGGCGGGCCGTCTGGGGCTCATTGCCGAAAACAGCTTTTACCCGGTCTGGATCACCGAGTTTCCGCTTTTTGAGCCCACGGATGAAGGAGGCGTCACCTCGAGCCATCATCCGTTCACCGCGCCGGACCGCGAGGACTTCGATCCGAAAAATATTGAGGAACTGCTTTCGCTCAAGTCCCGCGCCTACGATCTGGTCATGAACGGCGAGGAGCTGGGCGGCGGCAGCATCCGCATCAACAACCGCGACCTGCAGCGCAGAATTTTTGCCGCGCTGGGGCTTTCGGAAGAAGAGACGCGGGAGCGATTCGGCTTCTTTCTGCGGGCGTTCGATTTCGGCGCGCCGCCGCATGGCGGACTGGCGCTGGGCATGGACCGCACCGTGTCGATGATCCTGCAGACGCCGTCGATCCGCGAAGTGATCGCGTTTCCGAAAAACCGCAGCGCGGCCTGCCCCCTGACCGGGGCGCCCTCGACGGTCAAGCGCGAGCAGCTGGCCGAACTGGGGCTGCTCGATTTGGGCGGCAAAGAAGCGCTGCCGGGAACGGCGGAAAAGGAAGACCCGATTGATTACCTCTCCTGGGTGTCGCGCATCGGCATCTCCGCCGCGGAGCGTCCCGTAATGGAGGAGATCCTCGCCGGGGCCGCTGCGCTGGCCCGTCTGGCTGAAGAAAATGCGGGGCCGGAAGAGCCGATCTACACCGTGGCGGCCGTGTCCAACCGCATGCGGCCGGGCACAAAGGAGCAGCGCTCGGAATTCGCCGCAAACGGCCGGTTCCTCAAAAGCGCTCCCGCGGTCAAGGGAGATTACTTCAAAGTCGCCAGCATTCTGGAATAAAGGGAGACGTCATTTCATGGATTCCATTTTTTTCTACCGCAACCCCGCCGCCGCCCCGACGGACGGCCCCCTGGCAGGGTTGAAAATCGCCGTTCAGCCCGCTGTCTCGGTGGCCGGCTGGCCCGCCGACGCGGGATCCAAAGCCCTGGCCAATTTTACGGCGCTTGAGGACGCAACCGTTGTGAGCCGGCTTGTCCAGTCCGGCGCTTTTATCTGCGGCTCGACCCTCGGCAGTGAATTCGGCTTCGGCCTTGCCGAAAGCCGCGCGGGCGAAGCCGTCAAACACAACATCGCCGCTGCGGAGCTGATGCTCGACATGATGGGCGAAAGCCGCCTGGCCGCTTGCGGCGCGGGCGTCTGCGGCTTCAAGCCCGGCTACGGCCTGGTGTCGCACTTCGGTCTCATCGGCCTTATTCCGTCTATGGAAGTCTGCGGCCTCTTGGCCGGTTCGTGCCAGACGATCCGGCATCTGCTTCGGGCCCTGGCCGGTCCCGACGATAAGGATTTCTCGCTTCCCGACGAAAAGCCCGGAGAGTTTTCCGCGCCGGCGCCGGAGCCGTCGAAGACGACGATCGGCGTCATTGCCGAAGCGCAAAGCGCTCTTCCGGATGCGGAGAAAAGCAAATTTCGCGCCTCCGTCGCGGCGCTGCAAAAAGCGGGCTTTGCCGTCCGGGAGGTCTCCTTTCCCGACTGGCCGTTGTTTTTGCCGGTGCATAAAATCGTCGGCTCGGTGGAGGCGTCTTCCGCCGCAGGGCGCTACGACTCGGTCCGCTACGGCGAGCGCGCGCCGGGCGCCAGAAACTGGAACGAGATGTACCTGGCGTCCCGCGGCGCGGCATTCGGCACGCTTTTGAAAAGCTATCTGATTCAGGGCGCGTATTTTCAGTTTCAGCGCTACGACGCTTATGAAAACGCCTGCCGCATCCGCGCGCGTCTGGTCGCAGACATGAAGAAGCTGACGGATGCGGTCGATTTTCTCGTCCTTCCGGTTTCCGGCGGCGCCTCCGAAGAGCGTCCGGGGACGCTCGACGAAACCTACGGGCGGTTTGCTGCGACGGCGTTTGCCAACGTCACGGGCCAGCCGGCGCTGGTTCTGCCGCCCGCCTCCGCGGCGGAAGCGCCCTTTCAGCTGGCGGGGCCGAGGCTGGGCGACGCGGCGCTTTTGGCGCTGGGCGATTTTCTGCTGTCTGTGCGCGAGAAAGGAAAATAGGAATGGACTTTGAAGCGGTCATCGGATTGGAAATCCACATTGAACTCAACTGCAAAACCAAAATGTTTTGCGATTGCCCCAACCGTCCCGGCGACGATCCCAATCTCAACACCTGCCCGACCTGCCTGTGGCTGCCGGGCGCGATTCCCCGGTTCAGCGCCGAGGCGCTGGAAAAGGCGTCGCTTCTGTGCCTGGGGCTGGGCGCCGAGCTCCAGCCGCAAAGCGCCTTCGACCAGAAGGTATACTACTATCCGGATCTGCCGAAGGGCTACCAGTTGTCGCAGGCCCGCAGGCCTCTGTCGTGCGGCGGCGGCATCGACATTACCGACGAAGACGGCAATCTGAAAAGGCTGCGCATCCACCACATTCACATGGAAGAGGACGTCGCGAAGCTGGTGCACGAGCTGGAAGGCCGCGTGCCGATCAGCCTGGTGGACTTCAACCGCGCCGGCGCCCCGCTGGTGGAAATCGTGACGGAGCCGGATTTGCGCACGCCGCATCACGCCATGGAGTTTCTGAAGGCGCTGCGTACGCAGGTGCGCTACGTCGGCTCTTCCGAGTGCAGCATGGAAAACGGATCGATGCGCGTCGACGCGAACATTTCCGTTCGGCCCCGGGGCACCAGCCAGATGAACACGAAAGTGGAAGTCAAGAACATGAATTCCGTCCGCCATGTGGGCGACGCCATCGCTTACGAAATCAGCCGCCAGAGCCAGGCGGTGCAGGCGGGCGAGGCGGTCGTGCTGCACACGCGCCTGTGGGATCCGGACAAGAAAGTCACTCTGCCGATGCGCGGCAAATTCGAAGGCCCGTGTGTTCCCGACCCGATGGTGCCGGTTATTGAACTGTCGCCCGCCTTTATCGACGAGATGCGCTCGCGCCTGCCGGAGATGCCGGCCGCGCGGGCCGAGCGCTTCGTGAACGACTACCGGCTCACCGGCGAGGAAGCGGCGTTTTTGAGCGCCGATCCGGACGTCGCCGGCTTTTTCGAGGCGCTCGTCAAAAAAGGCGTCGCGCCGCGCACGGCCATGCACTGGCTTGCCACGCAGCTCATTCCGGCCGTGAAAGAACGCAGGCTGGAGCTCGGCGCGTCGCGGGTGACGCCGGAGCGCCTGGCGGCGCTCCTTGCCCTGCTGGCCAAAGATGAAATCAACGCCAACGCGGCGCGCGAAGTTCTCGCGCATCTGTTTGAAAGCGACGAGACGCCGGAAGCGATCGTGAACGCGCGGGGCTTCAAACAGGTGTCCGACGCAGGCGCGCTGGCGGCGATGATCGACAAAGTCCTTGCCGGGCAGCCGGCGGCTGTGGCCGATTTCCAAGCCGGCCAGGGAAAAGCCCTGGGCTTTCTCATCGGCCAGGTGATGCAGTCCTCCGGCGGCAAGGCCAATCCGAAAATTCTCCGGGAGCTGCTGATGAAAAAGCTGGGGTAAGGAATCGTCGGATCGGGGCAGGCGCAACCGGACACGCAGGATAAGCGCGGCGGTTCAGGAAACATCACGGGGCTTTCTCCGGTCGGAGAAGGCCCTGTTTGTTTTAAAAAACGTCGCCGGCTTTTAACCGGCTGAGGCTTGCGCCTGGGCCGCGTGGTAGGAGCTGCGCACCAGGGGGCCGGCTTCGACGTGCTGAAATCCTCTGGCGCGGGCGATTTCCCCCCATTCGGCAAATTCGTCGGGCGTCCAGTAGCGGGCGACCGGCCAGTGCCGAAGCGTCGGCTGCTGGTACTGCCCGATGGTGAGGCGCGCGCAGGAGACGGATGCGAGATCGTCGATCAGGCGTAAAATATCCTCCCGGGTTTCACCGAATCCCACCATGAAACCGCTCTTGGCGAGGACAGGCGAAAGGGCGACGCGCGAAAGCAGGTTTAGCGACCGGCGGTAGTCGCCCTGCGGCCGCAGACGGGGGAAAAGCGCCTCGGCCGCCTCCAGATTGTGATTGATCACGTCCGGCCGCGCCGCGATGACCGTCTCCAGGGCGGACGCGTCGCCGGCGAAGTCGGGAATCAAAACCTCAATGCGGCAGCCGGGAACGGACTGGCGCAGCCGTGCGATGGTGTCGGCAAAAAAACCCGCGCCTCCGTCGGGCAGATCGTCGCGCGTCACGGACGTGACGACGACGTAGCAGAGCTTCATCTGCAAAACGGCGGCAACGAGGCGGTCGGTTTCGCCGGCGTCGATCTCCTGCGGACGGCCGTGCGCGACATTGCAGTAGAGGCAATGGCGCGTGCAGACCCGGCCGAGAATCAGAAACGTCGCGGTTCCGCTCGCAAAACACTCGGCCAGATTGGGACAGGCCGCCTCCTGGCAGACCGTGTGCAGGTGCAGGTCGCCAAGCGTCCGCCGGATTCGGCGGCAGCCGTCGGCGTAAGGCGGACGGACCTTGAGCCAGGGCGGTTTGCGCAACAGGGACTGCGGAGTTTGTTGATTTTCCATGGGAACACCGGCCGATTGACGAAAGCGCTTGCGCGCCTTGATTCTTTCTACGCTTTGGGTTTGCTCCAGCAGACGTCCGGCTTGCGGGCGGCCAGGACTTCGTCCAGGCGGCCGACCGGCGTGGAAAGAGGCGCGTCCTTCACGCGCTGCGGATTTTCCTCCGCCTCCCGGGCAATGGCCGCCATGGCGTCGCAAAAGGCGTCGAGCGTCTCTTTGCTTTCCGTTTCCGTAGGCTCGATCATGATGGCTTCCGCGACGATGAGCGGAAAGTAAATCGTCGGCGGGTGGTAGCCGAAATCGATCAGGCGCTTGGCGATGTCGGTGGTGTGCACGCCGCTCAGGGCGACCTGCCGGCTGCCGGAAAAGACGCATTCATGCATGCAGATGCGGTCGTAGGGCAGATCGAAAGAGGGCTTAAGCTTCTCCTTGATGTAGTTGGCGTTGAGGACGGCCATTTCCGCGGCGCGGATCAGCCCGGCGGCGCCGAGCGACCGGAGATAGCTATAGGCTTTGACGATGACGGAAAAGTTTCCGTAAAAGGCGCGGACCCGTCCGATCGTATCCGGAAAGTCCGACGACCAGCGCAGTCCCGCCTCGCAGGGAACGATGCGGGGCACCGGAAGAAAGTCCGTCAGTTTTTCCCCTACGCCCACCGGGCCGCTGCCCGGGCCGCCGCCGCCGTGCGGCGTGGAAAAGGTTTTGTGCAAATTGAGCTGGATGACGTCGAACCCCAGGTCGCCGGGGCGCGTCTTGCCCAAAAAGGCGTTGGCGTTGGCGCCGTCGCCGTAGAGCAGTCCGCCCCTGTCGTGGACGACCCTGGCCACTTCTTCGATGTTGCGCTCGAAAAGGCCGAGCGTGTTGGGATTGGTGAGCATCAGGGCCGCGACGTCTTCCGTCATCAGAGCGTCCAGGCGCCGAAGATCGACGCCGCCTTCAGCGTTCGAGCCGAGCGTGACCGTTTCGAATCCGCAAAGCGCGCCGGAAGCCGGATTGGTGCCGTGGGCCGCGTCGGGAATCAGAATCCGCCGGCGCTTTTCACCTTTTTTCTCGAAGTATTTCCGGATCATCATGACGCCGGTGAGCTCGCCGTGTGCGCCGGCCGCGGGCTGCAGCGTAAAATCAGCCATGCCGAAAATAGCGCACAAGAGCCTCTGCATGTCGAAGAGGAGCTCCAGATTGCCCCGGGCAAAAGCCTCCGGCGCGGCCGGGTGCAGGCCGGTGAAGCCCGGAAGCGCCGCGACGTTTTCGTTGATTTTGGGGTTGTATTTCATGGTGCAGGACCCGAGCGGATAAAAGCCGAGATCCACGCCGAAGTTCCGCCGCGACAGACTGGTGTAGTGGCGCACCAGGTCGGTTTCGGAGACTTCCGGCAGGTCCAGCTCTTCGCGCATAAACGACGCGCCAATGACGTCCTCAAGAGAGACGGCCGGAACGTCGCCCGCCGGAACATCGGCGGCGGCGCGGCCGGGTTTGCTTATTTCAAATATCAGTTGCATGACTGTTCCTCAGGCCTGAATTCTTACGATTTTAAAATCTGCGCCACGCGGTCCATGTCTTCGCGGGACAAAAGCTCCGTCGCGCACAGCACCAGCGCGCCGTCCAGCTCCGGATAATCGGCGCGCAGGTCGTAGCCGCCGACGATGCCTTCCGCCGCGAGCCTTTCATTGGCCGCCCGCGCGTCGGGGCAGCGCAGCGTAAATTCGTTGTATCCGGGGGCGGAAAAGACCTCCGACCAGCCGGCAAGATCCGCCAGCCGGTTTTTCAGATACTGCGCCTTGTCGACGTTGAGCCTGGCGAGCCTGGCCAGGTTTTTGCCCAGCGCCGCCAGGTACACGCAGGCCGCCAGCGCGCAGAGCGCCTCGTTGGAGCAGATGTTGGAGGTCGCCTTTTCCCGGCGGATGTGCTGCTCGCGGGTCTGCAGCGTCAGCACAAAACCGCGCCGGCCGTTTTTGTCGACCGTCGCGCCGGCCAGACGCCCCGGAATGCGCCGCAGGTACTTTTCGCGCGCCGCGAAAATGCCCAGGTAGGGGCCGCCGTAGTTCATCGGGTTGCCGAAGCTCTGGCCTTCGCCGACGACGAAGTCGGCCCCGCAGGCCCCGGCAGGCTTGAGGATTCCCAGACCCGTTCCGTCGGTAAACGCGGCGACGAGAAGGGCGCCGCACCGGTGCGTCTCATCCGCGAGCGGCCGGATCTCTTCGAGGCAGCCGAAGAAATTCGGGCTCTGGACGATCACGGCCGCGACATCCTGATCGAGCAAGGCGGCAAGCGCGGGCAAATCCACCCGCCCGGAGGCCCGGTACGGGACTTCCGTGACGGAGCAGCCGTTGGCCCACGCGTAGGTCTGCAGAACCTGGCGGTAATGGGGGTGGACCGACCGCGCGACAACCAGCCGCGGGCGGTCGGACATCTTGGCGCACAGCATGGCCGCTTCGGCCGCCGCCGAAGCGCCGTCGTACAGAGAGGCGTTGGCGATTTCCGTGCCGGTGAGATGCGCGATCATCGTCTGGTATTCATAAATCGCCTGGAGGAGCCCCTGGCTGATTTCGGCCTGGTAAGGCGTGTACGCAGTGTAAAATTCGGCGCGCCCCACGAGATGGCCCACCACCGCCGGAATGTAATGCGCGTAAGCGCCCGCGCCGGTCAGCGTGACGCGCGGCAGGGTGTTTTTGGCGGCCAGCGCCTGCATGAAGGAAAGCGTTTCCTGTTCGGAAAGAGGCGCGGGCACGCCGGGAAGGCCGTCCAGACGGAATTTCCGCGGAATGTCGGCAAATAAATCATCGAGGCTTTTTATGCCCAGGACCGCCTGCATCCGGGCGATGTCGTCGGAAGTGTGGGGGCAGTAATCCATGATCAGTGCTTTTCCTCTTGCAGGAGTGCGTCGTATTCGTCGGCGGAAAGCAGGCTTTTCAACTCGCCGGGATTATCCGGTTTTACAATGGCGATCCAACCTTCGCCGAAGGCGTCCGCATTGACGAGCTCGGGGTTGTCTTCGAGCCTGGTGTTGACATCCAGCACTTCGCCGCCGACCGGAGCGTACACATCGGAGACGGATTTCACGGATTCGACGACGGCCAGCGGCTCGCCCTTGACGACCTTCTTGCCGACGGCGGGCAGTTCCACGAAGACGATGTCGGTCAGCATTTCCTGCGCGTAATCGGTGATGCCGACGACAACGGAACCGTTGCCTGTATCTTTGACCCATTCATGATCTTTGGAATAAAACCGGTCGGAGGGATTGAGTTTGGACATTACGAAATCTCCTTGAAAAAAATTATTTTTGCCTTTTGTAGAAGGGAAGAGGAACAATTCTGGCCTGGCTCCTGATCTCCCGGATGGCCACTGCTATTTCCGTACCCGGTTCACTGTGCCGGATATCGACAAACGCCAGGCCCACCGCTTTCTGGAGCGTCGGGGAAAAAGTGCCGGAGGCGACCGAGCCTATCGGTGTTTGAGCTTTCAGGACCGGATAGCCGTGGCGCGCAATGCCGCGGCCGGTCATTTCGAAGCCGACGAGCTTGCGCCGGATGCCCGCGTCGCGAACGGCCGCCAGCGCGGCCTTGCCGGCGAAGTCCTTTTTCCAGTCCACCAGCCAGCCGTACGGCACTTCCAGCGGGTTGGTCTCCTGGGTGATGTCCTGGCCGTTGAGCATCATGCCCGCCTCCAGGCGCAGCGTGTCCCGGGCGCCCAGGCCCGCGGGCTTGAGGCCGCGAGGCGCGCCCGCCGCCAGAAGCGCATCCCAGATTTCACCCGTGCTTGCCGCGTCCGCGTAAATTTCAAAACCGTCTTCGCCGGTGTAGCCGCTGCGCGAGATGACAGCCGGAATGCCCGCCACCTGCGACCGGATGAAGTGATAAAAGCGGAGCGCCGGTAAATCCGCGCCGGTAAGCTTTGCCAAGACGGCCGCCGCCGCCGGACCCTGCACGTCGAGCTTGCCCGTCTTGTCGCTGATGTCGGCAATCCGGAAGTCGAACCCTTTTGCTTTGCCCAGAGCCGTGATCCGCTCCAGATCCGCTTCGCGCGTCGTGGCGTTGGTGACGAGCCAGTAGGACTCCTCCGCCATCTTGTAAACGGTAAGATCGTCGATGATGCCGCCGCGGTCGTTGAGGAGCGCGGAAAGCTTGACCTGGCCTGTCGTCTGCCCGGCCAGATCGCGCGTCAGGGCAAACTGGAGCAGATCGAAGGCCTGCGGGCCGCACACTTCGATTTCTCCCATGTGGCAGATGTCGAACAGCGCCGCGGCGCTCCGGGTCGTTTTATGTTCATCGATGACGCTGGTGTACTGGACCGGCATGGCCCAGCCGCCGAAGTCGATGATTTTCGCGCCACAGGCGACGTGTTTTTCGTACAGGGGCGTTTTTTTCATGAAAGGCGTCCGGAATGGTTCAGAGACAAATAAGCAATGGCGGTCATGGTATCGCTTCCTCTTGCGGACTTAAAAAATGAAAAAAAGACTTACCGTTTTGATTATGGCCAAACGCGTACTATAACTTTGCCGACATTTCAAGATTTAATCAAAAATCTTTTTACTGTTTAAAAAGCTTGTCGATTAAAGCCTGCTTGCTTTTCGGATAGTAGAGGGTTCCCTCGTGATCCACAATCAGTGTGCCGTCGAGGTGGTCCACTTCATGCTGCACGACCCGGGCGGTGTAATCCAGATACCGCTTGCTGATTTTTTCGCCCTTTTCGTTCAAGGCGCGGACTTTGATTTCCGGAAAGCGGCTGACGTCGATCTGGATGTCCGGACAGGAAAGGCAACCTTCCGCCGCCGTCACTTTCTCGCCGCGCGCCTGGGTGATGCGGGGATTGACCAGCACGTCGTAATCGTCCGGCGTCAGTTTCTTCTTTTTATCGCCGTCGGTTTTCGTGCGGAAGATGATAATCCTTTTATTGATGCCGATCTGCGGCGCAGCCAGACCCGAAGCGTCGTCGCGGGAGGTGAACGAATCGATGAGCGCCTGGATTTCCGCCTGCTCTTCCTTGCCAAGCGGCGTTTGCAGCTCCGTCGATTTTTTTCTCAAGACGGACGTGTCTGCTTCATTGACACCGTCGTCATTCCAAAGGGTTAAGACTCTTTTAGGGGCCATGGACCATGCCTTCCTGCTCATTTTTATTTGGCTATAACACCGATCGGATGTTATTTCAAGCAAACGAAGCTTGCAAAGTTCTTCGATCTTTTGTTAAACAGGTACGCGAATGCCAGGCCAATACGAAAGACGGGTTATGCGTTGTGATTAATTCCATAGTTACTCATACGGCGCGCAAACAGTTCGCCCGGGCGCTGCAGTTTGAAGACGGCGCTGCCCCCGATATTCCCTTCTGCGACGACGAGCAGCCGCGCCTTTTGTACCTCCATATTCCCTTTTGCGAGGAACTCTGCCCCTACTGCTCTTTTCACCGCGTCCGGCTCAACGAAGCGCTGGCCCGGAAGTATCACGGGGCGCTGCGTCTGGAAATGGCGCTGTACCGCCAGAGGGGCTACCGCTTTTCCGGCATTTACGTCGGCGGCGGCACGCCGACCGTCGTAATCGACGAACTGGCGGAAACCCTGGCGCTGGCCCGGGAGCTGTTTCCCGTGAAGTCCCTGTCGGTGGAAACCAATCCCAACCACCTGACGGACGACAACATCGCCGTTTTACGGCAGGCGGGCGTCAACCGGCTGTCCGTGGGCGTGCAGACATTCAACGACGCTCTGCTCAAAAAAATCGCGCGCTACGACAAGTACGGATCCGGCGCGGACATCGCGGCGCGTCTTACCGCCACGCGGGGGAAATTCGACACGCTCAACGCGGACATGATTTTCAACTTTCCCGAGCAGACCCGGGAGCTTCTGGAGGCGGATCTGGCGGTTCTGCTCGACTTGAAAATGCCGCAGATCACCTACTATCCCCTGATGGTTTCCACGCTGACCCGGCGGCTGATGGCCGAGAAGCTGGGCGAGGTCGATTTCCGCCGCGAAAAGACGTTTTTCAATCTGATTTTGCGGCGGCTCGAGGCGCAGTACGACTCTTCCTCGGCCTGGTGCTTTGCGCGAAAGCAGGCCGGCCGGCAGCTGATCGACGAATACGTTGTGGACTTTGACGAATACGCGGGGCTGGGGAGCGGCGCCATCGGCTACGTGAACGGTGTCTGCTACGCCAACACCTTCGATATCGGCCGCTACATTGAAGAGCTGGCGTACCGCCGCCTGCCGGTTTCGGCCGTGCGCCGGTTTTCCGCGCCCGACCGGATGCGCTACGACTTTTTGATGAAGCTCTTCAGCACCCGGTTGAACGTCGGAGACATCGAAAAGAAATACGACGGGAAGTTTCTGAAAACATTGTGGAAAGAAATGGCCGCCTTCACGCTGGCCGGGTCGTTTCGCTACTTTCCTCCCCATCTGCATCTGACACCGCGCGGCCGCTATCTGTGGGTGATCATGATGCGGGAATTTTTTATTGCAGTGAATAATTTTCGCGACTTCTGCCGCAAAGAGGCGGGAGTGACCTGAAATACGGAGTAGGTTATGGATGAAAAACGAAGAGCATTGCTCAAGGGACTTCCGAAAATCGACGAGGTGATCGGCAATCTGGAAAAGAAAGGCATCTACGAAAAAGCGTCGCGGGAAATCGTTCTGGAGACCTGCCGCGACGTGGTGCAGAAGCTGCGCAATGCGATTCTCACCGCGCCGGACAAGCAGCTGCCTGTTCTGTCTGCGGGCGTGGAGGCGGCGTCCCGCAGCGTCGGGGCGCGCATCGACGATCTGCGCCGCTGCAAGCTGCGCCGTCTCGTCAACGCCACGGGCGTGATCCTGCACACCAACCTCGGCCGCGCGCCCCTGTGCGCCGAAGCGATGGAGCGCATTGCGGAAGTGGGACGGGGCTACTCCAACCTGGAGTTCGACCTCGTCCGCGGCGAGCGCGGCCTGCGCTACGACCACGTGAACCGGCTCCTGTGCGCGCTCTGCGGCGCCGAAGACGCGCTCATCGTCAACAACAACGCGGCCGCCGTCCTGCTGGTGCTGAACACGCTCGCCGAGCACAAGGAAGCGATCATTTCGCGCGGCGAGCTCATTGAAATCGGCGGCGAGTTCCGCATTCCGGAGGTCATGTCCAAAAGCAACTCCATCCTGCGCGAGGTGGGCACCACCAACCGCACGCATCTTTCGGACTACGAAAAAGCCGTCGGTCCCGCGACCGGCGTCATTCTCAAGGTGCACACGAGCAACTACAAGATCATCGGCTTTACCGAGGACGTCGATCTGCTGCCGCTGGTGGCGCTGGGCAAGCGCCGCGGTGTTCCGGTTTACGACGATCTGGGCAGCGGCTGCCTTATCGATCTGGACGCCTACGGCCTGGCGCATGAACCGACCGTCCGCGAAGTGCTTGCCACCGACGTCGATGTCGTGACATTCAGCGGCGACAAGCTTTTGGGCGGGCCGCAGGCGGGCATCATCGTCGGGAAAAAGGAGGTGATCACCCGCATCAAAAAAAATCCCCTCAATCGCGCCCTGCGCATCGACAAATTCACGCTGGCCGCCCTGGAGGCGACACTGCTGCATTACCTGATTCCCGAAAACGCCCCCCGCACCCTGCGCGCGCTCAAGGCGCTGACGGAGCCGCTGGCGGACGTCAAAAAGCGGGCGCGCCGGCTTTTGGCGAAGCTGAAAAAAGCGGGCCTTCCCAACCTGGCGTATGACATGTACGAGGACGTGGCCGCCGCCGGCGGCGGATCACTTCCGACGGAGGATATTCCGACGGCGGTGGTGGCGGTCCGGCACGCCAAGATGACGGCCAGCCGAATGGAAGCGGCGCTGCGCCGCGCGCCCGTGCCGGTCATCGTCCGCGTGGATGAAAACGAAATCCTGATCGATCTGCGCACCGTCGCCGAAGATGAGTTTGACCTGGTCGTGGACGGCCTTGGCAGTCTTGCTGAAGCGTAATCTTGCCGCGCCCTCCACAGAGGCGCCCATGCGGCAAAGCGCGGCGGCCGGCTTCCTTGCCCTGCGGGAAAAGACCGGCTAAATGCCGCGGAACCCAAGTCACAGCCGATAGCGGAGCATGTCGTGTCGCTCGAAAATCAGGAACCTCGAGAGCTGTCTTTTCCGGTCGGTCCGGGCGAGGCGGGAGCAAGGCTTGACGTTTTTCTCGCGCAGGCGGACCCGTCATTTTCCCGCTCGCAGATCAGGTGCGCCATTGAGGAGGGCAGCGTGCGGGTGAACGGCAAGGAATCCAAGGCCAGCCGGCATTTGAAAGCCGGAGATGTCGTGACGCTCCAGGTGAAGCCGGCGGTGGAAACGGCGGCCGTACCGCAGGACATTCCTCTCGACATCGTGTACGAAGACGCGTCCGTTATCGTCGTCAACAAGCCGGCCGGCATGGTGGTGCATCCCGCGCCCGGCAATCCGGACCGGACGCTGGTAAACGCCCTGCTGTTCCACTGCCGCGATCTTTCCGGCATCGGCGGCGTCCTGCGCCCCGGCATCGTGCACCGCCTGGACAAGGAAACCTCCGGACTCATTGTCGCCGCCAAAACCGACGACGCCCACCGCAAGCTCTCCGCGCAGTTTGAAAAACATGACGTGCATAAAAAATATGCCGCGCTGGTCTGGGGCGACGTAAAAGGGGCCGGCGGCGAAAGCGTGTTGCCGGTGGGACGGCACCCGGTGGACCGCAAGAAAATGTCCACGAAGAGCCGCCGCGGCAAAGCCGCCCTGACGCTGTGGAAGGTCCGCGAACGCTTCGGTACGGCGACGCTGCTCGATGTTGAAATTCAAACCGGCCGGACGCACCAGATCCGCGTGCATCTGTCCGAGCGCGGTTGGCCGGTGATCGGCGACGCGGTTTACGGCGGCGCGCCGCGCCTGGCCGCCGTTCGCGACGCGGCGCTGCGGAAGGCGATCAAAAACCTCGGCCGGCACGCGCTGCACGCCGGGATGCTGTCCTTCCTGCATCCGCAAAGCGCCGAAAGAATGGTGTTTACGGCGCCCGTTCCGGAAGAGCTGGAAAATCTGCTCTGCCTGTTTCGCCGCTTTGCGCCGGGGCCGCCGGCAAATCCCGTTTACAAAACGGGCCGGATACGTTAAAAGATGAATCATGTTCGTCCTGGAGAAGAAAAAATCCATCGCCTACTTGCAGGCGCCGGCGCTCGCGGCCTGCGACTTTCTGGTTCACGCGTTCGGCACGCGGCTGGGGGGCGCCTCGCAGGAGGAGTACCAAAGCCTCAACATGAGCTTCCGTGAGGGGGACGAGGAATTCCGTGTTCTGGCCAACTGGAGCAAGCTTTCCGCGGCTTTCGAGATTCCGCTGGAAAATTTTCTGGTGCTCAATCAGGTCCACGGCGACGATATTTTCATGATCCCGCCGCACGGCGAGTACTTCACCTCGCGCGACGCCCTCAACTGCGACGCGATCGTCACCGACCGGACGGATGTGGCCATCTGCATCAAAACGGCGGACTGCGCGCCTGTCTTGCTGGCCGACCCCGTCCGGAAGGTCATCGCCGCCGTGCACGCCGGCTGGCGCGGGACTGCGCTCGGCATCACCGCCAAGGTCGCCCGCCTTATGCAGACGTCCTATCGCTCGGAGCCCGCGGACCTTCTGGCGGCCATCGGCCCGTCGATCGGAGACTGCTGCTACGAAGTGGATGCGGCGACGGCCGACGCCTTCAGCGGCCAGAAAAGCGACGCGATTTTGCGGCCGGGAAAAAAAGACGGCAAGTGGATGCTCGATCTGGTGGAGGCCAACCGCCGGCAGCTTCTGTGCTGCGGCCTTCCCGCCGCGAATATCGAGGCGGCCGGATTGTGCACCGTCTGCCATCCGGAAGCGTTTTTTTCGCATCGCGGCTCGGGCGGCGTCACCGGCCGCCAGGTTAATTTTGTGATGCTGCGGGGGACAACCCCGGGCCGGGCGTTTGTTCTGAAAGACGATTTTCAACGACTGCACTGACGCGGGCTTGTCCCGCAGGGAGGCGTTATGAATCTCAAGCCCCTGTTTGAACCCCGGACGCTGGCCGTGATCGGCGTGTCTGCCGCGAACGAGAGACATCCGGCCAACGTGATTTTCGAAAAAAACAACCACCGCTATCCCGTCGAGGTTTTCGGCGTCAATCCCAAGGGCGGCAAGCTGCACGACGAACCGCTCTTCGAGAGGATCGGAGACGTTCCCAAAAAAATTGACCTGGCCGTCATCGCGGCGCGCGCGGATTTCGTGCCGGACATTCTGGCGCAGTGCATCGACGCGGGTGTGAAATCGGCGGCCGTCATTTCCGGCGGCTTTTCCGAGGGCGGCCGCGCGGATTTGCAGGACCGGATGGTCGCCATCGCCCGGGAAGCGAAGTTTCCCTTCATCGGCCCCAACTGCCTGGGATTGTTTGTGCCGTTTCGCGTGGACACGTTTTTCCTGCCGATCGAGCGGATGATCAAGCCCAGTCCCGGCAACGTCGCCTTCATCAGTCAGAGCGGCGGCATTCTGGTCGATCAGATGATCAAGTTTACCCAGCAGGGCGTGGGCATGTCCAAGGCCGTGAGCATCGGCAACAAGGCGCTGGTGCGGGAAATCGATCTGCTGAAGTATCTGCTTTCCGATCCCGCGACGCGGGTCATCGCGTTTTACGTCGAAGGCTTCGGCGCGGGGGAAGGACGCGAATTCGTTCTGGCGGCGGACTGCTCGCCCAAACCCGTCATTCTGATGAAATCGGGGAAAAGCGAGGCGGGGCACCGCGCCGTTTCCAGCCACACCGCGTCGTTGGCCGGAGACTACGCCAGCTTTGCCGCGGCCATCGCGCAGCACAACATCATCGAGGCGGCCAACGAACAGGAACTGGTGTCTTTTTGCGAAGTGCTGAGCTCCTACACTCAGCCCATCGAAGGGAAAATCGGCATCATCACGGGCAGCGGCGGCCACGGCGCCATGGCGGTCGACGCCTGCGCGGCGGCGCATCTCACCGTGCCGGAATTTGCCGCCGAGCTGCAGAGCCGCCTGCGGGACGGGCTTACGGAAAATATCCGGTCCATCGCGTCCGTGGGGAATCCCGTGGACCTCACGGGCAGCGCCGTGGACGACGATTTCGTCGCCTGCGCCAAAATCCTGGCTGCGGCGCCGGAAGTGGACTGCCTCGTCGTGTTGCTTTTGCCCTATCTGCCGGGGGTCACGCTCGACATCGGCGTCCGGCTGAGCCAGGTGCAAAAGCAGTTCAAGAAACCGCTCGTGGCCTACGTTCCGCACGTGGAAAAATACAACATGATGATCGACGGATTCGAACTCAACGGCACGCCCGTATCGCCGTCCATCGAAGGCGCGGTGCTGATGGCCAAAGCCCTCTCGAGGAAGAAACCATGCTGAAAAAAGAAATTTCCGCCATCCTCAAAAAATCGGAATCGTGGGGCTGGGTGCTCGAACCCGACGCCCAGAAGATTTTTTCCCTCTACGGCTTTAAAATTCCCAAGTACGGGGTGGCGACGCGCGGCGAACAGGCGCTGGCGATCGCCCGCGCCATCGGCTATCCGGTCGCGGCGAAGATCGTGTCGCCGGCCATCGTTCACAAATCCGACGTCAAGGGCGTCGTCCTGAACATCCGCGACGACGCCGCGCTGCTTGCGACGCTCGCGCGGCTGCAAACGCTAGACGGTTTTGCCGGCATGCTCATCGCCGAAATGGTCAGGGGCCTGGAACTCATCATCGGCGCGAAAAACGACGTCCAGTTCGGCCCCATGATCCTGGTCGGCCTGGGCGGCGTCGGCGTGGAAATTTACAAGGACGTGTCGCTGCGCATGGCCCCGCTGAAATCCCGCGACGTCGACAACATGCTGGGGGAGCTTGCCGCGCGCAAGCTGCTTGCGGGCTATCGCGGCGCGGAGCCGGTCAACCTGGCCGCGCTCAAAAAGACGCTTCTGAGTTTCTCGCGGCTGATGATGGATTTGCAGGACCGGGTGGAGTCCGTCGATCTCAATCCCGTCATGTGCACCGCCAAATCCTGCACCGTCGTCGATTCCAGGATCATGCTGAAAAAGTAAATTGCGCGCGGGAGGGCGGTGCGGCCCGAAGTGCGCCCGGAGCCGGCTCCGGAGGCGAAGATCGCTTTAATTCTTCAAAATGAAGCGCGGGGCAGGCACATAAAGAAGTTTAAAAGGTTGCAGGCGTCTGACGCAATTGATTCAAATGATATGCCTGTTTCCGAAGGATGGACTTCGGTATAGATCCGGAATCAAAAAGGGCGGGCCGTTGCCGGTCCGCCCGTGGTTAAAGGTTTGTTCGAATGGTTGACACTTGATCGCCTTTTTCCCTGTTTATTCCCAGTGGAGCCGTCGGAGGTTCCGAAGATTGCAACATCCGCCGCCAGCGACATGGTTTTCCGGGTCAATCTTCCAGTCCGGAGAACCAGTGTTTTTCATTGTGCAGAACTCTACCACTACATATGGACGCTGTCAAGAAATTAAATACCATATGTCGTAGTCGGTGGGCCGAAGCGATCATTTGTCGCCGCCGCCGGTCTGTGTTAAGATAGCCCCGTTTTCCAATTCCTTTCAGGTTGAAAAAAAATGAACGCGAAACCCTGGGCAGCGCAGTATCCCGAGCATGTTCCGCAGGCGCTGGCGTATCCGCGGATACCGGTCTTCCGGTTTCTCACGGACACGGCGGCCGCGCATCCGGACGACGTGGCGATGACCTTCAACGATGTTTCCACGACGTACCGGGAACTAAACGACAAGGTCAACCGATTTGCCTCAGTCCTCGAGCAGGCGGGCGTCCGGAAGGGCGATCGGGTAGCCCTGATTCTGGTGAATTCGCCGACCTATGTGATCGCCTTTTTTGCCGTCCTCAAACTGGGCGCTCTGGCCGCCAATCTGAGCGTCGGCATCGCGGGGGAGGAACTGGCCTCCTGCCTGCAAAACGCGGGCGCCCGGGTGGTGGTGACGTTGGACGTGTTTGCCCAGAACCTTTACCGGATCATCCGCCAAACCGGCGTGAGAACGGTGATTGTCCATTCGGTCTTCGGCCTCGAAAAAAAAATCGACACAAGTTCGGAATTGCCGACCGTTCAGATTTTCAACGATCTTCTGGCGGCGGTCGACCGGGCGGGTGAACCGCAAATCGACGTTTTACCCGAAGACGCGGCGGTGCTCCAGTACACCAGCGGCTCGACGGGAACGCCCAAGGCGGCGACGCTCACCCACGCCAATATGGTCGCGAGCGTTTTGCAGACCGACGCCTGGATCGGCATTGACAACGCCGGCAACGCGGCCGTCATGTGCCTGATTCCCTTTTTCCATGTCTTCGGCCTCTTGTCCTGTCTGTGCGTCTGCGTGCATAAAGGCTACCGGATGATTCTTCTGCCGCGGATGGATCTGCTGGACGTTTTGTCTCTCACCCGTCTGCTCGAGACGTACCGGCCCATCTTTTTTCCGGCGGTTCCCAGCCTGTGGAACGCGCTTTTGTCCTTTCCCGAAGAAAAAATTAAAGGGCCGCTCGGTTCGCTGCAGGTGGCAATTTGCGGGGGCGGACCCTTTCCCAAAACGGTGCACGAGCGGTTTACGGCGCTCACCGGCCGCAGGATGATGGAGGCCTACGGGCTTTCCGAGGCGTGTTCGGCGACGCACATAACGCCTTATCCCGCAGGCGGGCCGGCCGGATCGATCGGTTTGCCGCTGCCTGATACGGACGCGAAGATTGTGGATCTGGAAACGGGAAAGCGGGAATGCGCCGCAGACGAAGTGGGCGAACTGGTCGTACGGGGGCCGCAAATCATGCGCGGCTACTGGAATAATGGAGAGCTCACCGCCGGGGCGCTCCGGGGCGGCTGGTTTTACACCGGCGACATGGCCCGGATGGACAAGGAAGGATTTTTTTACATCGTAGACCGCAAGGACGATCTGATCATCTCCCACGGATTCAACGTTTATCCGGGACAGGTGGAAGAGGTTCTGAAAAGGCATCCCGCCGTGAAAGACGCGGCCGTCATCGGCGTTTCGGACCGCAGCCGGGGCCAGGCGGTGGTCGCCGTGGTCGCGCTTGCGGAAGGCGGCCGGGCGGACGCGGCGGAAATTTTGAAGTATTGTGGGAAAAACATGCCCGACTACCGGGTTCCCAAAAGCATTGTCTTTCGCGAGGTCATTCCGCGCGATCCGGCCGGCAAGCTCCTGCGGCGCGCGCTGAAGGCGGAAGTGAAAAACGCCTGAGGCCGAAAAACGCTGCATTTCCCTGTTGACAGCCTCTTCGTTCGGTATTACGACGTCAACAGAAAACAATGCCGGTTCCGGCGGATCTGACGCGCCCACAGCGGGGCGCCGGCCATCGCCGATTGAACGGGGAAGCATTTCAAAAAAGAGGAGCGATCAGAATGATTGTCGTTACGGGCGGCGCTGGATTCATCGGCAGCGCCTTTGTGTGGAAGCTCAACCGGGAAGGCGTGGACGATATCGTCATCGTCGACCATCTGGGGACGTCGGACAAATGGAAAAATCTGGTGAACCTGCGGTTTGCCGACTACATTCATAAAGACGAATTTTATACCATGGTCTGCGACGACGATGTGCCGTTCGACGTCCGCGCCGTGGTGCACATGGGCGCCTGCTCCTCGACGACCGAGCGGGACGCGGATTACCTGTGGGAAAACAATTTTCTCTACACGCGCACGCTGGCCGAATGGGCGCTCGACCACGAGGTCCGTTTCCTTTACGCCAGCTCCGCCGCAACTTACGGAGACGGGACGCAAGGCTTTTCCGATGACCATGCCGGCATTGCCGCGCTGCGGCCGATCAACATGTACGGCTACTCCAAGCAGGCATTCGACCTGTGGGCGCTGAGGCAAAAGCTTGCCGACCGGATGGCGGGGATCAAGTTTTTCAATGTTTTCGGCCCCAACGAATACCACAAGGGCGACATGACCAGCGTCATCTTCAAGGCCTTCCACCAGATTCGGGAAACGGGGCGGGTTCGGTTGTTCAAATCCTACCGGCCCGAGTACGCCGACGGCAGCCAGCTGCGGGATTTCGTGTATGTCAAAGACTGCGTGAACGCGCTGTGGTGGCTTTTGCAGCATCCGAAGATAAACGGCATTTTCAACCTCGGCACGGGCAAGGCCCGCACCTGGAACGACCTGATCAAGGCGGTCTTTGCCGCCATGAATCTTGCGCCAAATATCGAATACATCGAGATGCCCGAAGGATTGCGCAATCAGTACCAGTATTTTACTGAGGCGGAGATGACCAAGCTCAAAAAGGCCGGCTGCCCGGCGGATTTTTCCGCGCTGGAGGATTCCGTCCGCGATTACGTGACAAACTATCTGCAGAAGGCCGATCCGCACATGGGGGAATAAAATGAAAAGAGACATTATCTGCATCATCCCCGCGCGCTATGAATCGAGCCGGTTTCCCGGCAAGCCCCTGGCTGATCTGCTGGGAAAACCGATGATCCAGCACGTGTATGAAAGGGTCGCGCAGGCCAAAGCCATTCCCTATGTCGCGGTGGCGACAGACGATGAAAGAATTTACAATGCTGTGAAAGCGTTCGGCGGATACGCGATTATGACGGCCGCGACGCACCGCTCCGGTACGGACCGGATTGCCGAAGCCGTCCGGTCGCTCAATCTTTCTCCGGCGGCGATCGTCGTCAATATTCAGGGCGATCAGCCCATCTTCGAGCCGGCGCAGGTCGATGAAGTGATCGCGCCGCTCGTCGCCGATCCCGCAGCGGTCATGTCCACGCTTGTCTATAAAATCGTTTTGCCGGAAGAAATTTCGCACCCGCACGCGGTCAAGGTGGTGTGTGACACTGAAGGCAACGCCCTGTATTTTTCTCGGGCAACCATTCCTTTCGTGCGCGATAAAAAGCTTGTGGCCGATTATTACAAGCACCACGGCATTTACGCGTACCGCCGGGATTTTCTCGACACCTTCACAAAATTACCCGAGGGCAAGCTGGAAAAACTCGAGGCGCTTGAGCAGCTGCGCGCTCTGGAATACGGCTACAAAATCAAAGTCGTCATCACCCCGCACGATTCCGTGGAAGTGGACAACGCCGAGGAGCTCGACCGCGTGCGCCGGATCCTCCTGGAAGGACGCTCCACCCCGTAGACGCGTCTCCCAGCCCCCGATTTACTTCCGTTCTTCCGTCAATTGCCCTTTCAACAGGCGAAACGTTCTTGCGGTCCGTGTTTTGGGACAGCAGGAGGGATCCTTCGGTCCGTGGGTGTCGTAATCGACCAGGATTTTTCCAGACCGGATCCGCAGGGCATGAATTTTTATCCGGTCGCCCAGCACGATGGAATTGCTCTGGCGGATCGTCGGGTCCGAGGGCTTTGTGTAGAGCGCGGTCAGTTCAAAAAAACTGCCGCTGCCCATGGGAGAGGCGGCCAGGACCACGGCGGCGTCGTTTAGACGGTCTTTGTTCAGGTCTCCCACGCAATACTTCATCAGCCGAACGCTCAGAAAATCCTCGGGCGTTTTTCCCGTCTGAAAAAAACCGTTTTTCAACGGCGCCTGCCTTTTGGCAAACGCCAGGTCGTAGCGGTAATTTTTCAGTGTCCCGGCCGCGACGCCGGATCCGGCGTCCGCCCGCGCCGCACAAAAAACCAGCGACAGCAGACAGCCCAAACACAGCAGCGCGCAAAACGTCCGCTGCTCATTCGACGGAGGCGATGCAGACATAAGCGCTTTCCATGGATCCGTAACGGCGCGGGTAAACGGAATAAAAGACGACGCTTTTCCGGACATTCGGCTGGAGCAGGCCGTAGTCGCCGCCGACGATGCCGGCAAGGTGATACCAGGGTCCGGACCGGCTCATCCGGTCGATGTACAAAATGGCGTTGTCTGCCGCCTGCGACTGGACCCACGCCGTCATTTCCCTTTGGGGCGGCAGCGCATAGTCTTCCGGTTTCATGGCCTGATATTTTTGCAGATCTTCTTTGAGCCGGGCCAGAGTCGCTTCGAGCGCCGGCAGATCCCCGGCCGCCACCTGTCCGCTTTTGCGCAGATCGATCCATCCCGCGTAGCGGCGGATTTCCAGCGCGATGGCGGTCTGCGTCGCGGCCAGGCAGGCTTTTTGGACGGTGGTCTGTTCCTCGCAGACGCTTTTGCAGGCCGCGAGGCTTTCAAACGGATCTTCGCCGCCGCAGCCGCCGTAGCTGAATTCCCGGCAGGTATTCGTTTTCGGGTCGTAGTAGGCGCGCCGAAAGTTCGCCTTGCATTGTCCGGGATCGGGCGTCAACCGGCAGCGGCGTTTGAGATCGACGGTTTCCTTCTTTTCATCGCTGAGGAGCCGGTTCAGATAAACAGCCGCCTCCCGATGACCGTTATACAGGCAAAAATCCACATCCGCGGCGGAAGGCCTCAGCCCCTTTTGGGCGAGTAAACGCACAATGCCCATCGCGCCGGATTCGCAAACCGCCTGAAAAGTGACGCGCTGCGGATCGGCGCCCGCGGCGAGAAGCGCGCTCACAATATCTTCGTATCCCCGGCGCGCCGCTTCATGGAGCGCTTTGTCGTCGGTGCGGACGCCGTTTTGCAGGAGGATAAGAGCCGCGTCTTTTTTCCCGCGGGCCAGGGCGTCGTTCAACAGGGCCGCGCTCCGGGGATTTTGCAGGTCGAAGCCCTTCCGGATAAACAGCTTTACCACCGGCACGGCTTTTGCCGCGTCATCCCAGTAAACGATGCTGGCCAGCGGAGACCGGCCTTCCTTGTCGGCCCGGTTGACGTCCGCGCCGTTTTCCACCAAGAGCGAAACGGCTTCAAAGGCAAAATAGCTCATCGCTTCGTGCAGGGGCGTTCTTCCGTCCGCGTCCGCGGCGTTGACCGTCGCGCCTTTTTGAAGCAGGAGCGCGACGTTTCCCGCGTCGTTGCGAAACGCGGCGTAGTGCAGGAGAGTTTTTCCGCCGGCAAAGCGGGTGTTTGCGTCTTTTTGCGACAGGATGAACTTTTCCATCCGCCCGGGATCGGCCGAGATTTTTTCCACCTCCGGGCGTGTGTCGCGGAAAAAATCGTCAAGCAGCCGGTCGCTCGCGGCTGCAACCGATGCGACCGCCAGTAAAAGAACGAAAACGATCCCGTTTACCAAAAGCATTTTTTTCTTCATGCGTAAGCTCTCCTTCCTGCGGGCGGCGCGAGCGTCACCCTTTCTGCTCCTCATTTTAAAATGAGACGCAGGGGCACGGTCGGCACAAATTCGCCGGGCGTGGCCTTGACCCGCGTTTTAAAAGGCTCGCAGCCGTCGGCCGTGATCGTCAGATCATAGTCTCCCGCCTGCAGATCAAAAAAGGCGAAGTAGTTTTTATAGGCGAAATCCCGGGACGCGAGGAAGGCGGCCAGAACTTCCCGGTCCGTCATCTTCTCGACGGGAGCCAGAATCCGGGAAACGCCCGGTCCCGTTAAAGCAATCGAGCGGATCTTCACCTTTTCCGGCAATTCCTTGTAAAAGCCCCAGAAACTGTCGACCGCGGCCGTCGTCGCGTACATGAGATTGGCCACCATACCCCGTGGAATGAGCGTAAACCGCGCATCGGTAATCTGGCCGGCCTTGACGTCCAGCGTGATGTGGTCCGGAAGCGTTTTAAAACCGAGCGCGACGAGGCTGACATCGTACGTTTTCGGGACAATCGGCCCCGTTTCCTGCCGGGACACAAAAGGATTGATCTTCAGTTGTTTTTCCTTTTCCTGTGTACCGGAAGGCGCCAGGACCAGCGACATCTGGGAAGGAATTTTCGTACCCGGCGGATCGAAGGCGTGTTCAATGTTCAGATAGCCCCGAGAGCGGACGTACGTTTTGTCCTTGTGCGTTTCGGTGCCGGCCAGAACGGCGTTAAAGTGCTTTATCATTTCCGGGCTGGACAGAATGCTGACGTGGTCTTCGTTGAGCCCGGTCACTTTCAGGGCGTCGGCCTGCGCCCGCGGGTCCAGCATGCTTTCGAGCGTGACGGTATTGTCGTTGTTGGGGCGGAAAAGACTGCCGCCCCCCTTATGGCCGAAAAACAAATAGTAACGGATCGACGAATCGAGTTTTTTGGCAAAGAGGCGTTGAATGTACGGGCTTTGCGGTTCCACGTCTTTCCAGCTGGGAATCACCGCAGGCGAGCTTTCCACGCCCGATTTCGCCCGCGGCTCGCCGCCCCAGGGCGTGGAGATCGACACGAAAAGTTTAACGGACTCGGTGAAGTTGCTGTCTTCGAGAAGGGTGGCGCGGGAAACAAGCCCTCCCATGCTGTGCGCGACTACATACAGCGTTTCGAATTCAAACTTCCGGTGTAGTTCATAGAGCTTTGTCTGCAGGAGAAAATAAACGGTATCGAGTCTTGCGCCGGAGGGATAATAAAAGATCCAGGGCTGATAGCGGGAGCGGTCCAGCTGATGAATGAAATAACGCCAGTCCTGGGGTGAACCGGCGGCGCCGTGCACGAACAGGATCGGGATTTTCTTTGCGTCGTAGGGTTCCAGAAAGCCGATGTTGCAGCCGGTTTTTTTGAAAAACTCCAGGGGAGCCCAGAAGCCGCTCAGTCCGTTTTCTGCCGAAAAGACCGGATCGTTGAGCGCAATGAGAGCGCCGGCCGATGTCGGAGGCTTCCTTTTGCCGCCGGAAAATTGGGCCAGCGGACGGGTCAGAAAGGAAGCCGGCTTCCGGATTTGTTCTGCCAGAATGATATCCAGGCCAAAGACCGCTCCTCCCATCTGCGTTTTTATTTTATCGGGTTTTCCGTAGAATCCCATCCATTCGCTCCGGTCGGGAGAAAGGGAGGCGTTGCCGTCTTCAAACGCGAAAATTTCATACCGGCCTTCCTGGACCAGCAATTCGTATTGTCCCGGTTCCGCGAGTACGGCGTAATCGGCAATTTTGATCACCCCGTCCGTGTTGCTGTAGGCGACGACAATAATTGGCTTTTGAAGCGGCGACTTGCTGATGACCTCGCCGAAAAGTAGGCAGGAATCCTGGGAGATTTTGACATCTTCCCGCAGTTTGAGCAGAGCGCAGCCGCCCAGACTCGTCAGGATCAGGAAACAGATAATCAAGGCAACGGTCTTTTTCATAAACATCCTCCCGGCGGGAATGGTTCAGGACAATAACCATATTGCATTATTCTCCGTCATCTGCTTAAAAAAGCAGTGTCAAGCTACCAGAAGCTAAGCCGGGATTCAATATGAAAAGACGGGGGGCTTCCGTCCGCGGAGCTCTCCCTCCAGAGAGGAGTCAAGATGATGGGACGGACAGGACGGTCATCCGGATGCTGGTCGGCGGGTCTTTTGCTGGCGGCGCTGGTGTGCGCGGCGGTTGCGGCCGCGGCGGAACCGGATCTTGAAAAGCGTCTGGCCGCGTGCGCCGGCCTTGGCGATCCGGCCGAGCGCCTGCGCTGTTATGACGGTCTGGCGGCCGGGCAGGCCCCGCCGGCCGATGGAAAGACTGAACATGTCTCGACAGAGCCGCCCGGAGGCGAAACCGCGGCGGAAAAAAGCGCCGAGCCGTCCGTTATGACCCGGCACTGGGATTTGGATCCGGCAAACCGCCGGCGTTCCTTTGTGCTGCGGCCTTACCGGATGAATTATTTTCTGCCGGTGGCCTACAACGCGTCGCCCAATGACGAAACGAACCTGGAATACGATCCGGCGGCGAAGGCGCAGTTTAACGAGGCGAAGTTTCAGCTGAGCTTCAAGGCCAAGGTGTGGGAAGACGTATTTCAGGAGCCGCTTTCGGGTGTGTACGACAGCATCAAGGTCGTGAAGGGCATCGATGTCTGGGTCACCTATACACAGCTCAGCTTCTGGCAGCTTTACAATTCCGCCTTTTCCTCGCCGTTTCGGGACACGAACTACGAGCCGGAACTGCTCGTCAACCTGCGCACCGATTACGAGCTTCTGGGATTTAAGGGCCGCTATGTCCAGGTCGGCTTCAACCACCAGTCCAACGGCCGTTCGCGGCCCCTCTCCCGGAGCTGGAACCGCATCGTGGCCAACATCGGCCTGGAGAGAAAAAATCTCGGTGTGCAGCTCAAAACCTGGTACCGCCTGCCCGAAGATGCGGAAAAGGACGATAATCCCGATCTCACCCGCTATATGGGTTACGGCGAACTGTGGGTGACCTGGATCTGGGAAAAGCAGCGCTTTGCCCTCATGCTGCGCAACAACTTAAGGCAAAACAACCTGGGCGCCGTGCAGGTGGACTGGAGCATTCCGCCGCTTGCGCTGGGGCGCCTGCTTTTCGGTTCTTTCGTGCCGAAGGAAACACTCGAGAAATACCTGACGGACAAGGTCAGTTTTTACCTTCAGTATTTCAACGGCTACGGCGAAGGGCTGATGGATTACAATAAAAGCGTCAACCGCATCAGCGCCGGTTTGATGCTGGCGGAATGGAACTGACGGCGGCGAGGATCAGGGAAAACAGACATGAAAGAAGTCCTGCAAACCACCGGTTCCCGGTGCGTGGAAAGCTCCGCGGGCTGGAAAGTCGATATTTTGTCCAGCGATGCCCTGGTCTACGCGGAAGAGGGCAAAAGTATCCGTCTCGAACTGGAAGACCGGCCGGATGCGCAAGACGAGCTGGAATGGATTCTCTATACGCCGGAGCGCTGGTCCTGGCGGGAAGAGGACGAACCGCTCACGCAGGAAAAGATTTCCGATATTTTAAACCGGATCGAGCTTGCCTTCTGGAAGCTCGATTTGAAAATGAAAGAAATCGTCTGAAAGAAAAACGGGGAACGGCCGGCGCGTGCCGGCCGTTCCATCCGCTGTGCCGCTAATCCTTGAAGACCGCCCCTGTGGAAGCGGAAGTAACCATTTTCGCGTAGCGCGCCAGATACCCCGTGGTGATGGCCGGCGTCCAGGGCTTGAGCGCCTTGCGGCGTTTCTCCAATTCCGCTTCGTCCACCTTCAGCGTCAGCTTCTTGGCCGGAATGTCGACGGCGATAATGTCGCCTTCCTTCACCAGCGCAATCGGACCGCCTTCCGCCGCTTCCGGGGAAATATGGCCGATGGCCGCGCCCTGCGTGCCGCCGCTGAAGCGCCCGTCGGTTAAAAGCGCCACGGACTTGTCGAGCCCCATGCCGACGATCGCCGACGTAGGGGAGAGCATTTCGCGCATGCCGGGACCGCCTTTCGGCCCTTCGTAGCGGATGACGACGATGTCGCCCGATTTGATCCTTCCGCCCATAATAGCGGCGATGGCCTTGTCTTCGGAGTCGAAGACGCGGGCCTTGCCTTCGTTCACCTGCATGGCGGCGGCGACCGCGGACTGTTTCACCACCGCTCCGTCCGGTGCGAGGTTGCCGCGCAAAACGGCGATTCCGCCCTGCGGCGAATAGGGGCGGTCAAGCGGCCGGATAACATCCTCGTTTAGAACCCGGGCGGTTTTAAGATTGGCGCCCACGTTCTTTCCGGTTACCGTCAGGCACTTCTCGTTGATGACGCCCAGTTTGGCGATCGTTTTCATGACGGCCTGGATGCCGCCGGCCGCGTCGAGATCCTCGATGTGATGCGCTCCGGCGGGGCTGAGCTTGCAGATGTTGGCCGTCTTTTCGCTGATTTTGTTGAACAGATTCAGATCCAGCGTGATGCCTGCCTCGTGGGCGACGGCCGGAATGTGCAAAACGGTGTTTGTGGAGCAGCCCAGCGCCATGTCGACGGCGATGGCGTTTTGAAAAGCGGGCAGAGTCGCGATGTCGCGCGGTTTCACATTCTTTTTGAGCAGTTCCATAATTTTCATGCCCGCCTGTTTGGCCAGGCGGTGCCGCGCGGCGAATACCGCGGGAATCGTGCCGTTCCCGGGCAGTCCCAGCCCCAGCGCCTCCGTGACGCAGTTCATGGAATTGGCCGTGTACATGCCGGAGCAGGACCCGCAGCCGGGGCAGGCGCAGTCTTCCAGTTGCTGCAATTCCGCGGCGGTCATTTTTTTGGCCTTTACCGCGCCGACGCCTTCAAACACGGTGATGAGATCCGCCGGCCGGTTTTGAAACCGGCCGGCCAGCATCGGTCCGCCGCTGATGAAAATGGCGGGAACATTGAGCCGGAGCGCCGCCATGAGCATGCCGGGAACGATCTTGTCGCAGTTGGGAATGAAGACGAGCGCGTCGAAGGGATGGGCCGTCGCCATGATTTCGATGGAATCGGCGATCAGCTCGCGGCTGGCCAGCGAATATTTCATTCCGGCGTGGTTCATGGCGATGCCGTCGCAGACGCCGATGACGGGAAATTCCACCGGCGTCCCGCCCGCCAGCCGGATGCCCGCTTTGACATCCTGGGCGATGAGATCCAGGTAGATGTGGCCGGGAATGATTTCGTTGGCCGAGTTGACGACGCCGATAAGCGGGCGCTCCAGTTCTTCATCGGTATAGCCCATCGCCTTGAAGAGGGAACGGTGCGGCGCCCGCTCCAGTCCTTTTTTCATAAGATCGCTTCGCATGTTGGTTCTCCTGTATTGTGCAGGGAACGGCCGCGGCCGTTCCCTGGCGGATGGATTACTTCTTTCTCTTCTCCGGTCGCAGGGCCCTCACGGCCGCGCCGGCCTGCCACATTTCGGAATTGCGCATTTCCGTAAGTTCCGCGTTGAGTTTCTCCTTGTAATCCGGAGCGCTGTTGACGCGCAGAACGACTTCCGTTTCCTTGCCGGCGGCTACGGAATTGTAAAGCTCCGCAAAAACCGGTTCCACCGCCTTGCGGAATTTATGCCGCCAGTCGAGCGCGCCGCGCTGGGCCGTCGCCGAGCAGTTGGCGTACATCCAGTCCATGCCGTTTTCACCGACCAGGCGGATCAGGCTCTGCGTGAGCTCCTCCACCGTTTCGTTGAAGGCCTCGCTCGGCGTATGGCCGTGGCGG
This sequence comes from Deltaproteobacteria bacterium, assembly GCA_012729055.1. GTDB lineage: Bacteria > Desulfobacterota > Syntrophia > Syntrophales > Smithellaceae > UBA8904. Next base: position 72,466 of record JAAYDW010000056.1, read on the forward strand.
CGCAGTTCGGCGTACTGTGCTTCCATGATGCCCGCCAGCGCGCCCATCAGCACGCCGCGTTCGCCGGTGAGGTCGCTGTAGACTTCCATCTGGAACGTCGTCGGAAAGAGGAAGCCCGATCCGATGGCGATGCCGAGCGCCAGAGTGCGCTCCATCGCGCGGCCGGTTGCATCCTGGTGCACGGCAAAACTGGAGTTGATGCCGCTGCCGTCGAGGAAATTCCGCCGGACGGACGTTCCGGAGCCTTTCGGCGCGACCATGATCACGTCGACGAAGTCCGGCGGGACAACGCCCGTCTGATCCTTGTAAACAATGGAAAAACCGTGCGAAAAGTAAAGCGCGTCTCCTTTTTTCAGATGCGGTTTGACTTTGGGCCACAGGATCATCTGCGCCGCGTCCGAAACCAGATACTGAATGATGGTGGCTTTCTCCACCGCTTCTTCGATCGGGAAGAGCGTCCGGCCGGGAACCCAGCCGTCGGCGATGGCCTTGTCCCAGTAAGGCTTGTCTTCGGGAGACTGACCGATGATGACGCTGACCCCGTTGTCTTTCATGTTAAAGGCCTGTGCGGGACCCTGCACGCCGTATCCCAGAACGGCGATCACTTCGTTTTTAAGCACCTCCTGCGCTTTTTTCACCGGAAATTCTTCCGAGGTCACCACGTCTTCGACTGTGCCGCCAAAATTGATTTTTGCCATAAAACCCCCTGTTATAAAATTTTAGAATTGTTGTTTCGTGTTGCTGTTAGTCTTCAAGTTTCAAGGCCACCAGACCCGTCCGGGTAATGTCGGCCATGCCGAACGGTTCCAGACGCGCCAGGGCAAAGTCGATCTGCGTTTTGTCGCCCGTGATTTCAATGATCACAAACGTGTCTCCCGACAAAATGACTTTCCATTTGTTGGCGTCGATGGCGTCTTTAACGGCCTCGGTATTCTGCGCCGTCCGGTTCAGCCGCACCAGCACCATCTCGCGATGGAGGGATTCGACGTTGGTCAGGTCGTCGACGGATATGACGTCGACGAGCCGCTGGAGTTGATTTTCAATCCGGGTGACGGTGGCCTGCGACCCGCTGGTGGTCATCACGATTTTCGAGATGTCCTTTTGCGTGGTCGTGTTCACGCAAAGGCTGTCGATGTTATAGCCCTTGCCGCCCAGTGTTCCGGCAATCCTGGCCAGCACATCAGGTTTATTGTACACCAGGATCGAAATAATATGGTCTTTTTTTTCCATTTTTTGTTGCCCTCTCCGTTATCGGTATTTTAAAACTGACGGCTCAGTTGATCATTTCCCGGGTGCCCAGGGCCATCTGGCTGATCGATTCGCCCGGATGGACCATGGGATAAACGCATTCCTCGCGCGACACGCGGAAATCCATCAGCACGGGTTTATCCATGGCCAGCCCCTGCCGCAAAACGTCTTCCACTTCGCCCGGCTTTGTCGCGCGCAGGCCGGCGACGCCGAACGCCTCCGCGAGCTTCACGAAATCCGGCGCATAGGTCATGTCGGTATGCGAATAGCGTTTCTCGTAAAAGAGCTCCTGCCATTGGCGCACCATGCCCAGGTAGCCGTTGTTGAGCAAAACCACCTTGACGGCGATGTTGTACTGGGCGGCGGTGGCGAGCTCCTGGATGTTCATCTGGATGCTGCCGTCGCCGGCGATGTCGACGACCTGCCGGTCGGGGAAGGCGCTTTTGACGCCGATGGCCGCCGGCAGTCCAAACCCCATCGTGCCCAGGCCGCCGGAGGTAATGAAGGAGTTGGGCCGGTCGAATCCGAAGAACTGCGCTGTCCACATCTGGTTCTGGCCGACCTCGGTCGTGATGAGAGCGTCGCCCCCGGTGAGATTGGACAAGGTTTGTATGACGAACTGCGGTTTGATGATTTCGCCGTTCTGGCAGTAGGTCAGCGGCGCCTTTTCCCGCCATTCGTCGATTTCGGCAAGCCAGTCCCGGCGCGCCGCACTTTCCGGTTCGTAGTGGTGCTCTTCCAGGAAGCGCAGCAGATCCGCAAGAGCGGCTTTGGTGTCGCCGATGATCGGCAGATCGACGGTCACGTTCTTGTTGATGGAAGACGGATCGATGTCGATATGGACGATTTTCGCGTTGGCCGCGAATGTGTCGATCGTGCCGGTCACACGGTCGTCGAAGCGAACCCCTACCGCCAGCAGCAGGTCGCATGTGCTGACAGCCATGTTGGCGTAGTAGGTGCCGTGCATGCCCAGCATGCCCAGCCACAGCGAATCGCTCGCCGGAAAGGATCCCAGCCCCATGAGCGTGCCGGTGACGGGAATCCGGTAGCGTCGCGCCAGACGGGTCAGCTCCTCTGCGGCCCGGCCGAGGATGACGCCGCCGCCCGTCATGATCAGGGGCTTTTGCGCCCGGGCGAGCATTTCCAGGACGTTGGCCATTTTCTTGGGCGCCGGCTTGTAGACGGCTTCGTGGTTGCGAATCCGGACGGCCGCCGGATCGTAATCGATTTGCGCGGCCATGATGTTCTTGGGCAGATCCACCAGCACTGGCCCCGGCCGGCCGGAGCGGGCGATATGAAAGGCTTCCTTGATCGTCGCCGCCAGTTCCTCGATGGTACGCACCAGGAAATTATGCTTGGTACAGGGGCGCGTGATGCCGGTGATGTCGCATTCCTGGAAGGCGTCGTTGCCGATCAGTCCCGTGGGCACCTGCCCGGTGAAAACCACGAGCGGAATGGAGTCCATGTTGGCCGTGGCAATGCCGGTGACGGTATTGGTGGCGCCGGGACCGGAGGTGACCAGACACACGCCGACCTTGCCGGTGGCGCGGGCGTAGCCGTCGGCGGCATGGACCGCGCCCTGCTCGTGCCGGACCAGAATATGCCGGAAATCGCTTTTATAGAGCTCGTCGTAAATATCGAGAACCGCTCCGCCCGGATACCCGAAAATAATTTCCACTTTTTCTTCTTTGAGCACTTCCAAGAGAACCTGTGTGCCTTTGAGTTTCATGTGACGCCTCCATCTTTTAGCAAGATCCAAATACCTTCAAAAACAGGAAAGCCGCGATTTCTTTTTTCAGGGAAAAGGCGGCTTTGCGTTTCAAAAACAAAGCCGCGGGTTTTCGGGGCCCGCGGCTGTCATCTTTTTATGTTTTCTGGAAAGACTTAACCGGCAGGCCCCCTGCGTACGACTACTACGCCGAGCAATCTTACGATGGCCGGGTTAAGAATTCTGCCGATGTCCAAATTTTTCCGAAGCATAGTAACTTCCTTATCAGTTGATGCTCTTTTAGCGAAAAAGAAACCGCTTGTCAAGAGCGATTCTCGGCGCGGCTGGTTTTTACCGAAACAGCTCTGCGGCTGAATCCCCCGCCTCCTGGGGCGCGTCGGACGGCAGGGCGTTATCGAGAAAACATTCAAAAAGAGTACCCGGCCCCGCGCCCGACGCCGGCAGTCCGGTTCTGGAATCGACCTTGACGAAGACGATGCCTTCCGGGACGGGGAAACTTTCCACCGGCTTGCCCTGCAGCGCCTTTTCCATGAAGTACAACCAGATGGGGGCGGCGGCCCGCCCGCCGACTTCCTGCCGTCCCAGCGATTTTTCCTGGTCGAAGCCGACCCAGACGCCGGTGATGAGCGAAGGCGTGAAACCGAGAAACCACGCATCCCGGATGTCGTTGGTCGTCCCCGTTTTCCCGGCGACCGGGCGGCCGATGCTCTTGACCCGGCGGCCCGTGCCGCTTTCGACGACGTCCTGCATGACGTAGGTGGTCATAAAGGCGATGCGGGGATCGATGACCTGCTCCGCCTGCGGCTTGGTCTCTTCAAAAACATTACCCGTCCGGTCGACGATCTTGCGGATGAAGTAAGGAGCGACCTTTTTCCCGCCGTTGGCCAGCACGCCGTAGGCGCGAACCAGCTCCTGCAGCGTCACGCCCGATGATCCCAGCGCCAGGGACAGGTTTCTTGACAGGGGCGATTCGATGCCCATGTTGGCGGCGTAGGAGGTAGCGTAATCGATGCCGATGTCCTGGAGGATCTTCACGGTGACGACGTTGCGCGACTGGACCAGGGCGGTTCGCATGGTGATCGGTCCTAAAAATTTTTCGTCAAAATTTTTCGGTTTCCACAGGCCGTCCTCCTGCGACGGATCTTCGAACACAATCGGCGAGTCCACGAACCGGGTGGAGGGATTCAGGCCTTTGTCAAAGGCCGCCGTGTAAATGAGCGGCTTGAAGGCCGATCCGGGCTGACGGCGCGACTGGATGGCCCGGTTGAATTCGCTTTTCGCGAAATCGCGGCCGCCGACGAGCGCGCGGATGGCGCCGGTCCCGGTGTCCATGCAGTACAGGGCGCCCTGCACCAGGCCCGCTTCGTACTTGTTGCGCGTTTCCACTTCCGTAAGTCCCTTGACCACGGCGTCGCGCGCGGCTTTCTGCAGCGAAAGGTTGAGGGTGGTGTAAATGGTCAATCCTTCCTTGTAAAGGATGTCCCCGCCGTATTTTTCCTGGACGTAACGGCGGACATGTTCCACAAAATAGGCCGCGACCTTGTCCTTGGGCTTCATGGGCCGCAGGTTGAGCGGCTCGGCGGCGGCCTGCTGCATCTGTTCGGGCGTGATGAAGCCCTCCTCCATCATCCGCGTTAAGACATAAATCTGCCTTTGCTTGGCGCGGTCGAAGTAGAGAAACGGCGAATAGGTGGTGGGCGCCTTCGGCAGCCCCGCCAAAAGCGCCGCTTCCGGCAGCGTCAGATCCTTGGCGCTTTTGCCGAAGTATCCGGTCGACGCCGATTCGATGCCGTATGTGCCGTGACCCAGGTAAATCTGGTTCAGATACAGGTTCAGGATTTCGTCTTTGGTCAGGTATTTGTCGATCCGGTAGGAGAGAATGGCCTCCTTGAACTTCCGGACATACTTCCGCTCCGGCGTGAGATACATCAGTTTAGCGACCTGCTGCGTGATGGTGCTGCCGCCCTGGACGATCTTTCCTGCTTCCACGTTTTTGAACATGGCGCGGAAAATGCTCTGGATATCGAAGCCCTTGTGCTGGTAAAAACGGGAATCTTCCGCCGCGACGAACGCGTACTGCGCGATCTTCGGGACATCGGCGATTTTGATCATCTTCCGGTCTTCCAGGAAAAATTCGTCGATCAGTTCGTCGTTTTCATCGAGTACGCGCGAGGCAATGCTCGGCCGGTAGTCCTTGAGCGCGTCGATGCCCGGCAGATCCAGCGTGAGGATGTAATACACGGCGGTTCCGCCGACGGTGACGAGCAGAATGACAAAAAAAACGATGAAGAAAATTTTCAGGAGCCAAAAAAGCCGAACGGCTTCCCCCGGGGAGTCCTTCCTGTTTTTACGTTGCGCCATTGTGCGATTCCTATTCTTCCTGTTCTTCAACGGTGGGTCCCGGCGCCGTCTTTTTCTTTCCCGCGAACTTCGCCACGAAGATGCTTACTTCGTAGAGAACGAGCAGCGGAACCGCCATGAGGACCTGGCTTAGCGCGTCCGGAGAAGGCGTGAGAATGGCGGCGGCGATAAACATCATCAGAATAGCGTACTTCCTGTACTTGGACAGCATTTTGTCGGTGACGATGCCCAGCTTGGCCAGAAAGAAAATGAGCACGGGCAGCTGGAAGGACAAACCGAATCCCAGCAGGAATTTGATGAAGAGGGAGAGGTATTCATTGAAGGTGATCATGGCTTGCAGGTACTGGTTGTTGAAGCTCACAAAAAACCGGAAAGCCGGCGGCAGCACGACAAAATAGCCGAACAGAATGCCGCCTAGAAAAAGCAGCGTGGAAGACAGGACGAACGGCACCACATATTTTTTTTCCTGCGGCAGGAGCGCCGGCGAGATGAATTTCCACACCTGGTAAAAGATGAACGGGCTGGTGAGAATCAGTGAAGAAAAGAAAGCCACTTTCATGTAAGTGAAAAACGCCTGGGTCAGCCCGGTATAAATCAGATAACTGTTTTTCGGGAGGGCTTCGGTCAGGGGCTTGGTGATGAGGGCGAACAGCCAGTCCTTGAAATAATAACAGACGAAAAAGCCGATTCCCACGGCGATGAGCGCCCGCGTCAGGCGATTGCGCAGTTCAATCAGATGTTCCGTCAAAGACATTTTGAGATCTTCGTTGTTTTCCATATGTTTATGTCTTGCAGGTTTTGGATGTGGCGGATGTTGCAGGAGACTTTAGGGTTTTCCGGCTTCCCGGCCGGCCGCGTCGTTTTTCGCTTCTTCCGTTTCAGATTTTTTCAACAAAAGCGAATCCTTGAGGCCATCGTCCTTTTTCGGTTTCTCGTCCTCTTTCATGGCGTCTTTAAGATCTTCGGTCACTCCTTCGGTGGCGTTTTTAAAATCCCGGAAGCCCTTGCCGAGCGTTTTGGCCAGGTCGGGCAGCTTTTTCGGCCCGACGATTAAAAGCGCGATAATGGCAATGATGATCAACTCCTGAAACCCGATTCCAAACATGCAAAAAAAAGCTCCTTTAAAGTGTTGCTCATTTACCTATATATTGATTGCCGTTTTTGTCAATGCTTTTCATGAACAGCCAAGCGTCCCGGAGGGATTCGTCATTGACGGGAGGCTTGCTCTTTTATACATTGATCCCATGACCGTTGACGAACAAATTGCCGAACTGACCCGTCAGGTTTCAGGGCAAGGTCTCCGTGCGGTTTTCCCCGCGCTGGTCTTTGCCGTCGCCGGGCTGGTTGTCGCGGGGGCCTGGACGGAAAATCCCGTTTTGTATGCGGCGGCCGGCGTGGGGGCGGTGCTGACTTTTGCCGTCCGGCAGGTAGTCCCTCATCTCAGCAATGCCGCACTCGGCCTCCGGGAGGGATGGCGTCAGGAGGGAACGGTGGAAATCGGGATCTCCCGGTGGAAGGATGCCGAATCCAATGAGTACGAAACCTACGAGGGACGGATTGCCGTCGCTGGTCAGCCCCTGTGGGAGATGGAATTCGCGCAGCCCCGGAACTGGCAGCCGGTTCAGGGCCGGTTTGAAGCCCGACTGGTTTTCCTGCGCGGAGTAGCCTGGCCGGTGGCAGTCGTGACCGCCGACGGGCTGCTCTATCCCCGGGTACGGCCCCGTCGCGCGGGCCGGACCTGAAGGGAGCTCTGCGGACCGTTTCCCGCCTTTTCCGGATGGCGGCCGGCCGGTCCCTTTCTTTTGCCCTGCGGGTCGTTTGCGCTTTTTTGTCTTGACAATTCCTTGACCCCTAGTATAACCAAACTTCGCCGCTCATTGAATTTTCATCAATATCCGGCTTTAAATGCGGGGCCGGGGAAGGGCGTCCCGCAGGGAGCCGTAAAAAGACCTTGCTTGAGCATGGGGAATGAAAGAGCCTTGAGGATAAAGAGGCTTATCGTATAAAAAATTTAACCGAAAGTGAGGAAGAACCATGAAGATTGAAGATGTGAAAAACGTATGTGTCGTCGGCGCCGGTAACATGGGCCATCAGATCGCGCTGCAGTGTGCTCTGTCCGGTTTCAAAACCGTCAGCACGGATGTTATTCCCGCCGTTTTGGAAAAAGCTGAAAAGTTTGTCGACAGTTACCTGGCCGGCCGGGTGCAGAAAGGCAAATTGACGGAAGAAGAGGCAAAAGCGACCCGCGCCAGAATCTCCTTCACGGGTGATTTGAAAGAAGCCGCCAAGGATGCAGACGTGGTCATTGAAGCGGTTCTGGAAAGAATCGACCTGAAGCGCAAGATATTCGCCGATCTGGACAAAATTGCGCCCCCCAACGCCATTCTGGCGACCAACAGCTCCTTTATCGTGAGCTCCCGAATTGCCAGCGCCACCAACCGTCCGGCGCAGGTCTGCAACCTTCATTTCTTCAATCCGGCCCTGGTCATGAAGCTGGTCGAAGTGGTCCAGGGACCCCATGTTTCAGACGAAACGGCAAAATGCATGATGGATTTCTGCCTCAAAATCAACAAAGTTCCTATCCACATCAAGAAGGAAGTCGACGGCTTCGTGCTCAACCGTATTTTCGCGGTGATTCAGAGGGAAGCCCTCTGGATGCTGGAAATGGGCGTGGCCTCCGTGGAAGACATCGACAAAGCCTGCGTTTATGGCGCCGGCCATCCCATGGGTCCCTTCCGTCTTAACGACCTGACCGGCATCGACCTTACCTATGATATCTGCATGAGCCACTTCTACGAGTCCGGTAATCCGGCCGATCTGCCTTCTCCGAGCGTGGTGAAGCTCTACACGCAGGGTAAATACGGCCAGAAGACCGGCGAAGGCTGGTACAGCTATAAGAAATAAAGCGCACCGCCAAAGCGAATACCCGCTTCATAGGCGATTTTATGAGGACGCCCCGAAGTTCACTCCGAATTCCGGGGCGTCCTGCACTGAGACGGGCGGCGCGCGGCAAAACTGTTCCTGTGCGGATTTTTACAGGTATGGACAACAACCGATCCGGATCGGCGCTCGTGGTGGAAGGCGGCGGGATGCGGGGCATCTATGCCGCGGGGGTGCTCCACGCCTTCGGCCGGGCCGGTTTCGATCCCTTTAATCTGTATATCGGCGTTTCCGCCGGCGCCTGCCACCTGGCTTCGCATCTGGCCGGTCAGAACGACCGGAACTTCGACATCACGCTGCGCTATTCACTCGACCCCCGGTTCATCAGCCCCGGACGATTTCTGCGCGGCGGCCATCTGCTGGATCTGGACTGGATGTGGGACCAGACCATCACGCACTACCGCCTGAACCTCAGGCAGATCGATGAAAAACTCAAAACGCAGCAAAAAGACTTTCTGGTCGTTGCCACGTCGCTTAAGACCGGTCGTGCGCTTTATCTGCGTCCCGATCAAGAAACGCTGGAGCACTATCTGAAAGTATCCAGCGCCCTGCCGATCCTCTACCGCCGTATTCTCAGCGTTGCGGGAGAGGCAGCCGTCGACGGCGGCGTGGCGGATGCGCTGCCCGTGTGCGAGGCCCACCGGCGCGGCGCGGCGGACATTACGGTCATCCGGTCGCGTCCGGCGTCGTACGTCAAAAAGGACAGTCCGCTGGCCGTGGCTTTCTTTGCCTGGTATTTCAAAAAGTATCCCGCGCTTGTCGCGGCATTCCGGCACCGCGCCGACCGCTACAACGAGTCCGTGAAATTTCTTTCCGAACCGCCGGCCGGCGTCCGGGTGACCCAGATCGCACCGCCTGGCGATCTGGACATCGGCAGAACCACCCGCAACGAAGCTCACCTGCGCAGGGCTTATGAGGCCGGTGTCGCCTGCGGCGAAGACGCTCTGCGCAGACGGTAGCGTTTTCCGTCCGCTTGGCCGGACGGGGCGGGAGGCGCGGCGTCAAAACGGGAGACAGCTTTTATGGAAACGCTGCTCGTCATCATCTTTCTTGTGCTCTTTCTCGGAGAAAGCGGCGCGCGCTGGCTTCTGGAGCAGCTCAATATCCGCCATATGCTGCGGCACGGCCGGGACATCCCCCCGGTGTTTGCAGGCGCAGTCGATCCGGCAACCGTAACCCGGATGGCGGATTACACCGCCGATTGCTCGCGCCTGGACTTCCGGGAAAACCGGACGCGCGACCTCATCGAGCTGGCCGTTCTCTTCGGAGCGCTTCCGGTACTTACCGTCCGGCTTGGCCATTTGGCTTTTCCCCTGATTGCGCAGGCGCTGATCTTTTTTACCGTACTGGCCCTTATCGGCTTTCTGGCCGGCCTGCCGTTTGATGTCTACCGCACGTTCGTCCTGGAAAAGAAATACGGCTTTTCCACCGTCACCTGGAGACTGTGGTTGATCGATCAAATAAAATCCCTCGTTCTGTCGGCCGTTCTGCTTGCGATTCTCGTGAGCGCGCTCATGGCGTTCATTCTTTGGCTGCCCGGCTGCTGGTGGTTCTGGGGCTGGGTGTTTTTTGCGGTTTTTCAGATCGTGCTTTTGTGGCTCTATCCCGTTTTGATCGCGCCGCTTTTCAATACCTTCGCGCCGATTGCGGACGATGTCCTCCGAAAAGAGATTACGGCTCTGCTCCAGCGGGCCGGTCTTACGGCCGGAGGCATTTACCAGGTGGACGAAGGCAAGCGTTCCCGGCACACCAACGCCTATTTCACGGGATTTGGCAAAACCAAGCGCATCGTTCTTTACGATACCCTTCTGGCCTCGCACACGCCGGAGGAGATCGTTGCGGTTCTGGCCCATGAAATCGGCCACTGGAAAGGGAGGCATCTGCTCAAACAGCTGGCGCTTCTGATTCCGGCCGCGCTCGCCGTGTTTTACGGACTCGGCAGAGTTGTCGCCTGGCCGCCGCTTTACGCCGCATTCGGCATCAGCGGAACCCCTGTTTACGCGGGGCTGTTTGTAGCGTCTGTGTATCTGGCCGCCGCCGGTTTTTTCCTCAAACCGCTTGTCGCCGCCGTCACGCGCCGTTTCGAACGTGAAGCCGACGCGCTGGCGGTGGAACTCACCGGCACGGCCCGGCCGCTGATCGGCGCGCTGCGACGCCTGGCAAAGGACAATTTGCGCAACCTGCATCCGCATCCCTGGTATGTCCTGTTTTTTTATACGCACCCGCCGCTTGTCGAGCGTCTTGAATATTTGCAGGCGATGGATTATAAAAAATAAAAAACATCGGGAGTTCAACTTCTCATGCCGATTTATGAATTTTATTGCCGAAAGTGCAACACGATCTACAATTTTTTTTCCAAATCGGTCAACACCGGCAAGATTCCCCTGTGCCCGACGTGCAAAGACGCGCCGCTTGCGCGGCAGATGTCCGTTTTTACGGCGATTACGGGCGGCGGCGCCCGGGAAGATGCGGACGGGGATTTCTTAAGCGGCGTCGATGAGGGCAAAATGGAAAAAGCCCTGATGCAGCTCGCGACCGAGGCGGAAACGCTCAAAGAAGATGATCCGCGCGCTGCGGCGCAACTGATGCGGAGATTGTCCGACACCACGGGGATGAAGCTGGGAGACGGTTTCGAGGAAGCGCTGCACCGCCTGGAGAAAGGCGAAGATCCGGACCGGATCGAGGCGGAACTGGGCGATCTGCTGGCGGAGGAGAATCCCTTTGCCCCGAAAAAGAAGGAGGGAAAATCCGCCGGCCGGCGCCCCCGCAGGGACGAAACGCTCTATGATCTTTGAGCCGCCGGCCGGACCGCACGGAAGCGAAACGACATGAAAGTTTTTCAACCGGCACATTTGGGCGCAATGGCTCTGGCCAATTGCTTTGTCCGCTCCGCCACCGCGGAGGGGCTGGCCAGTGGGACGGGCCGCTGTTCGCCGCAATTGATCGGGCTTCTGGCCGAACTGGCCCGCGGCGGCGTCGGCCTGATCATCACGGGCCGGACGGCGGTGAGCCCGGAAGGCCGCGAGGATGCCCGGCAGTTATGCCTGTGGCATGAAGATCATCTGCCGGCGCTGCTGGAATTGACCCAACGGATTCGGGATGAAGGCGGGAAAATGCTGATGCAGCTCGGCCACGCGGGGTTTTTCGCAGACGCGGCGACCAACGGCGCGGCCGCCTTCGGTCCGACGGCCGGCCGGAGACAAAACGGTTCCTTCTGCCGCGAAATGACGCGGGTCGATATCCGAAAAACGACGGATGCGTTTGCCCGCGCGGCATTACTTGCCCGGGAAGCCGGCTTTGACGGTGTCCAGATCGACGCCGCGCGCGGCCGCCTCATGAGCGCCTTTCTTGCCAAACACGCCAATCGCCGGCGCGACGAGTACGGCGGGACGGCCGAGAACCGGGCGCGTTTTCTGCTGGAGGTTCTGGACGCCGTCCGCCGGGCGGTCGGCCGCGATTATCCGGCGGCGGTGAAAATAGACGCCGGTGATTTTCCGCCGGAAGGTCCGGGCACCGAAGATCTATCCGGGATCGCCGCCCGTTTGGAAGCCTTTGGCGCAACGGCCGTCGAGCTTACCGGCGGCACGGATCCGTCGATTGCCCGGATTCCGGCCTGTCCGGACGATACGCGTCCGGAAAGCGAAGGCTGCTTCAGGCGCGAGGCCCAAGCAATCAAAAAGGCAATCGCTCTGCCCCTGATTTTGAACGGCGGTTGTCGGGCGCTGGAAAGCGCCGAGCGTTTTCTTGAGGAGAAAATTTGCGATTTTGTGGCTTTATCCCGTCCCCTGATCTGTGAACCGGATCTGATTCACAGATGGCAAAAAAAGGATCGGGCGCCTTCCCGGTGCCGATCGGATAATCAATGCTGCCGGACCGTACGCGCCGGCAAGGGGCTCTACTGCCTTACCCGCCGGCGGGAAAATCAATCGGAATGAATCCTGGCGGTCGGAAAGCTTCATCCGGAAAAGGCGAAGCAGCGGCCGCTATTTTTTGAACAGGGCTTCGAGCTTCGCCTTGGCGTCGGAGGCGGGCGCTGCGGATTTCGGCGGACCGGACGAAAAAAGAAAGAAGTCGCAGAAATTGGATCGGGTCTTGTCCACCACCCGTTCGGCTTCGGATTCCCGGCAGTCGTTCGCGGCGCCAGGCTCGTAAAACGCGCAGTTGCTGCAGACGTGCAGATATGCCCCGCAGGACGGGCAGAGGGTCTGCCGGCCGACGAACAGGTCGCCGGAGATTTCTGTTTTGCACGCAAAGCAAATTTTCATGGTATGAAAAATACAGGCGACGCCCGGTCCGTGTCAAGCCGCATTTCAGGGAAGTCCGGCATCCGGCGGCCTGTCATATTCGCGTGAAATTCTGTCCGGGATGTGGTATGGCTCGGCATCACCATTTTGGAGGAGCGTTTTGGCTGACAAATCGAAGCTCGGCTTTGAATTTCCCCCCTATTCCATCCGGGTCGAGCAAAACAAAATAGCCGAATTCGCCGCGGCGGTTGCCCAGAAGGATGACACGGATTCCATCCGGGAAATCTACCGCGACGTCGAAGCGGCGAAAGCCGCCGGTTTTGAAAACATTCCTGTGCCGCCGACGTTTCCCACCAGTTTCGTCTTCTGGACGGGCGGCGGTTTGCTGGGCACGGTGAAAGGCGTTGGCGCAGACGTCAGCAAGCTGTTGCACAGCGAGGAAGACTACGAATTTTTTGCGCCCATCTGCGCCGGCGACGTCATCACCCGTAATATGAAAGTTGTGGACATGTACGACCGGGGCAGGAAAGAAAGAAAAGGCTGGTTCGTCCAGGTGACGGTTCTGGAAACGGAAATCACCAATCAAAGAGGCGAACTGGTGATGCGGGCGCGCACCACCTTCATGGAAAGGGAGTGATCGCATGACCCCGCGCTTTGATGATATTCAGGTCGGCGACGCCATTCCCCCCTACACGTCTTTGCCCATCACGCGGACGCAGCTGGTCCGCTATGCCGGAGCGTCCGGCGATTTCAATCCCCTGCACCACGATGAGACGTTTGCCCGGGCCATCGGCCTGGAAACGGTCATCGCCCACGGTATGTTTATCATGGGCATTGCCGGAGAAGCCGTCACGGCGTGGATCGACAACAAATGCCTGCGGCGGTTTTCCACCCACTTTCTTAGTATGACGCAGCCGGTCGATCTCCATGACGTCGAGAAGACTCAGGCCCGGGCCACCATCACCGTGACCGGCAAGGTCGTCGCAAAATACGAGGAAAACGGAGAAAAAAGAATCCGCTGCGAGATCCTTGCCCAGGACGGACAGGGCAGCCGGAAGCTGACAGGTTTTTTCGTGGCGGCTTTGCCTTGAAGGACGACGGAAGACTGGTGCCGCCATGAAAGCCCGCATACTGGTCATTGATGACGATGCCGTGGCCTGCGAGTTCCTCCAGGAGGTTTTGCAGCGCGAGGGCTATGACGTGTCCGTTTATACCTCCGCCCTCGCCGCGCTTGCGCAAAATCTCTCCGCTTACGATCTGCTGATGTCGGATATCCGCATGCCGGGCATGGACGGTTTGCAGTTTCTGGGCGAAGTCCAGAAGAAGTGGCCGAATCTGCCCGTGATCCTGATGACCGCTTACGGATCGCTGGAAACCACGATGGAAGCGCTTGGCCTGGGCGCCTGGGATTACATCAGCAAACCTTTTTCGCCCGACGATTGCCGCGCCCTGGTTAAAAAAGTTCTCGAGGTGCGCGAGCTGCGGCAGCGGCGGATGAACGGGCCCGCGGAGACCGCGCAGGAGGCGAAGCTCATCGGATCGTCCGCCACGATGGTCGAGTTTTACAAACAGATCGCGCGTGTCGCCGATTCTCCGGCCAGCGTCCTCATTGAGGGGGAAAGCGGCACCGGCAAGGAGCTCACCGCCCGGTCGCTGCATTCCATGTCGTTGCGTCGCGCACAGCCTTTCGTTGTTGTCCACTGCGGCGCCATTCCCGACAGCCTGTTGGAGTCGGAGCTTTTCGGCTACGAGAAGGGCGCCTTTACCGGCGCCGACCATCAGCATCCGGGGCTTATCGAGTCCGCCGGGGGCGGAACCATCTTCCTCGATGAAATCACGGAAATGTCCACGGCGCTGCAAAGCAAGCTGCTGCGCTTCATGCAGGACGGCGAAGTGCGCCGGATCGGCGGCCATGACGTGCGCCACGTCGCGGTGCGCGTGGTGGCGGCCGCCAACAAGAATATCGACCAGGAAGTCGCTGCGGGGCGGTTTCGCCTTGACCTTTTGTACCGCTTCATCGTGCGGCTGCGCATTCCGCCGCTGAGAGAGCGCCGGTCCGACATTCCCCTGCTCATCGAAGCCATGCTCAGGAAGCGGGGCTATTCCGACGTGCGTGTATCCCCCCAAGCCATGGAACGGCTGATGGCCTACGACTGGCCGGGCAATGTGCGCGAACTGGAAAATGTCCTTCAGCAAACGCTGCTGCTTTCACCTTTTGTTGTCATCCTGCCGGAAAATCTGCCCGACCGCTTCCGGCCGCCGGAAGAAACGGCGCGGGGCCCGGAGACGGCGGACATGACGCCGCTGGATGAAGCGCAGCGCGACCAGATTCTGCAAACCTTGAAGAAAACGTCCTGGAACCAGTCCCGGGCCGCCGAAATTCTCGGCATCGACCGAAAAACGCTGCGCATGAAGATTCGCCGTTTCGGCCTGCAGGAAGAGAAGTAATTTCCGTTAAGCCGGCCAGTCGTCGGCCATCCGCAGATGCAAAATCACGGACGTTCCCCGGCCCGGCGCGCTTTGCATTTCCATGCGCCCGCCATGCGCCTTGATGATGTCGCGGACGATGGCGAGCCCCAGACCGTGGATGCCCTCTTCCTTGCGGGAGCTGAAAAACGGTTCACAGACCTTGTCTATGAGATCGGCTGCAATGCCCGGACCGTTGTCGAAAATGGAAATTCTGACGAAGCGCGTCGCGCGGTTGTCCTGCGCGGCGATGGAAATTTTCCCGCCGGTGGGCATGGCGTCGATGGAGTTCTGGATGACATTCAGAAGCGCCGTCTGAATCCGGTAGCGGTCCACGTACAGGGAAGTCGCAGAGCCGTCGCTCGCCACATCGACGGTGATGGCGTTTTTCTGAATCAGCGGTTCGACCAGCGGCAGCGTTTCGCTCAGGATGGCCGAGACGGTCATCCGTTCAAAGTGCGGCTCCGGCAGACGGGTGGCCTTGCGGACATTCTGGATGACGTTGTCGAGCCGTTGCGTCTGTTCGACGATCAAATTCAGTTTATGCGCGACGTCCGGCGGCCAGCCTTCCCGTTCCAGCAAGAGCCTGGCCAGTCCCGCGATGGAATGCAGCGGCGTTCCCAGGTCGTGCGCCAGATTGGCCGTCAAGTGTCCCAGCGCGGTCAGCTGCTTGAGGTTGTCCACCTGCTTTTGCAGCTCCACGACATTGAGCGTTTCCTCGCGGACGCGGTCCGCCAGATGACTGGTCAGATCGAGATTCCGGGCCATGACGTTTTGGATTTCGTCGGCCATACGGTTGAAATGCACCGCCAGCTGTCCCCATTCGTCCTCGCGGACGATGGGAATGCGCTCCACGTACCGCCCCTTCTGAAAATCGTCGATGGTGGCGATAATCGTCTTGAGCGGCCGGCCGATGAGCCAGCCGTAGCTTGCGCCCAGGAACAAAAGGATGGCCAGCAGAAGGCCGGCGCTGCTGAAAAAAAGGAGCTGCCGGGCCCGGGTCATGATCTCCGCGTTGGCCCGCGAAAATGCGATGATGCCGACGATGATGCGCGAATCCCTGGTTTCTCCGGATACGGGATAAAGAAGCCCCAGCGATGGGCCTCCTTCCGTCTGCAGCTTGACGTAGCGTGATTTGCCCCTGGCGCTCACGTCGGCGACGATGCTGTCCGGCCATTCGTACTGCACGCGGCTGGCGCCGGCAACATAATTGACCTGGTTGCGCCGCATGTCGAAAATATCGATGCGCGCCAGGCGCACGTCCGTCTGGATATGGTCCTTCAGCGTGGAATCCAGCGTGGAAATGCCCTGCCGGGTCGGAAAGTGCTGATAAAAGGTGCTGACGGTTTCGGCGACGCCCTCCAGACGTTTCACCTGTTGATCGACCAGGATCCGGTCCAGGGCGGTGAGTTGAATATAGCCCCAGATGGCCATGGTTAAAGCCAGTCCCACCACCGCCAGCGCAACCAGGCGGACGCGGACGGTCAGATTGTTATAACGGGCGATGATCTTGGACAGGAGATGCTTCACCATGGGGAAAGCATATAACAGAAAGAGAAATAATTAACCACGCCGGCGTTGTCCGCTCGGGCGGCGCTTTCCAAGAAAAAAAGGGGGTGGATTGTCCTTCACCCCCTTTTAAGAAATAATAAGTTAAAAAAACTTATTTTGCAGCCGGAGCGGCCGGAGCTTCTTCCTTCTTCACTTCGTCTTTCTTAGCTGCCTTCTTGGCCGATTTCTTGGCTACCTTCTTGGCCGGTTTCACGTCGGCTTTCTTGTCGGCATCCGGCGCCTTGTCGGCGGCGACGACTTTGTCGGCGGGGGCTGCGGGAGCGGCGGCCTTATCGGCGGCGACAACGGTCATGGACAGTGCGAAAACCAGGGCAACAACTAACAGAACTAAACGCTTCATTTCAAAATCCTCCTTAATTTAATAGTGTTTAAATCAACCCTTTTTGCAAGGGACTCCATCCGCTAAAAAAAAGCATCGTCATTGCGTGACGACTGTCGGTTTTTCTGCTGCGGGCTTTACCGTACTTTTACCGGTTGCTTTCGGCGGGCCCAGTTTGGCGACGCGAACCGCCGTCAATTTTCCTTCCTGAACCGTATAATCGATCTTTACGAAATCATTGACGGCGACTGCCCGCGCCGGATATTCAAGCGCGAATTCCACGATCTCCGCGTTGCCTTTAATGATGCGTTCGATCTTGACCGCGGTCTCGGATATCTCGACGACTTTTCCGCGGGCGTTCATTTTGGCCGCTTTGACGCTGTTGGTTTTCAAAACGGGGCTCCGGCCAGCCGGTGCGGCGGGTTTGTCGGCGGCGAGGACAACGGCGGCTCCCAGGCAAAACACACCGACGATGCAAACCAGAACTTTTTTCATGAACTCCGATCCCCCGATCATTCGGGATCGGGAATAGCAATGAGCATGCCATTGTGCCGGCAAATCCTTTTTTTCATCAACCCGACGTTATTATGGATTTATTTTCAGGCTTATTTTCTGGCTGTCACCGGCGCCCGGCGCGTCAAAGGGGAATAACTCCTCAGGGGTTGGAGAAAAATGCATCAGAGCGGCGGGACAATCAGGTCAACCGGCGGTACAACAAGCAGTGCAGATAAAAGAAGAAAGTTGCGAGGCCGCCCAGTCGCAGAAGTTTTCTGGAAATTTGCCCGACGTCCTTTTGCCGGGCCACCTTGTGGTCGGCCAGGTAGATGCTCAAAAGGCCGCGATTGACAAGATGATGAAATCCGGCGTCGGGGAGCAGGGCGACACTGGCCTGGGCCTGCCGGTAAAAATGGCTGAGACGCGCCGTGATTTCATCGGAGTTTTCATAAAAGGAGCAGAAATTCAAATCCCGGCCGCCGCGGTCTTCCTCCTGGTCAATCAGATAATCCAGAAGGATGTGCAGCCCCTGAACCCACGGAAAATAGGCTTTCCTCACGGCGTCCACCTGCGCGGCGGAGGTCGCCGGATTGAAGAGCTGCGAGACGATGCAGAAGATGCCCAGCGTGGAACCGGAGCAGGCGGCGAATTCAAACCAGCTCATGGGCGGCAGCTGATCGCGATGCTCGTCGTACCAGGCCCGGAGGCGAGGAACCCGCTCGTCGAGGCGGACGTGCTTATGCACCTGCAGGTCGATGTACAAAGACGCGAGCTCGCGCACGGAGCCTGCGCCGCGGTCGTAGGCGGGCAGACGGGTGAGAGCGGTCCGGCATGCCGCAACGAGTCCGGCCAGGTAGCCGCCGTCGTCCTGCTCCCGACGGAAACGGTAATAGGCGGTCAGCGGCGCATCGGGGGAAAGCGCCTGCTCCATGGCTTCATGCAGCGCCCGGAAATCCTGCGGGTCCTGGGAGGTGCTGCGGTCGCAGAGATTGTCAAGATAGTCGCTGATCGTCTGGTACGCGACGATAAAGGCGATGGCCTCCTGGTAACGCGGCCCGGCGAGCAGTCCGTAGAGGGAGCCGCCTTCGCAGTGAAATGTTTTGGCGGCGATGCTTGCCAGGGCCTGACGGCGCAGTTCCGGATCCGGGATGCTTGCGGCGCGCTGTTTCCAGCGCCGCAGACAGGCGTGTGTCACCGGCTGCACCTGCAGGATCATCCGCGTGGTGAGCGATAGGAAATGGGTCGGTACGCGCAAGTGCCGCTCCTTGAAGTCAAAGAATTTGCCGTTTCTTTAGCACAGGCGAGCCTGTATCTCAAGGGCGGGCAAATCCGTTGACCGGTTCGGTTTGTCTGTGATAGCTGTATCCAGCGGAGAAACGGCATGCAGGAAAAAGGACAGACAGACACAGAAATCCTGGTCATCGGCGGCGGCGCGTCCGGCCTCATGGCCGCGGGACGCGCCGCCGAAGAGGGAGCCCGCGTGGTGCTTCTGGAAAAAACCGACGCCCCCGGCAAGAAGATTCTGGTGAGCGGCAAGACGCGCTGCAATCTGACCAACGCCGCCGACCTGCCGTCATTCATTGCCATGTACGGTCCGAACGGCCGCTTTTTGCACGGGGCCTTTTCCCGTTTCTTCCGTCCTGAGCTTCTCGCCTTTTTCGAACGATACGGTCTGTTGACGAAAACGGAACGCGGCGGCCGGATTTTTCCCATTTCCGACAGCGCGGGCGACGTGGTGCGGGTTTTTGAGAGTTATCTGGCGGACCACCGGGTCCGGACGGTCTTTTCCGCGCCGGTGCGTTCGGTCGCGCCGGCCGGTTCGGGCCGCCTGGAGGTCCGGACCGCAAACGGCCGGTATCTTGCCTCTGCCGTTATTCTGGCGGCCGGCGGCGCATCCTGGCCCGCTACGGGATCGACAGGCGACGGTTATGCCCTGGCGGCGGCGCTCGGTCACACAATCGTTACCCCCAGGCCGGCGCTCGTGCCCCTGATTGTCCGGGAACAGAAACTGGTTCGGTCCCTGCAGGACGTTTCGCTGCGCAACGTCCGCGCCAGCGTTTTTCGCGGCGAAGCCGCGGCAGTGGACGCTTCCGCAATTCCCGCGCGCGATTACGGCCGGGGCGAAAAAAAGACGCCGCGTCCGCCGCTCATCGAAAGCCGCTTCGGCGAAATGCTCTTCACGCATTTCGGCCTGGGCGGGCCGATTATTCTGCTTATGTCCCTGGCGGCGGTCGACGCTCTGGAAGAGGGACCCGTGTCCGTCCTCATCGATTTGAAACCGGCCCTGACGAGAGACAGGCTGCGCCGGCGGCTGCAGGAGGATCTCCACCGCTTCGGCAAACGGCGGATCGCCGCGATCCTCAAGGACTACCTGCCGGGAAAAGTGATCGAGCCGCTGATCGGTCTGGCCGGCCTCGATCCCTCTGTTCCCGCGCATCAGATCGACGCCGGAAAGAGGGATAAAATCATTGACACGCTCAAGGTGCTGCGCTTCAACATTCGGGCGCCGCTGCCGCTTTCCAGAGCGATTGTCACGGCGGGCGGCGTAGCCCTTGGGGAAGTGGACCAGCGCACGCTGGCCTCGCGGAAAATTCCCGGTCTTTACTTTTGCGGCGAGGTGTTGGATATCGACGCGGACACGGGCGGCTTCAATTTGCAGGCCGCCTTTTCCACGGGGTACGTGGCGGGCGAGTGCGCCGCGGCTTTTGTCCGAGGCCGCAAGTGCGCGTAAGGCAGGGGCCGAGTCGCGGGCCTGTTGCCTTCGGCGGGTGTTTCCGATAAAATGTCTGAGCCCGAACACAGGCGGGAGAAAAGGCGAAGCATGCCTTACGAGTGCGGAAAAATGCACCGCGAGGCTTGGGGCGCGAGGACTTGAAAATGACGCAAGATCAAACGAATGAAAAGGACGAGGGAAAGCAGTCTTTTGTCGGGCGCCTGCGGGTGCGCTTGCACACCGTGTCGGCGGCATTCGGACAGACGTTTGGTCTGGGGCCCGGCGCCACACTGTCTGCCCTGATTTTTACCACATTAGTTTTGCTGGCCGCCGTCTTTGGATTTTTTTACTTTGCTCCGCCCACGACCATCATTATCACGAGCGGCGACGCCGGCAGCCTCTTCCAGCGCAACGCCGAGAAATACGCGAAAATCCTGGCGCGCAAAGGTATAACGCTGAAAATCCTGCCTTCGGCGGGATCGTTCGAAAATCTGGAGCGGCTCGCGGATCCGAAGTTTAAAGTCGATGTCGGTTTTGTCCAGTCCGGCGTGGCCAAGGGACAAAACATTGACCGCCTGATGTCGCTGGGCAGCGTGTCCTACGAACCCTTGTACCTGTTTTACCGGGCCTCAAAGCCGTTTGCCCTGCTGTCGGATTTCACCGGAAAAAAGCTGGCGGTGGGCGAGAAAGGCACGGGGACCAATGTGCTGGCGCTGGCGCTTTTGGCGCTCAACGACATTAAGCCCGGCGGTCCGACGACGCTTCTGGAAATCGACGACGAGGAGGCGGAAAAGCTTCTCGCACAGGACAAAATCGACGGCGTCTTTATGATGGGAGATTCCGCCGCCTCCCGGACCATGCGCGATCTGATGCGAACGCCGGGGATCACCGCTTTCCACTTTAAACAGGCGGACGCCTATGCGCGCCGGACCCGGTATCTCAACAAGCTGGTGCTTCTGGAAGGATCGGTCAACTTCGGCAAAAACATCCCCGATCACGATATCTATCTGCTGAGTCCCACGGTAGAGCTGGTTGCCAGAGAAAATCTGCATCCCGCCCTTTCCGATGTGCTGCTCGAGGCGGCCACGGAAGTCCACGGCCGCGCCGGCCGTTTCCAGCGCCAGGGGGAGTTTCCCGCGCCGCTGGAGCATGAATACCGCATCAGTCCCGACGCGCTGCGCTACTACAAATCCGGCAAGACTTTCTTTTACCGGTATCTGCCCTTCCGGATCGCGAGCTTCCTCAACCGGTTCCTGGTGGTTTTTGTGCCGCTGATTCTGGTGTTGATTCCCGGGCTCAAGCTGCTTCCGATCTTGTACCGCTGGCGGATACGGCTGCGCATTCTGCGCTGGTACCGCGCTCTGCTGGAGCTGGAAGGCGACATGAGCCGGGAAAGGACGCCCGAAAAGCACAAAGAGCTGATCGGCCGGCTCGATCACATCGAGCAAAGCGTCAACCAGTTAAAGGTTCCCGCTTCCTTTGCCGACCAGTTCTATTTTCTGCGCAGCCACATCAGTCTTGTCCGCTCCCGTCTGCTGGGCGATACTTCCGCCTGAAATTTCCCTTTGCGTAAAATTCAAGGAAAGAGATTCTCCGGCGCTAAAGAACCGTCTTCGGCCCGGGTGTCTTCGGCGGCAGGGTTTCCCTGACCAGCGTGCTGCAGAAAAACGCCACGACCAGGGAAATCAGGCACATTTTAAACGCGCCCGAATAGGCTTCCACGGGATAGCGGCCGCCGATGGCGCCTGCGGAATCCAGATACCAGCCGATGAGCGGCTGTCCCAGGGCGGCGCCGGCAAAGGGGAAGATGTTCAGGACGCCCGTGGCGGTGCCGGAGATCTGCAGGGGAAAGGATTCCTTGATCGCCGAATAGCCGACCACCACCATGCTGCACATGGAGAAGTTGAAGAAAAAGCACCACAGATAGAGCTGGGGGACGGAGAAACCGGCGGTAAAGAAAGCGAGCGGGGCAAAAAGGCAAAGGCCGGCAAACTGGCTGATGAGCAGGACTTTTTTGCGCGAGTACAGGACCTGGTGGGACATCCAGTTCCAGAACGGCGCGCCGAAGATCAGGCCCACGGCCATCATCGACAAGACGCCGCCGGCCTGGGTCCGCGAAAGCCCGTAGGCGTGCATGAGAAAAGGGCCGCCCCACAGACCGTTGAAACTCAGCGTCACGAGGGCCCCGAAAAAGTTGCAAAGCGCCATAGGCCAGAAGATCTTGTTTTTCACGACCAGAAAGATGCCGCCCAGAAGCCCGTATTTCACGCCGTCGCAGGTGTTGTCGACCGCACAGTTGTCGAGCGGCCGGTAGCCGGACTGTTCGGGAGTGTCGCGCACCAGGCGCCAGATCAGTGCGGAGATGGCGAGCGTCGCGACGCCGATGACGATCATGCTGCCCCGCCACGTGATGGCGTCGCTTAAAAAGGCCAGCGGCGTGGAGGCTGTAAAGGCCCCCACGCCGCCCAGCGACATCAAAAGACCGGTCATCCGGGAAAACTCGTGAGCCTCAAACCAACGGGTGAGGATTTTCAACGTCGGAATGAAGACCATGGCCACTCCCAGACCGACCAGCACGCGCGCCGCGATGGCCAAGGGCACGTTCTCGGCGAAACCCAGGAGGATGGATCCGGCCGCCGCCACGGAAAAGAAAGCCACCACGGAGCGCCGGGGGCCCCACGTATCCGACAGGAGGCCGGCGGGAATCTGCATGAGGGCATAAGGGTAAAAATAAGCCGAGGCCAGAAGGCCCATCAGCGCGCCGCCGGTGTGGAGATCGGCCATCATATCGACGGCCACGACGGCTGGAGCCAGCCGGTGAAAAAAAACCAGGAGATAGGCGGTGCCGAGGAGAACAAAAATCAGGTAGCGGTATCTGCCAAAACTCATGTCCGGAAGCCTTCGGGAAAATTCGTTTTCCGCCGGAGATGCAGCATCAGACGGCGTTTGCGGGAATCACAGTTCGGGAGCGCCCGCCGGGATCAGACACACGAACACCAGCATCTCTTTTCCAATATTGCGGATCTGGTGCTCTTTTCCGGCCGGAATGAAGAGGACGGTGCCGGGGCCGAGGGGATGCCATTGCCCGTCGGTGAACGCTTCACCCGCGCCCGCGTGGACAAAAATTTCATGTTCCCAGGCATGGGCATGGGCGGGTGTGTGCCCTTCCGGGGCGAGCTCAAAGACGCGCATGCAGAAATGCTCTGCGCCGTCGTCTTTGCCGATGACCACGCGGCCGGCGACGCCCCGGGCCGGACCAATGTCAAAGCGGGTTGGCGCCAAAGTCGGATAAGAAACGATTTTCATGCCGGAGCTCCTTTAAAACCCTTTGGATCAGCTTTTTTCCATCGTCTTATGGAACCGGATCAGCGGCCATTCCTCCATGACATGGGACAGCCGCCACTCGCTTGCCGCAAGATATACGAGATTGCCTTCCGTGTCCATGGCAAGGTTGATCTGGTTTTTCTTCTGAAAATCATCCATTTTTTTCACGTCGTCGCAGGTGACCCAGCGGGCGGCCGCGTAATCGACTTGCTCATAATCGGCATAAACGCTGTATTCGTTTTTCAGGCGGGACATGGTGACTTCGAACTGCAGGACCCCGACGGCGCCCAGAATATTGTCCGATCCCCAGAGAGGGCGGAAAACCTGGATGGCGCCTTCTTCGGACAGCTGCATCAGCCCTTTCTGCAGATGCTTGAGGCGCAGGGGATCCTTGAGGCGGACCCGGCAGAAATGCTCCGGGGCGAAGTGGGGAACACCCGTGAATTTCAGAAGTTCTTTCTGGGAAAAGGTGTCGCCGACCTTGATGGTGCCGTGATTGTGAATGCCGATGATGTCGCCGGGGTAGGCCTCGTCGACGTGCGTGCGGTCCTGCGCCATGAAGATGGTGGCGTTGGACAGGGAAACTTCCTTTTCGAGGCGGTGATGCACGACGCGCATGCCCCGTTCGAATTTGCCCGAACAAATCCGCATAAACGCAATGCGGTCGCGGTGCGCCGGATCCATATTGGCTTGAATTTTGAAGACAAATCCGGAAAACTCCTCTTCCTCCGGGCTGACGGTCCGTGTAGTCGCGGGGCGGGCCGAAGGCGGCGGCGCGATTTCCACGAAAGCGTCGAGCAGTTCCTTGACGCCGAAGTTGTTGATGGCGCTGCCGAAGAAAACCGGTGTCTGTCCCGCTTTCAAATAGTCTCTGACGTCGAACGGATTGGCCGCGCCTTCCAGAAGCGCGATTTCTTCCCGCAGTTCGGCGGCCTGGCTGTCCAAGAGTTCGTCGAGGAGCGGGTCATGGAGATCGCTGATGACGAAGCCCTCGTCGGTGCGCCTGGCCTTGCCCGGCGTGAAAAGATGGAGTTTACGGCTGTAGAGGTTGTAGACCCCCCGAAAACGTTTGCCCATGCCGATCGGCCAGGACAGGGGAGAGCATTCAATCTGCAGCTTATCCTCGATGTCCGCGAGGATGTCCAGCGGCGCCAGGCAGTCCCGGTCGAACTTATTAATAAAGGTGATGATGGGGGTATTGCGCAGACGGCAGACCTCCATGAGTTTCTGCGTCTGCGTCTCGACGCCCTTGGCGCCGTCAATCACCATCAGCGCGCTGTCTACCGCCGTCAGCACCCGGTAGGTGTCTTCGGAGAAGTCCTGATGGCCGGGCGTGTCGAGCAGATTGATTTCACAGTCCGCGTAATCGAACTTCATGACGGACGAGGTGACGGAAATGCCGCGCTCCTTTTCGATGGACATCCAGTCGGACAGCGCGTGCCGGGAGGCCTTGCGCGCTTTTACCGCCCCGGCAAGCTGAATGGCCCCGCCGAACAGCAGCAGCTTTTCGGTAAGCGTCGTTTTGCCCGCGTCCGGGTGGCTGATGATTCCGAACGTCCGCCGACGTTCGATTTCTTTTAATAATTGCTTGCTCAAAATTGTTCCATACCCTGCCTTGAACCTCGAACTTGAACTTTCTCCGAAGGTCGCCTCTTAACCAATAATTCTTTGGCTGTCAACCGGCAAGAGAGGCCACCGACGGCTATCCGCAAAAAAACCTTGACAAAAATGCGCGGTTGAATAAAAGTTCCACCCCGTGAGCGGGCGTAATTCAGCGGTAGAATGTCAGCTTCCCAAGCTGGACGCCGTGGGTTCGAGTCCCATCGCCCGCTCCATTATACAGTCTGCCGGCATGCCCCTTCCGGGGCGGCAAATAATGCTTGCAATGCCTCCTGGTATGTGGTAGGTGCAACGCGACCATCACGGAAAGTAGTATGCTGAAGTGGGCTTTCGCCCACTTTTTTATTTTCTGAAGCGAATCGATTATGTACGATGACTTAAGGGACAAGATATGGCGCCTGGCCGAGCCGGTGGCCGCCGCCGAAGGGATGGAGCTCATTTTCGTAGAGTGTCTGAAGATGCACTCCCGCTGGGTATTCCGTCTCTTTCTGGATAAGGAAGGCGGCGTCACGCTGGACGATTGCACGACCGTCAGCAACCAGCTGGGCGACATTCTGGATGTCCATGATCTGTCCCACGGTCCCTACACCCTGGAGGTGTCTTCGCCCGGCCTCGACCGTCCGCTTTTCCGGGATATCGATTTTGAAAGATTTGTCGGGGCCAAGGTGAAACTCAAGACCAGCATAAAAATCGACGGCGTAAAAAATTTTCAAGGGAAACTTGTGGATTATACGGAAGAAAACGGAGAAAAGGTTGTCCGTCTGGCCGTGGCGGATAAGGTGTTGAGCATACGGAAAAAAGATCTTGTCAAAGCCAATCTGGTGGATGAAACAGCCACGATTGCAGAATAATAAAAACGCCTGAAGGCTTTCTTTTGCATAAGCCCGACTGCTGAATAAAATGGAGGGAATTTAAATGTTTCATGAACTTAAACGTCTGATCGAACAGATGGGTAAGGACAGGGGGATCGACAAGCAGATTATCACGGAAGCCCTCGAAGCCGCAATGTTGACGGCGGCGCGCAAGAAACTGGGGCAGAACGTGGATATCGAAGCCCACTACAATGACGACGCCGGGGAAATCGAGGTTTTCCAGTTCAAAACGGTCGTCGACAAGGTGCTCGATCCCGAAACACAGATTTCCAAAGATGAGGCGCGAAGCACGCTCGATGCGGGCGCCGAACCCGGCGATTCGCTGGGGATGAAAATCGAAACCAGTTCTTTCGGCCGGATCGCCGTGCAGATGGCCAAACAGATCATCATTCAGCGCGTCAAGGACGCGGAGCGCGACAATATTTACGACGAGTACAAGGACCGCAAGGGCGAACTGATCAACGGTTTCGTGCAGCGGTTTGAAGGCGGCAACATCATTGTCAATCTGGGGCGCGCCGAAGGGGTTGTGCCCCCGGCCGAACAGATCCATCGCGAGACCTACAAGCGCGGCGAACGCATCCGGACGTATCTTTTCGATGTAAAAAAGAACACCAAGGGCGCGCAGATCATTTTATCCCGCACCCATCCCTCCTTTCTGAAGGCGCTTTTTGAAGTGGAGGTGCCGGAGATTTCCGAGGGGCTCATCGACATTGTGAGCGTCGCCCGCGAACCGGGCAAGCGCGGCAAAATCGCCGTTCGGGCCAAGGACAAGGATATCGACCCGGTGGGCGCCTGCGTGGGCATGCGCGGCACGCGCGTGCAGAGCGTCGTCCAGGAGTTGCGTGGTGAAAAAATTGATATTATTCCCTACACCGAGGACGCGGCCAAATACGTTTCGAGCGCCCTGTCGCCCGCCAAGGTCAACCGCGTTTTCGTCGACGAAGAAAACCGGGCGATGACCGTGATCGTTCCCGACGACCAGCTGTCGCTGGCGATCGGCAAAAACGGACAGAACGTCCGCCTGGCGGTCAAACTGACCGGCTGGAAAATCGACGTGAAGAGCGAAACCATGGCGGCTGAAAAGGATGAGAACACACACATGGCGCTGACCCGTATTCCCGGCATCGGGCCGGCCATGGCCGAAAAGTTGTCCGACCAAGGCATCAGGAGCATTGCGATGCTGGCGGCGATGGAGCCGGAAACGCTCTCTGCGATTCCCGGCGTGGGGGAAAAGACGGCGACGGAATGGATTGCGCAGGCCATCAAGTTGCTGGATGAAGAAACGAGCGAAAAAAATAAGGCGTAGTTTTTTTTCAGGGATCCACTATTTGACTTGAGGGAGTTTCGGGAATGGCGAAAAAGCGAGTTCACGAGTTGGCCAAGGAGCTTGGTCTGGAAAACAAGGATCTGATTGCCCATCTGGAGAGGCTGGGCATCACGGTCAAATCCCATGCCAGCACATTGGAAGAGCACGAGATCGAGAGGGTCAAAGAGGATCTCCAGGCCCCGTCGCCGCGGCAAATTGTCGAGGAAAGAATCACGACCACCGTTATCCGCCGTCGGGCGGTGCGCGCGCCGGTTGAGGCTCCTCCCCCCGAAGAAGAGGCGGAGCAAAAAGAAGAAAAGCCGCCGGAAGAGGAGAGGACTGCGCCTCCGTCCGCGCTGAAAAAAGAAATTCCGACTGCCGCTCCGGAGGTTGCCGAAGGGGTTACGCCCGCGGGGGAGGCGCCGGCCGAACCGGCCGCACCCGCTGCTGAAGTCAAAATGGAAGCCCCGCCGTCTGAACAGGCCGCTTCCGACGCAGCCACGCCCGCTGGGGCGGTCCCGCCTGCCGAAACGGCCCAGGAGGCAAAACCTCTGCATCCGGCGCTGGCGCCGGAAAAGCCCCGGCAGCCGCCGGTGATTCTGCCGGTCCGTCCGCCGATGATGTCGCGGCACAAAATTTCCCGACCGGAGGAAAAGAAAGAGGCGCCGGCCAAACCGGCGTTGAAGCCGGGCGAAAAGGCCGCTGTGCCCCCGGCGGAAAAAATCATCAAGCGGGAATTCGAGAAGCCCAAGAAAAAAGGCAAGGCACCGGTTGAGGTTTTCATTGAGGAGGGAAAGGAAGCACCCCGCCGTAAGACGCTGGACAAGAAAAATGAAAAGAAGCTGAAAAAGGTCGATGACGACCGGGAAGTGGTGTTCACGAAATGGCGCGAAGACAAGAAGGCCGCTCCCGTTAAAATGCGGAAAACCGAAATTACGGTGCCCAAGGCCATCAAGCGGCGCATCCGCGTTGGAGAAACGATCACGACCGGAGAACTGGCCAAGCGGATGGGCGTCAAGGTCGGCGACGTCATCAATAAACTGATGGGTATGGGCGTGATGGCCACCATCAACCAGTCCATCGATTTTGATATCGCCACGCTGGTTGCCTCCGAATTCAGTTTTCAGGTGGAAAAAGCGGAACTCGAGTTTGACGAGACGCTGCTCAGGCCCCAGGTCGCGGAAGAAAACCTGAAGCCCCGAGCCCCGATTGTCACCATCATGGGCCACGTCGACCACGGCAAAACGTCGCTTCTGGATGCGATCCGTCAGACGCATGTAATTGACGGCGAAGCGGGAGGCATTACGCAGGCAATCGGCGCCTATCATGTGCACATCAACGACCGCGACATCGTTTTCCTGGATACGCCCGGCCATGAAGCCTTTACAGCCATGCGTGCGCGCGGCGCCCAGGTTACGGACATCGTGGTCCTGGTGGTGGCGGCGGACGACGGCGTCATGGATCAGACCGTTGAAGCCATCAACCATTCCAAGGTGGCGGGCGTGCCGATCATCGTGGCCGTGAACAAGATCGACAAGCCGGGGGCGGATCCCGAAAAGATCAAGCAGGCGCTGACCGAACACGGCCTCCTGTCCGAGCAGTGGGGCGGCGAGACGATCTTCTGCGAAGTGTCGGCCAAAAAGAAAATCGGGATCGAAGAGCTTCTGGAAATGATCCTGCTGCAGGCGGACGTGCTGGAGCTCAAAGCGGATCCCACGCTCTCGGCGCGCGGCGTCATCATCGAAGCGAAACTGGACCGCGGCCGCGGCCCGGTGGCGACCGTGCTGATTCAGCAGGGGACGCTGCGCGAGGGGGACGCGTTTGTGTCCAAGACCGAGTTCGGCCGTGTCCGGGCCATGATCAACGACCAGGGGCGCCGCGTCAAGGAAGCCGGACCCGCCATGCCGGTGGAAGTCATCGGATTTTCCAGCGTGCCGCAGACGGGCGGTGAATTCATCGGCGTGGAAGACGAAAAGAAGGCCCGCGGCATCGCCGAATACTGGATCCGCAAGACGCGCGAAAAAGAGCTTTCCGCGTCGTCCAAGATCACGCTCGAGCAGCTGTATGAAAAGATCAAGGAAGGCGTCAAGGATCTGAACGTGATCATCAAAGCCGACGTTCAGGGATCCATTGAAGCGATTTCCGACGCGCTCAATAAGCTTTCGACTGAAGACGTGCAGATCAAGACGATCCACAGCTCGACAGGCGCGATCAGCGAAACGGACGTCATGCTGGCCTCCGCGTCCAACGCGATTATCATCGGCTTCAACGTCCGTCCGGACGCCCGCGTGAGTGAACTGGCCGCGCAGGAAGGCGTGGAAATCAAGCTCTATGATATTATCTACAATGTGATCGCGGATGTGCGGGCGGCGATGGAGGGCCTCCTGGAGCCGGAATACAGAGAAGTGGTGCAGGGACGCGCCGAAGTCCGCGAGCTCTTCCGTGTGCCCAAGGTCGGCATCGTTGCCGGCTGCCATGTGCTGGATGGCAAAATCACGCGCGCGTCCTCGATCAAACTGGTGCGGGACAGCGTGGTTGTCTTCGACGGCAAACTCCTGTCGCTGAAGCGGTTTAAAGACGACGCCCGGGAGGTGCTGGCCGGATTCGACTGCGGCATCGGCATCGAGGGGTACAACGACATCCATGTGGGGGATGTGATCGAAGCCTATATCATGGAAACGCTGGAGAGAAAGCTTTAGGCGGACGGCCCACAAAAAGAAAAGTATGGTTATCGGTTACGGCATCATAAGGCTGCGGATTCCGGAGTCCGGTTCCTTGAAGGAAAAAAGGAGCGTTTTGAACAAGATCATCAAACGCGCGCAAAATGCGTTCAACGTTTCCATTGCCCAGGTGGGCGATCTGGATCTTCACCGCTTTGCCGAAATCGGGTTTGCGCTTACCGGCAATGAGCCGCGCTACATCAGCGGCAAGGTCGATCATCTGCTGAAGTTCATCGAGGATTTACAGGTGGCCGAGGTGTTGAGCTCCAAAATTGAAGTAATGACGGTTTCCGATTTGTCGGAGACGCCGGACTGGGAAGCAGGTAAATACGATGAATTTTAAAAGGGCGGACAGAGTCGGCGAGCTGATCCTGGCGGAAATGTCCGACATTTTGCTCAAAACGGTCAAGGATCCCCGTCTGCACGCCGTGACGATCACGGCGGTCAAGGTGACGGATGACCTCCGCAACGCCAGGATTTATTTTGTCGAGATGGGCAAGGATGAATTGAACGAAGAGGTTCAGGCGGGATTGACCCGGGCGCGGGGATTTGTGCGCCGGGAGCTGGGGCACCGCCTGCAGCTGCGTTTTGTGCCGGACATCGTGTTTGTTCACGACAAATCCTTCGGCTATGGCAACCGGATCGAAAAGCTTTTGGTTCAAATCGCGAAACAGGAAGAAAAGCATGATTAAGGAGATCATTTCAGCCATCTCTTCGGGAGAAAGATTTCTCATCACGGCGCATGTCCGGCTGGACGGCGACGCCCTGGGTTCGGAACTGGCGCTTTCCTGGATGTTGCGGGATCTGGGCAAGGAAGCGGTAATTTACAACCAGGACGCCACGCCCGGCCATTACCGGTTTTTGCCGGGCGCTGAAACCATCGTGTCGGAACTGGACCATCTCGAGAGGTACGATGTCGGTTTCATTCTCGACTGCTCCGAACTGGAGCGGGTGGGGAAAATCGCCGCCGACGTGATGAAAATAAAGACGCTGATCAACATCGATCATCACGTGTCCAACGGCGGCTTCAGCAAACTGCGGCTTCTGGACCCGAAGGCCAGCTCCACAGGAGAGCTGCTTTACCGTCTGATGCGCAAGATGCACGTGAAGCTGACCGAAGAGATCTGCACGAATCTCTACGCGGCGATTCTTACGGATACGGGCGGATTCCGCTATTCGAGCACGCATCCCGATACGCTTCGGGCGGCGGCCGATCTGGTGCAAGGCGGCGCGAGTCCGCAGTGGATTTCCGAAAATATTTACGAAAGCGATCCGCCGGCCAAACTGAAGCTTCTGTCCCGGGTGCTGGAGACGCTGGAGCTCGATCTGGAGCTGCAAACCGCTTCCCTCGTCGTGACCTTCGATCATCTGCGGCAGACGGGCGCGAGCATGGAACACACGGACGGCTTTATCGATATTCCCCGCACCGTGAAAGACGTCGCCATCGCCATGGTGTACTCGCAGATCGGCGACACCCAGTTCAAGCTGAGCCTGCGGTCCAAGGGCAAAGTGAACGTGGAAAAAATCGCCGCGCGCTTCGGTGGCGGCGGGCACATCAACGCCGCGGCCTGCCGGATCGAAGGTGATCTGGCTGAAATCAAGGCCCGGGTGCGACAGGCCGTGAAAGAGTTATAGGCGTTTATGGACGGGATCGTGGTGATTGACAAGCCGGCCGGGTATTCGTCCCACGACGTCGTGAGCGAAGTGAAGAAGATACTGGGCGTCCGGAAGGCGGGACATACCGGAACGCTCGATCCGCTGGCAACCGGCGTGCTGCCGGTTTGCGTGGGCGAGGCGACCAAGCTGGCTCAGTTCTTGACCGCACAGCGCAAAACCTATCTGGCCACCATGCTGCTGGGAGTCGAGACCGATACGCAGGATACGGAAGGGCAGGTGACCGAGACATCGGACCGGCAGGCGCCGGAAGAAGACATCCGGCAGGCGCTGGGACGGCTGGTGGGCCGGATCCGGCAGGTGCCGCCGGCCTATTCGGCGCTTAAATACAAAGGGAAACCTTTGTACCGGTACGCCCGGGCCGGAGAGTTTCCGGAAATTGCGGCGCGGGAGGTGGAAATTTTCGCGCTCGATGTGAAGAGCATCGTTTATCCGTACGTGACGTTTGAAATTTCCTGCTCGAAAGGCACGTACATCCGGACGGTCTGTTTGGATGCCGGCAGGATGCTGGGCTGCGGAGCGTGTCTGGCGGGACTGCGCCGTCTTAGGAGCGGTTCCTTTACGGAAGAGATGGCCGTGGCTTTGGAAAAGAAGCCGTCCACGGCGCAGAAAGAGGACCTTGTCGCCCGGCTGCTGCCGATGGCCCGGCTGCTGCCCGATATGCCGGCCATAGAAATCGATGAAGCACTGGCCGGCCGGATCCGGGCCGGCGTTCAGCCGGATGCGGGAACGCTGCGGAAAAATGTTCTTCCTTTTCTTGCGGCGGGAGATGTGATAAAGTTTATTCTTCCTGATGGTGATCTGGTGGCTGTGGCAGAGATGCTGATGCCGGCCGACGCGCTGGCCGGTCAGGACGACAAAGCTCAGGCAGCCAGAATCCTGAGGGTATTAAAGAGAACGACACAGAATAACTGAAAGTGACAAGGAATTTTAAAAGAGGGAGGAAAGAAGCGTGTTAACTGTTGAAAAAAGAAAGGCATTAATCGAGGATTACCGGCTTCACGAAAAAGATACCGGATCCCCGGAGGTACAAATTGCTCTTTTGAGCGCCAGAATTGAATACCTGACGGAGCATTTCAAGGCGCATCAGAAAGACCATCATTCCCGGCGCGGTCTGTTGAAGCTCGTCGGGCAGAGGAGAAGGTTGCTCAATTACATCAAAGAAGACGATGTGGAGCGTTATCGTAACATAATCAAACGTCTGGGCCTCAGGAAATAACGAAAGCCATTCAAGGGCGGAAGGCAAAAGGATTCCCGATTGGACACGTATTGATCGCTGCCTGCGTCAGTCGGCTTTTGCGTTTCGCCCTTGAATTTGTCTGTGCGCCTGTTTTTTGCAAATACGGGCGCGCGCCGCAATGTTCCATGGAAGTTGAAGGGTTTCCGCAGCTTGCCGCGGGAGTCTTTCCTTTCCTGTTCCGGACAACAACAACCTAACAAGGTGGAGGAAATTTAATGAGTAATGTATTTAGTACAGATTTCGCTGGGCGAAATTTTACAATCAAAACCAATTACGTAGCCGCGCAGGCGGATGGGTCCACGCTGGTCTATTACGGGGACACCGTGGTGCTGGTGACGGCCGTTTCTTTGAAAAGCGTGAGAGAGGGCGTCGATTTTCTGCCGCTCACCGTGGATTATCAGGAAATGACTTTTGCCGCCGGCAAAATTCCCGGCGGTTTTTTCAAGCGGGAAGGGCGGCCCAACGAGCGTGAAATTTTAACGTCGCGCATCATCGACCGGGCGATTCGTCCCCTGTTCCCCAAAGGCTATTATTCGGAAACCCAGATGGTGGCGACGCTGCTGTCGATGGACAAGGAAAACGACGCGGATGTCGCGGCCATGATCGGCGCGTCCGCCGCGCTCGGGATATCCGACATTCCGTTCAAGGGGCCGATCGCCGGCGTGCGCGTCGGCCGGATCAACGGCGAACTGGTCGCCAATGCGTCCGCGGAAAAAATGCAGGAAAGCGAAATGAACCTCTTTTTGGTGGGACGCAAGGTCACACCGAGCCGGTCGGGCCGTCCCTATGACGTGGAACTGGTGATGATGGAAGGCGAAGCCAAGGAAGCGCCGGAAGACGTCATTGTCGATGCCATCAAATTCGGTCTGGAAGCCGTTCGTCCGGTGATCGATCTGCAGGATCAGGTGCGGAAGCAGGTCGGCAGGGCCAAGCGGTCGGTGGAAGAAGAAACGCCGGACGAGGCGTTCATCGCGCGCATCCGCGAGGCGGCTCTGCCGGGGCTCAAGGAAGGCTACGGCATGCCGCGCAAACTGGAGCGCTACGCCAAACTGGCCGAGGTGCGGGAATCGGTAATCAAGAGCATCAGTGACGGAGACGCGGCTCTCGCCAAGAAAGTGGCGTCGGTCATCGAACATCTGGAATCGCGCATTCTGCGGGACATGATCCTGCTGGAAAAGAAGAGAATCGACGGCCGCTTGTCGACCGAGATCCGCCCGATCAGTTCGGAAGTCGGCGTGCTGCCGCGCGCCCACGGATCGGCTCTCTTCAACCGCGGAGAAACGCAGGCGCTGACCGCGCTCACCCTGGGAACCTCCTCGGATGAACAGCGCATGGACTACGTCAGCGGCGAGGAACACCGCTCCTTCCTGCTGCATTATAATTTTCCGCCTTACAGCGTGGGCGAAGCCAAGTCGCTTCGGTCGCCCGGTCGCAGGGAAATCGGCCACGGCGCGCTGGCGCGCAAGGCGCTGGTTCCCGTGCTTCCGCCGCCGGAGCAGTTTCCCTACACGATCCGGATCGTTTCCGAGATTCTCTCCTCCAACGGCTCGTCCTCAATGGCGACGGTGTGCGGCGGCATTCTGTGTCTGATGGACGGCGGCGTGCCGGTGCGGGATATCGTCGCGGGCATTGCCATGGGGCTGCTCAAGGAAGGCGACGACGTCGTCATTCTGTCCGACATTCTGGGCGATGAAGACCATGCCGGCGATATGGACTTCAAGGTCTGCGGAACGGAGAAAGGCGTCACCGCCATGCAGATGGATATCAAGATCGACGGCCTGACGGAGGACATCCTGCGCAAGGCGTTGGCCCAGGCCCGTGACGGCCGCCTGTTCATCATCGGCAAGATTCGTGAAACCCTGTCCGCGCCGCGTTCGGATATTTCGCTCTATGCGCCGCGCATCACCACCGTCAAGGTGAAGGAAGACCAGGTGCGCACCGTCATCGGCTCCGGCGGAAAGAACATCCGCCAGATCATCAGCGAGACCGGCGTCACCATCGACGTGGAAGACGACGGGACGGTGACGATTGCGTCCGCCGACGCCGAAGCGGCGGCCCGTGCCGTGGCGATGGTCAAGTGGCTTACCGAAGAAGCGGAAGTCGGCAAGATTTACCGCGGCACCGTCAAGAAAATCGTCGATTTCGGCGCGTTTGTCGAAATTCTTCCCGGAACGGAAGGCCTGCTGCACATTTCGCAGATCGCCAAGGAAAGAATCGCCAAGGTCACGGATGTTCTGCAGGAAGGCGACGAAGTCATGGTCAAAGTGTTGGAAGTGGACAAACAGGGCAAAATCCGTCTCAGCCGGAAAGAAGCGCTGGGCGCGGAAATCAAGTAGCTGCTCATCGGCGAGAGACCTTCATTCCGCGCCGGGCGTCTGCCGGCGCGGAATGAATTTCCAGTGTTTCATGAAAACCATAAAAGTTCATATTCAGAGAATTGCCGGCAGCGAGGATCTCCCGCTGCCCCGCTATATGACCGACCAGGCGGCGGGAATGGACCTCGTTGCGGCTGTCGCCGCGGACGAAACGATTCCGCCCGGCGGGCGCAGAAAAATTCCGACCGGCATCGCCGTAGCCCTGCCGGAAGGCTATGAGGCGCAGATTCGTCCGCGCAGCGGCCTGGCGCTGCATCAGGGGGTGACGCTTTTAAACGCTCCCGGAACGATCGACGCAGATTACCGCGGTGAGATCGCGCTCATCGTCATCAACCACGGCGCCGCCCCGTTCGTTGTAACAAGGGGTCTGCGCCTCGCGCAAATGGTTGTCGCCCGCGTCTGCCGGGCCGAGTGGATCGAGTCGACCGTCCTGGAGGAAACCGCCCGGGGGCAGGGCGGCTTCGGACACACCTGAAACGCGGCCGGGACGTGTTTTGCATTTGCGCCAAAACAGTGATATGCAATCATCAAAATAAAGTGCGGCAAGTAAACGTTCATGAAAAAATTCAAAGTTAAAAAGACTTTTCAGGAAATCAACGAAAAGATCAAAAAAGGGTGCGCGGTGGTCGTCACCGCCGAGGAAATGATCGATGTGGTGGAACGTCACGGAGAGGTCGAGGCGGCCCGCCGCATCGATGTCGTCACGACCGGAACCTTCGGCGCGATGTGCTCCTCGGGCGCCTTTCTGAATTTCGGCCATACGGCGCCGCGCATTCGGGCGTCCCGCGTCTGGCTCAACGACGTGCCCGCCTACGGCGGCATTGCGGCGGTCGACTGCTATCTGGGCGCGACGGAAGTCGTCGAGGGCGACCCGCAAAACAGCGTGTATCCCGGCGAATTCAATTACGGCGGCGGTCACGTGATCGAAGATCTGGTGTCCGGCAACGTCGTCAAATTGCGTGCCGAGGGATACGGGACGGATTGTTATCCGGCGCGCAAATTCGAGAAAAACATCACCATCAACGACTTGCGGGACGCCTTCCTGTTCAATCCGCGCAACGCCTATCAAAACTATAATTGCGCCGTGAACCTCTCCGACACGACGATTTACACTTACATGGGCATTCTGCGTCCGCGCATGGCCAACGCATCTTACGCGACGTCAGGCCAGCTCAGTCCCCTGTTCAACGATCCCTACTACCGGACGATCGGCGTCGGAACGCGGATCTTCCTGGGCGGCGCCCAGGGCTTTGTCGCCTGGCCGGGCACACAGCACAATCCCCACGCGGCCAGGTCCGCGAACGGCGTTCCCAAGGAAGGGGCGGGCACTCTGGCGGTGATCGGCAACCTGAAGGAGATGAGCCCCGAGTGGCTCACAGGCGCCAGCATCTTAGGATACGGTGTTTCTTTGTTTGTCGGCATCGGCATTCCCATTCCCATTCTCGATGAAGAAATGGCCCGCTACACCGCCGTCCGGGATGCGGATATCTACGCCCAAGTGTACGATTACAGCATGGACTATCCCAAGGGCAATCCCAAGCCCGTCGCGGAAGTGAGTTACGGGGATTTACGCAGCGGTTCGGTGATGATCGACAATAAAAAAGTGATTACTGCGCCCTTATCCAGTTATTACAAGGCCGGCCAGATTGCCAATCTGCTGAAGGACTGGATTGAAGGCGGCAAATTTCTCCTCGGCGAACCGCAGCAGAATCTTCCTTCCATCCCTTTTTGATCCACCGCAGGAACAACAGCGGATAAACCCGCGCCTCTTCCCCATGGGGAGAGGTTTTGCGGCGGTTGTCCGGCTGCGGCGGTGACGAATATCACATAAATATCCTTTTTGCTTAATGTTTTGAAAAAAGAGATCGACAAATTTTTTGTGACGGCATATTATCACAGCGTAGATTAATTAATATTAATTAATCTTAATAATTGTTAATATTTTTCTTGACAATTTCCATTACTTGTAGTTTTTTGGAGCCAAACAGTAAAGGAATTGCTTTAAGTCTTTATGGAAAATATCAAGAAAAATAGAGTAAAAAAGTATCGAGAGTCCATTCCGCTCAGCATTTCCGAGCTGGCCCGTAAGGCGGGATTAACGCCGCAGACAGTGGCCAAAATGGAAAAAGGATTGCCCACGAGAAAAAACTCTGAGTTAAAGGTAGCCAAGGCCCTGCAAAAATCACACGAAGACGTCTTCCCGCAATAGGGGGCGCGCGGGTGGATCGCCTTGTGT
The DNA here is from genome assembly GCA_012729055.1 of Deltaproteobacteria bacterium. Lineage (GTDB taxonomy): Bacteria > Desulfobacterota > Syntrophia > Syntrophales > Smithellaceae > UBA8904. The sequence continues at coordinate 109,920 of JAAYDW010000056.1, forward strand.
CGGGAGGATTTGATTATCAATGAAGATAGGCAGGTATTTAGTAGCCTTTTTATTTCTCATGGCGCTCTTAATTACCTTCGGGAACCGGGGGATCGTTGATAATTACTTAATGAATAACAGACTGGCCCAGCTCAAGGCGGAAAACGATCATCTGACGGTCCTCAACAAGGACCTGGAAAAAAAGATCCATTTATTGAGAAGTGATCCGGCATACATTGAAACCATTGCCCGCAATGAACTGGGCATGGTGAAAAAAGGAGATATTGTATACAGGATGGCAAAATGAGGGACAGGTTGTTCATAAGGTAGAAACGACTTATTCGGTGCTTTGATGGATATAAAAGAATTATTTACCGGAACGAAGAAACTGGTCGGCTTGGACATCGGTTCTAATTCTCTGAAGCTTGCGGAGATCATCAGCACGTCCCATGGCTATGTTCTCAACCGGTTCCGACAGATTCCCGTAACGCCGGGAATCATCGTGGACGGCGTTTTGGAGGACGCAGCGGCCCTGTCGGCGAGTATCAAGGAACTTTTCCATAATTCCGGATGCAAGGGAAAAGGAATCGTCACCTCACTTTCCGGAAGTTCCGTCATTGTCAAGAAAGTCACCCTGGCGCAAATGGAAGAGGCCGACCTGCGGGAGCTCATCCGCGACGAAGCGGGGAAATACCTTCCCTTCGACAATATGGATGACGTCAATTTTGATTTTCAGATTCTCGGGGACAACGAGTACAACCCCAATCAAATGGATGTCATCATCGTCGCAGCCAAAAAAACGGACGTCAACAGTTATCTGGATGCGATTACGGCGGCCGGCCTCACGGTGCTGATCATGGACGTGGATTCCTTTGCGCTGGAGACGATGTATGAAGCCAACTACGACTTCGAAGAAAATGAAATCGTGGTGATCGTCAACATCGGCGCGGGATTGACCAACATCAATGTGATCAAGGGCGGCATGTCCATCTTTACCCGGGATTTTACGATCGCGGGAAATGCCATCACCGAAGGACTGCAGGACAGATACGGCGTGTCGCCGGAAGAAGCGGAACGGATGAAAATTGAAGGCGTTCCCGGCGGCGAGCAGGAGAACCTCGATCTGAGAAACGCTATTCTGGAATGCGCCGAACCGATCTGCGCGGAAATCGAAAGATCCGTCGATTATTTCCGTTCAACCTTCGGCGGCGACTACATCAAGCGCGTGTATCTCTCGGGCGGATCTTCAAGAATTGCGGGGCTGAGCGGCCATATGTCCCAGCGGCTGAACATCGAGACGGATGTCATCAATCCTCTTTTAAAAATCGGATACAACAAAAAGAATATTGATGCGGGGAAGATCGAAAGCATCAAGACTCTCGGTGCCGTGGCCATCGGGCTGGGTTTGAGAAAAATAGGTGATAAATGATTAAGATTAATCTTTTACCTTACCGAGAAAAAGAAAAGAAAGAAAATCTGTCCCGGCAGATCACCATTATCGTGGGGGTTTTCATCCTCTTTATCCTTTGTCTGGTCTGGCTGCAGATTTATATGGTGTCCCAGGTTCGAGACCTGGAAGCAAAAATGGCGGAATCCCAGCGGACGTTGAAGATTTTAAATGAAAAAGTCGGCGATCTGGAAAAATTCAAGCTTAAAAAGGCGGAACTGCAGCTGAAGCTCGCTGTGATCGCCAAACTGGAAGAGAACCGCCTGTTGCCGGTGAAAACACTGGATGATCTGGCCATGCTGGTGCCGCAAAAAGATATCTGGCTGGTGAAGATAACGCAGAGTAAAAACAGTCTGACCATCGAGGGCATCGGCCGGGACAATATCGCCGCCGCAAATTTTATGAAAACCATAGAAGGTTTTTCTCCCATTCAGTCGGTTGATCTGGTTTCCTCCAAGAAAACGGATGTGGCCGGCGTCACCCTGCAACGTTTTATTTTTTCCTGTAAAATGAAAAAGGGGTTTTAACGTATGGCCATTACAATCAATGATCTCAAAAAATTGTCCCCCCAGGCCAAAGCCCTGATCGTCATTCTGGTGGTTTTCATCATCGGCTACTTGTATTACTTTTACTTTTTATCGGATGTCCTGACGAAAAAAGCGACGCTGGAAAAGGATTTGCAGGACATCCAGTCGCAGATCACGCAGAAGGAAAAAATCGTCCTGCAGTACGACAAGTACAAAGCCGAAGTTGCAGCGCTTGAGGAAAATTACAAAGTGGCCCTGTTAAAACTTCCCGATCAGCGGGAAATCCCCGGCCTTTTTCATTCCGTTGCCCTGGCGGGCCGGGAAGCGGATGTTGAGTTTGTGTTGTTTGAACCGCAGGTCGCCGTGGCCAAAACCCTGGATCAGGCGGAGCTCGATACACCGGCGGTTTCGGCGCTGCTGAAACCGTCCGACCAGAAAACGGAAGCGCCCAAGAAGCAGGCGGCGAAAGGAGACGGCAAGAAACCGGCGGAACCGGAGCCGTTCTACCAGGAGATTCCGGTGAAAGTCACGGTGACGGGGCATTTCCAAAATACGCTGCATTTTTTTGAAAAGGTAGCCAAACTGCCGCGGATTGTCAATGTGTCCGAAATTTCCATGGGCGACCGCAAGGACGTCAAGGGACGGGGACATCTTCTTACGACCTCCTGTACGATCAGGACGTATATGTTTGTGGATAAACAAGAGCAGACTCATGAGAAGAAAAATGAAAAAAAATAAAATCATTGTCTGGGGCGTTCTGCTGATTTTTTTTGCGGCGGCTTCTGGCGCCGTCGGCGCCGAGGTTCCCAAGCCTTCCGGACAGGCTCCGCCGCCGGTTTCGGCGCTTGTCGCCCCAGCGGGTTCACCGGCCCCGGACAGCTCCTACAGCTATAATCCGCTGGGCAAACCCGACCCGTTCAAACCGTTTATGGACGTTGAGGTGAAGGCCGTTAAGAAGGAAAAGCAGACGAAGGCGGAGTCCATTTTCCCGTTGCAGAGAGCGGAAGTGGAGAGCTTCCGGCTTGTCGGCATCATCGGGGATGACGTGCGGCGAATCGCGGTCGTCGAAGATTCGGCCAAGCGATTTTACCCGCTTTTCGTCGGAACGCGCATCGGTCTTCGCAACGGTAAAGTGACGGATATTCTGGCGGACCGGTTGACGGTGGATGAGGAAGACGGGAAGAAAACGAAGAGAATTATTTTGAAGCTGCGTAAAAATATTTAACGAGGTACTGTCATGAAAAAAACATTATCCAAAATCATCCCCGCTTTTATATTTCTCGGGATTTTCTTATTCGTATCCTCCGGAGTCGTCGCAGGGGCGGGCGCAGATTCAAATAAAGCTGCCGCGGTTACAAACGAAACCGCCAGCGTGGGATATCTGGAAAACGTGTTGTTTGAAAAATTGCCGGGGCGGGAGCGCGTCAGCCTGGTGGTTTCCCGGCAGCCGGCCCTGTCTCCTCCCTCTCTGCAACCGGACAGCAGCCTGCTCGTCCGCCTGGAGAATCTCTTCGCGCCCGACGACATGCGGGAACCCCTCGGCGTCGGACGTCTGCTTAACGTAACGGCCGTGCGGGCCCAGCAGCAGACGGCGGCGGGCAAGCAGTGGGTGAATGTGAAAATCAACCTCAAGGAAAGCGTACCCTATTCGATCCGGCAGGAAGGAAAGCTTATCATCATCGACTTTAACATTTCCGGCATCGAAGCAAAGCTGAGCGCCGCCCGCGAGAAACAGTCCGCCGTATCCGGGCAAGGCGTCAATGAGGATCAGGAAAGCAAGCGATCCGCGCGGCGCGACTTCGCAAAGCGATATACGGACCGGATCATTTCCCTCGATTTTCAGGAGGCGGACATTAAAAGCGTTCTGCGCCTGATGGCTGAATACGGCAACGTGAGCATCATTTCCGGCGATGACGTCAAGGGAAATGTTACCCTGTCCATGAAAAATGTGCCGTGGGATCAGGCTCTCAACGCCATTTTACGGGTTCACGGGCTGACCAAGCAGGAAACCGGGGAAGTTCTCACGGTCATGACTTTGGAAAGACAGAGGAAGGACATACAGGTTAAGAAAGCGGCGGACGAGGAAATCCGCAAGGCGGAAGAAGACCGGAAGGCCAAGGAAATACAGGATCTGGCGGAAAGAGGCAAACTGCGCCAGATCCTCATTGAAGCCAAAATCGTGGAAGCGTCGGAAGATTTTGTCCGGAATCTCGGCATTCAGTGGGGATTCGGCAACCACTCCTCCATCGGATCTTACGGCCTGGGATTGTCCGCCGGCACAAATCCGCTCACGCAGACCAACGCGCAGAAGCTGACGTATCCCGCCGAAATCCCTTTTGTGAAAGCGGGAACAGTCGATCCGCTGACCATGGCCGCGGTGAACTTTCCCACCAGCTTGCTTGGACCGACACTGGGCATTGTTTTCGGCGGCGCGCGCACGTTTATCGAGACGCAGCTCTCGGCGCTGGAAGCGACCACGCAGGGGAGGGTGATTTCCTCGCCGAAAGTCGTGACGATGGACAACGTGAAAGCCGTCATCAAACAGGGTGATGAAGTTCCCTATGTGACGCCCGCGTCCGGCACGTCGCCTGCGACTGTGACATTTAAGGAAGCGGTTCTGCGGCTGGAAGTGAAACCCAAAATCACCGACGAAGGCCGGATTTCCATGGAAATCAAGGCGACAAACGATACACCCGACTATGCGCAGGGCGAAAAGCTGCAGGGGAATCCGCCGATCCGCAAAAACGAAGTGGAATCCAAAATTGTCGTTCAGGACGGCGACACGGTGGTCATCGGCGGCGTTTTTCGCACGCAGGAGAACCAAATCGTGAGCGGCGTCCCCTGGTTCTACAAAGTTCCCGTCCTGGGGTGGCTGTTTAAAACGGAAAATATCTCGCGGCAAAAACGTCAGCTGATGATATTTATCACACCGAAGGTATTGTCCGACACCGGTTATGTTGAAGATGAATGCGACACAGTGAATCTCAATAAACCGGATCGCTGCCGCAACCGCAAATAGTCATTACACGGGTTTCATTATAAAAACCCCTCTGCATGCGTCCACGCAGAAGGGGGTTTTTATGCCGGGACCTGCGGGAAAGAAACTACAAACGCCATTGAGGATGATGACATCATGAAGCTGAAAATCCCGGTGATCCTCTTCTTAGCCCTTCTGCAGTGTTTTGCGCTTTCCTGCACCAGTACGCCCTGGCACCGGGAGCAGGCGGATATCTACCTTAAAAAAGGCATGTCCCTGATTGAAGCCGGACAATACATCGGCGCGCTCAAAGAGCTGATGGAAGCGGATAAAAATGCGCCCAACGATCCGACCATCAACTACTATCTGGGTGTGGCTTATCACGGCCGGGGATTGAGGGATCTGGCCATGGACCATTTCCAGAAGGCCGTCGACCTGAAGCCCGATTATTCGGAGGCGCATAATTACATCGGGGCGATTTACATGGATATGGGCCAGTGGGGAAAGGCTCTTAAGTCTTTCGACCGGGCGTTGAAAAATTATCTTTACGCCACGCCCGCGCTGGCCCTGTACAATTCGGGTTGGGCGTATTACAATCTTCAAGAATACGATATGGCGCTGTCCCGTTATCAGCAGGCCCTGCAGCAGGACAGAATGGGCGTGCTGCAGGCGCAAATCGAAAAAAATATCGGACTGATCTATATAAAAAAATCGAATCTGGTCCAGGCCAGGGAACATCTGGAAAAATCCGTCGCGCTGGATCCGTCGCTCTATGACGCCCATTTCATTCTGGGAGAAACGTATTTGAAAATCCGGGACACGGCGAACGCGCGAAAGTCCTTTGCGCAGGTGATCAGGCTCGCGCCGCAGTCGCCTTTCGCGCAGAAGTCCCGGGAGTATTTGCAGCTCTTGCAGTGAACCGGACCGCCGGAATTTTTTATCCGGACATGCCGCGCCCGATTCCCTTCGGGGGCATTTCCGGCTCCGTGATTGTCATGGAACATCCGATATTTCATAAACAGAATCACAGACGTTGTGAGCGGAACCGGCGTGCGTTCCCGAACGCCGGATAATCTATAGGATTGAGATTCATGCCAAATGCCCTCCATCATTTCGTGCAAGCCAGAAGAGAAAACGTTCGGAAAAAACTGTTCGGAAACCGCCTCGACGGCATCATCTTTTCTACGATGAGCAACATCCGCTATCTGTCCGGTTTTACGGGCAGCGCCGGCGTGTTCCTTTTGGGTGCAAAAGACGCCCGGCTGCTGGTGGACGGCCGCTACACGGCGCAGGCCGCGTCCGAAGCCGCAGGAATTCAGGTCCTGCAGTACCAGAATCAGAACCAGGGCATCGCCGAGGCGGTCAAGGCGCTGAACCTTGAGACGGTCGGTTTCGAAGCGGCGGCGGTCAGCGTGGCGATGCACAGCGACCTGAGAAAAAAAATGAAAGGCGTCACGCTGGTTCCGCTGGGCGATGAGCTGTCGGGGCTTCGCGCCGTCAAGGACCGGCGGGAAAAGGCGCTGATGAAAAAAGCGGCGGCCATCGCCTCGGAGGCGATGGCCCGGCTTGCCCGCGAAATGCGGCCCGGCTGGACGGAGCGGGAAACGGCGCTGCAGCTGGAGTGGATCGCGCGCCGGGCGGGCGCCGAGCAGGTTTCGTTTGAAACGATCGTCGGCTCCGGGGAACACGGCGCGCTGCCGCATGCGAAACCGACAAACCGCCGGCTGCGCCACGGGGATTTTGTGGTGATCGACTTCGGCGTCAAGTACCGGGGATACTGCTCCGATGAAACCTGTACGTTCACAATTGGGGAATTGACAGCCGCAAAAAAAAATGCTTATCGTGCGGTGCTGCGCGCGCATGATGAGGCGATCGCGTTTGTTCGGGCGGGGAAAACCGCGGCCGACGTGGACGCTCTGGTTCGCAGCACGCTGGGTGAAAAGTACGGACGCTATTTTGTTCACGGCACGGGTCACGGTGTCGGTCTGGAGGTTCATGAGGCGCCGCGTCTGGCGCCGAATTCCCGGGATGTTCTGCTGGCCGGAATGGTTGTCACGGTCGAACCCGGTATCTACTATCCCGGTCGTTGGGGCATCCGGATTGAAGACACGGTTTTTGTAAAAGAAAACGGCTGCGAGCTCCTGACCGGAATGAGCAAGAAACTCATCGTCATTGAATGAATATTGAGGTTATGCTGTTATGAAGGTGTTTCCAGAAGACCTACTTTACAGTCGCGAACACATCTGGGTGAGGGTTGACGGAGATATGGCCACGCTGGGGATTACGGATTACGCCCAGGAAAGTCTGGGAGAAATCCTGTCCATCGAATTCCCTGAAATCGACACCTATGTGGAGCGTGATGAAGCCTTCGGTTCCATTGAATCCACCAAGGCGGTCGTGGATTTGATTGCTTCGGTCAGCGGAACGATCGTGAGCGTCAACGAGGACATCAACGACGACATCGGCATCATCAACAGCGATCCTCACGATACCGGCTGGCTGGTCGTTATTGAGATGGACGATATGGAACAGCTTGATGATCTTCTGGATGCGGCGGGGTACCATGATTACATTATGCAGCAGGAAGCGGACTGACGTCCTCCCATGATCTGGCGGCTGCTCCATTACCGTTCCGGCGACGCTTTTGAAAACATGGCGCTTGACGAAGCCGTCTTTCGGGAGACCGTCAGGAACAACCGTCCGCCTACCCTGCGTTTTTACGGCTGGCGGAGTCCGGCCGTGTCCATCGGGTATTTTCAAAAGCTGGAAAACGAAATTCATGCCGATCGGTGCCGCGCTTCCGGAGTCGACATCGTGCGCCGGATCACCGGCGGAAAGGCCGTTTATCATCGCGATGAAGTTACCTACGCGCTTACAGCCGGCCGATCCGCAAGCCTCTTTCCCGACGATATTTCCCGGACCTATGAAATCATCAGCCGATGCCTGGCGCGCGGCTTGTCTTTTCTGGGGATCAACGCGCGACTGGCAAAAGCCGATCCCGGGGCGGCGCTTCATACACGGCGGGAATCCTGCTGTTTTTCCGTGCCTTTCGGCAGTGAACTGCTGGTGGAGGGACGAAAAATCTGCGGCAGCGCGCAGACACGGACCCAGGGCGGATTTTTACAGCACGGATCATTGCTCATGCGCTTCGATCCGGTGGAGACTGCCGCCCTGATGGGACCGTTGCAGGATACGGATGCCGCTGCGACGCTTCGGTCCCGGGTAGCGGCGGTCAACCAGGTCCTTTCCGCTCCCGTCAGCGCCGAGGCGCTCTGCAAGGCCCTGCAAAGGGGATTTGTCGAAGAACTGGGCGTGCGCCTGGCGCCGGAACCGCTGACGCCCGCGGAAGAGGCGCTCGCCGGGCGACTGGTCAAAAAATATGTCAGCCACGACTGGAACTGGGAGCGGAAAAAGGGAACGTTGGCGCAGGCCCGGCCGATCTGACGAATTTATTTATTTTAGTTGCAATTTTGACGGAGATCGCATATAGGCAAGCCTAACTGCGCGACGGGACCGGAAACAAATTCAGAGACGATCCGCCGCGGGAAAAAGTTTTCTGCGGGCAACCGCCGGAAATCACCCGATTGGGGAATGCTTTCCGGACAAGGAGCGTGATTTAAACTTTATTGGAAATTTCAGGGTGGTTGACGGCGCGGGGGTAGATTCTCCCCTGTGGCGTGCTGCCCTTTTTTTGTATGTAAAAGTCAACGGCAATCAACCAGGTTAAAAAACAAATTAGGAGGAAACCCTTGGAAGTAAAAGTGATTGACAACGATGTCGAAAAAGCGCTTAAGATTCTGAAAAACAAACTGTCGAAAAGTGGATTATTCAAGGAACTGAAAGTCCGCCGGGCTTATGAAAAGCCTTCGGTGAAAAAGAAGAGAAAAACCATTGAAGCGCGCCGCAGACTGGCTAAGGTTCAACGCCGGCGCAGCAATTAACGGATGACTTTCGGCCGCTCATCGGCGGGCTGATCGTGCCGATCGGCGGCCGGATCAAGAAAAAAGGTCGTATGGAAAAGCAATACCTGGTCGATGCATTGTCGAAAGAAGAGTCCTGGCGGATCTTCCGCATCATGGCGGAGTTTGTAGAATCCATCGAAGTGCTTTCCTCCATCAAAAACGCCGTGACGATTTTCGGCTCGGCCCGTGTCAAACCCGGCGATCAATACTACGCGACGGCGGAAGAGTTGGGGCGGCTCCTGGCCCAGAGCGGTTTTTCCGTCATCACCGGCGGCGGTCCCGGGATCATGGAAGCGGCCAACAAGGGCGCGGCGGAAGCGGGAGGCCAGTCCGTGGGGATGAACATCAAACTTCCCTTTGAACAGAAGCCCAATCCTTACGCTACGCTTCAGCTCGATTATAAATATTTTTTCATCCGCAAGGTCATGTTCGTCAAGTATGCCGTTGCCTACGTGATCATGCCGGGCGGATACGGGACCATGGACGAGTTTTTCGAAGCCCTCACGCTGATTCAGACCAGGCGCGTCCGGAGTTTTCCGGTCGTCCTGATGGGCCGGGACTACTGGCAGGGGCTGCTCGACTGGCTGCAAAACAGCATGCTGCAAAAAGACATGATCCTGCCCTTCGACATCGAAATGATCCAGATTATCGATGAACCTGAAGACGTCGTCAAACACATCAAGAAGTACGTCATTATTTAAATTACAATCATTCCGCGGACGTCAGACATGACTTTGGAAAAAGCGATCGGCGATTTGAAGAAGGGTAAAGTTGCGCCCTGTTACCTTCTGTACGGGGAGGAGGAGTACCTGATCGGCGACGCCCTGGAGCGGATCCTGGACCTGCTCGTTGCTCCGGCCGACCGCGACTTCGGCCTTTTTTTCATCGACGGCGACAGCGCCGATTTTGATCTCTTGCAGGACCATCTGCTGGCGCCTTCGCTTCTGGGCGGGCCCAAGGCGGTGGTGGTCAAAAACACAACGATTTTTCAATCCCGGGAAAATCTCGGCGATTTGATCCGGAAAATCCGCGACACGCTCGACGGGCATCCCGACAAAGCCGCCCGGTATTTCCAAGCGTTTTTGAAACTGTCGGGGTTTGCCTGGGAAGACCTGCAGGGCGCCGGCTGGCGGAAGATTACCGACGACCAGTGGCGTCGGGCCGTGGAGGACGACTCCGGGGACGACCGGCACAAGTGGCTGCCGCGGATCGTTGAAATCTGCGCCGCCCGGGGCATGACGTCCGGCGGCGATGCCGATCTCTCCGATCAGTACGAGAAGCTTCTTACCGGCGGACTTCCCGCGGGGAATTGCCTGATTCTCACCGCCGAGGCGGTGGACAAGCGAAAAAAGATCTTCAAAGTCATCGATAAAACAGGCGTGATCCTGCATTTCGGCGCCCTCAAGGGGGAAGCAGCCACCCGGGAGACACTCAAAAGCGAAGCGCAGAAGCTGCTCGGCCGCTGCGGCAAGACCCTTTCTCCCGCGGCATGGATTGCGCTGGGGAAGAAGACCGGCTTCCAGCTGCGCTTGTCTCTCAACGAACTGGAAAAACTGATTGCGTTTGCAGGGGAGCGGCCGGTCATTGGGGATAAAGACGTTGAAGCCGTCGTCGGCAAAACCCGCGAAGATTCCATTTTCGATTTAACCGCAGCGCTCTCCGAGAAAAACACCCGGGCGGCCCTTGCAGCGCTTTGCGCCCTTTTGGACCAGGGGGAGCACCATCTGATGATTCTCACGATGATCGGCCGCGAAATCCGCCTGCTGTTGCAGGCATCGCTGCTGGCGGGCTCGGGGCGCCTGCCCGGACTGGCGCCGAACATGGACTACGGCGCCTTTCAGAAGACGGTTTATCCGGCCGTGGCCCGTCTGGCGGCGGAAGCCGCGCGCAAGGAGGATACGCTGCTTTCCAAACATCCGTTTGTGGTGTACAACGCCCTGCGCAACTGCCGCCGGTTTTCCCAGCCGGTGTTGCTGGAGTATCTCGATGATCTCGTGGAAATGGACCGGGCCATGAAATCGTCGGCCACCGATCCGCAGATCCTGCTGGAGCGTTTTTTAATTCAGGCCTGCGCTAAAGCTTCCTGATTTTGGCCCGGGCCTGTTTCTCTGCCCGGGACAGTCGCCGGGACGGACCCTTTTTGGAAATCGGGCGGCTTGCCTCGTCATCCTCTTCATCTTTCTCATCCACAAATTCGTTTCCGGACGCCATGAGCAGTCTTTCCACGATGGATTCAAACTCCGGAGAGGACAGGGTTGCCTTGCCCCGGCGGACGGCAAAGGAGGCGATTTCACGGTCGGAAGAAATCACCAGGATTTCCTCGTCCGAAGATGCGATGATCCTTTTGAGCACTTCATCGGCCTTCACGCCTTTGGGTGAGTAAATGATAAAAATGCCGGCGCTGAAATCGCGTTCTTCCCGGGCGGAGCCGCCCACCCAGCCGTCAAAAACCACGGTGATCCGGTGATCTTTCCGGCGTCTGTAGCGGGCCAGCCATTCAACGAGTGCGTGGCGGCCGGCTTCAAGGCTCTGGCGCTCGAAACGCCGCAGGCGGATGGACTGCCGGATCAGATTGTAGCCGTCGATGTAAATGTGCATAACCGATTTTGGCACAGGGACGCCCCGGATTTCAATGAAAAAAAGCCGGTATTTTTCTTGACGGGAGGCTCGCCGGTCTGTTACCGTCGCCTAGCTTCGGGAACTTCGAGCGGGAAAACCCGCTGACAATAAATCGTGCGGAGGTTTTTTATGGACATTAAAAGAATATGTGTGTTGGGCGCGGGACTCATGGGCAACGGAATTGCGCAGGTATGCGCAGCGGCCGGATTCGACGTGACGCTGCGGGATATCGAGCAGCGGTTCATCGACAACGGCATGAACACGATCCGGAAGAATCTGAACCGTGACGTGGAGAAAGGCAAAATTTCCAAGGAGCAGATGGATGCCGTCCTGGGGCGGATTCGTCCGACGCTGGATTTGAAGGAAGCGGCCGGCGACGCGGACGTGGTGGTGGAAGTGGTGATTGAACTCATGGATTTGAAGAAAAAAGTGTACGCGGAGCTGGAAGCCGTCGTACCGCCTCACTGCCTGTTTTTCACCAACACCTCGGGTTTGAGCATCACGGAAATGGCCGCCATCACCAAACGGCCGGAGCGCTTTATCGGCACGCATTTCTTCAATCCCGTTCCCGTCATGCGCCTGCTGGAAGTCATCCGCGGCCAGCAGACCTCCGAAGAGACGGTGGAAGTTGCCCGGGCCTGGGGCAAGAAAATCGGCAAGGAAGTCGTCATGGTCAAGGAAGCGCCCGCCTTTGTCGTGAACCGCATTTTGTGCTCGATGATCAACGAAGCCTTCTTTGTCCTGGATGAAGGGCTGGCCACGCCGGAAGACATTGATAAAGCCATGCAACTGGGTTGCAACCATCCGATCGGTCCGCTGGCGCTGGGCGACCTGATCGGCCTCGACACGCAGCTGCGGATCTGCGAAGGCATGCACCGGGAGCTGGGCGACAAGTACCGTCCGTCGCCGCTTTTGCGCAAGCTGGTGCGCGCCGGAAACCTGGGGCGCAAGTCCGGTCGCGGCGTTTACGACTACGGCAAAAAATAAGCGCGCTTAAAAAAATTGCGGCGGCCTTCGTTCGAACACGAAGGCCGCCGTTTTCATTGTAGGTTAAAATCGGGCAGGCGCTCTCCGGGCAGCGCGGATCATGTCCCGTTGGCCGCCGCTTTCAGGGATGCGATGGTCTTGGCATAGTCGCCGGTTCCAAAGACCGCCGCGCCCGCCACCAGCACATCCGCGCCCGTCTTTGCGATGGAAGCGATGTTTTGCAGCTGGACGCCCCCGTCCACTTCCAGGAGGGGTTTTTGCGGCATCCTGGCGATCATCTCGGACGCCCGTTTGATCTTGGACAGCGACCCGGCAATGAACTGCTGTCCCCCGAACCCGGGATTGACCGACATGATCAAAAGCAGGTCGATGTCGGAAAGAATCTCCTCGACCGCAACCAGCGGCGTTGCCGGATTCAGCGAAACGCCGGCCTTTTTTCCGGTTTTCCTGATCATCTCCAGCGTGCGATGCAGATGATCGGCCGCCTCCACGTGGACGGTGATGTAGTCGGCGCCCGCGGCGGCGAAGGAGTCGATATACCGGTCCGGATTCGAAATCATCAGGTGGACATCGAAAGGCAGCCCGGTGGTTTTGCGCAGCGCGGCGATGAGGGCCGGACCCATCGTGATGTTGGGAACAAAGTGTCCGTCCATGACGTCCAGATGAATCCAGTCTGCGCCGGCTTTTTCCACGGCGGCGATTTCCGCGCCCAGCCTGGCGCCGTCGGCGGAAAGAATCGAAGGGGCAAGCAATTTCATGGGGTCTCCTTTTGCGTAGCTTCCAAATATACCAAAGCCGGGCGCCTGTCAACCCGGATAGGCTGACAGCCTACAGCCTATCAGTCTTTTACTTGACAGCAAAGGCGAAAAAATAAAAGATGCGCGCATGAGAATTCTTTATAACATGCTCCTCTGGATCGTTGCGGTTCCGGGACTTTTGTTTTTCCTCGTCAAGATGCTTCTTACGGGAAAATACCGTCACAGCTTTTTTCAGAGGCTCGGCGCCCGTCAAAAGCATCTGTTGGCAGACATTGGACCGGGGCCGCGAATATGGATTCATGCGGTTTCGGTGGGCGAGGTGACGGCCGCCCAGCCGGTGGTCGCCGCGCTGAAAAAGCTGCGGCCGGAGGCGCGGATCATCTTTTCCACCTCCACCGAGACCGGCCAGGGAATGGCGCAGAAGCTCGTTTCCGGCGTGGAGGCCTTCATTTATTTCCCCCTCGATTTTTCCTTTGCCGTAAACCGGATGCTGTCCTTGGTCCGGCCGGATGTCTTCGTGCTCGTGGAGACAGAGCTGTGGCCCAATTTCCTGGCCGCCTGCCGCGCGCGCGGCGTGCGCGCCGTCATGGCGAACGGCCGGATTTCCCCCCGCTCCTTTGACAAGTACCGCCGGACCCGCTTTTTCTGGAAGCGGGCGCTTTCCGACCTCCAGGAAGCCGGCATGATTTCGCAGGTTGACGCCGAACGTATCCGGGAGATCGGCTTGTCCGGAGACAAAATCCGTGTACTGGGCAACGCCAAGTACGACGGGCTCGCGGCCCTGGTCTCGCCGGAACTGCGCGAAGAGACCGTTCGCCGTTTTGACGCGCGTCCGGAGGAAAGATTTTTCGTCGCCGGCAGCACGCATCCAGGCGAAGAAGAAATTGTGATCCGGGTGTACCGGGAGCTTGCCGACGCCGACCCGGCCCTCAAGCTCATTTTAGTGCCGCGCCACGTGGAGCGTGCCGGAGACGTAGCGGCTGTTTTGTCGCAGGCGGGATTCACGGATCTCATCCGTGTTTCGGAGATGAGAGCCGGCCGCCGGCGGGCGGCGGAGCGGGTGATCCTGGTCGATGTGATCGGCGAACTCTTTAAAGTCTATGCGCTGGCTGAGATCGTTTATTGCGGCGGCTCGCTCGTCCCGAAGGGGGGACAGAATATTCTGGAAGCGGCGGCGTGGGGGAAGGTGATTTTTTACGGTCCCTCCATGGAAGACTTCAGCCAGGAGGCGGCGCTTCTGGAAGCGGCGGGCGCGGGCGTGCGCATTACCTGCGAGAAGGAACTGCTGGCGGGAATGCAGAAGCTGCTGGCCGCTCCGGATGAACTGTGCGTTCGCGGAGAGAGAGGCCGGGCGGTGGTTCATGCCAACAGGGGCGCGGCCCGGCGGTATGCCGAAATGATTACCGGCTATCTGGCCTGACGACCCCGGCGCTCCGGCTTTGCCGCCATCCGCACGGAGCCCCGGGCACAAGGCCGCGCTTGTTGTCTTGACAGCCGGTGAAAAGGTGGTAAAAAGAAACGGGCTCAATCCAGACGGGAGGTTTTGTTATGCTGAAAAAATATGAAGCGGCCAGCGAACAGGTCAATCTGAACCGGACGCTCATGGCCCGGGCGCTGATCAACAAGTACCTGAACCGGACCAACCTGATCTGCTATTCGGAACTTTCCCGCCTGATCGGCTGCGAGGCTTTCGTCAAGCATGAAAATCATAATCCGACCGGATCGTTCAAAATCCGGGGCGCGCTGAATTTCTTCCATCACATGTCCAAGGAAGAGCTGGAAACCGGCATTCTCGTGGCGACCCGCGGCAACCACGGCCTGGCGATGGCCTGGGCGGGGCAGTGGTTTCACGTGCCCTGCACCGTGGTCGTTCCGGAAAACAACAATCCGGAACTCAACCGCATCATCGAAAGCTACGGCGCGGAGCTGATCGTGCACGGAGAAGATTTTTACGACGCCCAGTCCTACTGCGACGAACTGGTGGACAGCGCGGGCTATTACTACGTCCAGCAGGGCAACGAGCCGGAAATCCTCAACGGCATCGCCACCATGGGGCTCGAAATTCTGGAGGATCTGCCGGATGTCGATACGATCATCTGCCCCATCGGCGGCGGCGCCGGCTGCGCCTCGCTTTTGAAAACCGCGCGCGCAATCAAACCCTCGATTGAAATCATCGGCGTGGAGCCGGCCAACGCGCCGTCTTTCTACACGTCGTGGCAGAGAAAGGAAATCGTCACGCTCGATGAAGCGCACACGATCGCCGACGGGCTGGCCGCCCGGACCGTCTTTCATCTGCCGTACGTGATTCTCCGGGACGCGATCAACGACGTCGTGCTGCTTTCCGAAGACGAAATTCTCGAAGGCGTGCGCATGGCGCTCACCGCGACGCACAACCTGGCGGAAGCCGCCGGCGCCGTTTCCCTGATAGCCGCCTGGAAAATCAGAGACCGGCTGGCGGGCAAGAAAGTGGTGATGATCATGTCCGGCGGCAATCTCAACATGGATCATCTGAAAAAAGCCATCGGCTGCTGACGAGCCGGATAGCACGCCAGACGACCCCACAGGCAAGGCCTTTCTCTTTGCGGAAGGGCCTTCCTTGAAGAATATGAAGCTAAAGGAGTTTTTTGTATTATGACCGACCCCACCCCCCCCGCCGCAACCGATTTTATCCGCGACATCATTGACGAAGATCTGCGCGCCGGCCGGCACGCAGGACGCGTGGCCACCCGTTTTCCGCCGGAGCCCAACGGCTACATCCATATCGGTCACGCCAAGTCCGTATGCCTCAACTTCGGTCTGGCGCGCCAGTACGGGGGAACCTGCAATCTCCGCCTCGACGATACGGATCCGGCGGGCGAGTCCATGGAGTTCGTGGAGTCCATCATCCGCGATATTCACTGGCTGGGCTTTGACTGGGAAGACCGTCTTTTTTACGCATCGGACTATTTCGAAAAACTTTTCGCCTTCGCCGTGGAGCTCATCAAAAAGGGGGACGCCTACGTCTGCAGCCTGAGCCCCGATGAAATCCGCGAACGCCGCGGCTCGTTTACCGAGCCGGGCCGGGAAAGTCCCTACCGCAACCGGTCGGTGGAAGAGAACCTCGACCTGTTCGAACGGATGCGCGCCGGCGAATTTGCAGACGGCGCGCACGTCCTGCGCGCCAGGATCGACATGGCCGCGCCGAATATCGTTCTGCGCGATCCCATCCTCTACCGTATCAAGCGCGAACCCCACTACCGTACGGGAACGCAGTGGGTCATTTATCCGATGTATGATTTTGCCCACTGCCTCTCGGACGCGCTGGAAGGCATCACCCACTCCATCTGCACGCTGGAGTTTGAAAACAACCGCCCCCTCTACGACTGGATCGTGGAGCGGCTGATTGCCGCCAACCGCCCCAAGCAGATTGAATTCGCCCGTCTGAGTGTCAGCTACACGGTGCTCAGCAAACGCAGGCTGATCCAGCTGGTGCAGGAAGGCCATGTCCGCGGCTGGGACGATCCGCGCATGCCCACCGTTTCCGGCATGCGGCGCCGCGGCTTTCCGGCGGAGGCGATCCGGAACTTCTGCGCCGAAATCGGCGTCGCCAAAAACGACAACCTCGTCGACATGGCCCTGCTCGAACACTGCGTCCGCGACGGCCTCAACGAGCGGGCGCCCCGTGCGATGTGCGTTTTGCGGCCGCTCAAAGTCGTGATCGACAATTATCCGGAAGGCCAAACGGAAGAATTCGACTGCGCCAATCATCCCCAGCGCCCCGAGATGGGAATGCGGAAGGTCCCCTTCTCCCGCGTGCTGTATATCGAGCGCGAGGACTTCATGGAGGCGCCGCCCAGGAAATACAACCGCCTGGGGCCCGGACGGGAAGTCCGGCTGCGCAATGCCTACATCATCAAATTCGCAAGTCTGGTCAAGGACGAAAAGACGGGGGAGGTGACGGAGCTTCACTGCACCTACGATCCGGCGACCCGCAACGCCCCGCCCGCGGACGGCCGCAAGGTGCCGGGCGTGATTCACTGGGTTTCGGCGGCGCATGCCGTGCCCGCCGAAGTGCGTCTCTACGACCGCCTGTTCACCATTGAAGATCCGGGCAGCGAGGAGGACTTTCTCCAATACCTGAATCCGCAGTCCCTGGAAAGCCTGCCGGCCTGTTATGCGGAGCCCGGCCTGCAAAATGCCGAACCGGGAAGCGCTTACCAGTTTGAACGGGTGGGCTATTTTTGCGCCGACGAAAAGGAGTCGCAGTCCGGGCGCCCGGTGTTCAACCGGGTGGTGCCGCTGCGGGACAGCTGGACGAAAATTGCCGGGAAGGGATAAAAAATGGCTGGGGAACAAGGATTCGAACCTTGATTGACGGAGTCAGAGTCCGGTGTCCTACCATTGAACGATTCCCCAGCAGGAGCGCCTGCCGAGCTTATCCGGCCTGCAAGCGGGGGGAACTATAATGCGATTGATTTTATATGTCAACAAAATTTCTGTGCGAAAAATTCAGTTTTTGCAAAGAGGTGTTCCGTCTTTGCGAGAATGGATTTTTCCGCGCGCGTCCTGCGTTTGACGACACACAGCAGGGAGTCAGGGGGAACCTGCCGGCAGACATCTGATGGAAATTCTTTTCCGGCCGCGCGCTGTGGAGTTCAAGCGCGCGGCCGGTCGGAAAAAACTTCAGGAGGGCGTTGGAAGATGAGATCATTGCGGGCGGCCGTGTGTCTGGCCTGGCTGGCATTCTGGTCGGCCGTTGCAACCTTGGTTCTGGCTATTCCCATCATTGCCGCCGGACTTTTGGGCCGCACCGGAAATCTGGCCTTTTCTCTCACCAAAATCTGGGCCTACATCATGCTGGCCGTCTCCTTTGTCCGCACGGAAATCGTGAACCGGGAAAAGATCGCGCCCGGAACATCCTACATCATCATGTCCAACCACCAGTCTCTGTACGACATTCTGGCGCTGGTCACCACGCTGGGCATTCAGTACCGCTGGTTCATCAAAAAGGAGGTGCTCAAGGTTCCTCTTTTCGGATACGGGCTTTACGCCTCGCGCAACATTTTCATCGACCGCTCCAACACCGCCCGGGCCATTGAAAGCATCAACCGGGGCATCGACCGCCTGCCCGCGGGCGTGAGCATTCTGGTGTTTCCCGAAGGCACCCGGTCGGCCGACGGACAAATTCACCCGTTTAAAAAAGGCGGCTTCATTCCGGCCGTCGAGCGCAAAATCCCCGTCTTGCCCGTGACCGTGAACGGCAGCCGCCGCGTTCTGCCCAAGGGCAGCCTCGCGCTTCGGCCGGGGAAAATCCAGGTTGTGATCGGCGACCCCATCGAAACCGGCGCCTGCACCCACGCCGACGTTCCGGACCTGATCGACCGGACACGGCAGGCGGTGCTGGCCAACTTCCATCCGGAATATCCGGCCCGCAGCTGATCCGCTGTTCTCCGTTAACTTTGCAGTTCCAGAACCAGCGCGGTGCGCGTGGGAAGGTAAAGCCTCAATTCATGGCGCACGGTCTGGCCCGCGAGCACGGGCAGCGTGCAATGGACCTGGCCGGCGAACAGACGCGCGTGGCCGCCGTAGGCCGCGTCATCCGAATCGAGAACCATCCGCCAGGCGCCGGGCGGCGCGGCGACGGGGTAGTCCGGATAAGACGCGGTCGGGTGAAAATTGAAGGCGAAGATCAGCCGACCCCGCTGAAAGACGAGCACCTTGTGGTCGTCGCGCTCGTGCAAAAGGTTGGGCCGGGGATCGGCAGGAAAGTTGCTGCGCCGCGCAAGCGCGATCATGTCCCGGTCGAAGCGGCCGAGGAGCGCATATTTCAAATCCGGGTCGTCCGCCAGATGCCACTGGCGCCTGGCGTAGGCATAGGACCAGCCGTTTCCCTCCCGCGGAAAATCGATCCATTCGGGATGTCCGAATTCGTTGCCCATGAAATTCTGATAGCCGTGGCCGGCGGCGGCCAGAGTAATCAGCCGGATCATTTTATGCAGAGCCACGGCCCGGTCGATGGTCGGGTCCGGATCGTGGAGGCTCATGTGGCCGTACATCGCCGCGTCGGCCATCCGGAAGATCAGCGTCTTGTCGCCGACCAGCGCCTGATCGTGAGATTCAACGTAGCTTGCGGTTTTTTCTTCGCCGCGCCGGTTGGTAAGCTCGTACCACAGGTGTCCCATCGGCCAGTCTTCATCGCGAAAGTTCCTGACAAGCCCAATCCAGAAATCCGCAATGCCCATCGCCAGGCGGTAGTCGAAGCCGATGCCGCCTTTTGCCGCCGGCAGGGCCAGCGCCGGCATGCCGCTCACGTCTTCGGCGAGCGTGACGGCGCGCGGCCGTACGCTGTGGACAACACGGTTGGCGAGCGCCAGGTACACCAGGGCGTCTTCATCGACGTCGGGATTGAAGTAGTCGTCGTAGGACGTGAAGGTTTTGCCCAGACCGTGGTCGCGGTAAAGCATGGAGGTGATGCCGTCAAAGCGGAAGCCGTCAAGCCGGTATTCGGAAAGCCAGAAGCGGCAATTCGACAGCAGAAACCGCAAAACCTCCGTTTTGCCGTAGTCGAAGCAACGCGATCCCCAGGCCTCGTGAACGCCGCGGCGGCCGGCGTGGAAATATAAATCGGAGGTTCCGTCAAAACGGCTGAGGCCTTCCACGTCGTTGCCGACGGCATGCGAATGGATGAGATCCATGATCACGCAGAGCCGTGCGCCGTGGGCCGCGTCGATCAGTTCTTTCAGTTCTTCCGGCGTTCCGAAGCGCGACGAGGCGGCAAAAAAGCTGGACACGTGGTAGCCGAAGGAGGCGTAGTACGGATGTTCCTGAATGCCCATCAGTTGCAGCGCGTTGTAGCCGGACCGGACGATGCGCGGCAAAATACGCTCGGTGAATTCGCGATAGGTCCCGATCCGGCCTTCCTCCTGGGCCATGCCGATGTGGGCTTCGTAAATCAGGAGAGGCGCGGGCGGCGGCGGAGGAGCGTACCGCCAGGCATAGGCCTGCGGCGTCCAGACCTGGGCGTTGAAAATCAGGCTTACCGGATCCTGAACGACGCGCCGGGCGTAAGCGGGGATGCGGTCACCGCTGCCGCCGGGCCATTCGAGAAAGAGGCGGTAAAGGTCGCCGTGCGCGAGGCGCTCGGCCGGCAGGCGGATTTCCCAGACGCCGTCTGCCGCGGGCGCGAGCGCCCAGTCGCTGTGCGGCTTCCAGCCTGTCCGGTCGCCGATCAGGTGCACGGCGTCGGCATAGGGAGCCCATTCCCGGAAAATCCACTCATTTCCTTTTTTATGCAGGCCGAAATAGTCGTGCGCCATGGTCAGAGCCGTCCGTTCGCGCCGGAGGTATTTTTCCCGCGCGGCAATGCGCGAAAAAAGATTTTTCAGCCACTCCGCGTATGGTCGCAGATAGGGATCTCCTGCAAGCAGACCTTCGATCTGCGCTGTGGGACCGGGCCGTTCAGCTGGGGCAGGACGGGCGCGGGGGCGGCGCTTTCGGGTGTGAGGGATTTTCGCCATACGGGTTTGGCCTCCGGAATGGTCTGGATGATTACGGTTGCAGAAAAGGACGGTTCAGCATCTTTTCATAAAGGTCAATGTAGCGGGCGGCCGTTACGGCGTGATTGAAGCAGGTCAGAGACTCGGACATGATGCGGGTGGTTTGTTCGTTCCGAACCTCGGAGGGCAGCCCGTAATAGGCAACCGCCTGGTCGATGGCCCACAGAAGTCCCTGCGGATCGTACGTTTCGAAGACGATGCCGTTGCCCGCGCCGGCCGCGGCGTTTAACGGGCGGATCGTATCATGGAGGCCTCCCGTATTCCGGACGACCGGCACGGATCCGTAAAGGGGCGCGATCATCTGGGGCAGCCCGCAGGGCTCGAAGGCGGACGGCATGAGCACGAAGTCCGACGCAGCGTAGGCGAGCCGGGCCAGGTCCTCGTCGAAGTCGCACACGGCCACCCGTCCGGCCAAATGAAACTGTTGTGCAATCTGGCGGAGATAGGGCTGAAATTCGCCGTTGGCCACAAAGACGATCTCGAGCGGCATTTGCCAGTAGCGCGAGACCACGTCGTAAAGAATATGCGTCATGAGCGGGCTGCCCTTCTGGATGCGGTCGAGCCGCGAGGGCCAGAAAAACAGCGGCGCGCGCTCCTCCTCGAGAAGCCCGAGCCGTTTTTGCAGGTGCCGCTTGTTGGCGGCCTTGCCCGTCGCCCAGTCGGAGGGTCCGTAGGGGCGCGGGAGGCTTGCGTCCGTCGCCGGATTGAATGACGCGTCGGGACTGTTTAAGATGCCGGTTGCGCAACCGGCCTGCCACTTGCAAGCCAGTTCTCTTCTCAGCGGCTCTTCGATAAACGGATGTTTGCCTTCGACGATTTCAATGAGAAACGTGGGACTCACGGTATTGATGAAGTGCGCTGCAAAAACGCCGCTCGTCAGAAAATCGACGGGATTGACGGCGCGCGTTTCCTCGTAGCAGACGGGGGCCCGCTGGAAGTAGAGATGTTTCCAGAACAGGGCCGCGTCGATGCCCTGGTCTTCAATTTCCGCGAGGGTCATCTTGACGGTGAAAATATTGTGAATCGTGAAGAGGCAGGGAATGCCCAGCTCGCGGGCCTTGGCCGGCAAAAGCCCCGTCATCCAGTCGTTGCAGTGGATCAGGTCCGGCTTGACGGATGGAATGATGTTGTTGATCACTTCCCGCTGAAACGCGAGGGAGACTTTGATGTTTTCCCAGCCGTAGCTGGAGTAAATCGCGTCCCGGTAAAAGAAAGCCCGGTCCTCGGCCAGGTGGATGCGGTTCGGCGGCATTCTTTTGTGGATGGTTTTGTATTCGGTGCAAAAGACCTTTCCCGCTTCGTGGAAAAAGATGCTGCGGTAATCGGGCAGGGCGACGTGGACATCCCCGCCGTGCTCGAACAGGGCGGCAATCAGCGCCGCGGAAACATCCGCGAGCCCGCCGGCCTTGGCCTTGAGGCCGTTGGCCATCCGGCCCATGCCTTCCGGCAGGTAGGTGACTTCCGGCGTGACGATGAGCACGCGGGGTTTTTTTCTGCGGCGCAGGAATTTCATGTTCCTTCCCCTGTACAACTTCTCCTGTTTCAGGCCCAGGTCATCAACCCGGGTGTATATTTAATGAAAGAATCCGCCCGGGGCGTTACCCGGGCCGTGAATCCGAACCGGCCGGCCGCCCGGCAGGGCAGGGAACATTCGTAGCGGTAAACGCCGCTGCTCAACGTTTCTTTCATGATCATGGGCTGGGTCTGCGCGTCGGTCAGGCTGTCCACCGTTTTGACGCGGCCATAATAAATTTCCACGTCCACTTCGTCGGGGGCGATTTCGCCCAGGTGGACGATCGTGGACACGGTCAGGTCTTCCCCCACCCGCAGCGGCGCGCCGCCCGTTCCGACGGGCGGTTCAATCGAGACGGCGCACCATTTTCTCTTCAGACGGTCGTGAATGTTTTTCAGCCGGACGGCCGCGGCGCCGTTGTTTCGTGTGAGCGCGTCGTATTGCGCCATCGCGGGATTGTAAAATGTCTGCTGATAATTGAATACCATCTTCTGCGCGCAGAAGTTTCCCAGCGCCATCTGCATGGACGCTTTCATCATGGCCAGCCAGCGCAGGGGAAGTCCGCCGTTTTCCCGGCCGTAAAAACAGGGGATGATGTCGTTTTCCAGAACGTTGTACAGGGCGTGGCTTTCCACGGCGTCCTGATAAAAAGGATCGGCAAATTCCTCTCCCGTTCCGATGGCCCAGCCGGTTTTGGGCGTGTAGCCTTCGCACCACCAGCCGTCGAGAATGCTCAGATTGAGCGCGCCGTTGGCTGCGGCCTTCATGCCCGACGTGCCGCAGGCTTCCAGGGGGCGGCGGGGCGTGTTGAGCCACACGTCGGCGCCCTGAATCAGATGCCTGGCGATGTCGATATCGTAGTCCTCGATGAAGAGAATCTTATGGCGATAGTCGGGATTGCGCGCCAGGTGAACGATTTGCTGGATGAGTCTTTTCCCCTCGTCGTCCATCGGATGGGCCTTGCCGGCGAAAATAAGCTGAACGGGAAACTGTTCATTATGCAAAATGGCTTCGAAGCGCTCCATGTCGCACAGCAACAGGTGCGAGCGTTTGTAGGCGGCAAAGCGCCGGGCGAAGGCGATGGTGAGGACGTTGTCGTCCAGCACGGATTCCGCTTCCTTCATGATGTTTTTCGGCGCGTTGCGCCGGCCGTACTGCTTGACCATTCTTTTCCGGCAATGCCGGATCAGGCGCGTTCTGCTCATTTCATGGGACCGCCACAGTTCTTCGTCGTAGATGTCTTCAATGCGCCGGGCGAGATCCGTGTTCCAGGTCTTGAGCCACCAGTCCCGTCCGAGATAGCGATCGAAGAGACGGGAGTTTTCAATCGAGATCCAGGAGGGAATGTGTACGCCGTTGGTGATGGAGGCGATGGGAATTTCCTCTTCGGGAACGTCCGGCCAGACAAAAGACCACATGCGCCTGGCCACCTTGCCGTGCAGGCGGCTCACGCCGTTGCGGTACTGTGAAAGCTGCAGCCCGAAAACAAACATGGAAAAGAGCTCTTCCTTGCCTGCGGGATCCGTCCGGCCCCACGCGAGGAGTTCGTCGGCCGAGAGCCCCAGCTCCTTTTCAAATCCGGCCAGATACGGCTTGACCTCGTCGAAGGGAAACTCGTCGTGCGCGGCCTTGACGGGCGTGTGCGTGGTGAAGATCGTGGTCCGCGCGTTGATTTCCCGCGCGGTTTTCAGGTCTACGCCGAAGCCCGAGCGAAGCTGGGCCAGGCGTTCGATGTTGGAAAAGGAGCTGTGCCCTTCGTTGAGGTGGCAGACGACGGCTTCGAGCCCCATGGCCCTAAGGGCCCGCATGCCGCCGATGCCGAGAATCACTTCCTGGGCCAGGCGCACCTTGCCCTCGGAGTGATAGAGGCGGGAGTTGATATCGCGGATGGCCGGCGGATTTTCCTTGATGTTGGTGTCCAGCAGGTACAGGGGAATTCTTCCCACCATGATTTTCCAGATCTTCAGGACAATGGGGCCTTCCGGGCCGGCGATCGTGAGGACCAGATCATTGCCGCCCGCGTCCCTGACGCGCTCGACGGGGAGCTTGTTGAGATCCGTCTCCGGGTATTCCTCCTGCTGCCAGCCGTCGTGGTTTAAATACTGGTAGAAGTAGCCGTTGCGGTAAAACAGCCCGACGCCAACCAGCGGCAGGCCCAGATCCGACGCGGCTTTCAGGTGGTCTCCGGCCAGAATACCCAGGCCGCCCGCGGACAGCGGAAGGCTTTCATGAACGCCGAATTCCATGGAAAAATAAGCAATGACCCGGCGGCCTCCGTCCGGCTGCCGGGCCGCCGCTTCCAGGGGTTGAAGCACCTGGCTTTCAAACTCTTCGCGGACTTCCTCCATGTGGCTCAAGAAGCTGCCGTCCGTCGCCAGCTCGTCGAGTTTTTTCTGGCCGATCAGGGTGGAAAATACCATCGGATTCCGGCCGGATTCTTCCCACAGCCGCGGATTGATGCGCCGGAACAGCTCGATGGCTTCGAGGTTCCAGCACCACCACAGATTGTTGACGAGCGTTTCCAGAAACTTGAGCGGTTCCGGAACCGAGGGAAAAACCTGAAACGTTTGCAGGTAACTCATGGACCCCTCCTAAAAAAATAAATTGGTTCGAACGGCGCCGGCGCTGAATTGAAAATAACGGCCTGATGCTCCGGACAAAAGCCTGCCTGTGGAAAACAGCGGAGGAAGGATCACATTAAGATTGGCGAAAAATAACAGCGTTGGCGTAAAAGTGCTTTTCATTATACACTCCTTTTGACGAAAATTCAAAAGGAGTCCGGTCAACGAATTGCCTCAAATAAAATGTTACCGAAGGTGAGGATACAGGAAATACGTTGACTCATAAACCGATGTTACCGAGAAGAGAATCGGAAACGGAGGTTTTTCTATGAGTCCCCAGGCCAAGGAAGA
>JAAYDW010000057.1 GCA_012729055.1 Deltaproteobacteria bacterium
CAGACAGTTTCGTATCAGCGTGCCGGCGGTCAGCTACTCGGTTGAGCGGGGAGAACAAATTGTGAAAATGAATAATTATAAGCTTGTTGAGAAATAACTTAATAATTTAAGGACGTCCCAATTTTCCTTCGTCCCAATTTTCCTTGGGGCGTCACCTATTGCTACTCGCCGTCCGCGAAAATGTGAACCTGAAGCCATTGATTGCCTGATAGGATTCTGACTGGACATTATTTAAGACAAATATTTCTTGCTAATTTATAATTATCATGTATTAACAGCATGTTACTAAAATATTATGCTGGACATATCAATGGACAATTCGAAAGACATGATATTGACCCGAAACTTTGAGATGAAAGTGGACTCCTCGCGGTTTGGTCCGTTCACGTTTTCAATCGGCCTGGAGGCATCCGCCCCGGTCATGCTCCTGCAGCGTCTCGCCGACGCGCAAGCCAGGTTTTCAAGTTCCCCTCTTTCGCAGGTTGCCAGCCGTCTGGAACAGGAAGTTCTGGCGAGCAGCATTTTCAGCACCAACAGCATCGAAGGGGGAACGCTCTCGGAAGAAGAAACAAAAGACGCGCTCGATGCCGATCCCAAAGATGTGGAGGCTCAGGAACAGCGGCGGGTCGTCAATATCAAGAGGGCCTATGATCTGGCGCAAAATTTGGCGCAGGATTTTGCCTGGCGATTGTCCGTCGATTTTATGACACAGATCCACGCGGCCGTGACGGACGGCATTTCCCACCCTTATAACCGCCCAGGCTTAATAAGGAACAATCCCAAAAACATCGTTACCCGTGTCGGCGACACGGCACACGGCGGGATCTACAAGCCGCCGCAGTACGAAGGCGATATCTGGCTTTTGCTGGATCGATTGGTGGCCTGGCACAATGAACTGGTGGACGCCGGAATGCCGGCTCCGATTCGCGCGCCGCTTGTGCATTACTACTTTGAGCTGATTCATCCCTTCTGGGACGGCAACGGCCGTGTCGGCCGCGTACTGGAAGCATCGGTGCTTCATCATGCCGGTTTCCGTTTTGCGCCATTTGCCGTGGCCCGCTACTATCTGGAGTATATCGACCGGTACTTCACCCTCTTCAACCTTTGCCGCAAGCAAGCTGAAAAGAAGGAACCCCATCCCAATGCGCCTTTCGTTATATTTCATCTGGAAGGCATGCTGAGCGCCATCAACCGCCTACACGACCGGGTCAACGTCATGGTAGGAGAGCTGTTATTCGAAACGCGCCTCAAACGCCTGCGGGATGCAAAAGAAATCAATATCCGTCAGTACGCGATTGTGGCGCAATTGATGGAGCGCCGCAAATCCATCAGGATGGACGAATTGCGTCGTGCGCCCTGGCTTGAAGCCCTCTACGTTAAACTGGGCGACAAAACAAAACAGCGCGATTTGAGCCGACTGCGCGAGCTGAAATTGCTGATCGTGGATGACAAAGGTAACGTCCGTCCGGGAGCTGAGTGAGTTACGCAAAAGGCTGGAAAGGAGGCATAGCACCAGGGGACGGCCTGATCTTACCCAAGAAAAACGGACAAGGCGCCCCTTGTTGCCTGGTAGCAGGGCGTTTCCATGCGATATCCCTATTGGCGGTGACGATATGCATTGTCGCCACTTTGTATTTTTGTGTTGAAGTCATAGGTCATGCAGCCGGAGGTTTTACACCCGGACGACTGCATGGTCGTAAAGTATGCCGGTTGTGTTGTAATATGTCTTACAGCTTTCGGCTGTCGTAGGCCCAGTGCAAAAGCGCCTGGCGCTGTTTGCGCCGGCAGGAAAGATCGCCGGCGGGGCAGTGTTTGATGAGCTGGGCTATGTGTCGCTGCATGGCCTTCCAGCGCCCGATTTGCCTTGCGTCGTCGGGGCCGCGCCGGCCCATCCAGTAACGGCAGTACCATTGAAACCAGCCTCTGGGGTCGTCGGGATGGATCCAGCCTTTGGCCACCCAGTAGGAAAGGGGTTTTGACGCGTTGACTCCGAAGCAGTTGAGCTTCGGATCATGCCGCTCCGGAGAGAGTTTGGCCCCGGCAAACCAAGAGGCCGGAAATTCGCCGCGGCAGTCGGTCATGTACTTGCCGCCGAAGACGCCCAGCGCCAGCATCTGCTTCGGCGTGAGTTCCGGCCGGAAGTCGGGAGCAAAGTTTTTACCGGCCGGTTCGGTGAGAAGATAACGGTAACCCTTCTGCATCCGGTCGTTGACAAGAATTTCCCTGGATTTCATGGCCGGTCTTCCCTTTGTTCAGAACCGTTTAAGGCGCGGCAAAAAAGGTTTGGCGTCAGGCGTGGGCGTCGGATCTGGCCAGATTCTCGAAGGTGGTGAATTTGTCCAGGAAGGCGAGCTTCACCGCTCCGGTCGGTCCGTTGCGTTGCTTTCCGATGATGATTTCGGCGACGCCCTTCTCCGGGTTGTCGTCCGCTTTGTTGTATACTTCGTCCCGGTAAATGAAGGCGATGACGTCCGCGTCCTGTTCGATGGCGCCGGATTCACGCAGATCGGCCATCTGCGGACGGCGGTTGGGCCGATCCTCTACTTTACGGTTGAGCTGGGACAGGGCGATGACCGGCACCTTGAGTTCCTTGGCCAGCGCCTTGAGCGAGCGGCTGATTTCGGAAATTTCCTGTTCACGGGAATTGGTGTAGCCGCCGGCCCGCATGAGCTGAATGTAGTCTACCACGATCAGGCCCAGTCCCTGATCGGCCTTGAGGCGGCGGGACTTTGCCTTCATTTCCAGTACCGAAATCGCAGGCGTGTCGTCGATGAAAAGCGGCGCTTCGGAGAGCCGTCCGGCCGCGGTGGTCAGCTTCGGCCAGTCCGTTTCTCCCAGAAATCCCTTGCGCAGCCTTTGGGAATCCACACGGGCTTCGGAGGCCAGCATCCGGAATGCGAGCTGCTCCTTGGACATTTCCAGCGAAAAGATGGCCACGGGCGTCTGCGTTTCCAGCGCGGCGTGCTGGGCGATGTTGAGAGCGAAGGCGGTTTTGCCCATGCTGGGGCGGCCGGCGATGATGATCAGATCGGCATTTTGCAGACCGGATGTCATATCGTCGATTTTATCAAATCCGGTGGGCACGCCGGTAATCAGCTCCTTGCGGGCGAAGAGATCCTCAATGGCCCTGAAACTTTCCCGGACGATATCCTTCATGGGATGGAAGGAAGGCCGGATTTTGTTTTCGGAAATTTCAAAAATGCTGTGCTCGGCTTTGTCCAGGACGTTGTCAATGTCCGATCCCGTCTCGTAACAACTGTTGATGATATCGGTGGCCGAACTGATCAGCCCGCGCAGGATGGCCTTCTCCTTGACGATTTTCGCGTAGTTGGCGACATTGGCCGCCGAGGGAACGTTGTCCACCAGGGAAGCCAGATACGCGGCGCCGCCGACCGCATCGAGCAGATTCCGGTCTCTGAGCGCGTTGCCGAGCGTGATCAGATCCACCGGCTCGTTGCTGTCCGCAAGCTCCGTGACGACTGAAAAAATTTTCCGGTGCGCCTCGCTGTAAAAATCATTCCTGGTGATGATTTCCAGAGCGGCGTTGATGGTGCCGTTTTCCAGCAGAATGCCGCCCAGAATGGATTGCTCCGCTTCGAGATTCTGCGGGGGCAGTTTGTATAATGCCGGATCGATATCTCTCATGATTCTTCGCCGACGACATGAAGCGTAAATTCGGTTTCGACGCCCGCTTGCAGCTTGACGCGGACCTTGAACTCGCCCAGCGATTTGATCTGTTCGTCGTGGATGATCATCTTGCGGTCGATGTCGAAGCCTTTTTCCCGCAGCGCGCTTTCGATGTCCTTGGCGGTCACCGAACCGAAGATCTTGTGCTGGTCTCCCACCTTGCGAACAAGCGTCAGCGTGACCCGGCTCAGGCGGGCCGCCAGATCTTCGGCGTGGCTTTTTTCCTTTTGCGCCCGCTTGAGAACGTTCGATTTCTCAGCCTCAAAGGCTTTTACATTCTTGTCGTCCGCTTCCACCGCCCAGCCTTTCGGAATCAGCAAATTGCGGGCGTAACCGTCATGCACCTTAACCAGATCGCCGGCCTTGCCTAAGGAAGGTACGTTTTGCTTTAAAATCACCTTCATGAAAAAAACCTCCTGTGAGCGTTGAAGTGAATATAACCTTATTCTGCCGCCTGGGCTTTACGGAAAAATTTTCGAAAGTCGATCCACAGATCGAGAAATCCAACGGCCGCTATTGCTATCATAAGCATTTGCTGAATCGCAATTAAAAAATAAAACAGCCAGCGGAAAAACAAAGAGATCTCCTTGTTTTGAAAGAAGAAACTGACGATGGCCAGTCCCTGCAGGAAATAGATGAAGGCCGCGGTGAGAAAGACGTTGACGCCCGCAAAACCGATCTGCGTTTGCGGCAGGAGGGCCAGTCCTCCGCCGGCGATAAAAATCCAGACCAGAAGCGACGGCGCCTTCCATTCGGACAGCGCCGAAAGACGCCGCAAAACAACGCCCTGCCGGCGCAGGAACTTTCCGCCCAGGAGAAGATTGACCCAGAGGGTGAACAGGACAGCGACGACGCAGAGCGCGGGGAAGATGGCGGTGAAAAGACCGACGATCGCGGATCTGCTGCTCCGCAGGGACTGGATCTCCTCCGGATTCAGGGGCAAACGACTGTAGAGTGTGATGTTGGCGTCCACCGCTTCCACAATATGCTTCTTCACAAGGTCCCAGGGGCCGATGGAAAGCTGCATGCCGCCGTAAAAAAAGTAAAAGACGATCGAGCCCAAAACAACAAGAGCGGGCAGACCGATGACGAATTCAACCGTGTATTCCCGGGTGGCCATCCGGGCCATCAGGATGCCGGCTCCTCCCATGGCGGCCAGCGCCAGGACCGGCAGATACGTCTGCATGAGCGAAAGCGCGAGCAGAAGGATGCAGAGGCTCGCCAGAAACGCGACCAGCGTTGTTCCCGGATCGTTGCGGAAGCTCAGAACGTACAGGAGCAGCGGCAGGAACAGGAGAAACAGGAGGCCTGCAAACGGGATCAGGGCAGCCGCCGAAAAAAGCGTAACAACCAGCAGCAGCCGGAGAAACGATGGCAAATTGGACGGTATCAAGAAAAAAACCTGAGCTGAAAAAAAAGGGTCAAGAAATTCGTAAAAAAACGGGTTTATCCGCGAAAAATATTTTTTACCGGCCGGTTTGGTCGGGACCAAACCGGCCGGCGGTGCAAAACGTTATCGGCCTTCAGCGGTGACAAAAGGCATAATCGCGATGGAACGCGCTCTTTTAATCGCGACCGTCAACTCTCTCTGATGATACGCGCAATTGCCCGTGATGCGCCGGGGCATGATCTTGCCGCGTTCGGTCACAAAATTATTAAGGATGATCGGATTCTTGTAATCGATCTTGATATTGGAATCCGTGCAGAACCGGCAGAATTTCTTTCTGTGGAAAAATCTCTTCTGGGGCGGGCGCGACGGTCTTTCGCCGTTGGGTGCAGCCATGGTTATTCTCCTTTCGTCGTGTTGCCTTCTCGCGGAGCCGGGGCCGGTTTCCGAAATGAAGGTCTTGCGGGTCTGGAATCGCTTGCGGCCTTGTCGTCCCGGCCGGCCGCCGTATTGTCGGTTTCGATGCGGATCTGCGTACGCTTCACTTCCGCGGCGGCGAACTCGGCGTCAATGCCCTCGCGGGTGACGGCCCCTTCCTTGGTCACGGTCATGAATTTCAGAATCCGGTCGTCGATTTTAAAATTTCTCTCCATTTCGGCCACGATTGATCCGTCGCCGGCGTAGTCGATGAAAAAATAAAATCCGTCTTTTTGTTTGTTGATTTCGTAGGCCAGGCGCCGCTTGCCCCATTTCTCGGTTTTGGCGATGACCCCTTTGCGTTCCGCGATGATGTTGGAAGACCGCTCGATAACAGCGTTGATGTCTTCTTCCGCCACATCGGTTTTGATGATAGCGATAACTTCGTATCTCTTCAACGTTTCCTCCTTTCGGCTCTGTAGCCCGCAATCTTTAGCTGCGAGCAAGGGGAGAGACCTTATTCGTGATGTTGCCGCCTTCTATACCAGGACGGACGGAAAATCAAGTGTTATGTTGGTTGCCTCCGATTCCGAGGGGCAAAAACAGCCGCCGGCGGAAACCCGTTTGAAAATTCGGAATTTTGGTGTAACGTGGGGCCCGCTTAAAAAACGCGCCGTTTTCAGGAAGACCGCCTCGGGCGGACCCGTTGCGTTTTCCGGTGTTTTTAAAGATTTTTCATAGAAAAAGGATGGAACATGACGATACCGTATCTCCACGATGACGCCGGACTGCCGCGGGCCTGGTCGCCCTGGTTTTCCCATGAATATATCGCGTACTTCTGCGTGAAGACCGTGGACCGGCTGACGGCTCTTCCCCCCGTGCCGGTCGCGGCCAATCCGCGCTGGCAGGACAAAGTCTGGCCGGCGGGTCCCCGCCATATCGACATTTACAAGGAATGCTACCAGGAACACCGCCAGGTCGATCCGCTGTGGTCGTTTGATCAGCGGAAAAGAAACGGAGACTTCGCGCGGGATGTGCCGCCGGGTAAAAGCATCGAGCCCTGGAAAATCTACCTTCTGTACAGCACGGAGCCGGATACGTACGCGGACGAGGATCTGCTCCTGCATAAAAATCAGGCGATGACGGGCGGTTCGCGCGGATGGCGGCATATGCACTTCAAACTGATGGGGAGCACTTACGGCATCGCGCCCAAGTCGTTTCGCGTCCACAGAGACCTCGCCCGCCTCGCGTTCTCCAAGGGCAGCGACTACTGGGCCTGGCGCTATCTGGCGCGCGCGGGGCACTACCTGGCGGACCTGGGGGCGCCCTTTCATGTCCGGGCAATGCCCGGCTTCTATTTGCTGCGAAATATTTTTTCCCGCGGCGAGCTCTTTCATACCGTCACGGCCCTGCATCAAAGCTACGAAATCTTCGTCGAGCGCCGCTTTCGCGAAGGATTCGCGCCTTTTGCCGAAGCGCTGACGCGCGGGGCGAAGGAAGGGCAGGGCGCGCCGGAAAAGCTCGACGCCCGCCTGAAAGGCTACATTGAAAGGGCCAGAAGCCGTCAGAAGAAGATTTTTTATCATCTGCACGACGGATTCGGTCCGGAACTGCGAGCGGCTTTTGCGCCGATGAAACAGGGCGGCGGGCATGACACGGCGTCGCTCGCCGCACGCTGCGCCGCGGACGCGGTCCGGATTTTATTTAAAAAGGAACATCAGTCCCGGCTGGCCCGGCTCGAGAAAATCACCTGCGGAAGCCTTGCGGATGTCGGCTGGATGCAAGGCGCGCTCTTGGGCGGTTTTCAAAGCAGGACATCCGGAGCGTAGCGGACCGTTTTAAGACGGTTTCATTTCATGGAGGATCGACAGGAGGAATCGCATCATGGAAAACATCGCGCTTTACCTGGGCAATCTTTTTATCAAACTTTTAAACGTTATCGGCGCCGGCGCCTTTACGGAAACGATTGAATGGATCGGCGTCAAGGAAACCGGCTACGTCCTTTTGTTTGTCATCGTGGCATTGATCGCCCTGGTGGTTTGGACGAAGCGCAAAGGACGCAGGTGATGCCGCCCGGAAACCGGCGCGCCGAAAACAAGGACAGACATGCCGCAAAGAGATTACTATGATGTTTTGGAAGTGACGGGCGACGCCGATTCCGGACAGATCCGGGATGCGTACCGCCGGCTCGCCCTGCTGCACCACCCGGACCGGAACCGGGACAATCCGGAGGCGACGGAGCGCATGAAGGAAATCAACGAAGCTTACGCCGTCCTTTCCGATCCGGAAAAAAGAAAAGAATACGACCTGATCCGGCAGACTTACGGATCGGCGGCTTCCGGCCGTTTCAGACAGACCCATTCCGATCAGGACATTTTCCGGGGCTCCGACATTCGCCAGGTGTTTGAAGAACTGAGCCGCGCCTTCGGATACCGGAGCTTTGAGGACATCTTCCGCGAATCGTACGGCGCAGGCTACCGGACCTTTGAATTCCGGCAGCCCGGCGCCTTCGGCCGGATATTTGTCGGCGGCTTCGGCGCGGGCGGAGCTGCGGGAAAACCGGCTCAGCCGGCGGGCTGGCTCGAAAAGCTGATCCGGTACGGTTTGAAAAGGAAGTGGGGCATCGAACTGCCCGAGCGGGGAAAAGACACAAATGACATTCTCACCCTGTCTCCCGAGCAGGCGAAAACCGGCGGGAAGGTCCGCTATGCCGACAAGCGGACCGGCCGCGAACTGTCCGTAACCGTTCCTCCCGCTGCGAAAGCCGGGATGAAACTGCGCCTCAAGGGAATGGGCGAGGCCGGCCGCGGCGGCGGAGAAGCCGGAGACCTTTACCTGACGCTCGCCTTCCAGAGTCCGCTTCTCTGGAAGGCAAAGAATGTCATCGCCGCCATCCGTAAAGCCGTTCGTTAGCTTTTCCGGCGGCGGTCCACCGGCAAGTTTTTTGTTTTATCGTCTGCCCGTCGTTTTGAAGGAACCATTCCTGCCATCCGGGCCTGCTGCGCCTATAATGAGGCGGCGTCCGGTCGTATGAAGCATTCCCGGCGATGCAGACATACCAGGCGCCGAAAATGCAGCGTGTTTTTCCCCTTGCAATAATTCAGACGAGGCTCTAACCTGTAGCCATGATGAAAAATGATTCGTTTTCCCGCTGGCGGCCCCATCCATGGCATGGGCTTGAAGTGGGACCCAATCCGCCGAATATCGTAAATGCTTACATCGAAATCACTCCGTTCGACACGGTCAAGTACGAGGTGGACAAGCTCTCCGGGTACCTCCGGGTGGACCGTCCGCAGCGGACCTCATCCCAGCCGCCCACACTTTACGGATTCATCCCCCGCACCTACTGCGGTGAAAGGCTCGGCAGGCTTTCTCCCCGTTCCTCGGGCGGTGACGGCGACCCGCTGGACATCTGTGTAATCAGCGAGCGCTCGGTGAACCACCCGGAGGTGATCCTGAACGCCCGCGTCGTGGGCGGCATTCAGATGATCGACAACGGTCTTGCGGACGATAAGATCATCGGCATTCTGGCAAACGACACGGTCTGGGACAAGGTGGAAGACCTGCCCTGGCTGCCCCAGGTTCTTGTAGAACGCCTGAAGCACTACTTCAGCACCTACAAGCTGATCCCCGGGCAGGAAAAGTCCATTTGGATTGAAAATCTCTACGGCAGGGACCATGCGCTGAAGGTGGTGAATGCAGCCATGGAAGACTACCTCGATCTCGTCAAGTAAAAAACGGACATCCGGTTAAACCTGAAGAAAGGGCAGTTTTGCCGAACATCCGGAAAAGAACTTGTCCCGTACCGCCCCGGCTTGAGCTTTTCGTTGAAGCTTCCGGATGGAAAAAAATACTTTGCCTGACATAACGATAGCGCAATACTGCAGGTGAAAGCTTGTTGTTCGAACTGTTCCTTTCAGCAAAAAAGATTAGCCCCGTCAGAAACGGAGAATCAATGTCTCCATGACATGCTTGCGTCACCCAGGATATTCATCACAGGTACGGAAGATGAGCTTGAGGCAATGGGCTGAAAATGGCCGGTTAAAACCTCACCAAACCGGTCAAAAGAAAATTCGTGACTTATCAGGGGCGGAAAAGGTTGAAAAGCTTTTCAAAAGATGTAATATTCATCGCGCTTCATCAGACAACATCGTATATGCAGGAAAGAGGCTAAAAGCTTATATTTCAAAACCTAATTTGAACTCTCTTGTATCCAGGTTTAAATATTTATTCGGAGCCTAACAAAGCATTATGACTGTCTCAGGTATATACGAAACCTTAATTACAGAAGTGCTTCAGTGTAGCCTTGAAAAGCTTCAATCTGAATTTTACATTCAGAAACAAACACTCGACGCAAGTGAAGCGGCGCTCTATTTATCCCGATTCCTCGGATTGGTCCTCCAAACGACATTGGATGCTCTTCCCAATGAAGATGATCGCATTGCAAGACAGATCGAAATCTCTAATGGCCTCATCAGATGGCTTGCTGATTATGTGAGGGATGCAGAGCTTTCTGAAAATCTAATTGCGTCACAGGGACAAATTCTCACGGCCCTATTTGCAAAGAACAATCCGATTGCTGCCGACCTTCATGCCCACGTTGCAAAAATAACGCCACTAACCGGCTTGTCACAGAGCGAACTCTTTACCGGCAGCAATGCAGGGATTTCACTGGAATCAGAAATGAAACGAGAAATACGCTCCTGTGATGAAATATGCTGGTTGGTATCATTTATAAAATGGACAGGTATTCGAGTTTTCGCTGAAGAACTCAAAGACTTTACACGAAGTGGTCACAAAATACGCGTTATTACTACATCTTACATGGGTGCGACAGATCAAAAAGCGGTTGATTTTCTAGCGGCCCTTCCTAATACAGAAATAAAGCTCAGCTACAATACGACTCAGGAAAGACTCCATGCAAAGGCCTATATCTTTTTACGTAACACAGGTTTTGATACTGGATATATCGGGTCGTCAAATATTTCTCGTTCAGCACTTACCAATGGATTAGAGTGGAATCTCAAAGTCACGACTCAAGAGATTCCAAACATTATCAATAAATTCAAATCTACCTTCGAAACTTATTGGGCTTCACCGGATTTTGAAACTTACAGCGCTGGCGATGCTGTTGCTCATGAACGACTCGAAAAATCATTAAAAAGTGCATGCGGTGACAATCGCGATGAATCAACGGCTATGTTCTTTGATATCAAACCACATGTCCATCAAAAGGAAATTCTTGAACGTCTAACCATAGAGCGTGACGTCCATAACCGATGGCGAAATCTTATCGTAGCTGCAACAGGGACAGGCAAGACGATTATTTCAGCATTTGATTTTCAGCGATTTCTCACTAAGAATCCTCATGCGAAATTCCTTTTTGTCGCTCATCGTGAAGAAATTCTTAAGCAGTCGCGGCAGGCTTTTCGTGGCATATTGCGTCAAACATCCTTCGGTGAACTTTGGGTCGGGAACGAGGAACCGGAACACTATAATCAGTTGTTCGCCTCTGTGCAGACACTGAACAACAGAAGGAATACGCTGCCACTTGCTCCTGATTTCTATGACTTCATCATTATTGACGAAGTGCACCACATTGTGGCTGAGAGTTATCGTTCTATCATCAATCGGTTTTCGCCAAAAATTCTTCTTGGCCTGACAGCAACACCTGAGCGCATGGATGGCGGCAACATTCTTGAAGATTTCTGCGACACTATTGCGGCAGAGCTAAGGCTGCCTGACGCGATTAATCGGCGTTATCTCTGTCCCTTTCAATATTTTGGTATTGACGACACTACAGATATTTCTCGTGTTCCGTGGGTGAATGGCCGATATCTGCCATCGGAATTGACAAGGATCTATAATGCTGATGATCTTCGTGTACGTCATATTTACCAAAATATGGTGGATATCATTGGTGACTTAAATGCCATTAAATGTTTGGCTTTTTGCGTAACGCAAGAGCATGCGCAGTTTATGTCTGAAAAGTTTCTGTTGCTCGGTATTAAAGCAGCAGTGCTTACCAGTCAAAACAGCCATGAACGCACAACACTCAGGGAACAGCTTACCCGAGGTGAAATAAACATCCTTTGTGTAGTGGATATATTCAACGAAGGTATTGACATTCCAGAGATTGATACAATTCTTTTTCTGCGACCTACAGAAAGCCTTACCATATTTCTTCAACAGCTTGGACGTGGTCTTCGTTTAACAGAAGGTAAAGAATGCCTGACGGTTCTTGATTTTGTGGGAAATGCCCGTGCTGAATATGATTTTGCATCCAAATTTCGCGCTTTGGTTGGCAAAAGTCATATTTCAACAGTCGAAGAAGTCGAGCAGAACTTTCCCCATCTCCCTCTCGGATGCTCAATCATTCTGCAGAAGCAGGCAAAAGAAATTATTCTTCAGAGCATAAAAAATGCCATTGCGACGCAACGGCGGCTCATATCCTGGATTCGTGCTTATTCAGGGCAGACTGATCTTCCCCTTACTTTAAAAAATTTCCTTCATTTTAATACATCGGTGACTCTGGAAGATATTTACAAGAGCAAGATCGATGGCGGGGGCGGATGGAATCGACTTTGTATCAAAGCCGGATTGTCAACGCGTCAGATTGATCAAACGATTGAACAAGCAATGTATAGGGCGATAGCTAATCGAATCCTACAGTGCACCTCACGTTCCTATCTTTTATTTTTGGTGAAACTGCTGCGCAATGGTTTTACATGGGATGAAGCAGATCCCATAGAACATCAAATGGCAATGATGGCCTACTATGATTTCTGGCAGAAACCAGGAAAAGGTTTCAATTTCTTGACCTTAAAGGAGGGTATTGCTGGCCTGAATGGGGATGCAACACTCGTTGCAGAGCTTGATGAGGTTCTCGAACTTGTTTTGGATTCACTCGACGTTGCGGAAAGACCTATGAATATTGATCCACCATCCGCACTATCTATTCATGCACGTTATTCCAGAGATCAAATCCTTGCAGCCTATGGTAAAAATACTTTTGAAAAGAAGTCAGGTAGCCGTGAAGGGGTTGTTGAGATAAGAAAATTCAATATCGAACTACTATTCGTTACACTGCAAAAGACAGAAAAGAAATATTCGCCCACAACGCTGTACCATGACTATGCCATTAATGAATATCTATTTCACTGGCAATCACAAAATACGGCCAGGCCCGACAAAGGAAGAGGACTCTCGTATATCGAGCACATGCAAAGAGGGAAAAAGATCATTCTCTTTGTCAGAGAACGTAACGAAGACGAACATGGCCGAACGATGGGATTTGTCAATCTCGGACCTGTTAGCATCGTGGCACATGATGGAAGCAAACCCATGAATATAACGTGGAGGCTTGATGTGCCGTTACCATCATTTCTCTGGAACGATGCTGCAAAACTTGCAGTAGGATAAGACGATATCCGAGGATAAACGAGCATAAAGGAAAAACGAGAATAAAGGAGAATAAAGGGACAGGTACCAAGAATACACGGCTGTCGGGCCGCATTCCGATAATCGGCAAGCGCATCTCCATGAACCTGATCCGCTGGTTTGCACGGCGCGGCTTTGAGGACGTGCCGCAGAATTACGGACAAATGCAAATAATCATTGAAGCAGCAAACGAGGTCGAAGTTTATGACTACTAAGACCAACCGTTATGTTGTGATCGATCCGTTACCTGCCCATTTATAATCCAAAGGAGTCCGGTCTGCCTTTGACCTGAAAATATTCATCTGGCAATTATTCCTTGCCATGTTATAGATGTTTCCATTGTAATGTTCAACGTTATCAATTTTCACCCGAAAGGAGTCCGATATGAAAAAAATCATTCATGTTATATTTATTGCGCTGTTTTTATCACTTTGCCTCGGCGGCTGCGTGGTCACACCGCAGCCTGTGCCCGGTACAACCTACGAAAGCGATCGCCCTGCATACAATAACGACAGGCCGAGAGCGTATAATGTGGACATCAGCGACATCAGCCAAAGAATAGCTCAGATGGATCAAAGAATTGACCAGGGGATGCGCAGCGGAGCACTCACCCGCGATGAGGGGCGCAGGCTGCGTATGGAATTGAATAAGGTGCGCGACGATGCGGCCAGAATGAAAAGAGACGGCATCCTGACTCCCCGGGAAAAGGACAGACTGAACGCTGAGCTTGACCGGCTGCAAAGGGATATTTACCGCGAAGCAAAAGATAACGACCGGAATCGCGGTCGGCAGGTGGACATCAGCGACATCAGCCAAAGAATAGCTCAGATGGATCAAAGAATTGACCAGGGGATGCGCAGCGGAGCGCTCACCCGCGATGAGGGGCGCAGGCTGCGCATGGAATTGAATAGGGTGCGCGATGATGCGGCCAGGATGAAAAGAGACGGTATCCTGACGCCCCGGGAAAAGGACAGACTGAATGCTGAACTTGACCGGCTGCAAAGGGATATTTACCGCGAAGCAAAAGATGACGACCGGAATCGCGGTAGGCAGGTGGACATCAGCGACATCAGCCAAAGAATAGCTCAGATGGATCAAAGAATTGACCAGGGGATGCGCAGCGGAGCGCTCACCCGCGATGAAGGGCGCAGGCTGCGCATGGAATTAAATAGGGTGCGCGACGATGCGGCCAGAATGAAAAGAGACGGCATCCTGACACCCCGGGAGAAGGACAGGCTGAACGCTGAGCTTGATCGACTGAACAAGGATATTTATCGCGAAAAACGAGATCGGGGCAGAAGGTATTGAAGGAGAAGGGTTAAATAAAAGTACGCTGGCAACAAAAAAACCGCCCAAACGGCGGTTTTTTTTGTCCGGAAAATAATGATGGCTTGGTGGGCAATGTGAGATTCGAACTCACGGCCTTTGGCTTCGGAGGCCAGCGCTCTATCCAGCTGAGCTAATTGCCCATGAGGGGTGCTTCTACACTATCCGGGCGCAATCTTCAATGACTAAATTCCGGATTTTTTCGCGGTGTGGTCCCGGCCCAGGTAGTAATTGATCCAGGAAGACGTCCGGGAGAGGTCCCAGTTGCAGGGCGGGACGATGCTGCTCTTCAGTTGTTCCTGCTCGCCGTGCTTTTTCAGCCGGGCGTAGGCGCGGACGTAGATGCACTGCTTCTTTCCGGGATACACTTCACACCAGCCCTGGTAGCTGCCGCCGCAGGCGCCGTTGCGCTGGTTTTTCGGGCACTGGGACATCGGACAGAGGTAGGCCGTGTCGATAAGCGCGCAGTCTCCGCAGTCCCGGCAGTCGAAGAGCGCGACTTTGGAGAGGTGTTCCAGCTTGTGAAAAGAGCCTTCGGCCCGTGAACCCGCCACTTTACCGCACAGCGTTTTCATTGCGCCGTAGAGATTCCGTCCCGGTTCAAACAGCAGTTTGTGGCAAAACCGCGCAAATCCGTACAGGGCGTCCACGGGGGCGTCGGACGGCCGGGCGCCAAAGCGCGCCGGCTCCTCCCGGTTGAGGCCTGTGGCGGGATCCTTTTCATAGCAGTAAAAGCCGCCGTCGATCGGATAGTCGAAATGCCGGACCAGTTCTCGCCAGCCGGGGGCGAGGGCTTCTCCCTGCCGGACGATTTCGTGGACCTGCCCGCAGGATATGTTGTGTCCGCCGATGTGGACGCCGCTGTAGCCCATGCCCTTGAGGACTGCATACAGACGCGCCGCGCGCAGAATTCGTGCGCCCAGCCCCTTGTCCGGATCGCTGCGCTCCCGGTCGATGTCCGCCAGAAGACGGTCCGTCACGACGGAGCCGGGCAGTTCGTTGGCGTTCATCATCCGGGCCGCGCCGTAAGGCAGGATGTAGATATTGCCGATGAGCGGAAGGGTGAAGCCGCTCTGTTTCATGAAGAGCAGGACTTCGTGAAATTTTCTGGCGTCGTAGCCCAGCTGCGTGACGACAAACTCTGCGCCCGCCGCAATTTTTTTGGCAAGCTTGTAGTACTGGATCATCTGCTCCGCTTCGGTGGCCTTGAAAGGGGACACCACCGCGCCGGCGAAGAAATCGGAAGGCTGGTGGCGCACGGTGCCTTTCGGACCGGGGATTTCGAGCCCGCGGTTCATGTCCGAAATCAGTTGCAGGACGTGGATCGGATCCAGGTCGAAAACCGGCGCGGGCCGGCCCTGAAAGCCGGAGACCGGGTAGTCGCCGCTCATCACCAGCAGGTTTCGGACGCCCGCGCGGTCGAGCGCGTAAAGCTGGCTTTCGATGGCGTTGCGGTTTTTATCCTTGCAGGTGAAATGGACCAGAGGCTCGATGCCCAGCTTCACGATTTCGCCGCCCATGAAATCGGCGGACATGGCCGGCGTGCCGCCCGGATTGTCCGTGAGCGTGAGCGCGGCAATGTCTCCGCCCGCCGCCGCCTGCGCGGCCTGGGCCAGAGCCCTGTCCTGAGGCGCTTCCCGCGCGCCCCGGCCCGGCACCAGTTCCCAGGTGACCGGAAACAGGGATGGATTTTGCAATGCCGCTCTGAAACGATTTTCCCGCATCGACCGCCTCGATTTTTTGCGCAGAAAATCGCACGCCGCCGAAAGCTTGTCAACCTTTTTTAGCTTTTTTAGCGCAAGGGGAAGGTGGATAGCGGTGAATGGTGGATGGTGAATGGTGGATGGTGGATGGTGAATGGTGAACAGTTGATGGCTCATGGTTTGCGGGAACGGGGCGTGTCAGACTTTTGCAAGCATTCCTTGCAGTCGGCGGAGAAATTTGTTACTTCTTGCCCATGTATCCGGTAAAGACACTTCGAAGACAGTCGATGGGACCCGGGCTGTTCATCCTTTGCCTGGTCTTTTTGTCTTCCTCGGCGTGGGCCGCAACGGAAATCACCAATGTCCGGCACTGGGCGGCGCCCGATCATACCCGCCTGGTTTTTGATCTCAGCGCCGAACCGGACTTCACGTATGAAGTCGACGACAAGCGCGTCGTTCTGGTGTTTTCCGACACCGCCTTTTCTTCCTCCGTGTCCGCTTCCCGAAAAATCAGCCGGCCGGGCCTCCGCGGCGTCCTTTTCTCGACTTTGGAAAATCGCTCCTGTAAAATTGAAATCCAGCTTGCCGATCATCTGACCGTCGAAGTGTTCCCGTTGAAGAAATTCATGGACAAACCGGACCGCGTCGTCGTGGATATTATTGTGGCGATGCCCGAAAAAGAAGAACCGGTAAAAGACAAGGCGACGCCGTCCGGCAGGAAGCGGGTGATTGTCGTGGATCCGGGCCACGGCGGAGAAGATCCGGGGGCCATCGGCAAAAACGGCACCTACGAAAAGCACGTGGTGCTCGCCATCAGCCGGGAAATCAAAAAGGCGATCGACAAAATGCCGGGTTATCGGGCCGTGCTGACCCGTGACGGAGATTACTACGTATCGTTCAGCAAGCGTCTGGACGTTGCCAGGAAGACCAATGCCAGTCTGTTCATCAGCGTTCATGCCGACGCGGCCCGAAACCGCCAGGCCAAATGCAGTTCCGTGTACTGCCTGTCCACCGGCGCCGCAAGCAACGAAGCGGCGAAGCTTTTGGCCAATAACGAAAACCTCTCGGATATCATCGGCGGCGTTCCCGGCCGCGGGGGAAACAATCAGTCCGATGAAATCATCCTCAATATGTTTCAAACCCACACGATCAATCTGTCGAAAACCTTTGCGGCTGAACTGATCGATCATCTCGGCCTTGTGCATTGTTTAAAATACCCGGTGTTTCACGAGGCGCCGTTCCGCGTCCTGAAGCTGCCGGACACGCCTGCCGTGCTTCTCGAAACCG
This sequence comes from Deltaproteobacteria bacterium, assembly GCA_012729055.1. Taxonomy (GTDB): domain Bacteria; phylum Desulfobacterota; class Syntrophia; order Syntrophales; family Smithellaceae; genus UBA8904. Next base: position 17,248 of record JAAYDW010000057.1, read on the forward strand.
CTTTTCTCTCCCATCCCGAGGAAGAGCGCCTGCTCAAGACCGCCCGGTTTCGCAAAACGGTTGCTTCGGCCGTCGCCCGGTCCGTTGCCGGTTACTTCGGCGAATCGCCCGCGCCGGCGTCAACGGCGGAAGCGGGCGGAGATACGGTCGTCGCCCCGAAAGGGCCGGGCGCCGCCGGACCGGTCCGCACGACAACCTATCGTGTGCAGCGCGGAGAATCGCTAAGCGGCATTGCAAGGAAGCACCAGACCAGTCTGACGGTTTTGATGAAACTCAACGCCATGGGCCTCCATGATCCGCTCCGTGCCGGACAGAAAATTCTGATCCCCGCGGTTGAACCGGAAGCGGACGCAAGATCCTCGAAAAAATATGCGGTCATGAAAGGCGACACGCTGTTTTCCCTTGCGAAGAGCCATTCCACCAGCGTCGATGAATTGCGGCGCCTCAACAATATGTCGGAGTCCGATGTTCTCTGCTTCGGACAGACCATTCGGGTGCCGCAGTAGACGCCAGAAATTTTGGCGAATTGTTTGCCGGACTTTTAACATCTGAAGGAGGTTTCCATGACCGAAGCAACCCTGCAGGCCTTGAACGGTCTGCGCGATCTCACCCTGATCAAGTGGTACGTCATTCCCCTGCTGGCCGTCGTTTTTTACGTGTACACGCGGGAAATCAAAGAGGCGAGAAAGACGGGCGACTGGAATGCCGTGCTGGCCGGCTTGACGATTTTCGGCGTCGATTTCTTCAATGAAACCTGGAACGGTTGGGTTCTGAACATCACCGGCCGCTCCGCCTTCTGGACGACGCCCGGCGACACCGCCCTGCGCACGATGGTCGGCTGGAACATCGAAATCATGTTCATGTTCCTGCTGGTGGGCATCATCTACTACCACACGCTGTCGGAGAGCCGGAAAGAAAAGATTCTGGGCCTGCCTGAAAAGTGGTTCTGGGCGATCGGCTACAGCCTCTTCTGCGTTTTTGTGGAATGCCTGCTGAACCTCGGCGGCCACCTGGTCTGGGAGTACCCGTTCTGGTATCTGTCGTTCAAGGGCGTCTGGCTGATCTTCCTGATCGGTTACTTCCATTTCTTCTGCTTCGCCATCCTGGTCATCAGCCTCAAAACGCTGAAGGCCAAACTGATGACGCTGGGCATTATCTACGCCGTGCCGGTGGTCATGAACATCGCGGCGTTTGGTTTCCTGGGCTGGCGGTATTGATTTCCGGAGCAAAACGGTCCTGCCCCTGTTGCGCGGTTCTTCAGAGCGACCGAAACGCACGGCAGAAAAAATGGCTTCCGGCAAACGGTTGCGGCCGCCTCTTCAAGGACGGCTTTGCCGTTTGCCGGAAAGCTTTTGCCGGAAGGAGAGCCGGGCCTTACAGCCCGCGGTAGTCGTCGAAAATTTTGTTGTACTTTTCGTGGATCATTTTGCGGTCGAATTCCCGGAATTCGGCCAGCATCTTTTCCTGTTCGGGGCGGCTGAAGTATTCCTGACAGGGATAGAAGAAGCGCTTGTCCTCTTTCTCGATGTGCTTCGGATAGAAATGTCCGAGCTCCCGCGCCAGCCTGATGATCTCACCGAGACGCCCGTCGTCACCCGCCAGATACGCTTCCTTGGCGGCCACGATCCGTTCGGTGGTTTTTCTGCCCCAGGCATGTTCGTCGAGCAGTTCCTGCATGGTTTTCCTCAACTCGGCGCTCAGATCCTTCTGCGCCAGATCCCGAAACAGAATTTCTTCCTCCTTGCCGTGATGCGTACGGTCCGCATAGGTGCGGATGAAGTCGACGGCCACGTCGATTTTCACCGGGTCGATTTTCTTTTCAGATTCGGCCCGGTCCATATGGCGCATGACGGCCTCCAGCATTTTTTCAATCAGGCGGTGTTCCCACATCAGCGGTCCGATGGGTTTCATGAATGACTCCTCCTTTCCGGATGGTTTTTTTGCCGACGACGGCACGGATCTTCTTATACCATGTTTCCGGGCAGGGAAGAAAGCAAATCGGCCGGTTTTTCCGTCCCGCCGTTCGCCCGGCAGCGGATTTCATAAATATTGCATCTTGACGGCAATTTTGGTACACGGACTTTCCGTAAAACAAAAGGAATGCTCTCTTTGTTTTGGCCGGCGCTGCGGACGGGATGCCGGAGACCCGGCTGCGCGATTCGCTGCAGCGGGCAAGACAAAAACACGCGGATTCCGTCCCGCAAGCGGCCGCGTCATTGGCGAGCAACCGGAGGCAGAGCAGGAAAGACTTCCGCGGATGCGTCGCAGACCGATTCCGACTTTGGACCCCAGATTCCTTTGCCGCCTGTTCGGGCAAAAAGAAAGAGACATGATCATGCATACAAGAAAGCTGTTTTTTATTTTGCTCGCGGGGCTTTTTTTAATCCTTTCCTGCCAGCGGGCGGACGCCCCGCCGGCCCGGGACGCGCGTCTGACCGTGATCGCCACGATCTTCCCCCTGTGTGATTTCGCCCGCGAGGTGGGCGGGGACAAGGCGTCCGTCACGATGCTCCTGCCGCCGGCGTCGGACGCGCACCACTATGAACTCAAGCCGGATGACATTGTCCGGGTGAGCCATGCGGATATTTTTCTTTTTGTCAGTTTCGAAATGGAGCAGTGGGCCTACAAGGTGATCAACGCCGCGGCGGAAAAGACAAACATGCTGGCCGTGGAAGCGGGGAAGGGCGCTATGCTGCTGCCCCTGACGCAGGAGCCCGGGCACGGGCACGAATCGGACGCGATGGAGGCTTCCGGGGACCGGGAGGAGGAGCCCGCGACCAGGTACGACCCGCACATCTGGCTTGATTTTGCCAATGCGCAGACCATGATCGACAACATCGCCGCGGCCTTCATCAACAAAGATCCGTCGAACAGCGAGACCTACAAGCAAAACGCCGAACGGTACAAAGCGCGCCTCCAGGAACTCGACCGCAGTTACCGGACCGGCCTGTCGGACTGCCGGACAAGGACGCTCCTGCATGCGGGGCACTGGGCGTTCAGCTATCTGGCCCGGCGTTATCAGCTGACGTATCTGTCGGCCTACAATATGTCGGCCGACGCCGAGCCTTCGCCGCAGCAAATGCTGATGTTGATCAACGAGGTCAAGAAGAAAAAACTGCCCTACATCTATTACGAAGATCTGGCTGCGCCGAAGCTCGCGAAAACCATTGCCGCGGAAACGGGCGTCGGTCTGCTGAAGCTCAACAACGGCCATGACGTCGGGAAACGGGACATCCAGGCCGGCGCCACCTTTATTTCTTTGATGGAAGGCAATCTGAAAAGTCTGAAAAAAGGCATGCAATGTCCGTAATTCGCGTAGAAGAGTTGACATTCCGCTACAACGGGATCGATGTGATCAGCGACATCACCTTTGCCGTGGAGCAGGGGGCTTATCTGGGGCTCGTCGGTCCCAACGGTTCGGGCAAAAGCACGCTCATCAAAAACATTCTGGGCATTCTGCCCGCCGCGCGGGGGAGGATTGAACTCTTCGGCGAGCCCCTGGGCGTTTTCCGCCGATGGAAAAAAATCGGTTACCTGCCGCAACGCCTCGGCGCGCTCAACGCCCATTTCCCGGGCACGGTCGAGGAAATCGTTCAAATGGGTCTTGCGCGCCGGGATCCTGTCGATTTGAAGCGCACGCTTTCCAAGATGGCCATCGGCCATCTTGCGAAGCGCCTGATCGGCGAGTTGTCCTACGGCGAGCAGCAGCGGGCCATGCTGGCGCGCGCGCTGATCCGCCGGCCGGAGCTTTTGATCTTTGACGAGCCGACCACGGCGCTGGATCCAGAAACCAGGGACGTCTTCTATGCGCTGACCCGGACGCTGAATCGGGAGGAAGGCACAACGATCATTCTGATCACGCATGACAGCGGGATCATCGGACAGTACGCGCAGTATCTGCTTTATCTGGACAAGAAAGTCATTTTCTCGGGAACATTTAAAGATTTCTGTTCGTCGCGCGACATGACCGGTATTTTCGGCCTGGACAGCCAGCATATCATCTGTCACCAGCACGACGCGAACGGGAGCCGCGCCTGATGGAGATGATCGAAATCCTGCAATACAGCTTTGTGCAGCGGGCGCTCCTGGCGGGCGTCCTGATCGCCGCCGTGTCCGCGCTGTTGGGCCTGTTTTTGGTTTTGCGCCGCTTTTCTCTGATCGGCGACGGACTGGCCCATACCACGTTCGGCAGCGTCGCGGTGGTGCTGCTCGTCGGCGTGAGTCCGCTGTATGTTACGGTGGCGGCCGTGCCGCTGGTGATGCTGTCCTCGCTGGCCATTTACAAGTTGACCTCGTCGCGCAAGATCAATGCCGATGCGGCCATCGGCATCGTGTCCTCCCTGGGCATCGCGGCGGGCGTTGTGCTGGCCAGCCTCTCCGGCGGGTTCAACGTGGATCTGTTCAGCTATCTGTTCGGCAACATCCTGACGGTGAACCGGGCGGAACTGCTTGTCTCCCTCCTGGTTTTCATTGTCGTCCTGGCCGTCGTGATTCATTTTTACGACGATCTGTTTGCGGTGACTTTCGATCAGGAACTGGCGCAGAGCATGGGCGTCAAAACCCGCCGGATCAACGTGATGCTGTTTCTGCTCACGGCCGTGGCGGCTGTCCTGGCCATGAAAGTCGCCGGAATCATGCTGGTCTCCGCGCTGCTTATTCTGCCGGCGCTCACAGCGCTGCAGCTGTCGCTGAGTTTTCGCCGGACGATGATTGCCGCCGTCGGGTTTGCGGTGGGCGCGGTGCTGTGCGGCATACTGTTTGCGTTCGCGCTCAATCTGCCGGCCGGCGCAATGATCGTCTTATTCAATATCGGTTTTCTTTCCGCGGTTTTCGTCGTAAAAAAACTCTCTCATTGGAGGAGGTGAGTTGCGATGTGGATGATCCGGATTCTGGCTTCATTTTCCAACCTGTTTTTTTTGCTGGGGATGCTGGCGGGGCTGTATCTGCCGCAAGGCGCGCCGGTGGCGTACGCGCTGCTGTTCCCGGCGCTGACGGTCGTGCTCACCATGACGCTGCTGCGGTTTCCCGGCGGCTTCTTTAAAAAACCCAGAGAGCACCTGTCCGGCTTTTTGCTGGGCAATTGCATGAACTATCTGGTGCTGGGCAATCTGGTGATCCTGCCGGGCCTTTTCTTGATCCGCGGCGAATCGTTCTGGATCGGCCTGGTGCTGATTGCCGCGGTTCCGGCGGCGGCGGTGATTTTGCCTCTAGGCTGCCGGATGGGGAGCGACAAGACGCTTACACTGTCGGGGCTTGCCGGAACCTATCTCGGCGCGCTTATCCTCTCGCCGCTCATCGGCGCCGCTTTTCTCAAATATCTTCCCATTGCCTGGGATAAACTGGCGATCGTCATGATTGCGCTGATCGCGCTGCCGCTGATCCTGTCGCGCATCGTCGTGGACCGCAACTGGGATGAGCGGATCGAACGCTGGGAACAGGGCATTTCCGGCGTATGCATCTTCGTCATCTTCTACTCGCTTGCCGCCAACAGCGCCCCTTTCGTCCGGCAGGGCAACCGCGAGATTGTCATCATCGCGGTCATCGCTCTGGCCGCCGTTATCGTCATCAGTTTTGCGCTCTTGCTTCTCGGCCGGCTTTATAAAGTCCCCCGGACGAAAATCCTGTCGCTGCTGCTTCTGGGCACCATGAAGAATTATGGTCTGGCCGGCGGACTGGCCCTCTATTTGTTCGGGGCCGAGGCCGCCGTTCCTGTCCTGATTTTTTCCGTCGTGATGTTTTTAAACACCATCTGGCTGAAGTTTCTGGCCGGAAAAAATCCGTCCCATGCCGGAGGCGATGCAGGCCCGGAGAACTAACATTTGACAAAACCGGGAGTCTGTCTATATTAATTCTCAAAACAGGAGAAAGGAGAGAAACGATATGGCGATAACTTTACCCGAACTGCCTTACGCAAAAGAGGCGCTGGCGCCTTATATCAGCGCCGGCACGCTGGACTTTCATCACGGCAAACATCATAAAGCATATGTGGACAATGTAAACAAACTGATCGCCGGAACCGATCTGGAAGGGAAACCCCTGGAGGAGATCATTGCCGCCGCCGCCAAGGATCCCGCCAAAGCCGGCCTATTCAACAACGCCGCCCAGGTGTGGAATCATTCGTTTTACTGGAAATGCCTGAAGCCGGGAGGAGGAGGCCCGCCCACCGGCGCGATCGCGGACAAAATCAACGCCGCCTTCGGCGGCTACGACGCGTTTGCCGAAGAGCTGAAAAACGCCGGTGTGACGCAGTTCGGCAGCGGCTGGGCCTGGCTGGTCCTGGACGGCGGAACTCTGAAGATTACCAAGACGGCAAACGCCGACACGCCGCTCGTCCACGGGCAGAAGGCTTTGCTGACGCTCGATGTCTGGGAGCACGCCTACTATCTCGATTATCAGAACCGGCGGCCGGATTATCTCGCGGCGGTAATTCAACATCTGATCAACTGGGATTTCGCAAACGCCAATCTGGACTGACGGGGCGGCCGGTTTCGGCGCATCCTCAACAAAGCACAAAAAAAGAAGGGGACTTGATTTCAAGCCCCCTTCTTTTATGTGACAGTTGCAGGATTACTATTTTTTATTGTCGACCCGGTCTTTGAGCTCTTTGCCGACTTTAAAGAAAGGCAGTTTTTTGGGTTCAACTTTTATTTTGGTTCCGGTTTTGGGATTTCTCCCGGTATAGGAGCCGTATTCTTTTACGACGAAACTGCCGAATCCGCGAATTTCAATGCGCCCGCCTTTTTTCAATTCATCGGTAAAACCTTTGAAAACGAGATTGACGACGTCTATTGCTTTTTTTTCCGTTAAATTCAGCTTTTTACTTAAAGCTTCTATAAGACCGGATTTATTCATAGAGCCTCCTTAAGACTGATTACAGCTTGAATCAACCGCTACGATGGCTTCAGGGTGCCTCGCACGTGGGCGACTATGATTCATTTTTCAGTGATTGTCAAGAATATTTTCACCTTTTTTGTCCCGCGGCATCGAGCAACTGCTTGATTTCACGGCCGGTCAGATGGCGCCACTCGCCTTCTTTCAGGCCCGTCAGCGTGACGACGCCGATGGATTCGCGCACCAGCCGGGCCACCCGGCGGCCGACGGCTTCCAATCCCCGGCGGATGATCCGGTTTTTGCCTTCGCGCAGCGTCAGGCGAAGCCAGGTGCTCTTATCGTTGATTTTTTCCACCGTCAGATTTTCCGGGCGGAAGACGCCGTCTTCCAGACGAACGCCGCCGGCGAGCTGCCTGAATTCCTCGCGGCTCAGGCGTCCGACGATTTTGACCCGGTAGGTTTTGGGCGTTTGATGCCGCGGATGCTGGATTTTCTGCGCGAAGTCGCCGTCGTTGGTCAAAAGCAACAGCCCTTCCGAATCGTAATCCAGGCGACCCACGGGATAAACCCTTTCTCCTACGTTTTGGACGAGATCGACCACTGTCGGTCTTTTCTGGGGATCGGACAGGGTTGTGACGACGCGCGCCGGCTTGTAGAGCGCGATGTAGCAAAAGGTGGTTTCACAAGAAATGACGGCGCCGTCCACGCGGATGACGTCTTTTGAGGGATCGGCTTTGGCGCCCAGCGTAGTTACCGCTTCGCCGTTGACGCTGACCCGTCCCGTCGTGATCAGCTCCTCGGCGCGGCGGCGCGAGGCCAGGCCGGCGGCGGCGATGATTTTTTGCAGACGTTCTTTCATGGGAGGATCTCATCCCCGGCGTCACGGGCGGCGCCGGCGTCGTTTTCGTCGAAGGTCGGAGGCTCATCGGGCGCCGGTTCGATGGCGGCGTCGCTCGCCGGTTCGACGGCCGGGGAAGCAGCCGAGTCGGGCGGGGGGGGTGTTGCCGTTTCCCCGAAATTGCCCCGATCCGCCTCCTGACGCAGCGCGTCGCGGACTTCGGATTGCGCCTCGTCGAAATCGATGGTTTCCTGCTCCGGAATTTCCTGATGTTCGGTCAGCTCTTTGAGCTCGCGCATGGTCGGCAGATCGGCGAGTTCCTTCAGATTGAACACTTCCAGAAACTTTTTCGTCGTTCCGTAGATGATGGGTTTGCCCGGAACATCCATGCGCCCGACGATGCGGATGAGTTTCTTTTCCAGCAGGCCCTTGAGCGGGGCGCTGACATCCACGCCGCGGATGTGTTCGATGTCCGCCTTGACGATCGGTTGTCGGTAGGCCACGATGGCGAGCGTTTCCAGCGCGGCCGGCGACAGGGTCGCGGGCTTCGAGCCTTTGAGCTTCTTGACCCAGACGGCGAGCTCGGGCCGCGTGCGCAGCTGGTAGCCGCCCGCGATTTCCTGGATGCTGATGCCGCTGGCGCGTTCATCGTACCCGGCCATCAGCGCGGCAATCGCTTCTTCGACCTCTTTTTTCCCCGCGCCGTCCAGAACGGAGCAGATTTTTTCCACCGTGACCGGCGATTCCGACGCCAGCAGCAGGGCTTCGACGATGGACGAAATATTTTCCATTTATGCCTCCACGGCCGGGAAGATGCGAATGACGCCGAATGCCGCCGTCTGGTAGGCCCGGATCATCTTCAGGCGAATCAGTTCCAGCATGGCCAAAAAGGTGTATACGATCCGGCGGCGATCCTTCTTTTCTCCCAGCAGCTCTTCAAAAGTCAGATTCTTTTCGCGCGTCAGGCGCTCCATGACGTCATTGATGATATCGGAGAGCGACAATTTTTCCAGATCGATTTCCAGAAGCTCTTTCTTGTCCAGGCGCGAGATGAGACGGGAAAAAGCGTCGATCAGCTCGAAAATGGACACCTCGACCAACTCCTCTTCGCCCGCGTCTTTTTGCCGCGGTTCTTCCGGCAGAGCCGCCGAACGCTTGAAAACATCGCGCTCCAGCATCGGCCTTGACGAAAGCTGCGCCGCCGCCTCCTTGAAGGCCTGGTATTCCAGGAGCTGACGGACCAGCTCGGCGCGCGGATCGTCTTCCAGCTCCTCGCCGGACGGCTCCTCCGGCGCGGGCAGCAGCATGCGGGACTTGATGTGAATCAGCGTGGACGCCATGACCAGGTACTCGCCCGCCAGGTCCAGGTTCAGGGACTTGATGATGTCGAGGTATTCGAGATACTGCTGGGCGATGAGCGCGACAGGAATGTTGTAGATGTCGATTTCATTTTTCTTGATCAAATACAACAAGAGATCCAGAGGACCTTCAAAGATGTCCAGCTTGATTTCGTAAGTTGTCGAAGGTTCTTCGTTCATAGCCGTCGTTAAATTTTAACCGCTTCGCGAACCTCTTCCATGGTTTTGCGGGCGATGAGCGTTGCCCGGGCGTTGCCGTCGGCAATGATGCCGGTAATATCCGACAGGTGGCCGAGATAATAATCCATGCGTTCATGAATCGGCGCCAGCGCTTCTGTGATGCGCGCCGCCAGCATTTTCTTGCAGTCGGTGCAGCCGATGCCCGCCGCGCGGCACGACCGGTTGATCTCGGCCGCGGTTTCCGAAGCCGAGTACAGGCCGTGGAACGCGAAGACGTTGCAGATGTCGGGATCGCCCGGATCTTTTTTCCTCATGCGCTGCGGATCGGTGAACATGGCGGCGATTTTCTGCGCCAGCGCGTTGCCCCGGTCGGACAGGTAAATGGCGTTTTCATAGGATTTGCTCATTTTCCGTCCGTCGATTCCGAGAAGCTTCGGGACGCTGGTCAGCAGCGGCTCCGGGACCGGAAAAACGTCCTTCTGATAAATGTAATTAAAGCGCCTGGCAATCTCGCGGGTGAGCTCCACGTGCGGCAGCTGATCCACGCCGACCGGAACGCCGTAAGCCTTGTACATGATGATATCCGCGGCCTGCAATACCGGATAGCCGAGGAACCCGAACGTCGAGAGGTCCTTGGTGGAAAGCTCCGCCTGCATCTCCTTGTAGGTGGGATTGCGCTGCAGCCAGGCCAGCGGCGTGATCATGGACAGCAGCAGAAACAGTTCTGCATGTTCCTTGACGGCCGACTGGACGAACAGCGTGCTCTTTTCCGGATCGAGACCGGCGGCGAGCCAGTCGATGACCATATTGACGCTGTTGTTCCGGATGGATTCCGTGGAGGCGTATTCACTGGTGATGGCATGCCAGTCCGCCACAAAATAAAAACAGTCATAGTCGCCGCTCTCCTGCAGAGCGACCCAGTTGCCCAGAGCCCCGTGCAGATTTCCCAGATGCAGTCTTCCGGTGGGTCTCATTCCGCTGAGAATTCTTTTTTTCGCCAAAACGCTTAACTCCTTGCCCCTGAGAAATAAATACACCAAGGCCTCCGATTGTGAGACGAATAATGCGGAGGCCCTGGTTTCAATGAAACGTGTAAAAAAACTATTTGACTTTTTCGGCCAAGGTCTTGCCGGCCTTGAATTTTACGACCTTCTTGGCGGGAATCTTGATGGTCTTGCCCGTCTGGGGATTCCTGCCTTCTCTGGCCTTTCTTTTCACAACGGAAAACGTGCCGAAGCCGACCAGTCCGATTTTCCCGGTTTTTTTGAGCTCCTTGGTGATCGCCGCCACATAAGCGTCCAGCGCGTCGGACGCGGCCGCCTTGGAAATCTCCGCCTCATCCGCCATAATGCCGATCAATTCTGCCTTTGTCATACTCTACCCCCTTGTTGTAGAAATCGTTAATTTTTTATCAACTGCCGTTTCCGGCAACCCTGAAATGATCCGTTGGCGGGTGTCTCTAAAAAAAGCGCGACGAATTTTCATGCCTGCGCCGGACATCCCGCGATGATTTTGGACCCTGCTTGTGAGCGTGCGTGGCGAAGCGTCTTTGCGCTTCAAACTTGCGCTACGCCTAGCACATCAAAAAACAACAATCAAGGAAAAAGTAGCCGCCGCGCGGGCGGTCACGCCGGTTGTAATGGGCGAGGAGCGGGAAAAAAATGTTGACACCCGCCGGCCGCTCATATAGTTTTTTTTTACAAAAGGATTCCGATTGTCCTTTTGCCCGGCAACGGAGAAAAAGAAAACGGCGTCCGGAGCCTGAAAAAGGATTTTTTAGCATGCCGGCATCCTCCATGAAAATTATCTTTCTGAAAATGTCTGTTTTGTTCCTGGCGTGGCTGCTGCTTGCCGTCCTGCTTTCCGGATGCGCCGCTGCGCCGGGCGCCGCAGAGGAAAACACGATGCGCGAAAAGCGGATTCTGTCCACGACGGAAAGCGCGCAGGTGATCGTTCGGTTTAAAGACGAGGTTGAGGATCCGTCGCGGCCGGACTTTCTGGCGGATCTTTCCCGGACGGTTGCGGCGCGGGTCGATTATGTCCGGCCCATGTCGGGCGGCGCGCATGTTCTTCGCGTGGAGACGGCAGGCGGCCGGGGAAGGATCGAAGATCTGCTCACGAAGCTCTCGCAAAGGCCGGATGTTGTGTATGTGGAACAAGATGCGGTTATGATGCATCGTCAAAAAAATAAGGAAGACCCTTTGAGGTGAAGCTGATGAAAAAGAAAGCGATTGGTCTTTTGCTGTTTCTGGGGGTGGCGGTCCTCGGCGGTCTGCTGCTGATGAACCCGTCTCTCTCCGGCGCCGGCAGTTCCGCCGATCCGTCTTTCGGGCAGTCTTGCAGCGCCGACGGAGGCACCGACCGGATCATCGTTGCGTACCGCGATCCATCATTCGTTCGAAGTGCGGCCACGGCTCTTCAAGGCGCCCATCCGGCTGTGAGCGAACGGATTCGCGGCCTCGGCGCCAGGGCCGGCATGGAGCTTGCGCATGTTCGGTTCATGTCGGGCGACGGGCATGTCCTCAAACTGCCGCACCGGATGACGCTTGCCGAGGCCCATGACGTGGCCGCGGCCCTCAAAAAAGATCCCGCGGTTTTGTATGCCGAGCCGGATGCGCGGATGCGGTCTCTGCTCACGCCCAGCGATCCGCGCTACGCCGAACAGTGGCATTACCGGGCGCCGCCCGCCGAGCCGGGCGGCGCCAATCTGCCCGCCGCCTGGGATAAGACGACCGGCGCCGCGGACGTGGTGGTGGCGGTGATCGATACCGGCTACCGTCCGCATGCGGACATCGACAGTTCGCGGATTGTTACGGGATATGATTTTGTCTCCGACGCGCTCATGGCCAATGACGGAGACGGGCGCGATCCGGATCCGGCCGATCCCGGCGACTGGATCACGGCGGACGAAAGCGCATCCGGACCTTTTCTGGGGTGCGATGTGACCGACAGCACCTGGCACGGCACGCACGTCGGCGGAACGATCGGCGCCAAAACGGACAATGGCCTGGGTGTGGCCGGCGTGAACTGGACGTCGCGAATTCTGCACGCGCGCGTGCTCGGAAAATGCGGCGGCTACCTCTCCGACATTGCCGACGCCATTCGCTGGTCGGCCGGTCTGGCTGTGCCGGGCGTTCCGGAAAACGCCCATCCGGCCAAAGTGCTGAACATGAGCCTCGGCGGCTCCGGCCTCTGCGGTCCGACGTATCAGAGCGCCATTAACGCCGCCGTGGCGGAAGGCGCGGTGGTTGTTGTGGCGGCCGGCAACAGCAATGTCGATGTGGCTTCCTCCCGGCCCGCCAACTGCGACAACGTCATTGCCGTGGCGGCCACGAACCGCGCCGGCGGCAAAGCTTCCTACAGCAACTACGGAACGAAGGTGAAGATCGCCGCGCCCGGCGGGGACGGCGCAGCGTCCGACCGCATTTTATCCACGCTCAACGCGGGTACGACAACGCCCGGCGCCGACAGCTATGCTTTTTATCGTGGAACCAGCATGGCTGCGCCGCACGTGGCAGGCGTAGTTTCCCTGATGCTTTCCCGGACGCCCACCCTTACCCCGGCGCAGATTCTGTCGCGCCTCCAGACGACGGCGCGCTCCTTTCCCGCGGGAACCGGTTCCGATTGTACGACCGCTATTTGCGGCGCGGGCATCGTCAACGCCGCCGCGGCCGTTGAAAACCCGGTGCCGGCGACGACCGGTCTCCAGCCGTCATCCGTCACCGCGGGCAGCGGCGCTTTTACGTTGACGGTGAACGGAAGCAATTTTGTCGCCGACTCCGTTGTGCGCTGGAACGGGGCGGATCGGGAAACGACGTTTGTGTCCGGCACGCAAGTGACGGCGTCGGTCACGGCTGACGATACGACAACCGGCGCAGTGGTTCCCGTGACCGTTTTTAATCCGACGCCGGGCGGCGGAACGTCAAATGCCCAGAATATCACCGTCAACAATCCGGTTCCGGAGATTACCTCTCTCAGCCCGTCTTCCAAAGCGCCGGGCGGTAACACGTTCACACTGACCGTCAACGGGAACAGGTTTGTCGGAACTTCCGTTGTGCGCTGGAACGGAGCTCCCCGGGCGACCACGTTTGTTTCCTCCACAAAACTGACGGCGGTCATTCTCGCCGCGGACATCACGGACGAGGGAGACATTCTGATCACCGTTTTCAATCCGGCGCCTGCGGGCGGCGTCTCGGCCGCGAAGACGTTTTCCGTGAAGAAGATCCTCGCCGCGGCCGGAAGCGGCGGCGGCGGGTGTTTCATCGCCACGGCCGCCTTCGGCACGCCCTCTGAAAAGCACGTCGCCCTTTTGCGGACCTTTCGCGACCGCTGTCTTCTGACATCAACGGCGGGACGGACGTTTGTCGATTTTTACTATACGGTCAGTCCGCCGATTGCGGAAGTGATTGCCGGAAATGAGGCGCTTCGGTTTGTCACCCGGTTGGGATTGCTGCCGCTGGTCGGCGCGGCCTGGCTGGCGCTGCATTTCGGCGCGGCAAGCCTCCTGGGAGGGGTACTGGCGCTGTTACTGGCGGCGTTCACGATTCGGCAAATCCGCAGAAAAACGGCCGGAGTCTGAAAACTTTTTCAGGTTCAGGAAAAAAAGGGCTTTTTGCAAGCCCTTTTTTATTTCGGCTGTTTTTTGTCCCGGATGCCGAGCGATTCGCAGAGAATTTCCGCGGGATCGTAAGACGCCAGGCCGGACAGGCCGCTGAGCTGCATGCGGCACGAGCCGCAATCGGCGACGATGGCCTCCGCGCCCGTCTTTGCGATGAGCGAAACGGCGCGCGAGCCCAGCTGCACCGCCGTGGTCTCGTTGATTTTCTTGAAGCCGTAGCTGCCGTTAAGCCCGCAGCAGGCGTCGTCGAGAATCCGGCATTCCAAATCCGGAATCCGCTGCATCAGTTCGGCGGCGGGATAGCCGATTTTCAGCGCCCGCAGGTGGCAGGGAATGTGGTAGGCCAGCGTGCGGTGGACTTCCTGAAACTTCGGTTGAATTTCTTTTTCGGCGATCAGCCGGAGCAGATACTCGTGCAGGTCGTAGCTGTTTTCCGCAATTTTTTTGGCCTCCGGAATTTCCAGAATGCCCTGGTAGTCGTGCAGCAGACACAGGCCGCACGACGTGCAGGTATAGACGACCTCATATCCCGCATCGATGTAATTGGACAGAGACGCCACGTTTTTCCTTGCGAAGGAGCGGGCCAGCGCCAGATTGCCGTTGCCCAGGGCGGGCAGCCCGCAGCACCACTGGGGCGGCAAAACAACGTCGATTTTAAACGACTGCAAAAGCCGGATGATTTTCCGGCCGATGTCGGGACGGTAAAAGTTGATGAAGCAGCCGTAGAAGAAAGCCACTTTCCGGGTGCCGCGCCGGATGCTTTTCTTTTCCGCGCTAAGGGTCCGGAAACTGAACCGGGGGAAGGGGATGTACGTCGCGATGCCCATGCGCCGGAAAATGCTTTTTCCGATTTTCGTGGCGGCGAAGCGGTTGGCCACGGGCGCGGTCAGCGATCCGAGCGTGGAAAGGTAGTAGTTGTTGGCGAAAAGCAGATGCGCCGCGGTGTGCGGATGTTCGCGGCCGTAGCGCTGCTGGGCCCGGAGAATGATCTGGGCGGGCTCCACGCCGCAGGGGCAGGCCATCTCGCAGCGTTTGCACTGGCTGCACAACAGCACCCAGTCGTCGACGGATTTTTCCCGGTCGCTGCGAAAGCGCTCTGCATCGGGCCCCGCCTGCTTGGGGCCGGGGAAGGCCGGATTGACCCGGAAGACGGGGCAGTTTTCTACGCAAATCGTGCAGCGGATGCAGTGTTCGAATTTCATCGCAGATACTCCAGGCACGACCGGGCCGCCGCCTCGCCCGTAGCGATGGCAAATCCGTGGCCGCATCCGTTTTTCAGGGCTTCCACGTGGGCCAGAATTGCGCCGCAGGTGAAAATATTGTCCCAGGGACAGCCGTCGGGGCGGAAGGCGGCGTCCACCGCAATGCCGGCCCGCCCGATGCCGTGGTTGCCGGAAAAATAATCCTGCACAAACCAGTCGTCCCGGTCGCCCGGCACGAAGACCGGCAGATCGAACACTTTTTCGACAATGGTTTCGCGCCGGGCCCAAAGACCGCCGCCGACAAAAGATCCCGTCGCCAGGATGAAGGCCCGGGCGTTGAGGCTCATGGGTCGGCCCTGTGATTCGACGCGAACCGCTTCGATCTGCCGGTCGGCCTTTTCCACACCGATCACCGGCCAGCCCCAGTAGATGATCCCGCCTTGCCTCCGGAAGTGATCCTTCAGGACGTTGAACAGACGGCGGCCGGGCATCGACGGCGGGATGGTGGGGATTTCGAATACCGGGCGCTCCAGGCGCTTTTCGATTTTATCCACGATGGAAGCCGCCGATTCCAGCCCCAGCACGGCGGGAAAGGCGATTTTATTTTCGCGGATGTTGAGCTTTTCCAGCCACAGGATGAACGCTTCCAGAAATGTGTCGTCTTCGAAATTGGCCGCGATGCCCATCGTGGTGGAAACGCCGGCGTCGTACGTGGAAAAGGCGGCGTTTTCAAGCCGCGCAAGGATATAGCCGGGATAGAAGTCTTTCAGGCCGGCGAACGTGACGATGTGAACTTTTTCCTCCGCGCTTTGCGGCGAGGACCGCATCGTGACCGGCACCAGGCAGGAGGTCTTGAACGTGCCGATGGCGGAAAGCACCAGGCGGTTTCGGTCCGCATCGCCGGTATAGGGCATATTCAGGTCGGCGGCGATGGTTTGAAAGTTTCGCAGTGATTCGCGGAGCGCCGTGGCGGAAATCCGGTGGTAGGGATGGCTTTCGGGCAGGTCTGCGATGCCGCCCGGCGGATTTTTACCTGCCGAACAGACGTCGATGCAGCCCGTGGAAAGGCAGGCCGTCGGTTCGCCGGCGGTTACCAGGGCGACCCGCAATCCCTCTGATGCCAGACGGGCGCCGGCGGTGAGCCCCGCCGCGCCGGCGCCGATCACAATGACGTCGTACGCAATCACGCTCATGAATGTTTCCCCAGCGCCAGAATGCCCAGATAAATATATTCGACCAGCTGCTCCTCGCGCAGCTGGTCCCCCCACAGGGCGTAGCGGATGCCGCGGAACCGCCGCTCGAGAAACTCCCGGAGCGACTGAACGGACTGCTCCGCCGTCAGAATATCCATGTCATGCATGATTCCCAGCGCGCGAAACGTGCAGAATCCGCCCTGGCAGGGCCCCATGCCCAGACGCGTCCGGTGCGAAATATCGCCGACATGGCGGGTGCCGGTCTGCTCGATGATCCGCTCCACGTCGCCGCGGGTGACGAGCTCGCATTCGCAGACGATGTTTTTCATGTCGGCCAGGCGCTTGTTCAGCGGATAGCCGCTCAATTCTTCCTGGCCGTCGAGCGGCCGCTCCGCGGTTTCGCAGTCGCGCTTCAGGTTGAAGGCGGCCATGATCGTGTCCACCATTTTTTCCGCCATCAGCCGGAAGGTGGTGAGTTTGCCGCCGACAATGCTGTACAGGCCGTTTTGATGGTCGATGATCTGGAAGCCGCGGGAAATTTCCCGGCTGTCGAGTTTCTGCGACTTGAGCAGGGGACGGACGCCGGAAAACGCCCGGATGATGCGGGTGGAATTGAAATGCGGAATCATGCGCCCCGCCTCGCCGATGATCGTGTCCACTTCGGCGGGTTCAATGCCGATGCGGTCGGGGTCTTCGACCAGGAGCGACGTGGTGCCGGCCAGACAGACCGCCTCGTTGGGCACGATGATGTCGCCGTCGGAAGCCGGCCGCAGGCGGTTGATCACCATGTCGGTCAGGCGGTGATTGGTGATGACGAGCGACCCCTTCGACAGGGTGAGGGGAACTTCGCAGCCCGCCAGGCGGGCCACCCGGTCGGTCCAGGCGCCCGAGGCGTTGACGAGAATGTTTGCGTGGATTTCCTTGATTTCGCCCGTGTAGACGTCGGCGGCTTTTACGCCGATGCAGCGCCCGTGGGAACGGACGATTTCCACCACGCGGTGGCGCGTGAAGGAGAGTCCCCCTTTGATCTGCGAAGTTTTCATGTTGAGCAGGCACAGGCGGAAGGGGTCGATCGAGCAGTCGGGGACCACGATGGCCTCCTCGAGCGCCGGATTGAGATTGGGCACCAGTTCGAGCGCGCGGGTGGAGGAAAGAATTTCCGTCGGAATGCCGATGTCGTCGCAGCCTCTTAAAAAGCGCTCGCGGAACATCTTGGAGTCGCCGGGCAGGCGCACAAACAGGCCCCCGGTGCGCTCCACGCATTTTTCGCCGATGCGGCGCAGAATTCGATTTTCATCGTAGCATTCCTTGGCCGCGACCGGGTCGGAGACCGCGTAGCGGCCGCCGCTGTGCAAAAGGCCGTGGCAGGCGCCCGTAGCGCCCGCCGCCAAATCGCCTTTTTCGATCAGACAGTGCGGAATGCCCCGCAGCGCCAGATCCCGCGCGATACCGCAGCCGGTGGCGCCCCCGCCGATGATGATGACGTCCGTCTTGATCATCTATACTACCTTCTTCTCCGCAGGGAACGGTCGCGACCTTTCCCTGCCTCTTGTACCTTAAGCCTTGTACCTTGTGCTTTGTACCTTGTGCCTTATTCCTCCGCCCAGCTTCTTGCCCGTTCGACCGCCTTTTTCCAGCGGTTGTAGAGCTTGTCTCTTTTTTCGTCGTCCATGACCGGTTCGAAGCGGCGGTTGACCTGGCGCCTTTCGGCGACGGTGGCCTGGTCCTTCCAGAAGCCCACCGCCAGCCCTGCGAGATAGGCCGCTCCGAGCGCCGTCGTTTCGATGATTTCCGGCCGTTCCACTCCGACGTTCAGAATGTCCGCCTGGAACTGCATCAGGAAGTTGTTGGCGCAGGCGCCGCCGTCCACGCGCAGCTCGCACAGATCGATGCCGCATTCACTGCGCATCAGTTCCAGGACGTCGCGCGTCTGGTAGGCGATGGATTCCAGGGTGGCGCGGATAATGTGGTTGCGGTTGGCGCCGCGGGTAAGCCCCACGATGGCGCCGCGGGCGTACATGTCCCAGTAGGGCGCGCCCAGTCCGACAAAGGCGGGCACCACGTAAACGCCCTGCGTATCGGGAACCTTGGCGGCGAAGTATTCGCTGTCCCTGGCGTCATAAATGACGCGCAGACCGTCGCGCAGCCACTGAATGGCCGCGCCGGCTACGAAAATACTGCCCTCCAGGGCGTATTCAACCTTGCCGTTGATGCCCCAGGCGATGGTGGAGAGCAATCCGTTTTTCGAGTGCGCAAGTTTTTCCCCCGTGTTCATCAGCATGAAGCAGCCGGTGCCATATGTGTTTTTGACCATGCCGGGCGTGTAGCAGGCCTGGCCGAAGAGCGCCGCCTGCTGGTCGCCCGCGACGCCGGCAATGGGAATTTCCGCGCCCAGAACGCGCGCGTCGGAAACGCCGTAAACCGCGGAGGACGGCAGGACCCGGGGCAGCATGGATTCGGGAATGCCGAGCTGTTCCAGAATGTACGCGTCCCATTGCAGGTTCCGGATGTTGAACAGAAGCGTGCGCGACGCGTTGGAGTAATCCGTGGCATGGACCCGGCCGCGGGTCAGGTGCCAGATGAGCCAGGTGTCGACGTTGCCGAAGAGCAGTTCTCCTTTTTGTGCCCTTTCTCTGGCTCCGGGGACATGATCGAGAATCCATTTGAGCTTTGTTCCCGAAAAATAGGCGTCCAGCACCAGGCCGGTGTTTTCGCGGATGTAGTCCTCCAGTCCTGCGGCGCGCAGGTCGTCGCAGATGGCGGAGGTCCGGCGGCACTGCCAGACGATCGCGTTGTACACGGGCTTTCCGGTCGCCCGGTCCCAGACGATGGTGGTTTCGCGCTGATTGGTGATGCCGATGGCCGCGATTTCCTCGGGCGCGATGCCGGTGGCGGCGAGAACTTCGCTCGCGGCGCCGCGCTGCGATCCCCAGATTTCCATGGGATCATGTTCCACCCAGCCGGCCTGGGGATAGATCTGCGTAAATTCGTTTTGGGCGATTTTGACCGCGCTGCCCCCGGCGTCGTAAATGACGGCCCGCGAACTGGTCGTTCCCTGATCCAATGCGAGAATGTATGATTTTTTCATCGGCGGTCTCCTCAAGTAGGCCAAGATTCTTTTAACGCAATATGACATAACCCTTTTTGTTTTCCAATTCAAAAATTGTCCGCGGGCGGGAATATTTAAAAGAGAGGTTAAAGCCGGAGCTTTAACCTCTCTTCAGTTTTTTCCGCCGTCTGAAATCTGCTTCGGTAAATTATTTCACACGGCCCTTCTTCCAGGCTTCAATGAGTTTGTCGTAATCGACGGTTTCACCCTTTGGCTTTTCATTGGCCAGTCTGGCCTGCGGCGCGACGCCGCCCGGCCGGCCCAGGTACGTCTTTTCGCTTACGCACTTGTTGAGTTTGGGGCCTTTGTTGCCCTGAACGCCGGACCGTTCGATCCGTTCCATGACGGCGTCCATCTCCTTGGCCAGATTATCCATGGCCTTATCGACGCTGGTGGCGCCTGACGAGGCTTCGCCGATATTCTGCCACCAGAGCTGGGCCAGCTTCGGATAATCGGGCACGTTGGTGCCGGTCGGCGTATTGGTCACGCGGGCCGGACTGCGGTAGTATTCCACGAGACCGCCGAGTTTCGGCGCGCGGTCCGTGAAGGATTTGTGGCGGATATCGCTGTCGCGGATGAAGGTCAGACCGACGTGCGCTTTCTTGAGCGAGGTGGTTTTACACACGCAGAACTGGGCGTACAGCCATGCGGCCTTGATGCGTTCCACCGGCGTTTGTTTGAAGAACGTCCAGGAGCCGCAATCCTGATAGCCCAGTTTCATGCCTTCTTTCCAGTATGCGCCGTGCGGCGACGGGGCCATACGCCATTTCGGCGTGCCGTCGGCGTTCACGGTGGGGCCCGGCGCGACCATTCCCGGCACGAATGACGTGTACCAGAAAATCTGCTGGGCCACGTTGCCTTTTTCCAGATACGGCAGATAGGTGTAGAAATCGAGCCCGCGCGATCCGGGAGGCGCATATTTGTCGAGCCACTCGATATACTTGCGCAGCGCGTATTTCGCCGCCGGACCGTTGGCGTCGCCGCCGCGGCAGACGCTGGCGCCGAACGGCCGGCCGGTTTTATCGACGCCGATGCCCCATTCATCCACCGGCAAACCGTTCGGGATGCCCTTGTCGCCGGCGCCGGCCATGACCAGCCAGGCGTCGGTGAAGCGCCAGCCCAGATCCGGAGCTTTCTTGCCGTAGTCGTTGTGGCCGTAAACCTTGACGCCGTCGATGACTTTGATGTCGTTGGTGAAAAATTCGGCGATGTCTTCATAGGCGGACCAGTTCACGGGCACGCCCAGCTCGTAGCCGTACTTGTCTTTGAATTTCTTTCTGAAGTCCGGCCGCTTGAACCAGTCGTAGCGGAACCAATAGAGGTTGGTGAACTGCTGATCGGGAAGCTGCCAGAACTTGCCGTCGGGCGCTGTGGTGAAGGATATGCCCATGAAGTCCTTGACGTCGAGGGTCGGCAGTGTGACGCTCTTGCCTTCGCCTTTTGTGAAATCCTCGAGGCACACGGCGTGCCCGTAGCGGTAATGCGTGCCGATCAGGTCGGAGTCGTTGACCCATCCGTCGTAGAGGTTTCTGCCCGACGCCCATTGGGTCTGGAGTTTTTCAATGACGTCTCCCTCCTGAATCAGGTCGTGCGTGACCTTGATGCCGGTAATTTCATAAAAAGCTTTCGCCAGCACTTTTGATTCATACTCATGGGTGGGAATGGTTTCCGACACCACTTTGATCTCCATGCCCCGAAACGGCTTGGCCGCGGTGATGAACCACTCCATTTCCTTCATCTGCTGGGCTTTGGTCAGCGTGGAAGGCTGGAATTCCTTGTCGATCCACTTTTTGGCGGCAGCCTGGTCCGCGCGGACCGGCGGGGCGGATAGTATGAAGAACACGGCCGCCAGGGAACACAAAAGCATTACCCATGTTCTCATCCTGAACATAAAACTGCTCATCTGCTCTCCTCCTTCTGGCCTTCAAAAGTTAAAATTGGTTGAAGGTTCCAATCTGCCCGGCGTGAAGGCCTCAATCGCCGCGCAGCATGGAGCCTGTCCTGACGCTATCCCCAAATCATGACCAAGACGATCCAGCCCACGGCGAAAGGAAACACGATCCATAAACTGAGGTCCGTCAATCCAAGCCAGGCCAGATGAATGAATATGGCGGTAATGATCCCGATAAAAAGACGGGTGCCGGGCGTTGTCACGAGCGGCAGAAAGCCGCGGCGGGGAACGGAAGGCGCCAGCGTCTGCCAGACGGTCATCGCCGCCAGAACCAGGAAAAGCGCGGTGAAGAAAATCGCCGTCGGTTTTGTCCAGTACATCCAGTCCAGGATCATACCTTTCTCCTTTACACCCGGCCGAGGGCAAAGCCCCGGGCCATGTGGTTGCGGACAAACCAGATCACCAGGGCGCCCGGTACCAGGGTGAGCATTCCGGCCGCGGCCAGAAGCCCCCAGTCCATGCCGGTGGCGCTGATCGTCCGCGTCATCACCGCCTGAATGGGCTTGGCGTTCGTGATCGTGAGCGTCCGGGCAAACAAAAGTTCCACCCAGCTGAACATGAAGCAGAAAAACGCGGTTACCCCGACGCCGGCGCGGATGAGCGGAATAAAAATGGTGATGAAAAAGCGCGGCAGGCTGTAGCCGTCGATAAAAGCCGTTTCGTCGATTTCCCGGGGAATGCCGGACATGAAACCCTCGAGAATCCAGACGGCCAGCGGCACGTTGAACAGGCAGTGCGCCAGCGCGACGGCGATATGCGTGTCCAAAAGTCCGATCGTGGAGTAGAGCTGGAAAAAGGGCAGCGCGAAAACGGCCGCCGGCGCCATGCGGTTGGTCAGGAGCCAGAAAAACACCTGGGAATCTCCGACGAAGGAGTACCGTGAAAAGGCATAGGCGGCGGGCAGCGCCACTGCCAGCGAAATCAGCGTATTGACGGTCACATAAATGATGGAGTTGACGTAACCCATGTACCACGCGGGATCCGTGAAGATGTTGATGTAGTTGGCAAACGTGGGATCGGCCGGGTAGAGTGTGAGCGCGCCGAGAATATCGGCGTTGGTTCGAAGCGACATATTGAGCATCCAGTAAATCGGGAGGAACAGCAAAGTGAAATAGATGCCGAGAGCGATTAATTTTTTTCTTCCCTTCATCATGTTCCGGTTCCTTTCCCCACGTTCTTGAGAACCTGGTAGAAGACAAAGCAGAGAATCTCGATAATTAAAAAGTAGATCAACGAAAAAGCGCCCGCCGTTCCCAGATCGAACTGGCCCAGGGCCAGTTTGACGAGGTAAATGGACAGGAACGTGGTTGAATTTCCGGGGCCGCCGCCGGTGAGGACAAAAGGTTCGGCGTAGATGAGAAAGCTGTCCATAAAACGCAGGAGGACGGCGATGGTCAGCACGCCCCGCATTTTCGGCAACTGAATGTACCGGAAGGTCGCCCAGGGCGAAGCGCCGTCAATTTTCGCCGCCTGGTAATACACCTCCGGAATCGCTCTCAGCCCCGCATAGGCCAAAAGGGCGACCAGCGGCGTCCAGTGCCAGATTTCCATGAGCAGCGTCGTGATCCAGGCGTCGAGCGGCCGCGCCGTGTGATCGAACCCAATGCCCAGCACGTTGTTGACAAAAGCGCCGAACAGGCCGATGTCCGGGCGGACGAAAATGATCCAGATCGATCCGATGGTGTTCCAGGGGATTAAAAGCGGCAGGGCCATGACCACCAGCGAGAAGGAAACGCCCCAGCCTTTTTTCGGCATGGCCAAAGCCAGCGCAATGCCCAGAGGAATCTCGATGAGGAGGACCAGGCCGGAAAAAAGGAACTGCCGCCACAGGGCTTCGTGCAGCCGGGCATCGCGCAGGACGTTCTTGTACATCTCCGTTCCGACAAACAGGCTCTGTCCCGGCCCGAAAATATCCTGCACGGAGTAGTTGACGACCGTCATGAGCGGAATGATGGAGCTGAACGCCACAATGACGAGAACGGGCACCGTCAAAAGCCAGGCGCGATTGTTTTCCCACTTGTTCATGGTCTCACCTCTCTATTTCACCAGCCGACCGTCGGCGTACAGTTTGGTTTTTTCCGGCGGAAAGACAATCCAGACATTGCCCGCGGCCAGCGGGGCATCTTCCGGCAGGCGCGCATAAAGGGTTTTTTCATCCAGAAGAATTGCGGCAATTTTATAGCTTCCCAGGTCCTCGAAACTTTTCACGTGCGCCGGAAGAGCGTTCTCGACGGGCCGGGGACTGATTTCCAGGTACTTGGGCCGGATGCCGATTTCCAGCTTTCCGGCGGTTTTCTGTGCGGCATTCGCCGTCTGCTTGCCGAGTTTGATGCCCAGGCCGTTGACGTAAGCGATATTGCCTTCGAGCCGGCAGGACAGGAAATTCATGCCGGGCGATCCGATGAAATAGCCGACGAATTTATGCTCGGGATTCTCAAAAAGATCTTCGGGCGTGCCGGTCTGCACGATTTCTCCCTCGTACATGACCACCACTTTTTCGGCAAAAGTGAGCGCCTCCATTTGGTCGTGCGTCACGTAGATCAGTGTGAGTTTGAGCTGCTCGTGAATTTCTTTGAGCTTGCGCCGCAGATGCCATTTGAGATGCGGATCGATAACCGTCAGGGGCTCGTCAAAAAGAATAGCCGCCACGTCGCTGCGGACCAGTCCGCGCCCCAGGGATATTTTTTGTTTGGCATCCGCGGCCAGCCCGTAGGCTTTCTGTTTGAGAAAAGGAGTTAAGTCAAGAATGTCGGCGATTTCCTGCACGCGGCGGTGGATGGCGTCTTTTTCCAGACCGCGATTTCGCAGCGGAAAGGCGAGATTCTCGTACACGGTCATCGTATCGTACAATACCGGAAACTGGAAGACCTGGGCGATGTTGCGCTTCTCCGGCGGCAGGGCGGTGACATCGGTCCCATTGTATAACACCCTCCCTCTGGTGGGGGTCAGCAGTCCGGAAATGATGTTGAGCAGGGTGGTTTTGCCGCATCCGGAAGGTCCCAAAAGCGCATAGGCGCCCCCGTCGTCCCAGATGTTGGCAATCGTCTTGATGGCGTAATCCGCGTCTTTTTCAGGATGACGCAGATAGCTGTGGGCAACACCGTCCATTTCGATTTGTGCCATGCCGCGCTCCTTAATTATCCGGCCCCGAAAGGGGACGCCAGCAGCCGTCCCGGTTTCTCGTACACAAAAAAACAACCGGGATTTGCGTAAACTGTTATGTTTGATCCGATATACCGGGGGTGGATGCCGTCTTCCTGCAGCACCAGATGCAGATCTCCATGGCTGACATGGATAAAGGTTTCCGATCCGTTGATTTCGGCCAGTTCGACTTTGACGCTGATTTCAACGTTTCCGGCGCCCTGGGCGTGTAAAAAAAGATGATTCGGGCGGACGCCGAAAGCATATTCCCCATCCGGAACCGCGCTCAGGTGTCCGGTCATGGCAATATCGATGTCCCGCCCCAGGCGGGCTTTGCCGCCGGCCACCACGCCCGGAAGAAAATTGATCGGCGGATCGCTGACGACCTGCGCCACCCGCGTGGTCGAGGGATGATGATAAACAGAGGACGTGGGACCGGTCTGCAGAATCCGTCCCTCGTCCATGACCACCAGGTTGCCTCCCAGCATCAACGCCTCCGAGGGTTCCGTCGTGGTATAAACCACAATGGCTTTGCGCGCCCGAAATATGTCCTGGAGCTCCGCCTGCAGTTCTTCGCGGAGTTTGTAATCCAGATTCACCAGGGGTTCGTCGAGCAGCAAAAGTTCCGTGTCTTTGACGAGCGACCGGGCGATGGCCGTGCGCTGCTGCTGGCCGCCGGAGAGTTCGGCGGGCATTCGGTCAAGCAGGCGGTCAATGTGCAGCGTGGCCGCCGCCGCGCGCACCTTCCGATCGATATCCGCGGAGGGCAGACCGCTCATCTTCAGCGGAGAAGCGATGTTGTCATAGACCGTCATGGACGGATAGTTGATGAACTGCTGGTAAACCATGGCGACGCTGCGTTTGCGGACAAACAATCCGGTGACGTCCCGGCCGTCCAGAAAAATGCGTCCTTTCGTGGGCCGGTCCAGTCCGGCCATCAGACGCAACAGAGAGGTCTTGCCCGCCAGGGTATGCCCCAGGATGACGTTCGTCGCGCCACTGGTTAATTGGAGCGTGATGCTGTTGAGATGCGTTTCGCCGTTGATGACTTTGCTGACGCCGTCGAGCACGATTTCCATCTTCCGGTTCTCCATAGTCGGCGTTTGCGCGCTCTTCGATCCGATGCGCGAACCCGGCCGTCGATGAAAAAACAGGACTGATTTAGAAAGCCTCAATCACCCGATTATTACCCTGTATAACATCCGTCTTTGCGAAAAGGTCAATTGGAATAGGAGAATGTAAAAAACTGATTATAAATATAGATACATAAGGTTCCTGTCAAGAATAATTTTAACCGGTAAAAATCCTTGGCTGATGTCGACTTCAGCACTGCTGCCGCCGACAGATGACGACCGACCGGGCAGGCCGAGGGAAAAACGGTTAAACAATTTGACATCCGTGGTGTTTTTAAGTTAGTTTAGCGCCGTTGCACAGCTAAACAACTGTATCAGGGAAGGGAGTTATGACAAGACACAAGATCTGTTGGTTGTTAGCCCTCATTGCCTCGGCCGTTCTGGTCTCCTCCGCTTTTGCCGCACCGAAACACCAAGCCGCGTCGTCAAAACAGCATCAGCAGCCGGCGCTCCGCTGGGTCTCTCTCTCTACGGATTCCCGCGACACCGTGCGTGAAATCATCCGCTCCGAGGTTGACAGCCGTGAATCCTTTTCTGCCCGCCAGGAGGAGAAGGCGAATCTTAAAGTCGTCGAAGACGAAAAAGAGAGGGAAGACTCGGAGTACAAAAACGCCATCGTCACCGCGAAAAAGGAATTTGTCCGGGCCAAAAAGAAGCGCGACGATCTCACCTCCCAGTTTCACATGGTGTCCACGGACCTGGATGAATCGGCCAAAGGCATCAAGAACATCCGGACGACCATTGAAAACCTGGACGGGCAGATCAACCGCTACCAGCAGGATATCCACGCCCAGCAGGAGTCGCTCAAGCGCTGGCTTGTGACCGAAAAACAAGGCGAGATCGTTGTGGCCGTTATTTACACGCGCGGCTTCCGGGACAGCGCCCACGCCCTGGAGGGGAGAGCGGATGTCGCCTCCGCGCCGCTGATCGCGGGGCACATGGGAACCTACATTCAATCCTTTACGAAAATGATAAACAACGTGGCGGCGGCCGATTTCATCCGCGCCACGGAGGAAGGCACGGCCAAGTGGAATAACGAAGAGCCCATCCGCATCGAACTGGAAAAAAGCGTTAGAGGCACCTCCTACCTGCGTCTGAAACGCTACGAACTGTATCCGTTTCAGGAGAACAAGGCCGGCAAGGTTCGGTCGTCGCAGGGCGCCGCCTTTAAAACGGCGATCATCAAATCCCGCAAGGACCTGGAGGATTTCCTCACGGCCAGCCAGTATGCGCCGGCCGGCTACGATCTCGACCGCGCCAATCGCGTAATCGCGAACACGCTGCAGAACAATGCGGCCGCGGAAGAGGGATTGAACGAACAGATCAAATCCTTCCAGGACCGCATTCTGAATCTTCAAGGCAAAATCAGCGCGTCCCGGTCGGAACGCGAAACGCAGAAGAGCCTGCTTAAGCGCCGGGAGGAAAGCTACTATAAACTGAGCGTGGATGTCGCCGATATCCGGAGCAAGAAGGAGGATGCGGAAAGGGCTTTTGTCCAGGCTCAAACCACGCTGCAGGGGAAGAAGCGCGTTCATGAATCCATCATCATCAAGACCGCCCTGGCAGCAACCAAGGGGTCGCAGACGCCGGCCGAGGCCTCGGCGGAAGTGATTCTGGACAAGCTTGAAGAAGTCAGAAACGACGCGAAAACCCAGCACTCCAGCTCGGCCACCGAAGTGACGAACTTCCAGGTCACATCCGAAACGACGACGCAGTCCATCACGGAAGCCCGGATCACGGCGGTCCGCCTGATTTCGTTTGTCAACGAGGGGGACAGCGTTCGCGTCAAGATGGCGTTTCGCGTGCGGACCGTCCTCGAGGAGCAGCCTCCCGCCGAGGAGCAGGCCAAAACCGGCCCGAAGCCGCCCGTCCAGGCGAAAACGGGACAACCGGTTGCCCCGGCCGCGCCTGTCGGAAAGCAGGCGTCTCTTGCGCCGGCGCCTTTCAAGCGGACTTACCGGCCGATGGCGGTGAAGGATGCCCTGGGCTGCCACTTTGAACTGCGGAGCGTGAACCCCTCGCGGGAAGGGCTGCGCGTTTTGTTCGAGGTGGTGAATCTGGACCAGGAAAAAAGAAAAGTGGCTTTTTACGACCACAGTTTTCCGGCGTCCTGGCCGCGCTCCAAACTGACAGACGATTCCCAGAAGGGCCATGATCCGGACATTGCCTACGTATGGCAGGGGGCTGAGAAAAAAACCATGATGGAAATCGACACCCGCGGGCGCGGAGTGGAAATCCAGCCCGGCACATCCGCGACCATGGAGTTGATTTTCAAAAACATTCCGGCCAACGCCCACGCCGTCAAGATTGCGCTGCATCCCTTTATTTATTACCTGAGCGGCCGGCGGGAAGTCTGGCAGGAGTTTGAACTGGAAATGCCCGAGATACGCCTGCGGCGTTAGGTGAACGAGGAGAGCCTTCTTATGAAAAAGATATTATTTTTTTCACTGACGGTGGTTTTGTTGTTGGCGGGGACGGGAGGAGCCGACTTTTACACCTGGGAAGACGAGGCCGGCGTAACGCACATTACGGATTATCCGCCTCCGAAAAATCAAAAAAACGTGAAGCTGAAAATGTTTGAAGAAACGTCGTCCGATCGGTTGGGCAACGCAGCGGCGCACGTGGGGGAAAAACCGGAAATTATCCTTTACACCAAAAACGACTGCGCAGAGTGCGACAAGGCCCGGGAATTTTTAGCCGCTCAGAACATGACCTCCATCGAATACAACATCGATTTGGACCGGGCGGCGTTGAAGCGGAGAAAAGCCATCGACGACAGCGAAGAGGTGCCGCTGCTGGTCGTCGGCAGAACGCAAGTTTACGGTTTTTCCGAAGTCACATACAACCGCGCGCTTAAAGCTCTTCCCTGATGAAAACGACGCTGTTTTTTTATTCGGGAACGGGCAACGCTCTCTGGACGGCGGAGAAAATCGCCGTCCGGCTGGAGTCCGCGGATATTGACGCCCTTGCCCGCCGCCGCGAGAAGGTTGTCCGCCCGCCATCACCCGGCGTCGGCCTGATTTTTCCCGTGCACATCTGGGGCGTGCCGCCGCCGGTGCTGAATTTCATCGACCGCCTGGAAGTTGCTCCCGATCAGTATCTTTTCGCCGTCGCCGTTCATGCCGGTCAGGTTGCCGCGACGCTTGTCCGGTTGCAGAAGCATTTAAGGGCCCGCGGTCTTTTCCTGTCGAGCGGCTTCTCGCTCAATCTGCCCAGCAACTACATCCCCTGGGGCGGCGCGGATCCGCCCGACGCGCAGCAGAGAAAATTTGCCGCAGCGCTCGGGAAAATCGAAGCCGTGGCCGGAGCCGTGCGACGCCGGGAGTGTTTGCCTGTGGAGAAGGGGCCTTTCTGGCAGAACGGCATCCTGTCGCTTTTCTACCGCCTGACATTGCCGCGCGTCGCCAAAATGGACAAATCCTTTTTTGCCGACGCAGCATGCAGTTCCTGCGGAATCTGTGAAAAGATCTGCCCCGCCCGCAACGTCAGGATGATCGACGGGCGGCCGGTCTGGCAGCGCCGCTGCGAGCAGTGTTTCGCATGTCTCCAGTGGTGTCCGGAAGAAGCGATTCAGTACGGACGGGGCACGCGCGGCAGGAAACGCTACCACCATCCGGAAATTACACTGGCCCGGATGCTGGCCTGGGCGCCTTCCGGAAAGGGCGGCGGGCGCGCGGGGGAAAAAGCTTGAAGATTTATTTTGCGGCGGCTTGCTTTTCTTTCCGGTTCAGGATCATTTCCCAGATCATCAGAATCGCGCCGATAGTGATGGCGGAATCCGCCACGTTGAAGGCCGGCCAGTGCGCCGTTCCCACATAGACATCCAGAAAGTCCACCACGGCGCCGAACCGGATGCGGTCGATGAGATTGCCCACCGCGCCGCTGAAAATGAGCGTCAGCGCAACGGCGAGCAGCGGATGGCGGGGATTGCTTTTGACCAGATAGTAAATGATCAGCGCCGCCGCCAGGACCGTGACGCCCGTAAAAAAGATATAGCGGAATGTTTCGGAGGCGTCGGCCAGAAAACCGAAAGCCGCTCCGGGATTCAAAACGTAAACCAGGTTGAAGAATCCCGGAATCACCTCCCGGACGTCATAAAGCGCAAAATGCGACGTGACGGCCGATTTCGTTATCTGATCGAGCGCGATGATGACCGCCGCGCCGAGAAGAAAAACCCAAAGATTCTTTTTCAAAAAATGCTCCCGGTTTCCTGTTTTGTGAACGTGAGCTTCCCTTCACGGAGCAAGGCGTAGTGCCTCCCTGCTCCTTTCATCTTGCCTTTTTACAAATTCGACAGGCAGCGGCCGCAAAGCGTGGGGTGCCTGGCGTCGGCGCCGACCGACTCTTCGTAAATCCAGCAGCGTTCGCATTTTGCGCCGCGCGCTTTTTCCACGCCGACGACAAGTCCCTTGATTTCCTCGCTGCGATAGGGGGCGGCGATGTCTTTTTCGTCGGCCACCACGAGCTGCGAAACGATCAAGAGCGCGCGCAGTTCCTCTTTGTGCGTATCCAAAAGCGCGCGCAGTTTTTCCGGTGCCGCGATCGTGATGCGGGCGTCGAGCGAATGGCCGATGACTTTTTCCTTGCGCGCCTGCTCCACGGCTTTGGCGATTTCCGACTTCGCGTCGATCATGGTTTTCCAGCGTTCGCCCAGCCCGCCGTCCAGAAGCTTCTCATCGACCGCGGGAAACTGCGTCAGGTGCACGCTTTCGCTCTTGTCCTTCCAGGCGGGCAGCGCCCCCCAGACTTCCTCGGCCGTGAAGGTAAAAATCGGGGCCAGAAGCCGCGTCATGGCGTTGAGAATCAGAAACATCGCCGTCTGGCCGGAGCGGCGCGCCGGCGAAGCGGCCTTATTGGTGTAAAGCCGGTCTTTGAGCACATCCAGGTAAAGCGCGCTTAAATCCACGGCGCAGTAGTTGTGCAGCGTGAAAAACACCATATGAAACTGGTGGCGTTCGTAGGCTTCCGTCACGCGTTTGATCACTTCCTGCAAACGGTGCAGCGCCCAGCGGTCCATTTCCAGCATCCGGTCGCAGGCGACGCTGTCTGCGTCCGGCTGAAAGTCGTACAGATTGCCCAGGATGAAGCGGCTGGTGTTGCGGATGCGCCGGTAGGCCTCCATCAGGCGCTTGAGAATTTCTTCAGAAATGCGGATGTCGTCAGTGTAATCCTCCGCCGCCACCCACAGGCGGAGAATTTCCGCTCCGTATTTGGCGACGGCTTCTTCCGCGCCGATGACGTTGCCCACGGACTTGGACATTTTCTTGCCTTCGCCGTCCACCACAAAGCCGTGCGTGAGCACGCTTTTGTAAGGCGCGCGCCCGCGAGTCCCCACGCATTCCAGAAGCGAGGAGTGAAACCAGCCGCGGTGCTGGTCGTTGCCTTCCAGGTACATGTCGCAGGGCGAAGCGAGCTCCGGTCGCTTTTCCAGCACAGCCGCGTGGCTGACACCCGAGTCGAACCAGACGTCGAGAATATTCACTTCCTTGGTGAACTCCGTGCCGTGGCAGTGCGGACAGAAAGTATGCCTGGGCATGAGGTCTTTGGGATCCTTCTCAAACCAGACATCCGCTCCGTTTTTTTCCACCAGCGCCACCAGGTGATCCAGGATTTCCTTCGTCAGGACTTCGTTTTTGCACTTGGCGCAGTAAAAGACCGTAATCGGAACGCCCCACAGCCGCTGGCGCGAAATGCACCAGTCGGGACGGTTTTCCACCATGCCGTAAATGCGGTCGTGCCCCCAGGCGGGAATCCACCGCACGTCGTTGATGGCCGCCAGCGCTTTTTTGCGCAGATCGTTTTTCTCCATGGAAATGAACCACTGTTCGGTGGAACGAAAGATAATGGGTTTCTTGCAGCGCCAGCAGTGCGGGTAGGAGTGCTGCATGGGCACGTGCCCCAGAAGCGCGCCCATTTCATCGAGTTTGCGGATCACGTTGTCGTTGGCGTCAAAGACGAACTGTCCGGCGAAATACTCGACGTCCTCGGTGAATTTGCCCGCGTCGTCCACCGGCGCGTAGTTGTCCAGGCCGTATTCCAGGCCGATTTCATAGTCCTCCTGGCCGTGGCCGGGCGCGATATGCACGGCGCCGGTGCCCGCGTCGAGCGTGACAAAAGGCGCCAGAATGAGCACGCTGTGCCTTTTCACCAGCGGGTGGAGGCATTTCTGGCCTTCGAGCACCGCGCCTTGAAACTCGTCGAGGATTTCAAAGGGCCGTCCGCGCCGTCCGAAAGCGTCCAGGCAGTAGTCGAGCATGTCTTTGGCGACGATGAGGACTTCCGAGTCGATTTTGACCGCCGCGTAAATGAAATCATCCTTCACCGCAATGGCGAGATTCGCGGGAATCGTCCAGGGCGTGGTGGTCCAGATGACCATGGACACTTTTTCGCCGGCCAGTTTGGGCCGTACGGCGCCGATGTCGGAATCAAAAGCGAACTTGACGTAAATCGACGGCGTGTGATGATCCGCGTATTCCACTTCCGCTTCGGCCAGCGCCGTCTTGCACGACGCGCACCAGTAAACCGGCTTCTTTCCCTTGTAAACGCTGCCCTTGAGATAGAGTTTGCCGAATTCGGCGACGGTGGCGGCTTCGTACGGATACGCCATGGTCAGATAGGGATCGTCCCACTGGCCGAAAACGCCCAGGCGCTTGAACTGTGCGCGCTGGATGTCCACGAATTTTTCGGCGTAGACGCGGCAGGCGCGGCGCTTTTCCACCTGCGACAGGCCGGATTTTTTGCCGCCCAGTTCCTTGTCGACCTGGTGTTCGATGGGCAGGCCGTGGCAGTCCCACCCCGGCACGAACACGCCGTCGAAGCCGGTCATGTTCTTGGCCTTGATGACGATGTCCTTGATGATTTTATTGAGCGCCGTGCCCAGGTGGATATTGCCGTTGGCGTAAGGCGGGCCGTCGTGCAGGATATAAGGCTCGCGCCCTTTGGCCGCCGCCCGGATCTTGCCGTAAATATCCATGTCTTCCCACTTTTTCAGCATCTCCGGCTCGCGCTGGGCCAGGTTGGCTTTCATCGGAAAATCGGTCTGGGGAAGATTCAACGTCTGTTTGTAATCCATGGTGCTGCTCCTGTCTTTTCAAAAAAAATAGCGGTTAACCCGCGCAAATATGGCTGCATTTCAGAATTCTCAAAACAGGTCGCTCCCGCAATCGCGAGCATCCCGTTTTTTTGATATCTTATTTTCAGTCGCCGTCAACTACCACATAAACATAGGACTTTCAAGCACAACTCTTCCGGAGGCCGACTTTGCGCTGCCCGGGAATTCCTGTTGCAAGCCGGAGAATATTTTGTTACTTTTAGCGCGGATTCCACAGGCGCATTTTTTAGACGATAACTCGAAGGAGGAGAATATGAGATTAAAATTCGTTTCCATGGCGGTTTTGACGGGAATGATTTTGTTTCTGGCGCAAACCGGTTTTTGCCAGGATGCCATCAGCATGTCCGAGTGGGTGGAAAAAGTCGGCCAGGGTTCGGTGAACTGGTCGGCGGGCTACATTGAAGCGGTCGGCATCGGCGCGCCGCCCGACCGGAGTCTGGGAAAGATCAATGCCCGGCCCATGGCGCTGCGCGCGGCGAAAGTGGACGCTTACCGCAATCTGCTCGAAATTACAAAAGGCGTGCAGGTTGATGCCCGAACGACGGTCCGGGATTTCACCGTGGAAAGCGACGTCGTCAACACGCAGGTTGAAGGCCTGATCAAAGGCGCCCAGGTGGTGGACCAAAAATACATGTCCGACGGCACTGTGGAAGTCCGTCTCCGAATGCCGCTTTACGGGAACCTCTCGCAGGTCCTGATGCCGCTGGCCATCGAAAAGCGCAAACAGCTTCCTTCTCCGCCTCCTCCCGCGGTCCTTGCTCCGGCGGCGCCTGCCCCGGCAGCCCCGGCTCCGCCTGCTCCGGCGCCAACCGTAACAGCGCCACCCGCGCCGCCGGCTCCGGTGGTATACACGGGTCTGGTGGTTGACGCCCGCGGCATCGGCGCGCGTCCGGCCATGTCGCCGCGTATTTACGATGAAAACGGCAATGAAATTTACGGATCCGCGAACGTGGACCGCGAATACGCCGTCCAGCAGGGGATGAGCGGCTACGCGCGCGACCTCGCAGCGGCGCAGGGCAATGCCCGCGTTACGGCCAGTCCCGTGACGGTCAAGGCGCTGAAAACAGGCGGCATGGGCAAATCCGACCTGGTGATCAGCAACGCCGACGCCGCCCAGATCAACGCCTCCGCGGAAAACGCATCGTTTATGAAGAAATGCCGGGTAATGATCGTTCTGGATTAGCCGGCGCCGTTCCGCATGATATTCGGCCGCAGCCGCTTCTTTGTGGCTGCGGCTTTTTACTGCGACCGGGAAAGACGAACAACCGTCCGCGCTCTTTTCCGCGTCGCCGGCAAGGAAGATGACTGTGTCGAAACGTATTTCCGTTTTATCCGAAGAGGTGGCCAACCAGATTGCCGCCGGGGAAGTGGTGGAAAGGCCGGCGTCGATCGTCAAGGAACTGGTTGAAAACGCTCTCGATGCCGACGCGGGCGACATCCGCATTGAACTGGTCCGCGGCGGCTGTGAATCCATCCGGGTGGCGGACAACGGATCCGGCATTCTGCGCGACGACGTGGCGCTGGTGTTTGAACGGCACGCCACCAGCAAAATATCCCGAATCGACGATCTGGGTCGGATCGGATCGTTCGGCTTTCGCGGCGAGGCGATGGCCAGCATCGCATCCGTGGCGCGCGTGGAACTGCTCTCGCGCCGGCCCGAAGACCTGGCCGGAACGAAAGCCTGCGTCGAAGCGGGGTTCATTTCTGAAATCGCGCCCGCCGGCCTGCCGCCCGGCACGCAGGTCACGATAACGAAGCTCTTTGCCAATGTGCCGGCCCGCCGCAAGTTTCTGAAAACGGAAGCCACCGAACAGGGCGCCTGCCTCGATGCGGTCACCCGGCTCGCGCTGGTGCATCCGCACGTGCGTTTTTCTGTCGTCGCCGACGGCCGCGAGGTCTTTGCCGCGCCCGCCGCAAACGACGTTTCCCGGCGCATCGCCATGGTTCTGGGGCAGGATTTTGTCGGCCGCAGCCGGGAAATCGGCGGGCAGCGGGGGCAGGTCCGGCTGCGCGGATTCGTGTCGACGCCCGACTTCACCCGGTCGAATGCAAAGAGCATTTTCCTGTACGTCAATTCCCGCTTTATTCGCGACGCTTCGCTCGGGCACGCGGTGCTTGCCGCCTACCGGCAGGTGATCGAACCGCGCCGTTATCCGGCCGCCGTGCTGTTTCTGGATTTGCCCGGCGAAGATGTCGATGTCAACGTCCATCCGGCCAAGCTGGAAGTCCGCTTTAAAAATTCCCGCGAGATTTACGACCTGGTCGCCACAACCGTCGCGCAGGGGCTGGCCGCCGCCCGGACGGCGCCCGACGCGGTCGCCTACCGCCTGGCGCCGCGCGAGACAAGGTCCGCCGCATCCGGATTCTGGAAACCGAAAGAGACGGGATCTCTCCGGGAAAGGCCCGACGAGGCGTACTCGCGGCGGAACCTGCAGCAGGCGCTCGAGACGGACTGGCTCAGGCGGTCGGAAAAAACTTTTCCGTCGTCCGGACCGGCGGCAGCGACATCCGACACGCAAAAGATCACCTTTGCCGACCGCGGCTATCTGGGGCAGTTTGCCGGAACCTACCTGGCCTTTGGCGGCCCCGACGGGCTTACGCTCGTCGATCAGCACGCGGCGCATGAACGCATTATTCTGGAGCGCCTGAAGGCATCCGCCTCCCGGGCCGCGAGCCAGCCGCTGCTGCTGCCGGAGGTGGTGAGCCTTCCTCCCGCGCAGATCGCCCTGTTTGCCGATGCGCTGGATCTGCTTGGCGACATCGGCCTGGAGCTGGAAATATTCGGCCGCGACGCCCTGGTGGTAAAGGCGCTGCCCGCCGATCTGTCCCGTGTGCCGACGGCCGATCTCGTTTCCGATCTGGCCGATCAACTGGCCGGCGAGGCGAAACTGTCGCTGGCCTGTCGCAAGGAAAAAATTCTGGCGTCGCTGGCCTGCCGCGCCGCGATCAAAGCCAACACCGCGCTTTGCGGGGATGAGGTGGCGGCCCTGTGCCGGGATCTGGAGCAGACGCCTTTTAACGCCACCTGTCCGCACGGCCGTCCGGTCAGCGTGCATTTTTCCGTATATGAAATCGAAAAACTCTTTAAACGCAAATAAGCCGTTCCGGATTCCGCTGATCGTGTTGGGGTCGCCCACGGCCACCGGGAAAACCCGCCTGGCCGTCGAACTGGCTCACGCCTGCGGCGGCGAAATCGTCAACGCCGATTCTCTGCAGGTCTATCGCTTCATGGATATCGGAACGGCCAAGCCGACCGCGGAAGAGCGAAAGCGCGTCCGTCATCACCTGATCGATGTGGTCGATCCGGATGAAGAATTCAACGCCGCATTGTACGCCGACGCGGCCAGGGCGGCGATCGCCCGTCTGCACGGGGAAGGCAAGCCGGTCTTCGTTGTCGGCGGGACCGGGCTTTACATCCGGG
Organism: Deltaproteobacteria bacterium; assembly: GCA_012729055.1. Taxonomy (GTDB): domain Bacteria; phylum Desulfobacterota; class Syntrophia; order Syntrophales; family Smithellaceae; genus UBA8904. The sequence goes on from JAAYDW010000057.1 coordinate 53,334, forward strand.
CGCTGCTCAGCGGTATTATTGCCACGCCGCCGGTCGATGCGGCGCTCCGCCGTCATTACCAGAGCCTCCGGGACCGCTTCGGCCGCGCCCACGTGTACCGGCTTTTGTGCGAGAAGGACCCGGCCGCGGCGGCCAGGCTCAATCCCAACGATTCGGTGCGTGTGATCCGCGCGCTGGAGGTTTTCGACCAGAGCGGCCAGTCCATTGTCGTCCTGCAAAACCGGCACGCGTTTACCGACTGCCCCTACGAGGCGCTGAAAATCGGTCTCTGCGTCGAACGAAATGAACTCAAACAAAGGATCCTCGACAGAACGGCGCGGATGGCCGAAGCAGGTCTCGCCGCGGAAGTCCAGGGACTTCTGGACCGGGGCTACGGCGAAAAACTCAAATCCATGCAGTCCCTGGGCTACAAGCAGATGATCGCCTTTCTGACAGGCAAGCGTACGATGGACGAGGCGCTTGCGGAGATGAACCGGGAAACCTGGCGCTACGCGAAACGGCAGATGACCTGGTTTGCCGCGGATAAGGAGATCCTCTGGCATTCTCCCGGACAAATCGACGACATCCGCCGCAAGGTCGAGGATTTCTGGACGCGCGTCCGGTGACGCGGAACAATTACCGCGCCGGCGGATGTAAAGATCTTCTCTTAATATTGACTTGACTTAAAACGGCGCAGACGCTAATTATAAACGCTGTTTAAGCCGGGAGGTCAAAGACATTCTGACGATGAACCTTTTGGAAAAAGAAAGGAGCACCATATGTTAAGCGGCCAATTCAAAAAAAAGGCATTTTCGCTGATCCTGTTCCTGGCGGCTGTTTTACTGATTGTCGCCTGCGGACCCAAGGCGCGGATTCCGGTGAGCCAGCTGGATACGCCCGAGCACCATGTCTTTACCGGAATGAAACTTTTCGATCAGGAAAAGTATGCCGACGCCCAGCGGGAGTTTGAACTGGCCCTGCAGCTCGACGCCGAATATTCCCGGGCCCATACCGGTGTCGGACTGGTGAAAACCTTCATGACGCCGCCCGACTACCGGGGCGCGGCCGACGCGCTGGGAAAAGGCGCCAAGTACGCGAAGGCGGACGAAGAGACGCTGGCGAACAAGGTGGCGCTGATCCGCTATTACACGCAGGGCAAGCAGGAAAAGAAATGGCTCGGCCTGGCTGCCGGGGAATTCGATGCGGCGGTGAAAATCGATCCGAAGCACTCCGCCGCTTACTATTTCATGGGGATCGCCTACAAGCAGGCCTACGATTTTGATGCGGCGGGGAAGATGTTCACCAAGGTCCTCGAGCTGAAAACGGATTACATCGCTCCGGCCGACGCGGAGTGGAATTTTATCCAGAAGGTGCAGCGGGCGATGCCCGGCTCCGTGACGGGCAAGCAGATCGCCCTGGTGGAGCGCATCAACCGCGCGGACGCCGCGGCGCTGTTTATGGAAGAACTGAAGATCGACGTTCTGTATAAAAAACGGACGCCCAAGACCTTCGATACGTCTTTCAAGGATCCGGAGAAGACCGCCAGGGAAGCCCAGAAGGTCCAAGTGACGGCCAAGGATATCGCGGATCACCCCCTGAAGGCCGACATTGAAGGCATCCTGGAAATCGGCGTGCGCGGCCTGGAAATCTATCCCGACGGCAATTACTATCCCGGAGAGCTGATCACGCGCGCGGCGTATGCGATGATGCTGGAAGACGTCCTGATCAAGGTGACGGGAGACAACGCGCTTGCCACCAAGTTCATCGGCGCGAAATCGCCTTTTCCCGATCTGCGGGCGGATCTGCCGTATTTCAACGCCGTGATGGTCGTGACCTCGCGGGGCATCATGGCAACGAAGGATGTGGCCACCGGCGAATTTGCGCCGCTCAAACCCGTGGCCGGCGTGGACGCCCTGCTGATTATCCGCAAGCTGAAGGAAGAACTGAAATTCAACTAAAGATCGTTTGACGGCGACACCCCGCGGAGATAAACGGCTGCCCGTTTGGCCCCGCGGTTGAAATGCCGGCGAACGATACAGGCAAGAGGAAACCAAAAGGGCGCAAGCCCTTTTGTGTATTTATAGAGGGGAGAGTTAATTTTCATGTCACCGAAAGAGTTAGGCAAAGCATTCGAACCGGCCGAGGCCGAAAAGAGACTGTATCATTACTGGCTCGAGAACAAGTTTTTCCACGCGCAGGATACCAGCGAGGCGCCGCCTTTTTCCATCGTCATTCCGCCTCCCAACGTGACCGGCATGCTGCACATGGGCCATGCGCTCAACAACACGCTGCAGGACATCATCATCCGCTTCAAGAGGATGCAGGGCTACAACACGCTGTGGATGCCGGGAATGGACCATGCGGGCATCGCGACGCAAAACGTGGTGGAGCAGCAGCTCCGCAAGGAGGGACTCTCCCGGCACGATCTGGGGCGGGAAAAATTCATCGCCCGCGTCTGGGAGTGGAAGGAACAATACGGCGGCGTCATCATCAATCAGCTCAAGCGCCTGGGCTGCTCCTGCGACTGGGACCGCGAGCGCTTCACCATGGACGAGGGGCTTTCCCAGGCGGTGCGCGAGGTTTTTGTGCGCCTCTACAACGAAGACATGATTTACCAGGGGGATTACATCGTCAACTGGTGTCCCCGCTGCCACACCGCCATCTCCGACCTGGAGGTGGAGTTCAAGCAGGACCAGAGCAATCTGTGGAACATCCGGTATCCGTTCGCCGACGGCGCGGGCGACATCGTCGTCGCCACGACGCGGCCGGAAACCATGCTCGGCGACACGGCCGTGGCGGTGCATCCGGATGATCCGCGTTACAAGGACAAGATCGGCAAAATGGTCATTCTGCCTCTGGTGAACAAGCCGATTCCGATCATCGCCGACGATTACGTGACGATGGAATTCGGCTCCGGAGCGGTGAAGATCACTCCCGGCTCCGATCCCAACGACTTCGCCATGGCCCAGCGCCACAACCTGGAAATCATTTCGGTCATTGACGGACAGGGCCTGATCAACGAATACGGCGGAAAGTACAAGGGGCAGGACCGCTACGAAGCGCGCGACAACGTGGTCGCCGATCTCGAAAAGGAAGGCTACCTGGTCGGCACGGAGCCCTATGCGCACAATGTCGGCCAGTGCTACCGCTGCAAGACGGACATCGAGCCGATGGTGTCCAAACAGTGGTTCGTCAAAATCAAGCCGCTTGCGGCCAAGGCCATCGCCGCCGTTTCGAAAAAGAAGACCCGCATCGTGCCCGCCACCTGGGAAGCCACCTATTTCGAGTGGATGAACAACATCCGCGACTGGTGCATCTCGCGTCAGCTGTGGTGGGGGCACCGCATTCCCGTCTGGTATTGCGGCGACTGCGGCAAGGTCATCGTGTCCACGGTCGATCCGGACAAGTGTCCGATCTGCGACGGTTCCTCGCTTAGGCAGGATGAGGACGTCCTCGACACCTGGTTCAGTTCGGCCCTGTGGCCGTTTACCACGCTGGGCTGGCCCAAAAGAACGGAAGCCCTCAAAACCTTCTATCCGACGTCGCTGCTCATCACCGGATTCGACATCCTCTTCTTCTGGGTGGCCCGCATGATGATGATGGGCCTTTACGTCATGAAGGATGTGCCGTTCAAGGACGTCTATCTGCATGCGCTGGTCCGCGACGAAAAGGGCGAAAAGATGAGCAAATCGAAGGGCAACAGCATTGACCCGCTGCTCATGATCGATCAATACGGAACCGACGCGTTCCGTTTCACGCTGGCCGCCTATACCGCCCAGGGGCGCGACGTGCGCATGTCGCCGGAGCGCATCGAAGGCTACAAGTTTTTCGTCAACAAGATCTGGAACGCGGCGAAGCTCACACTCGCCTGCCTGGCGGATTACGATGAAAACGCGCCGCTCGATGCCCCGGATTCACTGCCGGACAAGTGGATTAAGGCCAAGCTCAACGAAACGATCGCCGACGTGATCCGGAGCCTCGACGAGTACCGCTTCAACGACGCGGCGGCTGCGGTCTATAACTTCATCTGGCACGAGTACTGCGACTGGTATCTGGAAGTAAGCAAGCCCGCGCTCTATGGCCGCATCGGCCCCGCAGAAAAGCACGCGGCCCAGCGCACGCAGCGGGAGGTTTTCGGCGCAATGCTGCAATTGCTGCACCCTTTCATGCCGTTTGTGACCGAAGAGCTCTGGCAGGCGCTTAAGGGAAGCGACGAACACTCCATCATGGTCAGTCGCTTTCCGGCCGTCCGGGAGGACTGGAATGAAAAGGACGCCGAAAAGGAAATGGAAATGATCATGGACGTCATTACCGCCATCCGCAACATCCGCGGTGAGATGCGGATTCCGCCGTCTCACAAACTGACCGCGCTGGTGTCCGCCGGAGACGAAACCAGCCGGGAAGCCGTTGAACGGGGCAGGGGCTTTATCGTGAACCTCGCCAATCTCGAATCCCTGGCGGTGGACGTGAGCCTGTCGGAGCCCAAAGGCGTCGCCACGGGCGTAGTCGGCGGTATGAGAATTTTCGTGCCGTTGGCCGGCCTGGTCGATATCGCGGGAGAAAAGACGCGCCTGGAAAAGGAGATCGCCAAGGTGTCCAAAGATCTCGAACAGAGTTCGCGCAAGCTGGCCAACCGGGATTTCCGGGCCAAGGCGGCGCCGGAGGTGATTGCCAAGGAAGAAGCGAAGCTCAAAGAGTTTCAGGAAAAATTCACGGCGCTCGAAGGGGCGTTGAAGAAATTGAAGGACATCGCCGGATAATGGTTTCAGGGCCGATCAAAACCCTTATTAAAGCCGCGCTCGCCGAGGATATCGGTCCGGGCGACATCACCACGGAAGCCACCGTCTCCCCGCGCCGGGAGGGCCGGGCCCTCGCCGTGGCCAAAGGAGATTTTGTCGTCGCGGGACTGGACGTTTTCGCCGCGGTTTTTCAGGCGCTTGATAAAAAGATTCGAGTGACCGGGCGCGTGACCGACGGCCGTCGGATCAAAAAAGGGACGGTGATCGCCGAGGTGGAGGGCCGCCTGGCGGCCATTCTCCAGGCGGAGCGCACGGCGCTGAATTTGTTTCAGCGCATGAGCGGCATCGCGACGCAGACGGCCCGCTACGTGGCGGCCGCGCGCGGGACGAAGGCCCGGATTCTCGATACGCGCAAGACCGTTCCGGGGCTGAGGCTCCTCGACAAGATGGCGGTGCGCCTGGGCGGAGGAGCCAATCACCGCTTCGGACTTTACGATGCCGTGCTCATCAAGGACAATCACATTGAAGCCGCGGGCGGCATTGCCGCCGCCGTGGCGGCCCAGCGCCGACGCCTGAAAAAACCGGCGCGCATTGAAGTGGAAACCAAAAATCTGCGCGAGGTCGCAGAGGCCCTCTCCTGCGGCGTCGATGTCATCATGCTCGACAACATGACCTGCGCCGCCATGAAGAAAGCCGTCGGCCTGGTCGCCGGGCGCGCGCTCGTTGAAGCTTCCGGCAATGTCACCCTCCGGCGCGTTCGCGCCATCGCCGCCACCGGCGTGGACTGGATATCCGTCGGCGAACTGACGCATTCCGTGCGCGCCGCGGATATCTCGCTTCTTGTTTCCGGCTGAGAAGCCGCGCGGGACGGAATGTCCCCCGGGCCGATACCGGGGCAGAGGCGGATCGAAATGTCCCGGCTAAGGAAAAAATATCATGAATGCTCATTTCGCGCCCCGGGAAAAACCGCCCGCCGATCAATGTATCGGCCATCAGGTCCATTATTACAAAACCGTCGGGTCGACAAACGATGAAGCGTTTCGCCTCGGCCTCCAGGGCGCGCCCGGGGGAACGGCAGTGGTCGCCGACGCCCAGAACGCGGGCAAGGGCCGCCTGGCGCGCGTGTGGCATTCGCCGCCCGGCGCGAACATTTACACATCCGTCCTTTTGCGGCCTCGCTTTGAAGCCGCCCGCGCGCCGCAGATATCGATTGCCGCGGGCGTCGCCGCGGCCGAAACGATCGAGCCCTACTGTCCCGGCCGCGTGGCGCTCAAATGGCCCAACGACGTTCAGATCGGGGGGAAAAAGGTTTGCGGCATTCTGGCGCAGATGAAACTGGCCCAGGCGGACATTGACTTTGTTGTGGTCGGCATCGGTATGAACGTCAACTGGCGGCCGGAGCAGTTTCCGGAGGAAATCCGCAGCATCGCCACGTCGCTTTTCCTGGAAACGGGCCGGGACATTTCCCGGGAGGATTTGTTAAATCGCCTGTATGAAAATTTGACAAAATGGTATAAGAGCCTCCTGACTTGCGGTTTCGAGGCGGTCCGGCAGGCTTGGCTTTCCCGGGCGCCGATGATCGGTCAAAACGTCGCGGTCCGGTTCGGAGACGAGACGCTCAGCGGACGGGCCGCGGGGCTGGATGAAGACGGGTCCCTGATCCTGGAAACGCCGGAAGGCGCCGCAAGGAAAGTGTCCGCGGGGGACGCGACCATTCTCAAGAGGTGACGTATGCTGCTAGTGATTGATGTGGGGAACACCAATACAGTCCTGGGCCTTTTTGACGGAGAGACGCTGATTCACGATTGGCGGATCCGCACGGAAATCGATCATACGATCGACGAGTACGGCGTGCTCATTTCCAATCTGTACCAGTCCAGCCGGATGAAGGCCAAGGAAATCAAAGCCGTCACGGATATCATCATTTCCTGCGTGGTGCCGCCGATGCTCAACATTCTCGAGCCACTCTGCATGAAATATTTCAATCTCAAACCGCTGATTGTCGGCCCCGGCATCAAGACGGGCATGCCGATTTTTTACGACAATCCCAAGGAAGTGGGGGCGGACCGGATCGTGAACGCGGTTGCCGCCTACGCCAAGTACCGCCGGGAGTCGATCATCGTGGATTTCGGGACGGCGACCACGTTCGATTACGTTTCGCCCAAAGGAGAATACATGGGCGGATGCATCGCGCCGGGCATCGTGATTTCCAGCGAGGCTCTCTTCAAACGGGCGTCCAAACTGCCGCGCGTCGAATTCAGCCGCCCCAAAACCATCATCACGAAAGACACGATCAGCGCCATGCAGGCGGGGATCATGTTCGGTTACGCGGGGCTGGTGGACGGCATCGTCGAACGGATGAAGGCGGAGGTCAGGACCAATCCGCTGGTCATCGCCACGGGCGGCCTCGCGCGGATTGTCGCTCCGGAATCCCGGACCATCGAGAAGATTGAAGAGATGCTCACACTGGACGGTCTGCGCTTCATTTACGATCTCAATAAGAAATAGCCCATGCTGAATGTCGGTTTAACGGGCGGCATCGCCTGCGGAAAATCCACCGTCGCGGACATGTTTGTGTCGCTGGGCGGACATCTCATCGATTTCGACAAGCTGGCCCACGAAGTCCAGGAGCCCGAAAAGCCGGCTTGGCGGGAGGTGGTGCGCTTGTTCGGGACGGACATCCTGCGTCCGGATCAGACCATCGACCGCAACAAACTGGCCGCGACGGTTTTCAACGACGCGGCCAAGCTCAAAAAGCTCAACAGCATCGTCCATCCGCGCGTTTTCGAAGAGTGGTGGCGCCGCCTGGAAGCCATTGGAACGCGCGATCCGCGCGCGATCGTTTTTTCGGACGTCCCGCTGTTGTTCGAAGGCGGCATGCAGCATCTTTTTGATCTCACGGTCCTGGTGATGATCGAGCCGGCCTTGCAGATCAGGCGCCTGATGTTCCGCAACGCGCTCGGCCGCGAGGAAGCCGAACTTCGCCTGTCCAGCCAGCTGCCGATCGGCGAAAAAGCGCAGATCGCGGACATCGTGATCGACAATTCCTCTGCCGTGGCCGAAACGCAAAAGAAAGCGGCGACGGTGTGGCGCGAGCTGATCCGGAGAGAAAAAGCGAAATATCTGTCTTCGCAAGCATCCAAAATATCCTGAACACGGAGGAAAGTATGATTGAAAAAAATGTAAAAACGGATTTCAGCGCGCAGGTCTGCGACCCGGTGATCGGAGAAGGCGCCTATGTGCATCCGCTGGCGGCGGTCATCGGCAACGTGGTTCTGGGCAAAAACGTTATGGTCGCGCCGACAGCCTGCGTGCGCGGCGACGAAGGCCAGCCGCTTTGTGTCGGAGACGATTCCAACGTCCAGGACGGCGTGGTGATTCACGCGCTGGAAACCGAGTTGGACGGGAAGCCCGTGGAAAAAAACCAGGTCGAGGTCAACGGTAAGAAGTATGCCGTTTACGTCGGCAACCGCGTGTCGCTTGCGCACCAGGTGCAGATTCACGGTCCTGCCGTCGTCATGGACGATACGTTCGTGGGGATGAAAACGCTGGTCTTCAAGTCTTTTGTCGGCAAAAACTGCGTGGTCGAGCCGGGCGTCATCCTGATGGGGGTGAAGGTTGCAGACGGACATTATGTGCCGGCGGGATCGGTGGTCAAAACCCAGGCGGACGCGGATGCGCTGCCCGCCATCACCGCCGACTATCCCATGAAGGACATGAACAAAGGCGTCCTGCACGTCAACAAGGCCCTGGCCAAGGGGTATCTGGCGGCCGGCCGATAGCGGCTTCGGAGGACCAATCGGACAGCCGGTTCGGACCACGGTCCGCAACCGGTTGTCTTTTCATTTTACCATGCTTACCATCAGCAAATCTTCTTCGAAGGGCAAAAAGCAAAACGCCTGTCTCGCCTGCGGGACCACGGAAAACATCGGCAAGCGGCGCTACTGCTCCGTGCGGTGCCGGCAGCACCTGCGTCAGAAGCTCAACACGCGGACCGGTTTGCTGCAGGCTCTGAACGCGCGCTACGCGACGTTTTATTTCACGCCCTCTGCGGTGGTTCTGGATGTCGTGCCCCACGGCGTCCGGGAGATATTCCGGTTTACGGCCGCGCGCACGAGAGGGTGCCGGCCCGCCGACGATTTCGGACGGATGACGAATATCCTGGGCGGCGCCTGGTGGGACGAGGAAAAACGGACGGCCAAAAACTACCTGGCGTCGCGCCGTGTACTGGAAATGGCCGAGCGCTTGGCGATATCGGAAGGACTGGCCCGGCCGCGTCTGATCAAGGCCCCAACGGTGAAACCGGAAAACCTGGTGCTGCTGGACATTGCCCGGGTGGACCTGGGATCGCGCGATCTGATCCGGATCATCAAGAATGCCTACCGCCGGCAGGTCAAGGTTCATCACCCCGATGCGGGCGGTCAGGCGGCCATCTTTCGGAAAATTCACGCCGCCTATCAGGAAATGCTGCGCTGGGCGGACAATCCAACCTTCATCCGCCGCCGCGGTTTTCCCGACAAGTGGTACTACGACGGCGACCACAAACGATGGGTTCAACCCATGCCGGCGCGCAAATAGCTTTTGGAAAATCCGAAGCCGTTACTGAACCGCCCCGCCCAGTGTTTTGTAAAGCGTAATGCGATTGTTGATGCGGACGAGTTTAAGCAGAATGAGCCCCTGCTCGGCGGCGTAAAGCGAGCGTTGTGCGTCCAGAACGGTCAGATAACTGTCGATGCCCTTGTTGTAGCGGGATTCGGAAAGGCGATAGGCCGTGGCCAGCGCCTCCACCAGGGATTCCTGCGCCGCAATGCGTTCATTGATCATGCCCTTTTCGGCCAGCGTGTCGGAAACTTCCCGGAAAGCCGTCTGGATGGACTTTTCATACTGGGCAATGGAGATTTCTTTTTCCAGTTTGGCGACATCGTAGGCATACCAGGTGCGGGCGTCAAAAATCGGCATTGTGATCTGCGGCGTGAAACTCCATACACCGGAGCCGGATTTGAAAAGACCGGAAAGTTCGGCGCTGGCCGTTCCCACGGAGGTGGAAAGCGCAATCCTGGGGAAGAAGGCGGCGCGGGCCGCGCCGATATTGGCGTTGGCCGCCCTGAGGCGATGCTCCGCCGCGAGGACATCGGGGCGGGCAAGCAGCGGCTCCGAGGACAGACCCGCGGAAATATCCCGCGGCGGGCCGACGCTGCTGAGATTTTCGGGCAGCAGATCTTGCGCGACGGGCGAACCGGCCAGCAGATTCAGAGCGTTCAAATCCTGCGCGACCAGCTGCGTGTAGCGGGCGACGTCGCCGCGGGCGGCGTCGACCTGGCTTTGCGACCGTTTCAGATCCAGTTCCGAGACCATGCCGACCTCATAGCGCTTCCGGATCAGCCGGTAGGATTCCTCCTGCGCCGTGAGCGTTTTTAAAACCTGCTGCTGGGCTTCCCGGTCGGCGGCCAGCGCAAGGTAGGCTTGCGCGACGGTGGACACCAGCAGAACTTCTGCTCCACGCAGCGCTTCCCGGGAGGCCATATACTCTTCCAGAGCGGCATCCCGGAGGCTGCGGATGCGGCCGAAAAAATCGAGCTCCCAGGACGTGATGCCCAGATTGACGCTGTATTTTTCCGCGGTGTAGGCGTTGCCGGAAGCGGACAGATCGGCGGGAATCCGTTCCTGGTACCAGGTGCCGGCGGCGTTCACCGTGGGCAGCAAAGAGACGCGGCCGATGCCGTAGTAAGCCCGCGCTTTTTCCACGGTGAGAACGGCCAGCCGCAAATCGCGGTTGTTGGCGAGCGCCGTTTGAATGATCTCCTGCAGACGCGCGTCGGGAATGAAGTCCCGCCAGGGCAGAGGCGCCGTCTTTTCCGCAGCGGCGTTTTCCGCCGGAGGATAGGCTTTTCCGGCCGGCCATTGCGCGGGGACGGGCGCCTCCGGGCGTTCGTATTTGGGCGCCATTGTGCAGCCGCACAGGAAGGAGAAAATCAGCAAAAGACAAAGGAGTCGTTTTCCGTTCATGTCACTGGACCTCCTTCGGCGTCATTTCCTGTCGGGGAGGCGATTTGCGCCGCTGCCGGGCAAAGAACTTTTCACGCACCCCGCTGAAAAATGATTTCGGGTCCTTCGTCTGGTCCGTCTGCTTGTGCCGGCGGCCGAAGAGTTTCTCGATCAGAACGAAGAACAGCGGCGCAAAAATGACTACGAGCAGCGTCGCCGTAATCATGCCGCCCAGCACGCTGGTTCCGATGGCGTTTTGCGCCCCGGCGCCCGCGCCGGTGGTTATGACCAGCGGGAGTACGCCGAAGCCAAAGGCCAGCGACGTCATCACAATGGGGCGGAAACGCAGCTTCGCCCCTTCCAGCGTCGCTTCCAGGAGCCCCATGCCTTTTTCCAGGCCGCTCTTGGCGAACTGGACGATCAAAATGGCATTCTTGGTGGTCAGCCCCAGCGTAGTGAGAAGTCCGATCTGGAAATAAACGTCGTTTGCCAATCCCCGCAAGCTCGACGCGATGATTCCGCCGATGACGCCCAACGGAAGCACCAGCAGAATCGAAATGGGAATCGTCCAGCTTTCATAGAGCGCCGCCAGGCAAAGGAAGATTACAAAAATGGAGAAGGCGTACAAAAGCGGCGCCTGGGAACTGGACATCCGTTCCTGGTAGGAAAGGCCGCTCCAGTCGAAGCCGAATCCCGAAGGGAGCTTTGCCACGGCTTCTTCCATAGCCTGCATGGCTTCGCCGGAACTTCGGCCCGGCGCCGGTTCTCCCCAGATATTAATGGAAGGAAAACCATTAAACCGCGTCAGGCGAGGAGCTCCCGACGTCCAGCGTCCCTTGGCAAACGATGAAAAGGGCACCATCCTGCCCTGCGTGTTGCGGACGTAGAGCTTTTCCAAATCTTTGGGCAGCATGCGGTAAGGGGCGTCCGCCTGAATATAGACCCGTTTTACGCGTCCGCCCTGGACGAAATCGTTCACATAGGCGCTGCCGAAGGCCGCCGACAACGTTCTGTGAATGGAAGAGATGGGCACGCCCAAAGCGCCGGCTTTTTCCCAGTCCACATCGATGCGGTATTCGGGCACGTCGGCCATGCTGTTGGGGCGGACTTTGGCGACGCGCGGATCCTGGGCGGTGAGTCCGAGAAGCTGGTACTGTCCTTCCATAAGCGCCTTATGCCCCAGACCTCCCCGATCCAGGAGCTGAAAATCAAAACCGAGCGACGTGCCGAGTTCAACGACGGGGGGCGGCATAAACGTAAAAACCATGGCGTTGCGGATCGTGGACAGGGCGCCCATGGCTCTTTGAGCGATGGCCGGGGCTTTCAGGTCGGCGCGGTCGCGCAGATGCCAGTCCTTGAGCCGGATGAAGACCATGCCGTTGTTTTGCGACCGGCCGGAAAATCCGACGCCGGTGATGGACATGATCATCTCTACGGCTTCTTTTTCGTTTTCCTGAAAATATTTTTCAATCTGTTTGGTGATTTCCGTGGTCTGTTCCAGCGTGGCGCCAACGGGCATGATCACCTGGGCCAGCAGGGTTCCCTGGTCTTCATCGGGCAGATAGGCGGTGGGCATGCGCAGAAATAAAACGCCCATGACCACGACGATCACGAGAAAAACAGCCAGATAGCGTTTTTTGCGGGAAAGCGAATGGCTGACCAGTCTGACGTAGCGGTTCCGCAGACTGAAAAAAACACGGTCAAACCACAAGAAAAACGGCCTGGCGAAAAAGGCGGCGTTTTCCGCCGGCTGATGCCCGGCCCGGACAGGCTTGAGGAGGGCGGCACACAAAACAGGCGTCAGGATCAAAGCGACGATCACTGAAAGGAGCATCGCGGAGATGATCGTGATGGAAAACTGGCGGTAAATGACACCGGTCGACCCGGGGAAAAAAGCCATAGGACCGAAAACAGCGGACAGCACCAGGCCGATGCCGATGAGCGCGCTGGTGATCTGGTCCATCGATTTGGCCGTGGCTTCCTTCGGAGGCAGGCCTTCCTCGCTCATGATCCGTTCCACATTTTCGACGACCACGATGGCGTCATCGACTAAAAGGCCGATGGCGAGCACCATGGCGAACATGGTCAGCATGTTGATCGTGAAGCCGAACAGCCACAGGATCGCGAAGGTCCCTAAGATAACCACCGGCACCGCGATGGTGGGAATTAGAGTGGCGCGCATATTGCCCAAAAAAAGCAGCATGACTAAAAAGACCAGAACAATTGCGATCACGAGCGTCTTGATCACTTCATTAATGGATACCTTGATGAAGACCGTGGAGTCGTTCGGATAGATGACTTTCATGCCGGCGGGGAAAAAGCGGCTCATCTCCGCCATTTTCGCTTTGACCGCGTCAGCCGTGTCCAGCGCGTTGGCGTCCGGGCTCTGGCGGATGGCGATGCCCGCCGATGGTCGGCCGTTGTTGGTGACCTGAATGTCGTAAATCTCCGTGCCCAGTTCGCTTCTTCCCACATCCTTGATGCGGACGATAGAACCGTCCGGGTTGGTTCGAAGCGGAATGTCGTCGAATTCTTCCGGCGTGGAAAGCATGTTCTGAACGACGATGGAGGCGTTCAGGCGCTGGCCGGGGACGGCGGGCGCACCGCCGAACTGGCCGGCGGAAACTTCGACGTTGTAGGATTTCAGCGAGGCAAGCACATCGTCCACCGTCAGGCGGTAATCCGTGAGCTTTTCGGGATTGAGCCACACGCGCATGGCGTAGCCGCCGCCGAAGACTTCCACCTCGCCCACGCCCGGCACGCGCGCCAGAATCCGTTCGAGGTTGGATTTGGCGTAGTCGCGCAGATCGGTGCCGTCCATCGAACCGTCTTCGGAAATGAGACCGACGAACATCAGGTAGTTGCGTGTGGATTTCACCACCTGAACGCCCTGGCTCTGCACGACGTCGGGCAGGCTCGACAACGCGGACTGTACCTTGTTTTGCACCTTGGACCAGGCAATGTCCGGATCGGTTCCCGGAGCAAACGTAAGTTCCAGACGGGACCCGCCTGCCGAATCACTGGAGGCGGACATGTAGATCATGTTGTCCAGGCCGGTCATCTTCTGCTCGATGACCTGAGTCACGCTGTTTTCCACCGTTTCGGCCGAGGAGCCGGGATAGGAGGCGTAAATGGCGATGGTGGGCGGCGCCATCTGGGGATACTGGGAAATAGGCAGGTTGTAAATCGCCAGAATACCCACCGACATGATCGCAATGGCGATGACCCAGGCGAAGACCGGACGATTCAGGAAGAATTTGGACAGCATCAACGGCCTCCGTTCCTGTTGTTTGCCGGGACGGCGGGATTCTTGATTCCCCCCGGGGGATCAAACGGTACGGCTTTCACGGGCATTCCCGGTTTGACCTTCAGCGTTCCCTCCACGATCACCCGGTCGCCCGCGGAAAGACCGGTGGAAACCAGCCAGTCATTGTCGACGGCCCGTTCGATCGTAATCGATCTCTGTTCGACCTTGCCGGTCGCATCCACCACAAGCGTCAGTGGATTTCCCTTGGGATCGCGCGAAACGGCCTGCTGGGGGACGAGGATGGCCTGCTTGTTGATGCCCTCCTGGACGATGGTCCGGACATACATGCCCGGCAACAGGATGTTTTTCGGATTGGGAAACAACACACGCAGCGTCACAGATCCGGTGGTCGGATCGACGCTGACGTCGCGGAACTGGAGGGTTCCTTTCCAGGCATAAGGGGCGCCGTCATCCAGAAGGAGACGGACCTTGCGCTGATTCGAACCGTTTTCATCCAGACGCCCTTCCTGGAACAGGCGGCGCAGACGAGAAATATCCGCCGTGGACTGGGTGACGTCCACAAACATCGGGTCCATCTGTTGAATAGTGGCAAGAGCGACCGGCTGCCCGGCCGTTATGAGTGCGCCTTCCGTCACGTTCGATTTTCCGATGCGGCCCGAGATGGGCGCGCTGATGGTGGTGTATTTGAGATTAATGCGGGCGGTTTCCACGGTCGCTTTTCCGTACTGGATGTCCGCCTGGATCTGCTTGAGAGCGGCCGAGGCGTCGTCGTAATCCTGCTGGCTGACCGCGCGCTCGGTCAAAAGCTCCTTGAGGCGTTTTTCCTTGAGCTGGATGGAGGACAGCTGCGCCTCGGAACGGGCGAGCGCCGCTTTTGCATTTTCAAACGCCGCCTGGTACAGGGCGGGATCGATCTGGAAGAGCGCCTGGCCGGCTTTAACCTCTGCGCCTTCCGTAAACAGGCGCTTCTGGATGATGCCGCCCACCTGGGGGCGGACCTCGGCGACCAGGTAAGCGGATGTCCGGCCCGGCAGTTCGGTGGTCATGACCACCGGCTTTTGTTCGACTGTGATGTACGCGACTTCCGGCGGCGGAGGCGGACCGCCCGGGTTGGAATTTCCGCAACCGTAGAGAAGCAGAAAAACAACTAAAAATGATGCTGCCAAACGCCATTGCAGAACTGTGTGCCTCTTCATTGATGAACCTCTCTGTAAAAAAGATATGGAAGAAATCAGCTTATTTCCTTTTTCTGCTCCCCTGCGCCGGTTTGCGGCGCGAATCCCTTCATCAGGGTATCCACGATAGCATGGATGTCGCGGCGGATTTGGGCCGGCGACGGATTGCGGCCCAACAAGCGGTCTTCCATGGCCGATTGCAGGGCAATCATCCACAGACAGCGGGCCGCCACGCCGGCGTCGACGGCGCCGGAGAGCCTGCCTAACCGCTGCTCCGCCGCCAGAAAGACTTTCAGGCCCTCGATGGCTTTTTCCGGGCCGATATTTTTTTCCGCCATGATTTCCATCATGCGTCCGCGCAGCTGATGATCCGTGAAGAGCGCGCAAATCAGGATGACGACTTCGTAGTAGGAACGATAAACCACGTAAACAACATCTTCCAGGACTTCAACGAGCGTGCGGGTTCCGACCTGGAGGGGGAGCTTCTGCAGGAGATTTTTCGTTTCGGCAAAGCGCCGTTCAACCGCTTCGTGGACCAGTTCCACCTTGTCCTTGAAGTGATGATAAATGAGCCCTTCGGTGACTTTCGCTTCGCGGGCGATGTCGCGCGTGGTGAGCCTGGCCAGGCCCTGCGTCTGGAGCAGGCGCTCAGTGGCGTCGATGATGTTTTGCCGGTTGTCGCTCATCCATTTCCCGGACAGGCGCTGTTGGAAGGCCTGAAAAAAAATTCCGGGGCTCCTTGCTGAGTAAATGCTACGTGATTACTAATCAAACGCTCAATGCTTGTCAAGACATTTTTTTACGGTATCCGGAGAAAAACTCGCGGCCGGCCTCGTCCCGGCGGAAAGCAGAGCGGAGCACCGCGCGCAAAAGGGCTCCGCTCTGCGTGTTCGGGATCAGATGCCTTCCCGCTCAAGCCAGTTATTGTAGAAAACCATCTTGGCGAGCACTTTCACGGCGCGTTCCGGTGTGAGGAAAGCGATGCCGCTGTAAGGAGAGCCGGGGACCTCGGTGATGGTTTTGCTGTGAACGTCGTCGAGAAAAACGCCCAGGATGGGTTTTTTGTGTTTCATCATCAGTTCCGCGCTGTGCTTGAAGACATCAGCCTCCGAATCCTGGTACAGCTTGATGCCCATTTCATAGTATTCCTGCTGGATTTCCTGCCCTGAATCGCGGGCGGCCTGGACCATGGTGTTGATCAGACGGAGCCGGCCCACGACGCCCAGATGGATAATCGCATCGCACTGGTCCCAGCGCGCGAGAATCTCCAGCACCTTCACGGGAATGTCCGCGCCCATTTCGCCCACGAGATCTACCGGATTTTCCTTGCTCCAGAAAGGCGGCAGGATCTGATCGATCTGGGCGATCACGTCGGGCGTCAGATGCGGAATCTCGAGCCCGTTTTCGACGCAGAGGTCGGTGGTCACCACGCCCCAGCCGCCGCCCAGCGTCATGACGGCGACCCGTTTTCCCCTGGGCAGGGGCAGGGAGGAAAAAGCGGCGGAAAGGTCCAGCAGATCCATGGGCTGATCGGCCAGGACGATGCCTGCCTGGCGGCAGGCGGCGTTGAGGATTTTGATGTTGGAGGCCATGGCGCCCGTGTGGCTTGCTGCGGCGCGGCTCCCGGCGGCGGTTCGGCCCCCCTTGAGAACCACGACGGGCTTTTTGCGGGATACCGTTTGCGCCGTTTTAAAGAATCTTTTCCCGTCCTTGATGCTTTCGACGTAAAGGATGATGGATTTGGTGACGTCGTCGAGGGCGGAGGTCCGCAGATAGTCCTCGATGGTGATCATGGCTTCATTGCCCGATCCGCAAAAGGAGCGGATGCCGATGCCCTCCGATTCGGCAAAGGCCATGAGCTGCGTTCCCAGGTTGCCCGACTGCGATAAAAGTCCGATCGATCCCGCTTTCGGCCAGCAGGGCGATCCGATGCAGTAAAACTTGATGTGGGGATTGCAGATGCCCATCGTGTTGGGGCCGAGTACGGAGACGCCGGCTTCGGCCGCCGTGCGGATCAGTTTCTTTTCCAGTTCGCGGCCTTCGGGACCGACTTCGCCGAACCCGGACGAAATCAAAAGCATGTAGCGGATGCCTTTGGCCTTGAGCTCCGGAATCAATTTTAACGATTGTACCGCGGGGACGGTGACGACGGCCAGATCGACGGAGCCGGGAATGTCGCCGACGGTCTTGAAGACCTTGCGGCCGGCGATTGTGTCCGCCTTGGGATTGACCAGATAGACGTCTCCTTCGTACCCGCCGGCCAGCACGTTGGTGAGCAGCATATTGCCCCATTTCCCGAGCTGGGCCGACGCGCCGATAAAGGCCACCGACTTGGGGTAAAACATCTGTCCGATTTCCCGGGGATCGACGGGCGGCCGCGCGGCGACCTCCAGCGGCCTTTCTCCGAGAATGATCAGGGCGTCAACGGCGACCACATGGCCGTCCGCTTTGACCAGGAGCGGATTGATGTCCACTTCCGTGATGGTGTCCCAGTCAAGCGCCAGACGGGAGAGGGCGACGAGCGTCCTGATGATTTCCTCCCGGCAGACGGGCGCTTCGCCCCGGAAAGGGCCGAGCAGCTTTGCGCTGCGGATTTCATCGAGCATCGATTCCGCCTCGCGTTCATCCAGAGGCGCCACGCGGAAAACGACGTCGCCGATGGATTCCGTAAAAATGCCGCCCAGACCGAACATGATAATCGGGCCGAACTGCGGATCGCAAAACAGGCCTGCGACAAACTCGCGTTTTCCCTGAATCATGGGGGCGACGAGATACCCTTCCAGATCGTTTCCTGCCGACGCGGCGATGGCGCCGGCCGCCTCGCGCACGGCCTCGGCGGTTTTGATGTTGAGGTGGACGAGCCCCTTTTCCGTTTTGTGCGTTAACTTGTTTCCCAATCCCTTCACGACCACGGGGAATCCGAAGGCCTGGGCCGCTCCGACTGCTTCTTCCGCCGTGAGGGCGACGGATTCATTGATGACGGGGACGCCGTAGAGATTCAATACCTGCTTGGCTTCCGCTTCCGTGAGCGCCGTTCTGCTTTCTTTTTTCGCCTGTGCGAGCAATTTTTTTATTTCCATGCGTATCTCCTTTTGCCGTATGCAGCATTGTTTTTATTGTCTCATTTATTGTGATGATGTCAAATGCAAAGTTGACGCTGTAAGTTGACGCAGGCTGGAGGCAGTGTAAATCCTGCCGGAGGCCGCTGCGTTTGAACGGGGGATAAGAAACGATGAAGAGGCCTCAAACGGCGGCCGACGGAGGCTGAATATCCGCTACATCCTGCGGTGTGTTGAGGTTCCTGAACAGGAGCCCGTCGGAATTGAAAGGGAGAATGTGCTCTTCACCGACGGCCAGGACACGCATATCGCGGTAAAAGCCCGTTATCTTCAGCTTGTCCGCCAGCAGCAGTCTTTTAATGGACGGCAGGCAGGCGCGGGAATAAACCGCGTGCAGCGGCTGATAGCCGTCGCGGGTTTCCGGGACGATCACATCATGGCGGCCGATGCGCCCGATCAGGGAGGCAATGAAGTCTTCCTTCAAATACGGCATATCGCACGGGCAGGCAAAGGCGTAAGGGAATTTTGCGTAAAACAGTCCGGTGTAAATGCCGCCGAGCGGTCCCTTGCCTTTGTAAATGTCCGTGACGACGGAGGCGTCATCAAACTCCAGATAGGAGAGAGGATCGTTGGTGACGATGAGAATTTCGGCAAACAACCGGCGATAGATTCCGAGGATGTTGTCGATCAGGCGGGTCCCGTTGATTTCCAGAAAGGCCTTGTTGACGCCCATCCGGATGTTCTTTCCGCCCGCCAGAATAATTCCCGTGACTTCGCTTTTCACGCGCTTGCTCCTTTTACCCGAGGCTTTTAAAACACTTTTAGCACAAAAAAATTATTTTTGCCGTTTTTGAAAAATATTTCCGAATATTTATATTGACTCTGGAATTATTCATCGATAAAAGGCGAAAATCAAAAATTATTCATTTATTAAAGGGAGGGACTTCATGGATTTCGACGCCAAAGTGTTGGGGTTGCCGGCGGCAAGCGGCAGATGGTTGTTCGTGATTTTGGGATTAATCATGAATGTGTGTCTGGGAGCGGTTTATGCCTACAGCATTTTTCTCAAACCGGTTCGGGACGCTTTTCCGGATGTATCGGCTTTCCAGGCCAACCTGCCTTTCATGGTTTTTCTGGCTTTTTTCGCCGTTTTAATGTTTTTCGGCGGGCGCGTCATGGAGAAGCTGGGGCCGCGCAAGCTGGGTGTGACGGGCGGCGTGATTGTCGGTCTGGGCTGGCTCCTGTCCGGTTTTGCGCCGAACATCTGGGTGCTGACCCTGACCTACGGCGTCATTGCCGGATCGGGCGTCGGGTTGGTTTACGGCTGTCCGGTTTCCATGGGCGCCAAATGGTTTCCCGATAAGAAGGGGCTCGCCGTTGGTTTGATGCTGGCGGGATTCGGCGGATCGGCGCTCATCACGGGCAAGATCGCAAACGCCCTGATTCCGACGGTCGGCCTGTCTTCGACGTTCATGTCCTTCGGCGTGGCTTTCGGCGTGATTCTCGTCGTCTTGAGCCTGCCGTTTCGCTTTCCCGCCGCGGGGTGGGTTCCGGCCGGCTGGCGGCCGCCCGCGGGTGCGGCGGCGGCCGTGGACTTTGCTCCCGGTGAAATGGTGAAAACCAAAACCTACTGGGGATTGTTTTTGTGTTTTATCATCGGCTCCATCGCAGGCCTGATGGCCATCGGCATTTCCAAACCGGTCGGCAATGAGATTATCAAAATATCCGGCGAGACGGCGGCCACGCTGGTCGGCGTGTTTGCGATTTTCAACGCGCTGGGACGGCCGCTTTTCGGCTTTCTCACGGATAAAATTACGCCGCGCAACGCCGCGCTGCTGAATCTGCTGCTCATTCTGGTAGTGTCCGTCATTATGATTGTCGCCGGAGAAGGGAACACGGGGCTGTACACCGTGAGCTTCATCGGCTTCTGGCTGTGCCTGGGCGGCTGGTTGGCGATCGCGCCGACGGCGACGGCCGCTTTTTTCGGCATGAAGCATTACGCCCGCAATTACGGGGTGGTGTTTTTTGCCTATGGTCTGGGTGCGATTGTGGGCGGAATCATTTCCGGTCAGGCCAAGGACGTTTTCGGGACCTACGCCTACGCCTTCTATCCCACGGCCGTTCTGGCGGCAGTGGGCATCCTTCTGGCGGCGACGCTCCTGAAAACGCCGAAAAAAGTCTAGGGACCGGATAAAAAAGCGGGCGTTGCGCCCGCTTTTTTTATCGGATGATCTTGCGGTCGATGGCGACGGCGTTTGCGCCTTCTGCTTCCACCATCGTGGAGATGTCTCCCCGGCCGCGAAATCTTTTCACGTTGAGCATGAAGATTTCCAGTTTGGAAAGCACATTGGGCGGCAGGAGGTTGCCGTCGATTTCAATGGAGATGGTCGGGTATTTTCGTTCCCTGGCCCAGGGAGTGAAAAGGCCTTCGATGACGCGGCCGATCAGGCAGGCAAAGGGAGAAATGTTGACGATGCCCGAATAGCCGTCCATCATGGCGGTGGCGGCCACGCCGCTGGAGATGCTGATTTCGGAATACAGCTCCGGGCTCACGAAGTGTTTTTCCGTATTTTTCATGATGGCCTTCATGTCGTGCGGCGTATGCGGCACGAGCCCCGTCGCGCCGAGCGTATCGCGGACGTTCTTCTCCACGCGCTTCTTATAGATGTGCTCGATGCGCCAGTCGATGATATCCCGAAACTCCGGGGCAAAGGCGCGCCGGTACCAGGGCAGCAGCTTGAGCCTTTTTTTGAGTTCGTAGTGGCGGACAAAATCGCAGTAGTAAAACCATTCGACCACATTGGATACCTTGCCGATAATGCCGTGGCGGCTGAACTGCTGAATCAGTTCATCGACGGCGAAATCGTCGCGCCGGACGTAAATTTCGCCGACAATCAGCACTTTCGGGCAGTTCTCCATTTTTCTGGCGAGCGGTATTTGCGAGATGGTTTGGGCGATGTCCTTCAGAACCGGCAGCACCCGGGTGATGTCCTGTTCGGCTACGCCGAGCATTTTCTGCCATATCTGATCGTAGAGCTTCATGGCTTGGGCCGGATCGGCGGCGCAGGTGCGCAGTGAGGTCTCCACGTCCTTCATGTAGTCGCCGATGATCGCCGCCCACCAGGCGTACTTGGTGAACTGCGGCCCCAGCTCGGTGTAGGAGTTGTCCGAATCCATCGTAAAGACCACGACGTTTTCCAGGCGCAGGTCCCTGAACAGGTTTTCGTAAAAGACGAAGTACTGGCCGGTCCGGCAGGGGCCGGTCGTCGTGGGAACGAACAAAATGTAAATCTCATCCTTGCGGTACTGGTCGGAGGCCAGGTATTTGAGCGTGCTGCCCAGGACCAGGTGCGACGGCAGGCATTCCTTGCCGGAGGCGTGGTTGCGCGCCATCTGGAGCGTGTAAACGTCCGGAACCGGCATGGCCTGCGCGTTGATGCCCAGACCGCGCAGCGTTGCCCCGACCAGCTCCACCGAAAGACGGCCCATGTTGGACAGCAGCAGTTTGACGCGCGGATTGTTCTTGATCGGGATTTTTTCACCGGTTTGCGTGTTGCGGATGTGAATGTCTTCGCCGCCGGTGTTGATGAAGCGCAAACCGTTGTCGTAGCGTTCCTCCCGGAGGTCCGTGAGTTTGGAGCGGTAGCCTTCGATGATGTCCAGAAACGCCTCGATGCGCGTGTCCACGCCGGCATCCGCGGTGTGCGAATCCAGCTCCAGGATCAGGAAGGGCTTGGTGCCCATGATCCACTTGATGTAGTGCAGCATAAAGGAATCCGGCGCGCAGGAAAAATTGGAAACGTAGGTGACGAAAATATTGTCTTCGTCCTTGAGCAGCGCGGCGGCTTTCATGTCCTGCTGACCGTAGTACCAGTACATGTTGGGATAAATCGTTTCATCCGCGAACGGAAGAATGTCGAAGGGAATGATGGAATATCCCCGGGAGGTGTATTTCCGGGGAATGCCCATGTTGGCGTCCGCCGTGAAGGAGTTGTAGGGCCGTCCCAGAAGAGCAATGACCGGACGCTCGGCAAGGCGCGCCTCCGCCAGCGCCTGCCGGCCCAGTTCGGCAAACCTCGCGAAGCATTCCATCTGCTTTTGATAAGCCAGGTCAAAGGCTTTCTTCGCCTCGCTTTCGCCGATGCCCAGCGCCGCCGCCATGGCAATGAAGGGCTCGGCGGCTTTTTCCGTGCCGTACATGAAGCTCACGACCGGCGAAAGGTACTTTTCTTCCGGAATTTCCGGGAAGGCTTTCCGGATGTAGTAGGGAAGGCTCTGGGTGATCGGGCAGAAATTGGCCGGCGCGTTTTTTTCGTAGCTTTCCATGTCGCGGAAATGCGGCAGGAAGATGTAATCGAGCTTGCGGTCGAAAATGTCCTGCACCGCGCCGTGCGCGATTTCCGCGGGGAAGCAGTAGCTGCTCTCCACGCGCGCCGTGCCCTCATGCGAGATTTCCCTGGAAACGAACGTTTCGATGCCCAGGGTGTGGAAGAACCAGGCGTACAGCGGCCAGAGCGTGTAAATGGAGAAACAGCGGGGAATGCCGACCACAAAATCCTTTTGCTTCACCAGCGCGGCGGGATCGGGCGCGCACGTGTGAAATAAAATGTCGTTGCGCTTTTCGATATAGTCGACCACTGCGTCTTCGTTGAAGACTTTTTTCTTGCGGATATTTGCGTATTTGTTGCACCTGCCGCCGAACATGTATTTGTGGCCGTTGACGTTGAGAATGCGGATCGGACAGAAATTGTCGCAGGCCTTGCACTGAAATTCCTTTTCGTAAACGATGGTCGTCGCCAGAATCGCGTCCAGGTCGTAGACGGTCTTGGAAAGAAAGCCTTCCGCCAGCTTCTGCTTGGCTAAAATGCCCACTCCGAAACAGCCCATCAGCTCGGGATCGGGCGGCACCAGAATGTCTTTGTTGAGCAGCATCGCAAACGCCAGGGGCACCGCCTTGTTTTTGGCGACGCCTCCCTGCAGAACGATGTTGCGGCCGATGGTCCGGTTGCCCACGACGCGGTTGAGATAGTTCGAGACGATGGAGGTGACAATGCCGGCTGTGATGTCTTCGCGCGACGCGCCCTGCTGAATGGCGTTGCGGATGTCGGAATTGATGAACGCGGAGCAGTGCTCGCCGAATTTGAGCGGCGCCTCGGCCGCCAGCGCGATGTCGCCGATCAGGGCGGCTTCGGGAATGTTCAGGTCGCCCTGGGCCGATTCCTCGAGGAAGGATCCCGTGCCCGCCGAACAGGCTTCGTTCATGGCATAGTCGATGGGAACTTTGTTCTTAAGCGAAACATACTTGGCGTCCTGGCCGCCGATTTCAAAAAGGGTGTCGATGTTGTCGCGATAAAACGACGTGCCGACGGCGTGGGCGATGATTTCATTGTAAACGGCCGGCGTTTCCAGAAAGACGCCGAGAATCTCGCGCGAGGAGCCGGTGGTGGAAGCGAGCGTAATGCGGATCTGCCCGTTGCCGATATCGGCGCGGATCTGCTTTTTGATTTCCCGAAGACAGTTTTTGAGCGCATTGACCGGATCGCCGTGCGTGCGGCCGTAAAATGAGGCGGTGATTTCATCGGTTTCGATGTCAATCAGACAGGCCTTGGTGGTCGTGGAGCCGCCGTCGACACCCAGAATGTATTCCCGTCCCGCAACCACTTTTCCTTTCTGTGACGGCAGGTAAGTGACCTTGCCCTGAGCGGATTGCAGACTTTTGAAGCGCTTGAATTGAATCCGGCTGCTTTTAAAGAGCCGGTCCAGGGGCGGCAGGGGGCTTCCGGAGGCGCGGGCCAGCAGCGCCGCGCCGTAGGCTTCGAAGTAGGGCGCTTCGTCGGGAACGAGAAACTCGATCTGGGGCAGGCGCTCGCGGATGAAGCGGAGAATGAAGGGATTCTGGGTCACGCCGCCGACGAGGAGGACCTTGCCCTTGTCGATTCTGGCCCGCTTGAGGAAATCGACGACCTTGATGGCCATGACGTCGCTCAGCGACAGAACGATATCGCCGGTTCTGGCTTCGCCTTTGTTCAGCCGGTGGGTGCAGTCGCTCTTCATGAAAACCGAGCAGCGCGACGAGAGCGTGAGCACGCGGCTGTCCGCGGGGATCTTGAGGATGTCGCCCAGCGTCATGTTCATCCGCGCCAGCTGCTGTTTGAAGAACTCGCCGGTGCCGGACGCGCACTTGTTTCCGGAAAAACTGGTGATGATTCTATTGTTCTGGTCAATCGTATAGACGACGAGATCCTCGCCGCCCAGGGATACCAGCGCATCGATGCGCCGGTTGAATTTCGCGAGCGCTTCTTCGATGCAAAGCGGTTCGATGACGCTGTTGATGTTTAACAGGCGCCGGCCTTCGGTGCCGGTTACGAGCGTTTGAACGTCTGCCGGCAACTGGCGACCGGAGAGCACCTTTTTCAGCGTATCTTGAAAATTGCCTTCATGCGGTTCGACCGCGTTCCAGACCAGGCGGCCTTCCTCCAACAGGGCCGCCTTGATGTTCGAAGAGCCGATGTTGATTCCCAGCGTGTGCATAAAAACTCCCTTGTTCGGATCATTTGCACAGTCCATAATACGATTGATCCCGATCGTCAAGTCTTCGGTAAGACTTTTTGCACGATTTTTCCAAACCGGATGTTATGATGTCAGCGGCGCAGAAAAGAAAAAAGGCGGTCCGCCCGATACCTGCGAACCGCCTTTCGTGTGTTTATCAAAAAACGTGAATTAATGACCTTCTTCCATCGCGCCGCCGATGTACATCATGGCCAGCAGCATGAAAACCAGCGTCTGAACCACGGAGGTGAAAATCATCAGGAACATGATGGGCAGCGGAACGATCAGCGGCACCAGAAGCAAAACGACCAAAAGAACGATGTCTTCGCCGGCGATGTTGCCGAAGAGCCGGAAGGTCAGGGACAGAGGACGGGACAGATGGCTGATGATTTCAATGGGCAGCATCAGCGGGATCAGCCACCAGACGGGTCCCAAAAACTGCTTGAGGTACTTGATGCCGTGGGTCATGACGCCCACGACGTGGGTCATGAAGAAGACGACCAGCGCCATGGCTGCGTTCGTGTTGATGTTGGCCGTCGGCGATTCAAAGCCGGGAATGATGCCGATCAGGTTGGAGGTGAGAATGAAAAGTCCTATCGTTGCAATCAGCGGAAAGAACTTTTTGCCGTGATGCCCCATCGTGTCGATGAGCAGTCCATGCAGGCCGTCAACGATGACTTCCATCACATTTTGCAGACGTCCCGGATAAACCTGGAGGCTGCGCGTGGCCAGAAAGGAAAGGATGGACAGAAGCGCAACAATGAACAACGTATTGAAAACAATGGTCATGTTAATGCCGACATCCTTGAACAAAGATGTGTGGAAGAAAATTAGGGGTTCCATTCGTATCTAACCAACCTCCTCAATAAAGTTTTTTTTTGCCAGGGCGACGATCATCGTGAAAACGATGTTGATCACCACCACGGAAAGTCCGATAATCAGGCCGATAATGTCGACGGTTCGGGCGGTGATGAGAAAAAACAAAACCACCGCGGTGAGCGCCAGACGAAGATAGTATTTGACGAGCGTCGGGCGCTTTACGTTGCCGGTTGGATTTCTGAACAGGCCTTTTAATCCCAGCTCCATGCCGTAGAAATTCAATATGCTGATGAATCCGCCCAAAAGGACGCCCAGATAAAACTTCGTCGGCGCAAAAATGAAGGAAGGAATAAAAAGGATCGCCAGAATAATCCAGTTGGCGATTTCAAGTCTTTTTTGGAGCGGGTCTTTGACGATGTTGTTCACTTTTCAAGCTCTTGATGATGGTTTCTTCGTCCCGAAAATTCCTTTTTACCAACACATAAATATTTCGGAAACCGGCCGAGATTCCGATCAGCAAGAAAACGATGGTAAAGACATGACCGGAATCGAATTTCCTGTCCAGATAGCTGCCCAGAAGGAGGCAACCAAAAATCGCCAGAACCATTGCAATGCCGATGCTGCTGGCATAAGCCATCTGGATGCCTAATTTTTTGGTTTCGCTATCCATTTGGTGATGCGCTCCTTAACATGCGGCGGAAACAAAGTCAATCAAAAATATGACCGTCGTTCATTATTTATTTAAATTGTGACGGTTTTTTCCGTACCACTCGATCGTCCTGGCCAGACCGGTTGCCAAATCCGTTTTAGCCGCAAAGCCGAACTCTGCTGCCGCCCGGCTGGTTTCGAGCATCCGGCGCGGCTGGCCGTCCGGCTTTGCGGAATCCCAGGAGATTTTTCCCGAAAAACCGGCCAGCCGACAAATCAGCTGGGTCAGCTCCCGGATGGAAATTTCAAAGCCGGCCCCGATGTTGACGGGATCGCTTTTGTCATAGCGGTCCGCAGCCAGACAGATGGCGTCCGCCGCGTCTTCCACGTAAAAAAACTCCCGCGTCGCAGAACCGGTTCCCCAGACCTCCAGCGTGTCCGAACCGGCGTCGAGCGCGTCGAAACACTTCTTGATCAGCGCCGGAATCACGTGGGAGGACCGGGGATCAAAATTGTCTCCCGGACCGTACAGATTAACCGGCAGAAGGAAAATGGAATGAAATCCGTATTGCCGGCGATAGGCCTGGGACTGCACCAGCATCATTTTCTTGGCCAGGCCATAAGGAGCGTTGGTTTCCTCCGGATAGCCGTTCCAGAGGTCGTCCTCGCGGAAAGGAACGGGTGTGAACTTGGGATAAGCGCAGATCGTGCCCAGCGCCACGAACTTCTCGATGCTGCGAAGATACGCCTCGTGCATGAGCTGCGCGCCCATGATCAGATTGTCGTAAAAAAGTTCGGCGGGCTTTTCCTGATTGAAGCCGATGCCTCCTACTTTGGCCGCCAGATGAATGACGACATCCGGTTTCAGGGTCTCGTACATGCGGCGGATGTCGCCCAGGTCCGTCAGATCGTACTCGGGAAGGTCGGCGATGTCGATGCTGCGACAGCCGTAGCCGCCCAGTTTACGGATCAGATGCCGCCCCAGAAATCCATTGCCGCCTGTCACGGTGATTCTTTTGTTTCTAAGCAAGGTAAATCTCCTTGAAAGCTTTCCGGATCAGCCGATCCGCTCCGTATTCTTGCAGGGAAAGCCCGCGTCCATAAGCGTTTTTTCCTTCTTGGCCAGTTCCAGGTCCGCCGCGATCATCATGTCCACCAGCTGATCGAACGAGACTTTCGGCCGCCAGTTGAGCACTTTTCGGGCTTTGGAGGCGTCTCCCAGGAGGACGTCCACTTCCGTCGGCCGGAAGTAACGGGGGTCGATCGCCACATGACGGGCATAGTCCAGTCCCAGCTTGCTGAAAACTTTTTCAGCGAACTCGCGGACGGAATGCGTTTCGCCGGTGCAGATCGCGAAGTCGTCCGGCTTGTCCGCTTGCAGCATCAGCCACATGGCTTCCACGAAATCGCCGGCGAATCCCCAGTCGCGCTGGGCCTCCAGATTGCCCAGGTAGAGTTTGTCCTTGAGCCCCAACTTGATCTGCGTCGCCGCGCGGGTGATTTTCCGTGTAACGAACGTTTCGCCGCGGCGCGGCGATTCATGGTTGAACAGAATGCCGTTTACGGCAAAAATGCCGTAGGCGTCGCGATAATTCCGGACGATGTGATAGGCAAAGACTTTAGCCGCCGCGTAAGGGCTGCGTGGCTGGAAAGGCGTTTTTTCGTTTTGCGGCGGCGGGGCGGCGCCGAACATTTCGCTCGACGAGGCCTGGTAAAATTTTGCTTTGATGCCGGTTTTGCGGATGGATTCCAGGAGTCGCAGGGTTCCCAGGCCGGTGATGTCGCATGTATACTCGGGCATGTCAAAGCTGACGCGAACGTGGCTTTGGGCGCCCAAGTGATAAATTTCATCGGGATTGATCGCGGAGAGCAAATCCATAATCTGCCCGGAAACGCTCAGGTCGCCGTAATGCAGAAACAGCCGGGCATCTGGATCGTGAAAGTCGCGGTAAAGATGGTCGATGCGGTCCGTGTTGAAAGTGCTGGACCGGCGGATCAGACCGTGCACCTCATAGCCCTTGTCCAGAAGAAATTCGGCCAGGTAGGAACCGTCCTGTCCGGTAATGCCTGTGATAAACGCTTTTTTCATAATCTCCCTTTCATGTCCGGTTGGGACCGGCGAAAAAAATTCTTATCGTATTGATCCGTGCTTGTCAATGCGGCTAGAGATCTTGAATCGTCCTGTCGCAGGCGTCCAGAGTCCGTTCCATATCTTCCGGTGAATGGCTGAAGGATAAAAAACCCGCTTCGAATTGCGACGGAGCCAGCCAGACGCCGTTTCGGATCATGCCGTGAAAAAAGCGGGCATAAAGAGCGGTGTCCGATTGGAGCGCGCCGGCAAAGTTGTTGACAGGGCCTTCCTGGAAAAAGAGCGTGAACATCGAATCCATCCGGTTGAGGCAGACGGGAATGCCTTTTGCCGCAAATAGGTTGATCATCTCCCGGCCCAGCCCGGCGGCCCGCTCCGCCAGAGAAGAAAACGCGTCTGCCCGGGCGCGCAGAAGGGTGAGCGTCGCAATGCCGGCGCTCATGGCCAGCGGATTGCCCGAGAGGGTTCCGGCCTGGTAGACGTCGCCCGCAGGCGCCAGTTTTTCCATGAACTGTTTTTTTCCGCCCAGAGCGCCCACCGGCAGGCCGCCGCCGATGATCTTGCCCAGGCAGGTCAGGTCCGGTTCAATGCCGATCCGGTTCTGATAGCCGCCGAAGGAAAAGCGAAAGCCCGTGATCACCTCATCGAAAATCAGCACGATGCCGTTTTTTTCGGTGAGTTCGCGGAGCCTTTTCAGAAAGCCTTCCTGAGGAAGCACGACGCCCATGTTGCCCGCAACCGGCTCGACGATCACCGCCGCCAGTTGCGGGGCGTAGCCCTCGACGGCGCTTTCCAAAGCGCCGATGTCGTTGTAGGGAAGGCTGAGTGTGAGCCGGGCAAGTTCCTCGGGAATGCCGGGAGAACCCGGAATGCCCAGGGTGGCCACGCCGGAGCCGGCTTTGATGAGCAGCGAATCCGCATGTCCGTGGTAGCAGCCGTCGAATTTGACGATTCCGCTGCGGCCCGTGCAGCCGCGGGCCAGGCGGATCGCCGTCATTGCGGCTTCCGTGCCGGAGCTCGTCATCCGCACGGATTCGATCGAGGGGATCGCCGCGCAAATCAGACGGGCCATGGCCGTCTCGGCTTCGGTGGGCGCGCCGAAACTTGTTCCCCGCTCGGCGGCGCGGCAAATCGCGGCGGTGACTTCGGGATGGGCGTGTCCCAGGATCATTGGGCCCCAGGAAAGGACGTAATCGATGTATTCCTTTCCATCGGTGTCGAAGATTTTACTGCCGCTGGCGCGGGAGACGAAAACAGGGTTCCCGCCCACCGATTTCCAGGCGCGCACCGGCGAGTTGACGCCTCCGGCAATGAGCTCACTGGCGGCGACAAACGGATCGAATTTTTCAGATGTCATTCAAAGTACTCCGGAGATGTTTTTTTGTATTCCTGCAGGCTTTCCAGGATCAGAAAATCCGGGCATTGCACGGCTTGCGCCATTTGCGCGATCAGGACGGCGGGCGCTTCCCGGCGCGAATGCAGCATGGTGAAGAGCGTGTAGCGGCCCTGGAAAGCGGGTGATCTCTCATAGCAGTGGGAGATAAACGGCAGCGACGCAAAGCGGCGTCCCGTTTCTTCCATCTTGCCGGGCGGCACGGCCCACATCACGAGCGCGTTTTTTTCGTATCCCGCTTTCTGGTGCCGTACGATGGCGCCGAACTTGCGAAGGATGCCTTCGCGGGACAGTTCTTTAATCCAGTTGATCAGCTCTCCGCCGGTCAGGCCGCAGGTCTCAGCGATTGCCGCAAAAGGTCTGGCGCAAAGCGGAATGTCCCGCTGAAGAATGCCGGCCGCTCTTTTCTGCGGCATTGTGAATATTTTCATGGGGATTGTTCTTATCCTGCTTGCCGGATAAAATCAAGAAAGGCGTTCATCGAAAAATATTTTGAAAAATATCTTGACAATTGGTTTTGTGACCGTTAAAAATAGCCTCAAATGACCGGCAGTCGTTAAATCCAGAAGAAAGGAGGAAAATCAGGAAAACAAAGCATACATAACGCTTCCGGGCACAAGTGTTGTCAAAATAAAAATTCAGGAGGCTGTATCCATGAAGAAGAGTTTGGTTTATTCCGTACTGGCGATGGTGTTGGTGATTGTTTCTGCTCCGTTTGTTCTGGCGGCTGGTCCCGAAGCGGCGGCTGGCGCTGCAACGGGCGGCGTTGATTACACAAAGGCGATCGTGATCGGTTGCGCTCTTCTGGGCGCCGGTTTTGCCATCGGTATCGGTGCGGTCGGCGCCGGCCTTGGTCTGGGGCAGGCGACAAGCGGTGCGTCCAACGCGGTGGGCAGAAACCCCGAAGCGCAGGGTAAAGTAATGTTAACCATGATGGTTGGTATGGCCATGACCGAATCCGTCGCCATTTACGCTCTGGTTATTTCTCTGGTCATGCTGTTCGCCAATCCTTTAGTGAAACTGGTTGGCCTGGGCTAATCGCCGATAATCAGGTATCTTAAACAAAGGGAGAAGAAGCAAATAACAAAGGACTTCTTCTCCCTTTTCTTATTCTTCCGTAACGATTTTTCCGCGCAGCACTTTTGTTTCCGACCGCCTGTGTTTGGCCGTGAGAATTTTTTCCTGGGCGCGCTTGCTTCTCTTCCTTTTTTGCCTACGGATTTTCTCGATTTTTTCCTTTTCGGAAGCGGCGAATCCCTTTTGCCGCTGTTCGATTTTATCGAGCAGCAGGCGTCGGGCCAGAAAGCGGTTTAAGGTCTGGGACCTTTCCTGCTGGCATTTGACGGACAAACCGGTGGGAAGATGGACCAGGTGGACGCACGAGGAACTCTTGTTGACTTTTTGCCCGCCGGGACCGGAGGAGCGGACGAACGATTCCTCAAAATCGTTTTCGGAAACGCCCAGGTCCTGCATCCTCAGGGCGAGCGCCTTTTCTTTATCCGCGGATACCGGCATGGACGGTTTCCCCAAAAAAGAGCAAAAGAATTAAGGGATGGCGTATATTTCGTCTTCAATCAGATGAATCCAGTTCTCGGTTAAGATTGCTTTGGCTTCTTCAAGCTTGTCCACGCCGATAATGACGATGGTTTCCTTGCCGATGCGGTTGACGGTGGTGTACAGGTAGAGAATATTGATCTCGGCCTCGGCCAGGGGATTCAAAATAGCATTGATGCCGCCCGCGTGCAGGGGAACTTCCGCGGCCAGCACCGTCGTGACTTCGAAATTGAAATTGAAACTGCTCAAGAGCGCCGCTGCCCGGTCGGGATCGTTGACAACAAGACGCACGCGGCTGTCGTGTGCGATACTGGCGGCCGACACGGCGATCCGGCCGATATCCTCCGTGTCGAGCGTATGGGTGAGTTGGGCAAAAGAGCCGGGAACGTTGTCTAATAGAACAGAGATTTGTTTGACGGCCATAGGGTATCCTTCTTAATCCTTGACATAGTCGAATCCGGCGACGAAGGCTTTACGGTTGATTTCCGCAAGGGACTTTTTCCGGCTGCCCATGATCGCCTCCAGACTCTTTAAATAAATATCGGGCGCTACGATTTGTGATTTCTTGATAAAGGCGCCCATCATGACGATATTGGTCGCGCGGCTGTTGCCCAGATCCTGGGCCATGTCGGTACAGGGAATGCAAAGGCTCTGAACATCCCGACGCAGGGGGCGGTCCTCGATGATCGATGAGTTGATAAAGATCGTTCCTCCCGACGTGACCTTGTTCTGAAAGGAAAACAGAGCGGGCGAACTCATGACCACCAGGTAATCCGGCTCCGACGCCACGGGCGAGGCGATTTCCTCATCACCCATTGCCACCGTGCAGTTGGCCGTTCCGCCCCGCATCTCCGCGCCGTAAGCGGGAAGATAGGTGACATGCAGTCCTTTGTTCATGGCGGCGTTCGCCAGACTGATGCCCATCATTAAAACGCCCTGACCGCCGAATCCGGAGAAAAATGCCTTGATAATCATGACCGGCCCTCCGCCGCTTTCTTGAGCGCGGCAATCTCGTCTTTATAGATGCCGGGGGGGAATTCTTTGGCCAGAACGTCGTCGATCCATTTGCAGGAATCGACGGAAGACATTTTCCAGTTGGTCGGACACATGGAAAGCACTTCGATCATGGAGAAACCCAGCCCGTCGAGCTGGCATTGAAACGCTTTTTTGATGGCCTTCTTGGTTTTGTTGACGCCGGCCGGAGAGCTGACCGAACATCTTTCCAGGTACGTCACGCCGCCGATCTTGGAAAAAATTTCACTGACCTTGACGGGGTAGCCGTCCAGCCTCTGCTGGCGGCCGGCCGGACTGGTGGTGGTTTTCTGGTTCAGCATGGTGGTCGGCGCCATCTGGCCGCCCGTCATACCGTACACGGCGTTGTTGATGAAAATTACGGTGATGTTTTCCCCGCGGTTGGCGGCGTGAAAGCTTTCCGCCATGCCGATGGCGGCCAGGTCGCCGTCGCCCTGATAAGAAAACACGACGCGGTCAGGCAGCGAGCGCTTGATGCCGGAAGCCATGGCCGGTCCGCGGCCGTGCGGCGCTTCAATCATATCGACATCGAAGTAATTATAGGCCAGAACCGCGCAGCCGGCCGGGGGCACGCCGATCGTGATGCCCCGGATGCCCATTTCATCGATGACTTCACAGGCGATGCGGTGAACGATGCTGTGGCCGCAGCCCGGGCAATAATGAAAAATACTGTGCTTCAGACTCTGAGGATGTTGAAAAACGATTTTTGCCATATCAATGGAATCCTTCTTAAAACGGTCGCCCGTCAATCTATCTTGTTGTAAAATTTGGCCACGACGTTGGCCAGTTCTGCGGGCGTCGGCACTGCGCCGCCGGGGCGTCCGTGAAAGTCGATGTTGGCGTAACCCTGAAGCGCAAGACGGACGTCTTCGAGCATCTGGCCGGTGCTCATTTCAAAAACCAGAAAATTCTTGACTCGCGAAGACAGGGACCGCAGCTTCAGTTCCGGAAAAGGCCAGAGGGTGATGGGTCGGAAAAGACCGACTTTCAGACCGTGGTCCCGCAGCCTTTTGATGGCTCCCTTGGCGATCCGCGCGGCCGTGCCGTATGCGACAATCACCATTTCCGCGTCCGAGATCAGATATTCCTCGTGGCGCGTTTCGTGCTGAGCGATGACCGCGTACTTCCGCGCCAGTTTCCAATTGTGTCCCTCGCTGTCGATGGGATCCAGAAGCAGGCCGCGGATGAATTTGCTTTTGCCGCTGCCCGCGCCGCGCAGCATGAATTTTTCCGGGTAATTCCGGGGATTGGGTTTTTTGAAAATGACCGGC
Source organism: Deltaproteobacteria bacterium (assembly GCA_012729055.1). Lineage (GTDB taxonomy): Bacteria > Desulfobacterota > Syntrophia > Syntrophales > Smithellaceae > UBA8904. The sequence goes on from JAAYDW010000057.1 coordinate 86,894, forward strand.
TCCATCATCTGGCCCATCATGCCGTCGGCCAGGATCATGACCGGCGTGCGGTATTGATCCGCCAGATCAAACGCATCCATGGTCAGATCCGCCAGTTCCTGGCCCGTGGCCGGACCCAGAACGATCGTCCGATAATCGCCGTGGCCGCCGCCGCGGGTGGCCTGAAAATAATCACCCTGGGCAGGCCTAATGTTGCCCAGTCCGGGGCCGCCCCGCATGATGTTGACGATGAGGCCGGGAAGTTCGCAGGCGGCCATGGAGGATATGCCTTCCTGTTTCAGGGAGATGCCCGGGCTGGAGGACGACGTCATGACCCTGAGACCGGCGGCGCTGGCGCCGGCGATCATGTTGATGGCGGCGATCTCGCTTTCGGACTGAATGAAGACGCCTCCCTCGATGCTGCGGATATGCTCGGCCATGTATTCGGTCAGTTCATTCTGGGGTGTTATCGGGTAACCGGCGTAAAAACGGCAACCCGCGCGGATGGCCGCTTCGCCGATAATGTTGTTTCCTGACATCAGTACTTTATTCACGGTAAACCTCGATGGCTACATCCGGACACATGGTGGCGCAGATCCCGCAGCCGTTGCATTCGTTTTCTTCGTTGACGCAGACGGGATGATAACCCTGAACATTATATTCCTTGGACGGCATGATATGCCCTTTGGGGCAGAAATGAATACAGAGATGACATTCCTTACAAAGGTCTTTGGTGATGTTGATAAATCCTTTCACAATCCGTTTCCCTTTCGGTATTTGCGCGTGGTATTTGCGACCGGCGGCGGATGCTATCTTGCGCATAATGTTCAGAATGTCAAGTTTTTTGTAAACGAACGAAACAGAACAGGGACGAGCGGTTTAAGGTTTGCAGACCTGGAATCCCTCCAGTCGGATGGCCACGGAACGCTGCAACAATTCGATGGCAACGACAAACAGCTCTTTTTCCGGATCGCTTTTAACCACAATGCCTTCGATACCCGTGAAAGGTCCGTCGATGATCCTGGCGGGTTCTCCTTCTTTTGGATACTGCATCGTGAAGATTTCCGCTTTGTGCGCGATGAGCCGCGAAATGGCCTGGATTTTTGCATCCGGCACGGGCAGGGGTTCCGTATTTTCTTTTTTCCCCAGGATCCGCACCACGCCGAACGTTTTGAGAATGGCCAGTTTGATTTCATTGGTCAGGTCGGCCTGGACAAAAAGATAACCGGGAAAGAGCGGTACGGTGATTCTTTTTTTTCGGTCTTTTCGCTTGCTCCAGACTTCTATCTCCGGTAGAAACGACGTCAGCTGCTTTTGCGTCAGACCGTTGTGGGCCTTGTATTCGTGACGGCTTTTTGTGTGGACGGCATACCACGGCATAAATAGTTTCCGTTTACAGTGCTGATGGTTTTAAAACGCCGTTTTCCTATATGAGTTCAATGATTTTTGCAATGGGGAAAAAATGAAGGTTTTTCGCTTGAGCGGCCTGCCTCTGGCCCTGGAAGAAACCGAAGATCGTCTTTCCGGCAAAGCGGCTGCCGCTTTGGGGCTGGCCGAAAACGACATCGTTTCTCTCACCATTCTGAGAAAAGCCCTCGATGCCCGGCGCAACAGACAGCCGTATTTTGTGTATGCCGTCAAAATCGTTTTGTCCGATTCCGCCTCTGTAACCGAACCACTTCCCGACGGTATGCAGCTCGGGGCTTTGCAGGAGGAGCCGGAAATAGGATTTTTCCCGCCGGTTGTGCGGGGCGGCTGTCCTGTTGTGGTCATCGGCGCAGGGCCGGCCGGCCTTTTTGCGGCCTATACCCTGTCTGTGCAGGGCCTGCCGGTGGTCCTGCTGGAGAGGGGGAGTCCGGTTGAAAAACGGATCGGCGATGTCGAGACGTTTTGGCGCAGCGGACGCCTTAATCCGGAAAGCAATGTTTTTTTCGGCGAGGGAGGGGCGGGAACCTTTTCCGACGGAAAACTGACCAGCCGGACAAAAAATCCCTCCGCCGGCTGGGTCAAGAGAATCCTGGCGGATCTGGGCGCGCCCGTTTCCATTCTGACAGATGCCAAACCGCATATCGGAACGGACCGGCTCCGCCGGGTTTTGATCAATATGAGGCGCAAGCTTGCCGATCTGGGATGCGCCGTGCGATTTCACGCCCGGATGACGGACGTGATCATTTCCCGCAGCGCCGTTGCCGCCGTCGTCGTCAACGGCGAAGAGGAAATCAGAGCCGACGAAGTCATCCTGGCGATCGGCCAGGGCGCGGACGATACTTACCGTCATCTGAACGCCAGAGGCGTTCAGATGACGCCCAAACCCTTTGCCATGGGGGTGCGCCTGGAGCATCCGCAGTCTCTGATCAACCGCATCCAGTACGGCCGCTGGGCGGAGGATCCACGCCTGCCGCCGGCGGAGTATTTTGTCACCGCCGCGGCCGGCGATCGGGGCCGTTCCGTTTACAGCTTCTGCATGTGTCCGGGAGGGCAGGTGATCGGCTGCAGCGCCGTTTCACAAACCGTCATCACCAACGGCATGAGCGACACCAGACGCAGCGGAGCATTGGCCAACAGCGCCATCGTGGTGAATGTGCGGGCGGAAGATTTCGCCGTTCCGGGCGATCCGCTCGGGGGGCTCGCCTTCCGTCGGATCTGGGAGCAAAAAGCATTTGAGACCGGAGGGGGAGATTACCGGGCGCCCGCGCAACGGCTGACCGACTTTATCGCAGACCGAATGTCGGAAACCCTCGGGTGGACCAGTTTTTTGCCCGGCGTCCGGGCCGCGCGTCTCGACGACGTATTGCCGCCGTTTGTCGGCGGGGCCCTGCGGGCCGGAATCCGGATGTTTGACAAAAAAATGCCCGGATTCGTGACAGAAGAGGCTTCTTTGATCGGTGTGGAGACGCGCACGTCGTCGCCCGTACGCATCGTCCGGCGCGACGACGGTCAGAGCGAAAACGTGCAGGGCCTCTATCCCTGCGGAGAAGGAGCGGGCTACGCCGGAGGCATCATCAGTTCGGCGCTCGACGGCATCAGGGCCGCACGGCAGGTCCTGGCCGCGCGGGGCGGGCGTCCATAATGACATCCGGCCCCTTTTTCAAAATTTTGCGGATTGAAAATATCCTGGCCTGCGCGAGGTCGCGGATACCCAGATCGCCGACGGCTTCAATGCCCCGGCCGATGATCTTGGGCGCCGTGACCACGACCAGGCGATCGACCAGACCGTTTTGGAAAGCGGATGTGATGACTTGCGCGCCGCCTTCGATCAGGACCGAGGAAATCTTGCGCTGGGCCAGAAGCGGTAAAAGGCTCGTCAGATTGACGTGGCCGTGCCCGTCGGCAGCGACGGTTATCATGGTTGCCCCGGCCGAAGACAGAGCCTGAAACCGAGGATCGGCGGAATCTTTCGTCGTGATGATCAGTGTCGGCGCCTCGGAGAGGTTTTGCATGACGTTGGCATCCGTCGGCGTAATCAGTCCGGAATCCAGAATAATTCTCACAGGGTTTCTGCCCCGCACGTGCCGGACGGTGAGTGTCGGATTGTCCGCAAGCACGGTGTTGCTTCCGACCAGAATCGCATCATGTTCGGCCCGCAGACGATGAGCGAATTTCAGGGAGGCCGGAGAACTGATCCATTGCGACCGGCCGGTCGATGTGGCGATCCGGCCATCCAGGGTTTGCGCGTACTTCACCGTGACAAAGGGCCGTCCCTTTTCCATGAAATGAAAGAAGACCTCATTGAGGTCGCGGCTTTCTTTTTCAAGAACGCCGGTGGCGACAGCAATGCCCGCTTCCTGCAGGCAGGAAATGCCCCGGCAGGAAACCAGGGGATTGGAATCGGTGGCGCCGATAACGACCCGGGCGATTTTATGCGCAATGATTTTATCCGTGCAAGGCGGCGTTTTCCCGTGATGACAGCAAGGTTCCAGCGTTACGTAAAGGGTCGATCCTGCGACATTTTCCGTTGCATTTTCTATCGCGTTGACTTCCGCGTGGTTTTCGCCACAACAGGTATGATACCCTTCGCCGATAATGCGGTTGTTCTTCACAATTACTGCGCCGACCATCGGATTGGGGCTCGCGTATCCCCGTCCTCTGGCGGCGAGTTTCAGGGCCAGCTTCATGTAATCGTCGTCCATCATGAAAAATTATTACCCTAAAAGGCCGTTCCTTTGCAAAGAGTTTGTTGTCCGGGTCGCCCAGGTTGACCGCCGACGGAGCCGGAATTCGTACGGCAAGCGACCGGAATGGTGACGGGAATCACAATAAATTTATTGACTTCTGTTAAAAAACGTGTACGATCCATTGCGAAGCTTGAGAAGGGCAAACCTCCTGAAAGGGCGGGACGCAAAGTTACTGGCCTAAGTCCTTGGGATGGGATAGGGTCGCAGGGCTGCCGAGCGGTTCACATGTCCCGCGTTCCGGAATATCCCGTAAAAGAGAAAATCAACGAAAGAGATTGCTCATGATCTTCAGTGTGTTTGCCTTTATTTTCGGCGCTGCCATCGGAAGTTTTCTCAATGTCTGCATTTTCCGGATTCCGGCGGGCCAGTCCATCGTCAAGCCTCTTTCTCGGTGTCCCTCCTGCGAGCATCCCATCCGTTTTTACGATAATATTCCGATCATCAGCTTTATTCTGCTGCGGGGCAGATGCCGGGACTGCGGAGCAAAAATATCCTGGCGCTACCCGTTGGTCGAGCTGATCAGCGGCTTGCTGGCGCTCGCGCTTTTTCTGAAATTCGGCCCGACGCTCAACTTTCTGGTATTCTTTATTTTTACAGCCGTATTGATCGTCATTGCATTCATTGACATCGATCATCAAATCATTCCGGATATCTTATCGCTGCCCGGCATTCCGGTTTTTTTTCTGGCGGCCGTCTTTATCGTGAAAGTTCCCTGGCATGAAGCCCTGATCGGTCTTGTGGTGGGAGGCGGAATTCTTCTCGCCATCGCTTTGTTTTACGAGTTTATCGCCAAGCGCGAGGGGATGGGGGGCGGCGACATCAAGCTCCTGGCGATGATCGGCGGATTTTTCGGATGGAAGGCTTTGATCTTTGTTCTGCTGTTCAGTTCTCTGGCCGGGGCGGTGGTGGGGATTGCGGCCATGATTATCAAGAAAAAGGATATGAAATACGCCGTGCCTTTCGGACCGTTCCTTTCGGCGGCGGCGGTGGCTTACATTTTCTGGGGCGATATTTTCATGCGTTTTCTGGTGTTGGGGTATTGAGACGAAACCATCGGGGCCGGGAGTGGAGGAACTCAGCGGGCGCATGCCGGTAAAGAGTGAATTTATTGACACTCAACAGCAACTCGGTTACGATATCCTTAAAATAACCGGCGTTTTTGTTTTGTTTGGGAAGAACTCGGTTCAAAAAAAATGCAGCGACAAGTGACCGAACTTGCCCGTTCGGTTAAACACCGGGCTCGTGGAGAAGAGGAACCGCAGTTTGATGCAACGTGACAAAAAAGGATTCAGCATCGTTGAACTTATTGTTGTGATGGCGATCCTGATGGTCGTCCTGGCGATTGCCGTGCCGATATTCAACAGCTACCGGGATAGAGCCAATCTCCAGGAGGCCGCGCAGGAAACAGCTTCCGACATTAAGTTATATCTTCAGAGAGCCGTGGCGGAAAACCGGGAATACCGGATAACCTTCGACGCCGGAGCAAATCAATACGTGATTCAAAATCAGGTCGGCGCCAGTTGGGTGGACGTTGCCACAAAACAAATCGGGGCCGGTCATCGGTCTGTTTCAATTTTTGAAACGCCGGCTTTCGGAGGGAATACTACAGTCAATATGAAGCCCAGAGGCACGCTTGCCAGCGGCGGCCATTTGAAGTTAAAGCACGCGCAATCAGGAAAGGTCGTCAGAATAACGGCTACGTTAATGGGAAGGGTTTATGTCAAAGATGAATAACGACAAAGGCATCACTGTTATCGAATCGCTGATTGCCGTTGTGCTGACGGCGATCGCCATTATTTCACTGATGCCGATGCAGAGCATTTCACTCAATGTCGGCGCCCGGGCCGATTACATGGGCCGGGCGGCCTATATCATGCAGTCGGAACTGGAAGCGCGGGAATATGCTATCATGAATCAAAACATATCCATTACGTTGACGCCGACGGATCCTTTTGTGACAAAATACACAGTTAACGGCGCGCTGACAGTTTCCACAACCGATGCTTTTTTCACGGTGCGGACATTTGTTAATACGGCGGCGGGAGCGACCAACGCCTGGATTGTCCACGTTCAGGTCACCTGGCCGGGCGGTCCGGCGTCAGGCGTCAGAAGTTCCATCATCGCCACACGGCATTATAACTTTTAAACAGGGATGACCAGCAGAGACAATGCGATGAGAAAAAACGGATTTACACTGGTTGAAGTTTTAGTAGGCGTTGTCGTCGGTCTCATCATCGTCGCGGGAGTTTACGGCGTGATGGTCCTGACGCAGCGCACATCGGCCAGTCTGGGCAGAAGGGTGGTGACCCAGCAGGATACGCGTCTGGTGCTCGATTTCATGGCCTCCGAAATTCGCATGGCGTCTTTCAATCCGTCGATGTCGGGGGATACTTGGACAAATTTGACGACTACCGACGCCATAGACGTCTGCAGTAACGTGAAATCCGTGATTGCTGTTCCGACGCCTACTGCGGCCAACCGTGGTATCCTTTACGCCGACGCCAACAATCTTTTTATCGCCATGGATCTGGGGCCGGAAGGTTCGCCGCCGACGTACGGAATTATCGGCGACGCGGACAATGAATTCATTTTTTATTCCTACAATGCGGCGACGAGCGCCGTTCGGCGCAGCATTTCCTGCGGAACCAACCAGGCGATTTTAGGAGGAGATTTGCCGGGGACACGGATTTACAACAACGCGACTTCTCCCTCGGCTCTTCCCCTGTTTCAATATTTTGATCGGACGGGTGCGGAGCTGACGGGTACCATCAATATTCCGGCCATCCGGAGAATCCGTATCAATATTGCCGCCGAAACCAAAGACGTCGATACCGCCACACAGCAACGGAAAAAAATGATTTACTCCACCGATGTATTAGTGAGGAACCATGCCGTATTCATGCCGAATTTTTAAAAAGTGTTTAACGTCGCAAGACGGCTTTGCTCTGCTGGCGGCGATCATGGCCGTGATGATTATGGTGGCCGTCGGTTTTTTCGCCCTGACCATGACATCTCAGGATATCCGCATCAGTTCGCGTCTGATCGGCGAAAGAAAAGCCTTTTCAGCCGCCGAAGCGGGGGTGAATGAAGTTTGCCGGACGCTGAATCCGCAAAGTCTCACTGCGATTTCCGGAAGAAAAATCGATACAGCCAGAGATCCCAGCGCCGAGTTTGACGCAAGCCTGCCCATCCGGGATACCGCTCACCCCTCCATCATCATCCCAGGTTCGGATTTAAGCAAGGCTTATGCCGGTGCAATATTCCGTACAACGGTGACCGGCAAGGACACAACATACAATTCGCAAACCAGCATTGATGTGGGAGTAGCTTATGCACCGAGCCCGTCAGATACGCAACAGGGTGGTTTGTAAAGGTATGAAATTCGGGAAATACGTTCTGCAGTCCAATTGGCATGTTGACTTTATTGAAAGAGGAGAAAGCGTATGTTTACCAGAAAGAGCTTGAGCGCCTGGGCAAATATTCTTCTGCTCGTTTTGTTTCTGTGCCTGCCGCTATGTGCTTTGGCGCAGACGGAAGATGAAATACCTCCGGCCAACGACGAGCAGGATACCTTCGGCGGTGCGGCACCGGATGCCTTGATTCTGCTGGACTTGTCCGGGTCCATGGACTGGAATCCGGCCGGCGATGACACTTTCGTATACGGATCTTCCACCGCCTGCACGGCGGATACGACAAATTGTGCCGATCACAGTTATTACGGCGATACGAAATGCGCGGGCGGTTTTTGTAAGTCCAACTTCATTCATCCCACCTGCAAAGTCGATTGCCGGCGTGTGGCGATTGCCAAGCGGGCGCTTTTCAACGTCATGGATTTCAACAACGACGGCATAATAGATAAAAACGACGCGTCCGGTTTGAATGTGCGCATCGGTTACATGCGATTCAAGGGCGGCAATGATACAGGCGGCGATCCCGCCACAGGGAAAAACAAACTGGTTACTTATATCAGCGATTACGGTAAACTCACAGGTACGTCCTATCAGCTTACCTATTGCGGCAAAACAGGCGAAAATTCCAGTTGTCTCATAACGGATACCTGTGCAACAGGCGAATGTATTGCGAAAGCCAGCGCGGACGGAGGAACGCCGCTTTCCGCCGCCTTGAAGGAAGCGAAAAAATATCTGGACCTGCATAAAAACGGAACTCCGCCGAACTATACCAACGCCGATCCCGGCAAAGCCTGCCGGCAAAAGTTCGTCATCCTGGTTTCGGACGGAGCGGATACGTATGCCTGCGATGGCGACGGTTCCGAATGCCAGGCGCATATGTACGAGCGTCGCCGCGAAGTGGTGGCGGCGGCCAAAGCTTTGAACGATCACGGTTATAAACTGTTCGTAGTCGGCTTTGGTTCGGTGATGCCGTCCTACCTGAAAAATACGCTCAATTGGATGGCCTATTACGGCGGCACGGACAATCCCGATACAGATGCAGAGAATACCGGAAATCCGGCTGATTACGGTATTCCCAAAGGAACCAACTGCGGGACGGCGAGCGCGGCCAACTGCTGCACCTTCAGCACTTCCGCGGGAACTTGTCCTTTTCCCGCCGCGACGGCGGCGGCCTGTTTCCCGTCGGGCGTCACCGCCAGTTGTATGGAGCAGAGCAGCGATCTCGCGGCGGCGGATTGTCAGGGATCCTCGACCGCCAATTTCAAGTCAACGATCAACGATCCCGGTTATCTGGATCTTTCGGGCTACGCATTCATTGCGGAGGACGGAGATAAACTGACCAAGTCGCTGAAGGTTGCCATGAATGCCATCAGCGGCGCCAGTTATTCCTTTACCACAGCGTCCATTCAGGCAATTCGAACGGCCGATGAAAATTTTATCTATGAAGCCTCTTTTGAAACGTCCGATTGCCCATTGTGGCGAGGACATTTGAAAAGGTACAATATCAATGCTACAACGGGCGCCATTATCACGCCCTCGACATGGGATGCGGCATGGGATGCGGCCAGCGTTTTAAACAGTCAAAGTGAGACGGGCAGAGTCATAAAAACGCTTATTGGAAATGTTCTGGTTGATTTCAAGGCCACGACGTCGGACTTGACGGCCGCAAAGCTGAATGCCGCTGACGCCACCGAAAGATCCAATATCATCGGCTTTTTCAGGCAAGGCGATCAGATTGCCGCCAGCCCCCCGCCTACTGGCGTTTGGGAGATATTTTCCATTCCTCGCCCATGTCCATCGGTACGCCGAACGCCTTGTTTTACGATCAGTGGGATAACGCGTCGCCGAAGGCCTTTGACACGTTTCGCTCGAATCATATCCGGACATCCGCCAACGACGCTTACCACAACCGTTTCATGATTGTGGGCGCCAATGACGGCCAGTTGCATGCTTTTAAAACAGGAGAACTGGGAGCGGACGGAGGCGGCAAGGAGCTGTGGAGCTTTATTCCGCCCAACCAGTTAAGACGTCTGAAGCTGATTTATCATACCTACGGCCAGCATCCGCTCGATAAATCGCGTCAATACTACGTCGACGGACCGACCAGCGCGGCGGAAATATGGGTGCAGGATGGCAGCGCCACGGATATTTCCAACACAACGAAAACGGAGAGCGAGTGGAAAACCCTGCTGGTGACGGCGCTGGGCCGGGGCGGAACCAGCACGCTTTGGAGTTCATCGGTATCGTGCGACGCGGACAGTTCGGCCGGTTTCAGTCCCTACTGGACAGCAACACATCCCAACTATTGCGGGTATTACGCTTTTGACGCTTCCGATACGGCGGATGATACCGTCAACTGGCCGTTTTTATGGCGTATCGGCGCCAATACCGGCTTGCCGGAGGACGAAGGGAAGTATCTCGGGCAAGCCTGGAGCAAAATGTTTATCGGACGAGTTCGGATTAATAATATTGAGCGATGGATTGGACTTATCGGCGGCGGCTATTCCGGGTGCGGTCTGGCCAAAGGCCGCACCTGTGCGCTGGATGGAGGAAACGACACCCGCGGCAAAGGATTTTACGTGATTGACCTCTCCAACGGCGATATCCTCTGGAAATACACGTACGCAACGAGTTCGGGGGCGCTTAAAGGAGACGTTCCGGCCGGGCCTTCGGCCGTGGATTCCGACAACGACGGCTTTATCGATAGAGCCTATGTTGGTGATTTGGCAGGCAATATCTGGAGGTTTCAATTCTGCCGCAAATCGGATCAGTCAACCTGCACCGAATCCAACTGGAGCGGCGGAATGATGTTCAATAATAATGACAATGCGGGAAACCGGCCCATCTACACATCGGCGGCCGTCAGCATGGATCCGTCTTATAACCTGTGGGTGTACGTCGGAACGGGCGACAAAACCCAGCCTACCGCGCCCAATGCCCAGGAAAGGTTTTATGCAATCAAGGACAGAAGAAATAACGGTGATTCGGCGTACACTGTTTCGGATTTGGATTCAATCACGCCTTCACAGGCAGCTGATGTTTATGAAGACGGAAACATTTCTTCAAAAAACGGGTGGTGGATTCAGTTTCCCAAAAGCGAGAAAGTTCTGGCCGAGCCGACCATTTATCAGGGAAGACTGTATTTTACGACCTACGTTCCGGACACGGGGGGAGAAAACAGCGATCCGTGCAATGCGCCGGGAAGTTCCAGAATATACAACATGAACTATATCACCGCGAAAGGGTATTGGGGAAGTGATGCCAAGTATATAACGGAGGAAGGAAGCGGCGTCATGTCTGCCGTCGTTGTTTCCGTGGGGCCGGACGGTTCGGCAAATCTTTATTATTCGCAGAGCGTCGGCGATCATGTCCAGCAGCTGCAGGATCCCAATCTTTCCAACGATCCGCGGGGCAGTTTGATTTACTGGCAGGACCGGCGCATCAGGCCTTAGCAGGAAGGATTCGCTTAAAAGAAAAACTGCGAAACTAAGGCCGATATCAGGAAACTGCAGTAGATGGATCGGCCGCTGACATCCCCCATCAATAGTTCAACTTGCCATGACAAGCGGCAAATGATAAAAGCCGCTTGTCATTTTTTTTTAAAGAAAGGTTTTTGCCCGTTCCATGAAGAATCAACTTGCGTCAATCATTGCCGAAGCCGTCTTAAACTGCGTGCAGAAAGGTTTGCTGCCGGAGGTGCAACTGCCGCCGATTGAAATAGAGGTGCCGGCCAATCCCGAGCACGGCGATTACGCCTGCAACGCCGCCATGGTCCTGGCGTCGCTCGCCAAACAAAATCCGCGGAAAATCGCCCAGGCCATTTTGGAAAACATTTCTGACCCGGAAAAGCTTCTCGACAAAGTCGAAATCGCCGGACCCGGTTTTTTGAATTTTCGCATCCGGGATGATTTCTGGCGGAAAATCCTTCAGAGGATTCATGAACAGAAGGAAGCCTACGGACGGGTCAATCTCGGACAGGGAAAGAAGGTTCAGGTGGAGTTCGTGAGCGCCAATCCCACCGGGCCCCTGCATATCGGGCATGCGCGTGGTGCAGTGGTGGGTGATGTCTTGTCCAACCTGCTTGCGGCAACGGGGTATCGCGTGTCCCGAGAGTATTATATCAACGACGCGGGAAACCAGATGAATAACCTGGGCAAATCCGTCCTGTATCGCTATCGGGAGCTCCTGGGCGACACCATTGCGTTTCCCGAGAACTGCTACCAGGGCGATTATATTAAAGACATTGCCGGTGAAATCCTCCAAAAGGACGGCAACCGGTATCTCGCCGAAAACGAGGACGACACCATTTCGGTTTTCAACGCCCTCGCCGGTTCCGTCATTCTGGAAGGCATCAAAGGAGACCTCAGGGACTTCGGCGTGGTCTTCGATTGTTATTTCAGCGAAAGGGAACTGTATCAGGAAGACGGCGTCAACCGGCTGCTGAATACTTTAAAGGATCAGGGCTTCATCTATTCGGACGGCGAGACGTTGTGGTTCAAGACGACGGCTTACGGCGATGAAAAAGACCGGGTGGTCATTCGGAAAAACGGCGACCCGACGTATTTTGCCGCCGATATCGCCTATCATCGAAATAAATTTGCCCGGGGATTCGATCTGCTGATCGATATCTGGGGAGCGGACCACCATGGGTATATGCCCCGTCTCTGGGCGGCCATTCAGGCGCTCGGGCACGATCAAAACGATTTAAAGATTATTCTGGTGCAACTGGTGAACCTGCTGCGCGCCGGCGAACCGGTGGCCATGTCCACGCGTTCCGGCGAGTTCGTCACTCTGCGCGAAGTGCTCGACGAAGTGGGGCGGGATGCGGCCCGTTATAATTTCCTGATGCGGCGCTCCGACAGCCATCTGGATTTCGATCTGGAGGTCGCCAAGAAGCAAACCAACGAAAACCCGGTTTTCTATGTTCAGTATGCGCACGCCAGAATTTGCAGCATTTTACGGACCGCGCAGGAACGCGGGCTGGCGCTGCCGGCGTTCGATCGGATCGATGCCTCGCTGCTCGGCGAACCGGAGGAGAAAACCCTGATCAAAATGATGGGGCGCTATCCTGAAATGCTTGAAGGCGCGGCCCAAGCGCTGGAGGTCCATCGCATAACCTTTTACCTGAACGACCTGGCGGGGATTTTTCATAGCTACTACAACAAAAACAAAGTGGTGACGGATGACGTGGGGCTTTCCGGCGCGCGGCTTGTGCTGGTTGATGCCGTGCGTATCGTTCTGGCCAACGCCCTCGGTATTCTGGGAGTGGGGGCGCCGGAAAAAATGTAGAGGGCGAAATGGGCACCGGAAACATCAAAAAATTTGAATGGAAACTTGGAAAGACCGGGCTCGTTCTCGTCATCAGCGGAATGGCGGTTTTACTGTGTCTGGCCTTTTTGCTGGGTGTAGGCGTCGGGAAAAACATTGATAGCTATCCGGAAAAAATCGCATCCGCGCCGCAGCGGTTTTTGGCCCTGTTCTGGCGTCCGTCGAAAGTAGCGGTTGCCGTAAAGAAACCGGCCGGCGAAGACCGAGGCGAGGACAAATCCGGGATGGACCTGGCGTTTCATGACGCTCTCACGACGCAGAAAATTCCTTCGATCGAGCAGGCGCCGGCGGACAGCAAAACGGATGCCGACGTGGTGGCGGATATCATTGCTCGGGCGCCGCCGCCCCCGCCGCCCGAGCCGCGCAGGGAAGAGCCGGTTGCGCCGGCGGAAATTCCCGTGGCAGAGACAAAAACCGACGTCTCTGCTGCCGCCGGAGAGGTTCCTTCCGGCTCTCCAACGCCGTATGTTGTCCATGTGGCGTCTCTGAAGGATAGGGCGAAAGCCGCCCAGATTTCCAAAACGGTGGATGCCATGGGATATGCCTCGAAAGTCGTGAAGGTGGAACTGAAGGGGAAGGGAACCTGGTATCGCGTCATTGCCGCGGAATTCGAAAACCGGGCCAGGGCGCAGGCGGCCGCCGACAAGATTTCCAGAAAGGTCAAAACACAATGCATCATCCGTCCCGTCGAGAAGAACGCGGGCCGGAAGCAGTAACCGGATAAAGGCTGAGATTTATGTTCGAAAATTTAGCGGAAAAACTCGAAGGGATTTTCAAGAAACTCAAGGGACGGGGGATTCTGGACGAGGAAAGCGTCAACGCTGCGCTTAAGGAAATCCGCATGGCGCTTCTGGAAGCGGATGTCAATTTCAAGGTCGTCAAGGATTTTGTCGAGGATGTCCGCGGGAGGGCGATCGGCAGGGAAGTTCTGGAAAGCATCACACCCGGTCAGCAGGTCGTCAAGGTTGTGCATGACCGCCTGGTGGAACTGATGGGCAGCCAGAGCGTTCATATCAAATTCGGGTCCCGGATTCCCGCGCCCGTCATGCTGATCGGTTTACAGGGCTGCGGAAAAACGACGACGGCCGCCAAACTGGCGCGGCTTTTGTCGAAGGAGAAAAAAGTTTATCTGGTATCGGCGGATGTCTACCGGCCTGCGGCCATGGAGCAGCTTGCCGTTCTGGGGCGGCAGATTTCCGCCGGCGTTTATGACGCGGGCGATTTGCGCGATCCCGTCAAGATATGCGTTCAGGCGGTGGAGCAGGCGAAAAAGGAAGGCTATGAGGTGGTGCTCATCGATACGGCCGGACGCCTGCATATCGACGAGCCGCTGATGGACGAGCTTAAGAAAATCAAGGAAAAGATCAATCCGTCGGAAATTCTGTATGTGGCGGATGCCATGACCGGCCAGGACGCCGTCAACGTCGGAGCGCGGTTCAACGAACAGATCGGCATCGACGGCGTGATCATGACCAAGATGGACGGCGACGCGCGCGGCGGCGCGGCCCTTTCCCTGAAAGCTGTCGTCGGTAAGCCCATCAAGTTTGTGGGTGTGGGCGAAAAGATCGACGCGCTGGAGGTGTTCCATCCCGAGCGGATGGCCAACCGGATTCTCGGCATGGGGGACATTTTATCCCTGGTGGAAAAGGCCCAGGCGACGATCGATGAAAAAACCGCCCGACAGATGCAGGAGAGCCTCCGGAAAAATGACTTTACGCTGGAAGACTTTCGCAACCAGCTCAAGCAGATCAAGAAGATGGGATCTCTCAAGGATATGATCGGCATGATTCCCGGGATGGGGAAATTAAAGGCGCTCAAGGAAATGCAGCCGGACGAAAAAGATCTCGTGAAAATTGCGGCGATCATCGACTCCATGACCCACAAGGAGCGGAACAATTATTCGATCATCGACGGCCGCCGGCGCAAGCGAATCGCTCTGGGCAGCGGAACGACCGTCCAGGACGTGAACCGGCTCCTGAAGAATTACATCGAGATCCGCAAGATGATGAAAAAGATCAATTCCAAAGGCGGCGTCAAGTCGTTCATGAGGAATTTCCCCTTTTAAAATAAAATGAACTATGATAAAAAAGACTCAAAATTATTATTTTTTTAAAGGAGGTCTTAAGAAAAACTAGATGGCAGTTAAAATTCGATTAACGCGTATGGGCGCGAAAGGCAAACCTTTTTACCGTATTGTCGCAGCGGATAAAGAATATCCCCGCGACGGAAGATTTCTCGAAATTTTAGGAAATTATGATCCCAAAAAAAATCCCGCAGAAATTTATCTGAAGGAAGACCGCGTCCGCGATTGGTTGTCCAAAGGGGCCAAGCCGACGCTGACGGTTTCTCACTTGCTGAAGACCAAAGGCATCGTGGCCAGTGTAAAGTAGCTGTTTGCTGTTGCGGTATTTTTTAAGATATGAGATAAAGACTCTACCTCACATCATATAAAAATTAAACAAGCCGTGCGAATATTGAGTTGAATTTTCCAGAAGCGTTAACCAAAATTAGTGGAGGTGCTGACGATGAAGGAATTGATCAAGTATATCTCTCAATCCTTAGTTGATAATCCCGATAAGGTGGAAGTGACTGAAGTCATCGGCGAGCAGACGTCCGTTATTGAGTTGCGCGTGGCCAAAGAAGATCTGGGAAAGGTCATCGGCAAGCAGGGCAGAACGGCCAAAGCCATTCGCACGATTTTGAGCGCTACCTCCGCTAAGGTGCACAAGCGGGCGGTTCTGGAAATTATTGAATAGCGCATGGATCTCTTTGTCTTTGGGGAGATCGTCAAAACACGCGGTCTCCGCGGTTGCCTCAAGGCTCTTTCTTTTCTGGAGTCGCAGGAGATTCTGACGGGGCTGGAGTTCATTGATTTGGAATTCCGCTCCGGCCGGAGGAGCCGCCACCCGGTCAAAAAGATCGATTCCGCCGGCAAGTTTCTGTATCTCGAATTTCAGGACGTCGCCGATGTTGAGGCGGCCCGGGCGTTGATCGGCTGCAAATTGCTGATGCCGCGCGAGCGGCTCGGCGCGTTGCCCGACGGCGAATACTACTGGCAGGACATCATCGGACTGGAAGTCTATACAACCGAAGGCCTGTTCCTGGGGCATGTTGCATCCATCTTTCCGACGGGGAGCAACGATGTCTATGTGTGCCGCAACGGCGAGGCCGAATATCTGATTCCGGCCATCGTCGACGCCGTCGTGAACATCGATCTTGCCTCGCGTCGAATAACCGTCAATTTGCTGGAAGGACTGAAGACGTGATCCGATTCGATGTCCTGTCCATTTTCCCGGAGATGCTGCGCTCTCCGCTGCAGTACAGTCTGCTTAAAAAAGCCTGCGACAAAGGTCTCATTGAAATCGGTCTGCACAACATTCGCGACTGGACCGAAGACAAGCACAACATGACCGATGACGCCCCCTACGGCGGCGGGTGCGGCATGGTGATGAAGGTGGAGCCCGTCGAAAGGGCGCTGGCGGCGGTGAAGCGGAAAGGCGTTCCGGGGGAAGTCGTTTTGCTCACTCCGCAGGGGCGGACGTTCACCCAGAAAATCGCCGGAGAGCTGGCCCGGCGGCAGCATTTGATTCTGGTGTGCGGGCGTTATGAAGGATTTGACGAACGCATCCGGCAGCACCTTGCCGACCGGGAAATTTCCATCGGCGATTACATCCTGACCGGAGGAGAGCTCTCCGCGCTGGTTGTCATCGACGCGGTATCCCGATTGATTCCGGGCGTTCTGGGCAATGACGCCTCCGTCACCGCGGAGTCCTTTACCCGCGGTCTTCTCGAGTATCCCCAGTACACCCGACCGGCCGAATACAAAGGGTGGCGCGTTCCGGAGGTGCTCGTTTCCGGGAACCACGCCCAGATTGAGCGCTGGCAGAAGGCGGAGGCGCTGAAACGGACCTGGTTGCGCCGTCCCGACCTGCTCGAAACGGCGGATCTTTCCGATGAAGATAAAAAAATATTGGAAAAAATCCGCCTTGATCAGATTTAAAATCTTGATTTCCGGATTTATTTAAGGTAGTAAGATCAACTTTTTTGGCGGGGGTGATGCGCGAATGGAAAAGCAGCTTCCCCGGGCGGGTAAACTTTATCTCGCTCTTTTACATTATCCGGTGCTCAATAAAGCGGGCAGTGTGGTGACGACCGCCATTGCCAACATGGATCTTCACGATATCGCCCGGACGGCGAAAACCTTCGGCGTGGAAAAATTTTTCGTTGTCAATCCGGTTGCCCTGCAGCGCGAACTGGCGCGACGAATCATCGATCACTGGCGCTTTGGACACGGCGCCGCGCATAATCCCTTCCGGCGGGAGGCTTTTGAAAAAGTTGAGATTCAGTCCACTCTGGAAAACGCGCTGGACCAAATCAAAGCGGAGACGGGCTGTGCAGCGAAAACGGCGGTAACGGGGGCAGGCCTCGAGGGCGACGTGCTGACATGCGGCAAGCTCAGGGAATTTCTGAGCAATAATCGTTTGCCTTATCTTTTAATTTTTGGTACAGGGTGGGGCGTCGCGCCGGAGGTCGTCCAGCGGGCGGATTATCGCCTGGAACCGATCCGGGGGACGGGCGAATATAATCACCTGGCGGTCCGGTCGGCCGTCGCGATCATTTTGGACAGGATCAGCAATGCTTAAGAAAAATAATACGGCGAGTTTCGCAGGAGGAAATAGACGATGAATGTTTTGGAAATGGTAGAAAAAGAACAGATGAGAGGCGATATTCCCGCCTTCAAAGCGGGTGATACCGTCAAAGTATATGTGCGCATCATCGAAGGCCAGAAGCAGAGAATCCAGGCTTTTGAAGGCGTGGTCATTCGCAAGCGGCGCGGTAACAGCCGGGCGAACTTCACGGTTCGGAAAGTGTCCTACGGCATCGGCGTGGAAAGAACTTTTCCCATGCACTCGCCGGTGATTGACCGCGTGGAAGTCATGACCAAAGGCCTGGTGCGCCGTTCACGCCTTTATTACCTGAGAAGTCTGCGGGGCAAGAAAGCAAGAATCAGAGAAGCCGCCAACAAATGATGCTTTACCCCTTGCTGAATGCCAGGTGCGACGCCCCGAAAGATGCAGGACGGGAGCGCCGCTGAAAGCAATGAATGAAGCCCGGACGACGGATGTTGTGCCGGGCTTTGTTGCGTAAAAGGGCTTTTCCTCGGACGATGAATACTTTTGAAAAGCTTGCCTCTGGTGAAGGCTATCGCCGGATTGCCGGCGTGGACGAAGCGGGCCGCGGTCCGCTGGCCGGACCCGTTGTCGCTGCCGCCGTCATTTTTCCCCCCGACTATTCCAATTCCGCCATCAATGATTCCAAGAAACTCTCCGCCCGCAAAAGAGATGAACTGTACAAAGTGATCGCACAGGAAGCAGTCGCGGTCGGCGTGGGCGTCGCGGACGCCGACGTCATCGACCGCATCAACATTCTCCGGGCTTCGCTGCAGGCGATGCGCGAAGCCGTGCTGGAGCTTGCCGCTGTTCCCGATTTCATCCTGGTGGACGGTCTGCACACGATCCCCCTCGACCTGCCGCAGAAGGCGCTCGTCAAAGGCGACGCCCGCAGCGTATCCATCGCCGCCGCGTCTATCGTGGCCAAGGTTTCCCGCGACCGGATCATGGAAATTTATCACCGGCAGTTTCCCCAGTACAATTTTCTTCAGAACAAAGGGTACGGCACGGCCGAACACCGCCGCATTCTCGAAGAGATCGGCATGTGCAAGATTCATCGCCGGTCGTTTCATTTAAAAAACCGGCAGACGGAGCTGGATTGGTCATGAAAACGAAAGACATGAGCCGCATCTCCACCGGAAAAAGGGGAGAGGCCATCGCCGTCGATTATTTACGGAAAAAGGGCTTTCGGATTATTGAGGTCAATTACCGCTGTCCGATCGGCGAAATCGATATTGTGGCCCGGGACAAAAACGAGCTGGTGTTTGTCGAAGTCAAGGCCAGAAAATCCAGCGCGCTGGGGTTTCCCGAACAGGCGGTGGGAATCGGGAAGCAGAGAAAAATGTCGCAACTGGCCCTGTGGTACCTCCGGGAGAAAAAGCAAGACGAAGCCCGCGCCCGCTTTGACGTTGTGGCTGTTTTACTGGAACCTTCCGGAAACGAGATCCGCTGGATTCCAAACGCCTTCGATTTTATCGCTTTCTAAAAGCGTGTTAAGGCCGGTTTGCCGATCGGAAACACGTTGAAGCCGATGTCAAAGCACTGGCGATGGTCGAGAATGTTGCGGCCGTCAAAAATGAAGGCGGGTTTGACCATCGATTCATAAATCTTCCGGTAATCGAGCCGGCGGTACAACTCCCAATCCGTCATGACGGCCAGCGCATGGCAGCCGGCGGCCGCCTTGTAGGGGTCTTCGACGTAGCGGATCGTTCCTTTTTCGTCCGCCAGATCCAGAGCGGCGTTGGAGAGCGCCTTCGGATCGGAAATGACCACTTCGGCATGCTCTGCCAGCAGTTTCCGGGTGATATAAATGGCCGGGCTTTCGCGCGTGTCTCCCGTATCCGCCTTGAAGGCGAAGCCCAGGACACAGATTTTTTTTCCGGCCAGCGTGTTGAACATGGATTGCAGAACGTTGGCGATGAAACGGTCCTGCTGGTATTCATTGATGCGGACCACGCTTTCCCAGTAGTCGGCGACCTCCGGCAAACCGTAGAAACGGCAGAGGTAGACCAGATTCAAAATATCCTTCTTGAAGCAGGAGCCGCCGAAGCCGATGCCGGCCTTGAGAAATTTGGCGCCGATGCGGCTGTCCATGCCCACCGCGTAGGCCACTTCCGAGATGTCGGCATCCGCCTTTTCGCACAGGGCCGATATGGAATTGACCGATGACACCCGTTGCGCCAAAAACGCGTTGGCCACCAGTTTGGAAAGTTCGGCGCTCCAAATATTCGAGGTGATGATTTTTTCCGAAGGCACCCAACGGGCGTAAATGTCCACCAACTGCCGGCGGGCCGCAAGACCGCGGGGGGTTTCACGGGAGCCGATAAGCACCCGGTCGGGATATTCCAGATCATTTACGGCCGTGCCTTCCGCCATGAACTCCGGATTGGACAGGACGTCAAAGGTGATGTCTCCTTTTCCGGAAGACAGAATGCGTTCCATCGCCTGCGCGGTTTTGATGGGCAGCGTGCTTTTTTCGACGACAATTTTCGACGACGGTGAGTTCTCCAGAATCTGCCGGGCCGTCTTCTCCCAGTATTGCAGGTCGGCGGCCATGCCGGCGCCCGCGCCGAAGGTTTTGGTCGGCGTGTTGACGCAGACGAAGATGATGTCGCTTTTTCGAATTTCTTCTTCGACGTCCGTGGAAAAAAACAGATTTTTGCCGCGCGTCTTGCGTACGATCTCCTCGAGCCCCGGTTCGTATACCGGAAGCTCTTCCGAGTTCCAGGCCGCGATCCGCTGCGGATTGATGTCGACGACGGTCACTTTATAGTCCGGACATTTGGAGGCGATCATCACCATGGACGGCGCGCCCACGTAACCCGCTCCGATGCCGAGGATGTTTTTTTTGAACTCCATATGCGCTTCTTTTCCCTTCCGTAAGTCAGGACTGCTTTTGCAGGATCTCCTGAAAATATGTAATGGTGTTGATCAGGCCCTGTTCCAGGGGAATTTTCGGCAGCCAGTCGAGCTTGTTTTTCGCGAGTGTGATATCCGGCTTGCGCTGCGCCGGATCGTCGGCGGGCAGGGGCTGAAAATCAATTTTCGATGAGCTGCCGGTCAGGTCGATGACGAGCCTGGCCAGTTCCAGGATGGTGAATTCGCCGGGATTGCCGATGTTGACCGGTCCGAAAAAATCGTCGGAGGAATTCATCATGCGGACGAGGCCGTCGATCAGATCGTCGCAGTAACAAAAGGACCGCGTGTGGCTGCCGTCCCCGTAGACAGTGATGTTTTTGCCCCGCAGGGCCTGGATGATGAAATTGCTGACGACGCGCCCGTCATTGACGGCCATTCGGGGACCATAGGTGTTGAAGATCCGCACGATCTTCGTATTCACCGCATTTTGCCGCCGGTAGTCCATCATCAGGCATTCGGCGGCTCTTTTCCCTTCGTCGTAGCAGCTGCGGATGCCGATGGGATTGACGCGTCCCCAGTAGGATTCCTGCTGCGGATGAACGTCGGGGTCCCCGTAGACTTCCGATGTGGAGGCCTGAAGCACCCTGGCTTTGGTTCTCTTGGCGATGCCCAGAACATTGATCGCTCCCATGACGTTCGTTTTGATGGTCTTGATGGGATTAAACTGATAATGCACAGGCGATGCCGGGCAGGCCAGGTTGTAAATTTCGTCGACTTCCAGATAGATCGGAATGGTTATGTCGTGGCGGATCAATTCAAAGCGCGGATGCCCCAGCAAATGGGCGATGTTGTCCTTGCTGCCGGTGAAAAAGTTGTCCAGGCAAAGGACGTCTTGTCCTTCGCCGAGCAGGCGTTCACAGAGGTGGGAACCTAAGAAACCTGCGCCGCCGGTGATTAATATTCGTTTCGTCATTTCAGGTCCAAGCATCACTCGTGGTTGAATTTTTACTCTTGCTATTTAAGCCGAAACAGGCCAAATAAGTCAACAACAAAAAGGGATTTGTTTTGAGGAACATGGACAAAAGCGCAGAGAAAAAGCCGGGAACCCTTTATGTGGTGGCCACGCCGATCGGGAACCTGGAGGACATCACGCTCCGGGCGCTGCGGATTTTAAGGGAGGTCGGTCTGATTGCCGCGGAAGATACGCGCCATACCCGAATTCTCCTTAATGCCCACGGCATCGGCACGCCGCTTCTCAGTCTGCACGAACACAATGAAAAGGAGCGAAGCACCCGCATTCTCGCCAAAATCCGGGACGGCATGAGCGTGGCTTATGTTTCCGATGCCGGAACACCGTGCATTTCCGATCCCGGCCATCATCTGGTCCGCGCGGCGCTTGACGAGCGGATCGCCGTGGTTCCTGTTCCCGGCGCCTGTGCGCTGGCTGCGGCTCTTTCCGCCGGCGGTTTTCCCGCCGACGCCTTTTTCTTTTGCGGTTTCCTGCCGGCAAAGGAAAACAAGCGCCGTCGGTATCTCGAAACGCTCCGGCATGTGGAGACGACCCTGGTGTTTTATGAGTCCCCGGTCAGAATCATCGCCGCCTTAAAAGATGTTTGCGAGATTCTGGGCGACCGGGAGATGGTCATGGCGCGAGAGCTTACCAAGGTCTTCGAAGAAATCGCCCGGGGGAAGATATCCGAGATTCTTCCGGTCTTGTCCGCGACGAAGCCCCGGGGAGAATTCACGGTACTTCTTGAGCAGGCGCAGCGCGCAGCGGTATCCCTGACTGAAGACGATTTTCGCGAAATGCTGCGGCAGCTTTGCGACGAACAGTCCCTGTCGCTGCGGGATGCCGTTGCCCGTGTGGCTGGGCAGACCGGATTACCGCGGAAGCAAGTATATGACGCAGCCCTGAAAATTCGCCGGATTCCCAATCCATAGGGAAAGCGGCCGTCGGGATATATTGCTTGAAGAGTTTCCGGCGCTATGATAATTCCAGAGCAAAACCGGCGGGAAACCGGTGGTTTTATTGATGCAGGTGGAGCAGATCAGATGGCGGAGAATTCCGGAAAGGTCGAAGGCAGAAAAATTGTCGAGCTGACCGACGTCTACGACGAAAGGGTCGGGCAGGGCCGCCGGTCGGGCGACGGGAAAAATCCGCAGCAGATTATTGTAATTGACGGCCGCGGTTACGAGCGCGTCAAATCAAACGGCCATTCCATGCATGACCTGACGGATGTGGTTGACGATCATCTTGTGAGCCCGCAGATGAAAGAAGCGATCATGAAACAGGCCGTGGAAATCATCGAAAAAATGGCCAGGGAAATGATTCCGGAGATCGCCCAGCGAGTGATTCGGGAAGAGATAGAAAAAATCAAGACCGCCGGCGCACATCATAAGACCAGACAGGATTAGGCCATGAAAAACAGACTGCTCATGATATTTCTGATCATGATGGGGACGGGGGTTTTTCCGGTGGATGTCCATCCTCACGGTAACCTGACGCTCCAGGTGGAAGGACGGGCGGCCGTCGTCAAAGACGACGAAGCCCGCGCCCGGCGCGAAGCGGTTAAAAACGCGCTGGAAAAGGCGATTCTGCAGGCATGTGCCCGCATCCTGCCGGAAAAAGTTGAACAGGAGTCCTTTCAGGCCGTCAAAAGCCTTTTGATCGGCCGAACGGACCGCTATGTCAACCATTACAGTATTGCGTCCGAAAGCAGGCGGCAAAACGAGTACATTGCCGAAGTCCAGGCCATTGTCGCGATGCCGCCGCTGCGGGAGGATCTGGCGCAGATGGGAATGCTGCCGGATTCAGAGGCAAAGGAATCTTCGGTCGTTTTGCTGTCTTTGCGGGGCATCCGGAAATACGCGGATTTCAAACGGATGAATACTTTTTTGCAGAGCCGTCCCCAACTTGTCAAAAGCCGCTATCCCTGCCGACTGGAATGGCAGAGGATAGACTGTGATCTGACCCTGTCGGAACCCGTTCAAATCTTTACGGCGGAATTGAAAAAAGCGGGTCCCTATCAGATGGAAACCTTGGCGGGAAATTCAGATACGGTTGAAATTCGTTTGCAGATTCAGGAGGAGATCCGATGAAAATCCTAAAAGCGGCGTTAATGGTTCTCTGGGCAGGGTGTTTTTGCGCCTGTTCACTGCTGCCGTCGCCGGCCTTTTTAAAAGAAGATCCCGGCGCCAATCCGGAACCCAAACCGCTTTTGGTCAACGTCATCGCTTTGCTGCCGGTGGAAAGCATCACTGCGGACACCAAGGCAACCAAAATGCTGCGGGCGAAACTGGGCGATGAACTGCGCTTCAAAGGTTATCCTCCGCTCGATGCAGAGGTCATTGACAATAAATTGAAGTCTCTCAGCGGAGAAAAGGAAATCACGAACAGCAGTGCCATTCCGCCACGGGTGGTCGAGGAATTGCTGGGGGCCGACGGCGTCATGTACTGCAGCTTTCAGGAAAGCGGAAAGACAAGCCGTTTCTTTTATTCGCCGGTGACGGTTTCCGTCCGGTGCGTCTTGCGCAGAGCAAAAACGGGCGAAACGATCTGGAGCGCTCAATCCCGCTCGACCAGCCGCAGTTTTGATGTCAGGCATTCAAAAATTCACATGGAATCCAGGGGCAACCTGGAGGAAGCCATGGAAGAAGCGGTGGCTGGCGTCATGGAAACACTGCCCTATGGTCCGAAACTGAGGAGTTGAAGCTTCATACGGAAAGACCGGTTGGAATGAGAGACGACTTTCAAAAAGGAATCTTGAAGGAGAAGACCATGAAAAAGTGGACGTCAATCGTGTTCTGCGTTGCCTTGCTGATCGTGTTTTTTTCCCTTGCGCAGGCCAAACCGCCGGTGGCGGTAAAAATGACCAGGGGCGAGGCAAAAGTGACGCTGTTGAAGGGTAAAGCCCACGTGGTTTGTGCCGGACAGAAAGAAGCCCGTTTTCTGAAAGTGAATGATTTGATCCGGGCCGGCTGTGAAATTGCCACCGGCGATGAAAGCCGTCTGGAAATGATGCTGCCGGACAGAACGATGATCCGCTTTGCCGACAACACGAAATTCCGGCTGGTTCAGGTCGATGTGGAGCCGGAAGGCGACCGGGCCGTTGAAATTTCCGTCACGGTCGGCAAGATCTGGACGAATGTCCGGAAATCCCTGCCGGGCAAGAAAGACAAGTTTGAAGTGTCCTGTCAGAATGCCGTGGCCGGAGTTCGCGGAACGATTTACCGGGTGGACGTTGCCGGCGACCAGTCGGCGCTGGTCAAGGTTTACGACGGAGAAGTCCGCGTCGCCGGCATTCCCAAGGCAGAACAGACGGCCGTTGCTCCGGTCGGACCGCCCCAGGCAGTTTCCGGTCCGACGCCGGTGGAAGGCCCCCGGCCCGTGTCCATGGAAGAATGGGTTTACATTTTGAAAGCGATGCAGAAAGTTGCCATCGGCGCCGACGGACGGGCACAGGAGCCGGAAACATTTACGGAAGTCGAGGATATCGACGACTGGGCCAAGTGGAATAAAAGTCGCGATCAAAGAAGGCGCAGATAAAGCACAAAGATCTGATAAGCGATGAACATACCGAATTTTTTGTCGTTAATGCGGATTATCCTGGTTCCCGTCTTTGTCATTTTCCTGATTCAGGCGGCTTACGACAAGGCGTTAATTACATTCGTGGCGGCCGGTCTGACCGATGCCCTGGATGGAACGTTGGCGCGTTTGCTGAAGTGCCAGACGGTTCTCGGCGCCTATCTCGATCCCATTGCAGACAAATTTCTGCTGGTAACCAGTTTTGTGGCGCTTGCCGTCTATGGACTGATTCCCGGGTGGCTGGCCGTCATCGTCATCAGCCGCGATTTAATCATATTGCTGGGGATAGCCATTCTGACTTTAATGTCCGTAAGTTATGAAATTCGACCGGCGATTGTCGGCAAAGTGACAACAGCCCTGCAGATTCTTACGGTTTTCTTTGCGCTGCTTTACAAGGCGGTGCCCCACAATTTCAGCTACAACTGGATTATCGGTCTTTGCTGGGCGACTGCTCTGTTCACCATAATTTCCGGCTTGGTTTACATTCAGAGGGGAATCCGCATTTTGAACAAATCCGCGTCTGAGGAAGCAAAAAAGTGAGATATTTGCTTGACACAAAAGCGTTTTGCTGCTAGGTGAGCAAGCTCGAAAAGTTGAATATAGGCAAGTAGCTCAGGGGGAGAGCGCCATCCTGACGCGGTGGATGTCCAGGGTTCAAATCCCTGCTTGCCTACCATTTTTCTCTGACGAACGCGCATAGGTCGTAAATGCCGGAAAAGAAAGGGCATCAGCAAAAATGGTGATGCCCTTTTTAAAATGAAGCAGGCGGCCGGCAAGGATGAATAAAGTAACGTGATGAATATAAAAGTTGTTTTTCCGGATCAGCAGGAACGGACCTTGGAGGCCGGCGTTACCGCAGGCCAGGCGCTTATGGACTGGCAGAAAGAAGCGCAGACAACCGCCGTTGCCGCGAAAGTTGACGGCGCTTTGGTTGATTTAAGTTTTGTCCTTACCAAAGACGCAACCGTCGCACCGATTGCCGTTTCTTCCAAAGAAGGTCTCGCCGTCCTGCGGCACAGCATTTCTCATGTCATGGCACAGGCGGTGCAGGATGTTTTCAAGGGCGCCAAGGTCACGATCGGTCCGTCCATCGAGGACGGCTTTTACTACGATTTCGAATACGCCGAGGCCTTTACGCTGGAGGATTTCGAGAAAATTGAAAAGCGCATGCGGGAAATCGTCGCCGCCGATTACCCCTTTATCCGGGAAGAAATGCCCCGCGATGAGGCCGTTAGACTGTTTGCGCAAAAAGGCGAAGACTACAAAGTCGAACTGATCCGCGACCTGCCTGCGGATGTTGATATCGTGAGCATTTATCGCGACGGCGACTACCTTGATTTGTGCCGCGGGCCGCACATTCCTTCAACCGGCCGGATCAAGGCCTTCAAGCTGCTGAGCGTTGCGGGAGCTTACTGGCGCGGCGATGAAAGAAACAAGATGCTGCAGCGCATTTACGGCACGGGATTTGCCGATGAACAGGCGCTCAACGATTACCTGACCCTGATCGAGGAAGCCAAGAAAAGAGACCACCGGCGTCTGGGCCGCGAACTGGATCTGTTTCAGGTCAACGACGAAGCGGGCGCCGGCCTGGTGATCTTTCATCCCAAAGGCATGCTTCTGCGGTATCTGATTGAGGAATGGGAAAGGAAAGAGCATTTAAAGCGCGGCTACGATATGGTGATGGGACCCCAGATTCTCAAGGTGGATCTGTGGAAGAAATCCGGCCATTTCGATCATTACCGTGAAAACATGTATTTCACGGAAGTGGACGAGCAGACTTACGGCATCAAGCCGATGAACTGTCTGTCTCATATGTTGATCTACAAATCCAAAATCCGCAGCTATCGGGATCTGCCGCTGCGATATTTCGAGCTGGGCACCGTTCATCGCCACGAAAAGACCGGCGTCCTTCACGGGTTGATGCGGGTGCGTCAGTTTACGCAGGACGATGCGCACATCCTGTGCATGCCCGAACAACTGAATGCCGAAATCCGCGCCATTGCCGACTTCGTCAATTACGCGATGGGCATTTTCGGTTTTGAATATGAAGTGGAGCTCAGCACCCGGCCCGAACACTCGATCGGAGCGGATGCGGATTGGGAGCTGGCGACTTCCGCTTTGGAAAACGCGCTCAGAGACAATAACATCACCTATGACGTTAATGAAGGCGACGGCGCTTTTTACGGGCCGAAAATCGATTTCAAACTCAAGGACGCCCTGAAGAGAAAGTGGCAGTGTGCGACCATTCAGTGCGACTTTACGCTGCCGGAGCGTTTCGATCTGAACTACATCGGCGCGGACGGCGAAAAGCACCGTCCCGTGATGCTCCACCGGGTCATCCTGGGGGCGATAGAACGTTTCATGGGCGTGCTCATCGAACATTATGCGGGCGCATTCCCGGTATGGCTGGCGCCGACGCAATGTGTTATACTGACCGTGACGGACAAGCATATTCCTTATGGCCGCGCGGTTCATGCCCGGTTGCTCGAGGCAGGCATCCGCAGCGAAACAATGTTTGACAACGAAAAACTGGGCTATAAGATCCGACAGGCGCAGCTGCAGAAAATTCCTTATATGCTCGTAATCGGCGACAAGGAAATGGAAGCGCAGACAGTGGCGCCGCGCGCCCGCGACGGTCAGAACCTCGGCGCGATGCCTGTGGAGCAGTTGATCGCGCTGGTTGAGGATATGTGTGAGAAAAAGAAGTAGGAACCGATGAGATTGGTTTGGGAGGTGTCGTATAGCTAAGGATTTAAGGATCAACAGAGAGATAAAGTCGGCCAGTGTCCGGGTGATCAGCGATGAGGGACAGCCGCTGGGGGTCATTTCGCTGGAGGAAGCCATCGCCCACGCGGAAAAAGCCGGTCTGGATTTAGTGGAAGTGTCGGCCAACGTAGATCCGCCCGTCTGCAAAATCATGGATTACGGGAAGTACCGATACAAGCAGAGCAAGAAGCTGCATGACGCCCGGAAAAGTCAGACGGTTATTCACGTCAAGGAAATCCGCTTGCGGCCTAAAACGGAAGCGCATGATTTGCAGGTGAAAATCAAGCATATAAAAAAGTTTCTGGAACAGCATGACAAAGTAAAGGTATCGATGCTGTTCCGGGGGCGCGAAATTGCCTTCACCGAGATCGGCCGGAGAATAATGGAGCAGATCAAAGCTGCGCTGGTCGATGAATGCACCATGGACCAGGAGCCCAGGCTGGAAGGCCGGAGCATGGTCATGGTCGTTTCGCCGAAAAAACAATAATGAGAATAAAAGAAGGGGTAAACCTATGCCAAAGATGAAAACGCACAGAGGGGCTGCCAAACGCTTTTCGCTGACCGCTTCGGGAAGGGTCAAGCGCAGCAAGGCTTTTGCCAGCCACATCCTCACCAAGAAGACCACCAAGAGAAAGAGAACGTTAAGGAAGTCCACGCTGGTGCACAGCGCCAATGAGAGCGCCATCAAGAGACTGATTCCTTATTTGTAGACGATCCATCCGTATGATGCAGAAATTGAGGAGAACGATAAAAAATGGCAAGGATTAAGAGAGGCGTCACCGCCCGCAAGAAAAGAAGAAAAATCTTGAAAATGGCCAAAGGATTCTTTGGAGCGCGCAGCCGCCTGCTGCGCACCGCCACGGAAGCCGTCAACAAAGCCCTGAGCTACGCGTACCGCGACCGTCGGGGCCGGAAAAGAGAATTCCGGAGGCTTTGGATTGCGCGGATCAACGCCGCCGCGCGTTTGAACAACATTTCCTACAGCCGCCTGATGGACGGCTTGAAAAAGGCGAACATCGCCCTGGATCGCAAGATTCTGGCCGAACTGGCTGTTAACGATCCGCAGGGATTTGCCAGGATTGTGGCCACGGCTAAAGGCGAGCAGGCGGCATGATAGCGGATCTTCAACAGCTGGAAAAGGACGCTTTGGCCGAGTTGGACAGCGCCGGAACGGCTGATGCGGTTTTGGCGGTGAGAACAAAATATTTGGGCCGCAAAGGGCTCCTCACCGGGCTGTTGAGGAACATCGCTTCGGTACCGCCGGAGGAAAAACCGCTTTTCGGCAAGCGCTGCAATGAAGTCAAAGAGATCCTGGAGGCCAGGATCGCGGAGGTTCAGGAGAAGCAGGCCCGGGCGCAAAAGGAAGACATTCTCGCCCGGGAAAAGATCGACGTCACGCTGCCCGGCAGGGGCGTCCGGCCCGGGCGGGTGCATCCGGTCACCCAGATTCGCCGTGAAATCTGCGATATCTTCGCCGCGTTCGGCTTTTCGGTGGTGGAAGGTCCGGAAGTCGAACTGGACTATTACAATTTCGAAGCGCTCAACATCCCCAAAGACCATCCCGCCCGCGACATGCAGGATACCTTCTACATTTCCGACAACATGGTGCTGCGCACCCACACATCGCCCGTTCAGGTCCGGATCATGGAAAAGGTGCGGCCGCCCGTGCGGATTCTCTCTCCGGGGCGCGTTTACCGGCCCGATTCCGACGTTTCCCATACGCCCATGTTTCACCAGATTGAAGGCCTGCTCGTCGATCGAAACGTGAGTTTCGCCGACCTCAAGGGCATTCTGAGCGCTTTTCTCAAAAAAGTTTTCGGCGAAGACACCGTGCTGCGTTTTCGTCCCAGCTTCTTTCCGTTCACCGAACCTTCGGCGGAAGTCGATATCCGCTGCGTCATGTGCGCTGGAAAAGGATGCCGGGTCTGCGGCCAGTCCGGCTGGCTCGAGATTCTGGGCTCCGGCATGGTCGATCCCGCCGTTTTTCAAAATGTCGGTTACGATCCTGAAATATATACCGGTTTTGCGTTCGGCCTCGGTCTGGAGCGCATCGCCATGCTGAAATACGGCATTTCCGACATCCGTCTGTTGTTTGAAAACGACATTCGATTCCTCAAACAATTTTAGGAGCGTTTTGTCTCATGCTCGTCAGTCTCAAATGGCTACAAGATTATATTGAACATCAATTAACGGCACAGGAACTGGCCGACAGGCTGACCATGGCCGGCCTGGAAGTGGATGAAATCAAGACGATCGCCCCTGCATTCAGCGGCGTGGTTGTCGCCGCTATTTTGTCCGTCCGGCCCCATCCGAACGCAGACAAGCTTTCTTTGTGCGACGTGACGGACGGGACAAAAACCTATCCGATCGTCTGCGGCGCTAAAAATATTCAACCCGGCGACGTCGTGCCGCTGGCGAAAATCGGCGCGGTTATTCCCGGCGGATACACCATCAAGTCCACCACCCTGCGCGGAGAAAAGTCTGACGGCATGCTCTGTTCGGAAACGGAGCTGGAAATCGGCGATGACGCTTCGGGCATCATGCAACTGGCTTCCGGACTCGCGCTGGGCACACCGCTTGAAGAAGCCCTGAACCTGGGCGACACGGTGCTGGATGTCAGCATTACACCGAACCGGTCCGACTGCCTGAGCATGATCGGCATCGCCCGGGAAGTCGCTGCCCTGACCGGCGGAAAAATTCGTCTGCCGGCTGTTAACGTCGTGGAATCGGGCGAGGACATCGCCTCTTTGTCGTCGGTTTCCATTCTTGATGCCGATGTTTGTCCGCGATACACCGCCCGGATGATTCAAGGCGTCAAAATCGGCGATTCTCCCCTGTGGATGAAAACGCGGCTGCAGGCGGCCGGCATGCGTCCCATCAACAATGTGGTGGACGTCACCAACTTTGTCATGCTGGAACTGGGACAGCCGCTGCATGCCTTCGATTACCGTTTTCTTGAAGAGGGACGCATTGTCGTACGCAAATCAAAAGCGGGCGAAGAATTCGTCTCCCTCGACGGGAAAAGCCGCATTCTGCCGGACGACACACTCTTGATCTGCGACGGGAAGAAGCCCGTCGCGATCGGTGGGATCATGGGCGGACTCAATTCTGAAGTCAAGGACGATACCCAGATCATCTTTCTGGAAAGCGCCTATTTCAGTCCGTCTTCAATCCGGCGTTCGGCCCGCCGTCTGGCCATGCCGACGGATGCCGCATTCCGATTTGAAAGAGGCATCGACCCGGGGGGAGTCATTCGGGCGCTCGACCGCGCGGCGCAGTTGATCGCCGAGCTTTCCGGCGGGTCCGTCTGCAGAAACATTTTGGATGAATATCCGCAACCGGTCAAAACGGTTGAAAACATTCCTCTGCGGCTTTCCCGGGTGCGGGACATCATCGGGACGGATATCGCCGACGAGGATGTCGTTTCTCTTCTGAAGAGCCTCGGCATGACGGTGAAGCAGGAAGAGAAGGGAAAGTATTTTGTTACGCCCCTGACGTGTCGCGTGGACATTGAAAGAGAAATCGATTTGATAGAAGAGGTGGTCCGTCTGTACGGCTATGACCGTGTGCCCGTTGCCCTGCCGGCCGTTGCGGTGACGGAAATGGAAGTGATTCCCCGCCTGGCGCTGGAGGAGAAGGTCCGGCAACTGTTCACCGGCTCCGGTTTTACCGAAACCATTCATTACAGCTTCACGTCGCCCGCTTCCGCCGATGGCCTTGGCATGCCGGCGGATGATGAACGGCGCCGTTTCGTGGTCATTCGCAACCCGCTTACGGAAGACCAGTCCGTGATGCGCACCACTCTGGTTTACGGGCTGCTCGAGACGCTTAAGAAGAACATCAACAACGCTGCTTTCAATCTCAAAATCTTTGAGATCGGGCGCATTTTCCTGTTCCGGAAGGAAGGCGACCTGCCCGAGGAAAGAAATATCGTTGCCGGCCTGTTGTCCGGGAAGACGAGCGATGATGTCTGGGGCGCCAAGACGAACGTCGATTTCTATGATCTCAAGGGCTCACTGGAAAATATCTTTTACGATCTCAAATTGGAAGACTGCGTCTATCGGGTGGAACAAAACGAACCTTTTTTGCATCCCGGCCAATCCTGCGGTATCTACGTCAAGGGGGTCCGGATCGGAAGTATGGGGCAGGTCCATCCGGAAATCATAAGCGGAATGGATATTCGGGCGCAAGCCTACATATTTGAAATAAATATAGATTTGCTTGAAACAGTCATTGACCGGCGCATCAGCTACAGAGAAATATCCAAGTTTCCCGCCGTGACTCGCGATGTGGCTTTTGTCGTCCCGGCCGCCATGGAAGCGCGCCAAATGCTCGAAATAGTTTTAAGCCAACGTGAAGATTTACTTGAAAATGTGGGGATTTTTGATATATACGCGGGTAAAGGTCTGGACGAAGGGACCAAAAGTCTCGGGTTAAGATTTTCCTATCGTGCACTCGACAGAACCTTAACTGATACGGAAATCAACGGCATCCATGAACGGGTTGTGCGCAATACTGTACGGCTGACCGGCGCTAAAATCAGGGCCTGACGGCGGCCATGACGTTAAATACGGAGGAAGAGAGATGACGAAGATTGATATTATTCAGAATGTTTACGAAAAGCTCGGTTTTTCCAAAAAAGAATCAGCGGATATAGTTGAATCCGTGTTTGACATCATCAAAGACAGCCTTGCTCAGGGTGAAAGAGTTAAAATCTCCGGTTTTGGGAATTTCATGGTGAAAGAAAAACGCGCCCGGCGCGGGCGCAATCCACAGACCGGTGAAGAAATATCCATTACAGCTCGCCGGGTTCTGACGTTCAAATCCTCGCAGGTCTTGCGCAAAGCTTTAAACGGTTAATAACTTCATTCAACTGCGTTGCCAGTCTGAAACTTCAAACGGTTTCTCCGTCCGGTTCCGGACGGAGAAATATTTTGCAGTTTCGAATATCGGGATATTTTTTCTCCGCAGGAATTCAGGAATTGTATGAATATCATCATTCCCGAAAAGGCTTATTTCCGTATCGGAGAAGTGAGCAAAATCCTGAACGTTGAACCTTACGTGATTCGTTACTGGGAGACGGAATTCAAAACCGTCAAGCCGGTGCGAACAAAAACTTCTCAACGCCTTTACCGAAGAAAAGACATCGAGGAGTTGTTGACGATCCGCAATCTGCTTTACCAGCAGAGGTTCACGATTAACGGCGCCAAGAAGCAGTTGCTGAAAATGCGCAGTGAATCCCCTCCGGCGCGCGCCGGTGGTGGTGATGAAACATTAAGGATCATTAAAAGAGAACTGCAGCAAATCAAAAAGATCATCGGGTGAAAAAAGCCGGCAAAGACGTTTGCCGGCTTTTTTTGCATTTTGTCATCCCCAAATGCGCGGTTATTTCTTTTTATTGGCTCTTTTGGACGCTTTGAGCGGATTGATTTTCTGCGTTTCCTTGATTTCCGTTTTGACATGGGATGCGCTCGGACAATTGCCGTTCATCCATTTGCTTTTCGGATCCGGATAGACTTTGCAGTACTTGCCTGCTTCGTACTCGAAAATCTTATTGCAATCTCCGCATTTCTCGACG
This sequence comes from Deltaproteobacteria bacterium, assembly GCA_012729055.1. GTDB lineage: Bacteria > Desulfobacterota > Syntrophia > Syntrophales > Smithellaceae > UBA8904. The sequence continues at coordinate 120,244 of JAAYDW010000057.1, forward strand.
ATCGGAGAGCAGCTTCCGCCGAAGAAGCCGCAGCCTTTTTTGCTCATGAAAGCGCATTCCACACCCTTTTTTACGGTATCACAAAGCATATTGTAAACAACCCCCTTAGTAAAATTACGTGAAATTTTGGACGTTGCGGAAAAAGAGAAGAAAACGAATAACATCCACAGTCGCCGCCGGCTTTAAAACCGGCGTGTCCTTAACAGCAAAAAAAAGGCCTGTCAAGAAAAATTAAAGTCCTTGCCGTCAAAGAGCCGCATCGACCGAAAACGGAGCGGACCGTCGCCGCGAAAATCAAAATACGGTCGGGAAAAACCAGGCAAAATATTGCATTTTCGGATTTATTTAAAAAAAACAATTCCCTGATTAAATTGACTTAGACTGCCATTTGTGTTAGTTCCTTCGGCACGTAAAAATAGGATAATAATCAGGATATGTGCGTCGGGGGCCGCAGCGGATGAAAAAGGGGGCTTTGTTCGGAATATTTTTGCGGTCGTTATTTATTGCCGCCGCACTGAACTTCCGGCGCATGCAGAATCTCGGTTTCGCCTATGCCATGATGCCGGTCATCCGGAAAAAGCAGGACACCGCAGCGGAAACGGATGAGCGGCTCACCCGGCATTTGCAGATGTTTAACACACATCCGTATTTGTCGACGCCGCTCATCGGATCGCTTGTCCGGATGGAGGAAGAGCAAGACGGGCCAGACGGCGCGTCGTCCGTTGAGATGGTCAAAAAGAGTCTGTCGGGGCCTTACGCAGCGATAGGCGACACTTTTTTCTGGGGGGCCCTTCGGCCCTGCGGGGGAATTGTTGCCGTGGCGCTGTCCGGCCTCGGCTGGGCGCTGGCCCCTCTGGCCTTCCTCCTGATTTACACTCCTGCGCACATCTGGGTCAGAACCCAGGGATTTCTGGAGGGGTATCGCCGGGGAAAACAGGGGGTTGAATTTGTCCGCAGAATGGATTTGCCGCGCATTGCCGGACGTCTGCGATGGATATCCCTGGTTGTTCTGGCCGCCTGGGGGGGCTGGCTGGCGCAGAGATTTCCGGTGAGCGCAGAAGGAATCCCTTCGCCTGCGGCGGCGCCGGCCGCGCTGGCGGTCGTCGTGATCTGCTGGATGCTGATCCGAAAGGGAGTTTCGCAAGTGTATATTTTATACGGAGCAATGATTTTGTTTTTGGTCATGGCGTCGAGAGAATGGTTGGTATTTTGGAAATGAAAACATTTCAATTGAAAAACAAACTGGGGATGCACGCGCGGGCGGCCGCGTCATTTGTCCGCGTCGCGCAAAAGTATCGCGCGGAGATTGTGATTGAGCGCAACGGCCAAACCGTCAACGGGAAAAGCATTCTGGGTATTTTGACTCTTGCCTGTCCGATGGGCGGTATGATAACAGTAAGAGCGGAAGGCGCAGACGCGCCGCAGGCGCTGGCGGAACTGGAAGCGTTGATCGAAAATAAATTTGGAGAAGAATAAACACACACATGACGGTTGACCAAGGGAAAAAGACTTTTGTTCTTAAGGGCATCGGCGTTTCTCCGGGTGTGGTGATCGGTAAAGTTTACCGATTTGATCCTCTGGACGCCCAGATATCATTTTACAAACTCAACAACAGCGAACTGGTTCCGCAGGAAATTGAGCGTTTTAAAATTGCCCTGAAGGAATCAACGCGTCAGCTCCAGGCCATTCAGGAAAATCTCAAAAAAACCAAAGTCACGGAACCGCTTTATATCATTGACGTCCACATCCTGCTTTTGTCGGACAAGAAATTCATCAACCGCACCATCAAATATATCCGGCGGCTGGGGGTGAACGCCGAATGGGCGTTGCGCATGACGCTCGACCATTACAAGCAGATTTTTGAAGGGCTGGACGACGCTTATATCAGCGGCCGCATCAGCGATGTGCAGTATGTCGTTCAGCGGATTCTGCGCAATCTTTCCGGAGAGAAGCATGAAATTGTCTGGGATGTCGGTCTGGGGGGCGTCGTCATTGTTTCTCACGATTTGTCGCCGGCCGACACGGCGCAGATGAAGCTGGACAAAGTCGTGGGCTTCGCTACGGACAGCGGTGGCCGGACCTCACATACCGCTATTGTCGCCCGGTCCATGGAGCTGCCCGCGGTCGTGGGGCTCGACAATGTCACACGCTTTGTCCGGACGGGCGATGATATCATCGTGGACGGAACATCGGGGCTGGTCGTCATCAATCCCTATCCCGACATGCTCAAGCGTTACGAGGAGAAGAAACGCCATTACGATGCCGCCAAGGACGAATACCTGAAATATGCCCGTCAGCCGGCCGAGACGACAGATGCCTATCGGGTGCGGATTGGGTCAAACATCGAGTTTGTCGAGGAAATTCCGTCGGCGATCCTCCACGGCGCAGAGCACATCGGGCTTTACCGGACGGAGTTTCTCTTCATTTACCGTGACGATCTGCCGACGGAGGAAGACCACTTCAACAATTACCGCCAGGTGGTGACCGAAAAAAATCTGGCGTGGTCGACGATCCGCACGTTTGACCTGGGCGGCGACAAATTTCCCAACTATCAGAAGCAGGTCAAGGAACTGAATCCGCAAATGGGACTGCGGGCGATCCGCTTCTGCCTCAAGGAAGTGGATATCTTCAAGACGCAGCTGCGCGCCATCTGGCGGGTGAGCGCCCTGGGCAAAGTCAAGATTCTGTTTCCGATGATTTCCTGTATCGAGGAAATCCGGGAAGCCAAGCGTCTGCTCGAGGAAACGCGCCGGGAGCTCGCGGCCGAGGGGGTGCCGGTGGCCGAGCGCATGGAAATCGGCGCGATGATTGAAGTGCCGGCGGCGGCCGTCATCGCCGATCAACTGGCCCGGGAGGTCGATTATTTCAGCATCGGGACGAACGATCTGATCCAGTATTCGCTGGCAATCGACCGGTCCAACGAAAGGGTAACGTATCTTTACGAGCCGCTGCACCCCGCCGTCTTACGGTTGATCAAGCAGATTGTGGATGCGGCGCACACGGCCGGCATTCGCGTGGCCATGTGTGGAGAAATGGCCGGCGATCCCCTGTGCTGCCTGATTCTGCTGGGCATGCGGCTTGACGAGTTGAGCATGAATCACCTGGCCATTCCCCGGATTAAACGCATCGTTCAGCAATCGACGCTGGAAGAGTCCCAGACACTGCTGGAGCAGGCCTTGACCTACAACAGCGCCGTCGATGTCAGGACCTATGTTCAGGATTACATGAGCGAGCGCTTTCCCGATGAATTTCAGAAAAAGGAATCCTGAGCGGCAAAATCCGTTTGCGCCTCTTTTTCCGGATGGGTTATGAAAGAAAGCACGTCAACAGTCAGCAATCTTCAGGAAGAGGAATACTACTCCGGCTGTATATACAACAAGCAGGACATCTGGCGCTTTCGTCCGGCGAAAGCCTACCTGTCGCGTGTTTCCATATCCGATGAAGAGGTCAGCACGCTCGGGAAACTGGCCGGCGAGGGCGCGATTGTTTATGCCATCAAACAGAGAAGCAAGCTCAACAGTCTGATCATCGCCGAGATTGCCGCCCGCAAGGGACTGCCCATGCCGGTCTACAGCCACGGCGTCAACATGTCCTTCTGGCAGCCGCTTGCCAAAATGCTGAAGTTCTACTGGTCGTCTTTTTTGCGCCGTTTCCGCAAAGACCGCGTTACCCGTCAGGGGAAGCTGGATTATCTGACCCGGAAGGTCGCGGGAAAGGAAAGTATCATCATCCACCTGGGCGAATCGGAATTCATCGAAAGCCGCGCCGCCCAGGACGCTCTGGCCGCCCTTACTGCGCTCCAGCGCGACGTTTCCTTTCCTATCTACATCGTTCCGGTTCTGGTCGCCTACGGCCGCCGCCGGGAAAAAGAAGACGAAAGCCTGATCAATATTCTTTTCGGGCAGATGGAGCACACGGGGACCATCCGGCGCCTCATCACCTTCATGCGCTATTCGAAGCAGGCCTTCGTGATCCCCGCCAACCCGGTCAACCTTGCCGATTATTTGTCCTCGGCCAGGAATCTGACGCAAGACGAGCTGATTATGGACCTGCGCGGCGAACTGATCGACCGGATCGAGGAAGAAAAGACGACGGTTGTGGGGCCGGCGCTGAAATCGCGCGCGGAGCTCATCGGCATGGTGATGCACGATCCAAACCTCAACCGGTTTCTGGACGAATACGCGCAAAAAAACAAAAAGGACCGCATTGCGCTGGCCAAGGAAGCGCGGCGCTACCTTTACGAAATCGCCGCCGACTACCAGGAGACGTTTATCGAGATCTGGCTCAAAGCCCTCACCTGGCTGTGGAACACGGTCTACGACGGCCTGTCCGTCGATTCCGAAGGGCTGGCCCGGCTGCGTAATCTGTCCAAGAAAATGCCTTTTGTCATCATTTCCTGTCATCGCAGCCACATTGACTATCTGCTGTTGTCCTATGTCTTTTTTAAAAACAACATCCAGCTTCCCTTTATCGCGGCGGGCAACAATCTTTCATTCTTCCCGCTGGGGTATATTTTCCGCCGCTCCGGCGCCTTTTTCCTCCGGCGCAGCTTCCGCGGCAATGAAGTTTACGGAGAGGTCTTTGCCAAATACATGGCCACGCTTCTGAAGGAAGGCCTGCCCCTGGAGTTTTTCATTGAAGGCGGACGGAGCCGGACCGGCAAAATGGTCATGCCGAAATACGGTCTTTTGTCGATGATCCTTCAGGCGTACCAGGAAAAATACTGTGAAAATCTGGCGGCCGTGCCCGTTTATATCGGTTACGACCGCGTCATCGAAGAGCGGTCCTACCTCAACGAGCTGTCCGGAGCGCCCAAGGTCCAGGAAAACACGGTTGAAATCATCAGAAGCACCAAAGTCCTGCGCAAGCGGTACGGCCGCGTTTACATCAACGTCGGCGAACCGATCGTGATGAAAGATTATCTGGAGGCGCAGGACAAGCCGATGGACCAGATGACGCTGGAAGAGCGCCAGAGCCTTTACCGCAAAATCGGGTATGAAGTGGTGCTGGAGATCAACAAGGTTTCCGTTGTCACACCGTTTGCGCTGGTGGCCTGCGGCCTGTTGAGTCATGATCGACGCGGAATCTCTCATGATGAATTAAAGGCCCTTTTAAACGAATTTTACGACTATCTGTCCACCTGCCAGGTGAAATTTGCCGCGACCTTCGCCCATCGCGATAAAGCCATTGCCGATGCGCTCAACCTCTTCGATTCAACCGACACCATTTCCAAGATCGAGGCTGACGAAGACGATGAGGAGATGCAGGAGGTGGTCTATTCTCTGCCGGATGCCAAGCGGCTGAATCTTGAATATTACAAAAATAATATCCTGCATTTCTTTACGCCCATCTGCTTTGTGGCCACCTCCATGGTCAAGAATCCGGAGGATACCCTCAGCCTGGCCAAGATCATGGGGGACTATAAGTTTCTGAAATGGCTTTTATGGAATGAATTCATCTTCGACGACACGCGCGACGACGTGGAGGAAGTGGACGATGTGCTGGCCTATCTGCACACCAGATCCATGATCGTCACGACGGAGCGGGACGGCGAGGTCTGGGTGGAAATCAAAAGCAGGGGCGGCGCCAAACTCAAACCGTTTACCGGATTGATCCACAATTATCTCGAATCATACTGGATCGTCATCCGCAGCCTGGTCTACCTCAAGAAGAAATCTCTGACGCAGAGGGAGTGGCTGGCGCGGATTCGTCCCCTGGGAGACCGGATGTACCGCAAGGGCGAAGTGCTGCGGGCGGAAGCCCTCTCTCAATCCAACTATCAAAATGCCATTAGATTTCTGGAAGACGCCGAAGTGATCGTCTCGCGGCCGGGAGAAGAAAAGGGCGGAAAACGGGAGACCGCCTACTGCCTGACGGACAACCGCGCCCAGCTGGAAGTTCTTCGCCGCCGTCTGTTCCGGTTTCTCTAAGCGAATATCAGAACCTGAACCGCCGTGGGCAATCGAGCGGCGGGTTGCTCACAAAAAAGGCGGTGTCCCGGTTTTGGAGACGCCGCCTAATTATTTAGTCTGGCTGTTATTTCTTTTTCGAAGGTTTGGCTGTCTGTTTGATGTTGTAGAAAGCCTCTTTGCCGCGGTAGCAGGCCGCGTCGCCCAGCTCTTCTTCAATGCGCATCAGCTGATTGTATTTGGCCAGCCGGTCCGTGCGGGACAGCGATCCGCTCTTGATCTGGCCGCAGTTGGTGGCGACGGCGATATCCGCCATAAAGGTGTCTTCAGTCTCGCCGGAGCGATGCGAAACCACGCAGGTGTAGCCGCATTCCTTGGCGCGGCTCATCGTTTCCAGCGTTTCGGTCAACGAGCCGATCTGGTTGAGTTTGATCAGAATGGAGTTGGCGATGCCCAGCTCAATGCCTTTGTTCAGGCGCTTGACGTTGGTGACGAAGAGATCGTCGCCGACGATCTGGATCTTGTCGCCCAGCTCTTCCGTCATCAGCTTCCAGCCCGTCCAGTCGTCTTCCGCCAGGCCGTCTTCGATGGAGATGATCGGGTATTTGGCCGCCAGGTCGGCATAAAACTTCACCAGTTCTGCGGACGACTTCTGGGGTTTGGCTTCCGCCGCCAGGATGTATTTCCCTTTTTCATAGAAGGAGCTCGCCGCGCAGTCGAGGGCGATGAAGATGTCCTTGCCGGCCTTGTAGCCCGCTTTTTCGATGGCCGTCATGATGCAGGCCAGGGCTTCTTCGTTCGATTTCAGGTTCGGGGCAAATCCGCCTTCGTCGCCGACCGACGTGTTCAGGCCTTTGCCTTTCAGCACGGCTTTCAGGGCGTGGAACACTTCGGCGTTCATGCGGATGCCTTCTTTGAAGTTGGGGGCGCCGACCGGCAGGATCATGAATTCCTGGATGTCCACGTTATTGTCGGCATGCTGTCCGCCGTTTAAAATGTTGGACTGCGGAATGGGCAGAACATTGGCGTTGACGCCGCCCAGGTAGCGGTACAGCGGCAGGCCGGAGATTTCCGCGGCTGCTTTGGCGCAGGCCATCGAGACGGACAAGATGGCGTTGGCGCCGAGCTTGCCTTTATTGGCGGTGCCGTCGAGCTCGATCATGGCGAAATCGATGTCGCGCTGATTGCGGCAGTCCATGCCGATGATTTCCGGTCCGATCTTGTGCAAAACGTTTTTAACGGCCGTTTCAACGCCTTTTCCGTTGTATCTTTTCTTATTGCCGTCACGCAATTCCAGCATTTCATGCTCGCCCGTCGAGGCGCCGGAGGGAACGGCCGCGCGCGCGGTGACGCCGGATATGGTGGTGATTTCGGCTTCCACGGTTGGATTTCCACGGGAATCCAGTATTTCCCGGGCATGAATGTTGATGATTTCTGGCATAGGATAGAACCTCCTTTTCACTTTGCCCCACCCTATAACAGAGAGGTGGGCTGATTTCAAGGCGATATTCAAGGTTTGACACGGGGTATCAGGCAGGCGGCGCGAAGGCTTGCCGGTGGAAGGCGTTCGGCATCATCCGGTTTGTTCCGCGTCCTGCCCCGGGCAACCGGATTCCCCGGCAAAGCCAATCGGCCTTGATAACTTCCGCCAAGTCGGATAGAAGAGAGGCACTTTGAACGGAAAGGAAAAAGGCATCAATTTGGAGGATCACCAGGGAAAAAAGAAGAACAACAAATTGTTTCTTCACCTCAAAAAATGGCTGGAAAAAGCCGTTCTGGACTATGACATGATCGCTGAAGGCGACAAGGTGCTGATCGGCGTATCGGGCGGCGCGGACAGTTATGCGCTCCTGGATCTGCTCGACTCGCCGATGATTTTCGTTCCGAAATTTTCCTTCCTGGCCGTCCATATCGATATGGGCTTCGATCCCGATTATGTGGCCTACCGGGAAATAGAGAAATATTTCCAGGCGCATCGATACCCCTGCGTCATGGAAAAGACGGACATCGGCGTGCTCGCACATTCCAAGTTCAACCGGAAAAATCCCTGCTTTTTATGCTCGCGCCTGCGGCGGAAAAGAATCTTCGAAATCGCGGCCGCGCACGGCTGCAGCAAAATCGCGTTTGCGCACCATCGCGACGACATCATCGAGACGCTGCTCATTAATTTGTTCTACGGCCGGGAAATCAGCACGATGCTGCCCAACCAGACCATCTTCGGCGGCAAACTGCGCATCATCCGGCCGCTCGCCTACCTGCAGGAAGGGCTCGTGAAAAAATACAGCCGTGAATGCGCATTTCCAACCGTCAAGAACGAATGTCCGACAAGCGGAAATTCCCGGCGCAGCTACGTAAAGAAACTGCTCGATCAGCTTGAAGTTGACAATCCGCAAATCCGCCATAATATTTACACAGCCTTAAGCCATGTGAAGCCGGACTACCTCCTGCCGAAACCCAAGAGATAGACCAAACCGGTTTGCATCGGCCGCGCCGGACGGAAACGCCGGACGGCCGGCAGCAGCAAATGTGCCCGTCCGGACACGGCAAAATTGCAATAATGATGGCAATAAACGAAAATTTATGTAGAGTTGATTTATGACAAAAGAAAACATCGCTCATAAACTCATCGCGAGCAATAAATTTGCGCGGGTGAATTACGATATTGACGACGTTTACGAAGCGGGCATCGTCCTCTCCGGAACGGAGGTCAAGGCGTTGCGCGCCGGAAAGGCCAATCTTAAAGACAGTTACGCCGTCGTCAAGGACGATGAGGTTTATCTGCGCGAGATGCACATCAGCCACTACGATTTCGGCAACCGGGCCAACCACGAACCGCTCCGGGCGCGAAAATTGCTGTTGCACAAGCGGGAGATCCGTAAACTCTACGGCAAAACACGGGAAAAGGGACTGGCGCTGGTGCCGCTCCGGCTTTATTTCAGAAACGGTCTGGTGAAAGTGGAGCTCGGCGTCGGCAAGGGCAAGAAATTTCACGACCGCCGCCAGGATATCAAACAGCGGGAAGAGCGCCGTTCCATCGCGCGGGATTTCAAGTCCAAACGGATCAAGGTTTAAGCCGGAAACCGCGGGCGGCTATTTACTGATTTACCGGTTTCAGGATGCAAGGAAATTAAATGGAAGGAAAGAGGGTCAGTGAAAGCAGGGTCATCATCGCCCAGGCGATGAATCCGGAAAACGCCAATCCGGCGGGGAACGTCCACGGCGGCGATATCATGAAACTCATCGACACGGCCGGAGGCGTCGCCGCGACCCGCCACGCGCGGGCCCATGTGGTGACCGCATCCATTGACCGGCTGGATTTTCATCATCCCGTATTCATTGGCGATGTGCTGACCCTCAAAGCGTCTGTCAACTATGTCGGCAGAACGTCGATGGAAGTGGGGGTCCGTGTCGAGGCGGAAAATCCGCTTACCGGAGAGGTGCGGCACACAGGTTCAGCTTATCTCACTTTTGTCTCGCTGGACGCAAACAAGCGACCTACGCCCCTTCCGCCTTTGATTCTGGAAACGGATGAAGAACGCCATCGCAATAAGGAAGCGGAAGAAAGGCGGCGGATGCGCCTGGCCGAAAAGAAAAACGAAAGGGAGAAACATAAGGCCCTTCGGGAGCGCTGAGATAAAATCCAAACCATGATCGGCAGCTACGATCATGATGGATTGAGGAATTTGGCCCTTCGTATCCTCAGCTGGATGAGGTGTTGCGAAGTGACGGAGGCGACGATCCGAATATTCCGGCGCTTTCCTTTGACAAACGCTTGCGGACTGACTATATTAACATCAAAATAACAAAAGGGGGCGTAACGGTTTCGACGGGGACATTTGAAGTTGTAGAAGCGTGCCGAGGTTCCTACAGGCCTCGTTAAACAGGTAGGAAACATATAATCGCAGACAACTACGATTACGCTTTAGCCGCTTAGACGGCTAACGTCGAACCCGGTTCTCCTGCCGGTCGGGCAAGACGTCAATCAGGCAGGATAGTCAAACTTCTTTCCTGGGGAAGGGCGGCGAATCCTTACAGGATAGCGCGGTGCGATCCGGCCTGAGGGAGCAAGCCAGCGCGAAGGTTCTAAATCAAAGGCTACGCACGTAGAAGCTCCAGCGGAAGGTTTTCGGACGCGGGTTCAATTCCCGCCGCCTCCACCAAGACATAATCCAATACAATACAAAGAAGTACAAAACCCGTTAGAAATAGCGGGTTTTTTCTTGATTTCCGTCTAATAACATGCTATACGATTCATGAAAATCCGGGATTTATGGGTACCTAAAATGAAGCAAAGAGTACCCATAATGTAATGCGGGTACCCAAAAGTGGAGATATTACCATGCCGAAACGAATCATCCCTTTGACGGATATGAAGGTCCAAAAAGCCAGACC
>JAAYDW010000058.1 GCA_012729055.1 Deltaproteobacteria bacterium
AAAGGAGGGCTTATGAAAAAGAGTTTATTGCGCGTGTGTGGAAAATCCGCCCCGACGCCATGGCGGATCATCGCTTTCCTTTTCGTTCTCGCGGCGAGCCCGGCTCTGGCCGACGGCGACGGCCCCACGCGCAAGATGAATGCCTCCGAAAGCGCGGCGTTTCAAGCCCTGCAAGCCGCTCTCCGGAGCGCCTTGCCCGCGCCTGCCGCCGGCTATGCGGCAAAGTACACCGGCTTTGAAGAAAGGGAAGTGCCCCAGGCGCAGGCCGAAGGCAAGATGCTGTGGATGACGTTCAACGTCCTGTACAAGCCGGATGCGGCCGTTTTCCAGAAGCAGATGCAGTCCGCCATGATGGACAAGGTCAAGGGAACGCCCCGGCAGCAGGAAAAGCGCGCCGCTTTGGAGGCCAGGGAGCGTGAGCTGTACAACGCCCGCAAAAGTACGAGAGATCCCGGCGAGAAGGAAAAAATCCGGACCCGGCTCAAAGCCGTCCGGGCTGAAGCAAGCGCGCTGGACGATGAGATCAGCGCCCAGTACCAGGAATGGGTGCGGCAGGGAGGCCAGACAACGATGCTGCAAAACGTAAGCGGCGCCATGCCTCCGGAAGTATCCGTTCAGGTCCTCGTCAATCAAAGTGTGTACTTGGACGACAAGGCGATTCCTTTCCCGGTTGACGGCGCGACGCTTGCCTTTGAGCAGGGGAATTGCGGAGATTCCCGCAGGTACTGCCTCACCGTTTTGCTCGGTCCCTTTGAAAAAGGAAGGAAAGGAAGCAACCGCTATGAACTGCGAAACGCAGGCGGCGCCGTATCGACCAAAGCCCGCGGAATAGGAGTCATCTTCAGCGGCCCCAAAGACAAAGCGCCGGAAGTGAAAGCGCTTCTGAAAAAAACGGATCTGGCCCGGATGAAGGCGCTTTTGTAAAGCAGCGGCCCGCGGTGGACACAGGCAATCCGGACGACCCGATATATTTGGAATGATACCCTCGAAAGCCGTAGGGAACGGTCGCGACCGTTCCCTACTTGCGTGCCGGGCAACCTTATCCCGGAACACGCAGGCGGCCACCTGGTTCAATTTGAATCCGCCGGAGGAGCGCAGGCGCGGGACTTCGATCCGGCGGGCATGCCGGAGGGAAAGACGTAGCGCACGGCGCGCTCGTAGAGGAGATAGTCCCACGCCCAGTTCGTGAGCACCATGACGCGGTTGCGAAAGCCGATCAGATTGGCCAGGTGGATGACCAGCCACAGGATCCAGGCAAAAAATCCTTTAAACGTTCTTCTGCCGATGGCGACGCCCGCCGCCTTGCGGCCGATGGCGATCATCGATCCGCGGTCGGCGTAGGAAAACGGCTCGGGCGACCGGCCCGCGATCTGGCGCAGAATGTTCCGGGCGGCTTTCACACCCGACTGAATGGCCACCTGCGCGACCATCGGCAGGACGCGCGCGTCTTCGCGGATCGCCGCCAGATCGCCGATGACGTAAACATCCGGCCGGTTTACGACCTGAAGCGTCGGCTCCACCGGCACGCGGCCGTCGCGGCCGACCGGTATGCCGGACAGGCCGGGCAGCTCCTCACCGCGAACACCCGCCGTCCAGACGACGGTGTGCGTGGAAAGCGTCTCGCCGGACGTCGCCGAAAACGGCCGCGCCCCTTCCCTGCGTGAGTCAATGATCACCTTATCCTGAAGCACTTCGGCCACTGCCGTGCTCAGCCGGACGTCCACACCCATGGACTTTAGTTTTGTCGTCGTGTAGGCGCGGATGTCCGCGGGCATGGACGCCACGAGATGCGGGGCGGCTTCCAGCAAAATAATGCGAACCTCCGAAAAATCGATTCCCGGATAATCTTTCGCCAGCGGGCCGTGGACCAGTTCGGTCAGCGCCCCCGAATACTCCACGCCGGTCGCGCCGCCGCCCACGATGACAAAGGTCAGGAGAGCCTTTCTTTTTTCTTCGTCCGCTTCGCCCGCGGCCGCTTCAAAACAGCAAATGATATGGTTTTTAAGCGCAACGGCTTCTTCGAGCGTCTTGAGAAAGTAGGCCTGCTTTTCCACGCCGGCGACGCCGAAGGTGGAGGTGACGCTGCCGGTGGCCAGAATCAGGTAATCGTAATCGATGCTCCCCCGATCCGTCTCCACGCGGCGGCGCTCCGGATCGACGCGCCGCGCGTGCGCCAGTTCAAACCGGATATTGGCCTTTTTCCAGAAGACGCTGCGCACCGGATAGGCGATGTCCTCCGCGTTAAGTTCCGCCGCGGCCACCTGATACAAAAGCGCCAGGAAGGTATGGTAGTTGTTGCGGTCGATGACCGTGACGTCCACCGGAGAACCGGCCAGCGTCCGCGCGGCCCACAGGCCGCCGAATCCCGCGCCGATGACGACGATCCTGGGTTTTTTAGAGTTCGTTTCCATTGCTGTATCCCCCACGATTCCGGCCGATCGTCATCAAAGGGAAGCCGTCTTGATCTCCGTTTAAATCCCTGCCGTCTTTCCGCCCGAAGACTGTGTCAGAATGATGAAAGGTTGTCGTACCTGCCGAGAGGGTGCAGTTTGCCGCCTCTCCCCGAAATCCCCTCCCGCGAAGGGAGGGGATAACCGGCATTACTTCTTTTTCGAATCCGGCTTGCGCAGCGTTGCCGGTTTTTTCTGTCGGGCTTTTGCCGAGGGCTTTACGTTTTTGGTCGCGGCCGCTTTTTTCGGCGCCTTGCCGGCCGCCGGCTTTTCTTTGCCCGGCTCCAGGGCGAGCTTCAGGACATCCATCATGTCGCTCACAAAATGAAACGTGATTTGCTTTTGCACGTTGGCCGGGATGTCTTCGACGTCCTTCCGGTTCCACGCGGGCAGAATGAGGGTCTTGATGCCGGCGCGGTAAGCCGCGAGCACCTTTTCCTTGATGCCGCCCACAGGCAGCACCGCCCCGCGCAGCGTGATTTCGCCGGTCATGGCCAGCCTGGTTTTCACCTTGCGGCAGGTAAGCAGCGAGGTGAGCGCCGTCAGCATCGTCACGCCGGCCGACGGGCCGTCCTTCGGCGTCGCGCCCGCCGGAACGTGAATGTGGATATCCTTGTCCTCGAAGAAATCCGGATCCACGCCCAGCTCCTTCGCGTTGGTGCGGATGAAGCTCAGCGCCGCCGACACCGATTCCTTCATGACGTCGCCCAGCTGGCCGGTCAGCGTGAGGCCTTTCCTGCCTTTCATGGCCGTGGCTTCGATAAAAAGCATGTCGCCGCCCACCGGCGTCCAGGCCAGTCCGATCGCGATGCCGGGCTTGGTGATGCGCGCGTCGATGTCCGTCGGCACGCGCACCGGCCCCAGGTATTTGTGGACATCTTTTTCCGTCACGGTCTTGGAGGCGATGCCGCCTTCGGCGATCTGCGCCGCCACGCCGCGGCAGGCGTTGGCGATTTCCCGCTCCAGGTTGCGCACGCCCGCCTCCCGCGTGTAGCCGGTGATGATCGTGGAAAGCGCCTTGGCCGTCAGCCGAAACTGCGACGCAGTAAGGCCGTTTTCCGCAAGCTGACGCGGAATCAGGTACTTCTCGGCGATCTTCATTTTTTCTTCCTGGGTGTAGCCGGTAAGCTCGATCACCTCCAGCCGATCCAGGAGCGGCGGCGGAATCGTATCGAGCATATTGGCCGTCGCGATGAAAATCACCTTCGACAAATCGAACGGCACATCCAGGTAATGATCGGTAAACGAATTGTTCTGCTGCGGATCCAGCACCTCGAGCAGCGCCGAGGACGGATCGCCGCGGAAATCACTGCCGAGCTTGTCGATCTCGTCGAGCATGAACACGGGGTTGTTGGACTCCGCGCGCCGCAGGCCCTGAATGATGCGGCCCGGCAGAGCGCCGATGTAGGTCCGGCGATGGCCGCGGATTTCCGCCTCGTCGCGCACGCCGCCCAGCGCAATGCGGGCGAACTTGCGCCCCAGCGCCCGCCCGATGGAATGCCCCAGCGACGTCTTGCCCGTGCCCGGAGGCCCCACAAAGCAGAGGATCGGCCCCTTGGAATCCGGCTTGAGCTTGCGCACGGCCAGATACTCGATGATGCGCTTCTTGGGTTTCGAAAGCCCGTAGTGGTCCTCATCCAGAATGCGGCGCGCCTCGGCGATATCCAGGTTGTCGGTCGTGGCGTCGTTCCAGGGCAGCGCGGTCACCCAGTCGAGATAGGTGGACGACACGGTGTATTCCGCGGAAGACGGATTCATGCGGCTTAAACGCTCCAGTTCGCGCAGGGCTTCCGCCTTCGCTTCTTCGGGAAGGTTTTTCTCCTCGATCTTTTTGCGGTACTCTTCCGTCTCCACTGCGTTTTCGTCCGTTTCGCCAAGCTCCTGCTTAATCGCCTTCAACTGCTGGCGCAGGTAATACTCGCGCTGGTTCTTGTCGATGTCGTCTTTCACCTTGGTCTGGATCTTGTTGCCCAGCTCGAGGACTTCCATCTGGTGATTGACCATCTTCGTCAGTTCCTTGAGGCGCAGCTTCACATCGGCGATATCGAGCACCTTTTGCTTTTCCTCCACCGGCGCGTTGATGACCGACGCGATCAGATCGGCGAGCGTACCGGCTTCCGCGATGGACTTGGCCATAGGGCCGAACTCCGGCGGAAGAAACGGCGAAAGCTTCAAAATGCGGTCGAAAAGCGCCAGCAGGTTGGACACGAGCGCTTCGGTTTCAATGTCCTTGACTTCCTGCTCCTCGATCAGTTTGACGCGGG
>JAAYDW010000011.1 GCA_012729055.1 Deltaproteobacteria bacterium
CGCGCGGGGCCTGTTCCAGAACCAGAACCTTCCTGCCCTGATGCGCAAGCAATGCCCCCGCGCACAGGCCGCCGATTCCTGCGCCAATCACAATCACGTCATAATCGCTCATCGGTGTCCTCCATTTAATTCAGAGATAACAAAATTCAGTTCCTGTCGCCTGGCAGCGGTTATTGTTCTTTGCGTTTTTTGAGCTCAAGCGCCGCTTTCAGTCCTTTTTCGCGGATGACCTTGAATTTGAGCCCGGTTTCGGTAAGCTTGAAGAAGCGCTTTCCGTATTTCCGGAGCAACTTTTCATTCACGGTAAAACCCAGGCCCGGCGTCTTGAAGGGCGCGAGCATCGCGTTTTTATCGGGAATAATCGGATCGATAATGCCTTCCCGGTATTTCGGTATCCAGGACGGCGGCTCGTAGGGATATTCCAGCGGCAGAGCGTTCTCGCGGTCGGCCAGCACCAGGTTCCAGTTCACGTAGAATCCGAGTCCGTTGGTCCAGGTGTGCGGGGTGTACAGACGGTCTTTCTCGTGGCACATGTCGATCACCTTCTTCACCTGGGAGATTCCGCCGGCGAAGGTTGCATCGGGCTGGTAGATGTGGAAACAGTCCTTCTCGAACATGATCTTGATTTCGTCCCACCCGTAGTTTAGCTCGGCGCCCGATATTTTGACCTTGGAATACTGCTTGAGGGCGGCGTTGCCGTCGTAGTCGCGCGAATCCAACGGCTCCTCCAGCCATTCGATGCCGTTCGCGGCGCAGGCATCCGCAAAGGCTTTGGCCCGTGCCAGATCCCAGGCCGGAATCTTGTCCACAATCGTGACCAGCCAGCCCTGGTTGGCATCCACGCCCAGCATAAAATCGTCTCCCATCTTTTTGCGCACGACTTCAATCTGCCGGATATCGTCTTTCAGGGCGATGCTTTTAACCCGCAGCTTCGCGCACCGATAGCCCATCGACCGGATCGCCTGAAGCTCTTCGGCTCTGCGGTCCGGGTCGTGCATCTCGCCGGTCGAGCAATACACCTCGATCGGCCGGGCATTGCCGCCCAAAAGCTCGTAAACGGGCTTGCCGGCCTTCTTGCCGAGAATGTCCCAGCAGGCAGGCTCGATCCAGAAATTTCTCCAACCCAGGACGCCCGCCTGTTTCAGCAGGTCCTGGACCCTTCCGATCTCCGCCGGATCGGCCCCCATCAGGTAGCCGCCCAGAAGGTCGCCCAGACCTTCCCGCTCCGTGCCCATGGCGGAGCCGGCGCCGTAGCCTTCAATGCCCTCGTCGGTGGTCAGTTTGATCAGCGTGAACCGGTTATGCGTCTGCGGATAACCGGGAATCCAGGTGGGCCAGAAGGTTTCTTCAAGGGGGACCGATACGTGATAAAGCTCGATGCGCGAAATTTTCATTGCATTTCCTCCTTTCCGCGTGTAATTGGTCATACCAGTTCTTAATATTGGTATAACCAATTGTCAAGGATTTTATTGTCCGCCGGACACGCGCCCGGAGAATTCGCAAAGGGCGGTTGATCCGGAGACCAGAAAACAATGGAGGTTTGCGGCTCATGAAAAGCGGGCTCCCCGGCAAAATTTTCAACGCGATACGAAACGACATCATCCGGAATGCCTACCCGGTCGGCAGCCGGCTCCCGCCGGAAAGGGATCTGGCGCTGAAATACGGGGCAAACCGCTTCGCCGTCCGGGAAGCCATTGCCATGCTGGTCCAAAGCGGATTTGCGGTGACCCACCCCCAGAGCGGAACCTATGTGCGGGATTTCAACCGGGAAGGCTCCGTGGAAACGCTGGTCCAGGTTTTGCGCGCCAACAAAACCATCGACCGGCAGACGCTCGAATCCCTCTTGAAGTTTCGGTTTGTGACCGAGACGGAGGCGGCCGGCGAGGCGGCGCTTCGGGTTGCGCCGGACGATATCGGATACCTGGAGGCGAATCTCGAAAAAAAGAAGCGCCACCTCGCGGATGCAAAAGTGCTGGCCGAATGCGATTACGATTTTCACCGCGCGATCATCACCCTGTCGGGGGACATCATCAGCCGCCTGGTCTTCCAGTCCTTCAAGCCCGTGTATTTTTTCTTTGCCGAGTTTTATTATTCCATAAGCGGCGCTCCGGAAGCATCGCTTAGGCTGAATCTCAAGCTGCTCAATGCGCTCAAGAAGAAAGACGCGGCCGCCTCGCGCACCGCGATGGGCGACGTGCTCAAACTGGCCGAGAAAAAAGTGTACGAAGCCATCAAAACCGCAAATGCCAGCGGAATTCGCCTGTCCTGAACACCACGGGGGCAAGTCGCCCGATCAAGCCCCCCCTATTTCCGTCGAATCGCTTCACGATCCGGGCCGGATAATCCCGGACTTCACCGACCGTGAGCAGCCGAAAAGTGCATTGCATCGGCAAGTGTTCCATCTTTAAACATCGCGGTGTCAACGTTGACTGATTCCTGGAATTATGCAATATAACGACACAAATATTCACAATAAACCAGCCGTGTTAAAGATTATGTTCCCGCTTCTAGTTTTTTGTGTGCATAGTAAGGAGACTTGAGCATTGCCCGCTGAAAAAATCACGCTCTCACAGCTCGAATCATTTCTTTTCAAATCCGCCGATATTCTCCGGGGCAAAATGGACGCTTCGGAATTCAAGGAATTCATCTTCGGAATGCTGTTTCTCAAGCGGCTTTCCGATGAGTTTGACCGCAAGCGCGAGCAACTGCGCAAAAAAGACTTTGCCCATCTGAAAGATCAGACTGACCTGATTAAGGAGCTTCTGGAAGACAAAACGTGCTACGGTGAAACCTTCTTTGTTCCCGTTCGCGCCCGCTGGCATGAGCCGTGGACCGACGAAAATGGCGATCTGGTTCCCGCGCTCAAAGACCTCAAACACGATATCGGCAACATGCTCAACAAGGCCATTGCCGCGGTTGAAGAAGAAAACGATGCTCTGGCCGGAGTGCTCAAAAACAATATCGATTTTAACGCCGTCAAAGGGAAAACAAAAATTCCCGACCAGAAATGGAAGGATCTGCTGGATCACTTCAATCAGCCCCGGTTTGTGCTGGTGAATGAAAATTTCGAATTTCCCGACCTGCTGGGCGCGGCCTATGAATACCTGATCAAGTTCTTTGCCGACAGCGCAGGTAAGAAAGGCGGAGAATTCTATACGCCTGCCGAAGTTGTGCGCCTTCTGGTTCAAATTACCAGGCCCGAAGCAGGCAATGAAATTTACGATCCCACCGTGGGCTCCGGTGGCTTTCTCATCCAGTCGCACCAGTATGTGGAAGAGCAGGGGCAGGACCCGAATGATCTGGCCCTCTATGGCCAGGATTCCAATGGCACGGTCTGGTCGATCTGCAACATGAACATGATCCTCCATAACATCACCCGCTTCACTATTGAAAACGGCGACACGCTGGAAGACCCGCAAATATTGGAAAACGGTCAGATCCGCAAATTTGACCGGGTGCTGGCCAACCCGCCTTTTTCGCAAAACTACAGCCGGGCCAATGTGAAATTCCCCGGCCGTTTTCGCGAATGGTGCCCCGAAACAGGTAAAAAAGCAGACTTGATGTTTGTCCAGCACATGCTGGCCAGCCTCAAACCACGGGGCCACATGGCCACCATCATGCCGCACGGCGTGCTTTTCCGCGGGGGCAAGGAAAAGCTGATTCGCGAGATTTTCATCAATGATGACGTCATCGAAGCGATCATCAGCCTTCCGCCCGGCCTCTTTTACGGCACCGGCATTCCCGCCTGCGTCATCGTTGCCAATAAAAGCAAGCCCGAAACACTGAAGGACAAAATTCTCTTTATCAATGCCGACCGTGAATATGCAGAAGGCAAAGCCCAGAACAAATTACGGCCCGAGGATATCGAAAAGATCGACTTTGTCTTTACCCACAAACTGGAAATCCCCAAATACAGCCGGCTGGTGGACAAGGCCGAGATTGTAGAGACTCACGACTATAACCTAAACATCCGCCGCTATGTGGATAACACGCCCGAACCGGAACCCGAAGACGTGCAGGCGCACCTGATCGGCGGCATCCCGGAGGCCGAGGTCAATGCCCGTGCTTCCGATTTTGCACGCTTCTGCATTAAGCCTGATTCACTTTTTCAAAAGAGCCGTCCCGGCTACCTTGCTTTTCTAAGTGCGATTGAAAGCAAACCGGTAATCAAGGTTACGCTCGAAGCCGCTCCTGCGCTGGGGCAGACACTCACGGCGCATCACAACGCGCTTGAAGCGTGGTGGGACGTGGCCCGCGACGACTTTGCCGGCCTGCGCGACGGCAAGAAATTGCCGCAAGTGCGCCACGAGCTGCTGACGACACTCAAGACGAAACTCATCCCCCTGAACGTTCTCGATGAGTTCAAAAGCGCCGGGATCTTTGTCAACTGGTGGCAGCAAATCCGCTACGACCTCAAAACCATTATTTCCACAGGCTGGCACCATGCCCTGATTCCCGACGAATATCTCATCGCCGAATATTTTCAGACTGAGGCGGATGAAATCGAAAAACTGGAAGCACAGATCAACGAGGCCCAGAGTGAGCTGGCCGAGGCGGTGGAAACGGCGCAGGAAGTGGCCGCTTATGAACCGGAAGAAGATGAAACGGTCACTGCTTCGGTCATCAAGAAAGCCCTCAAGGATTTGATCGACGACCTTAAAGGCAGTGATGGACAAAGCGCCCGCAAGGAGCTGGCTAATCTGCAAGCTCAGGAAAAAGCCATTACGGATATTGAAAAACGCATTAAAGAGACCAGGGCAAAGCTGAAGCTCAAAACCGATGAACTGGAATTGAAAATTCAGCTCAAACGTCTGGGGGGCGATGAATTCAAAGCAGAAAGCCGCGAACTTCTCAGGCAGGCAGACGCACAACTGGCCGCACTCGATAACAATAACAAAGACGACAAAAAGAAAATCACGGCGCTCAATAAAGACAAAGCCGCACTCGATGCGCGTCTTGCCAAAACAGACGCCATCCTCACCGCCATCGGCGGCCAACTGACAGAAGATGATGCCCGCCGCCTCATCCTGAAAAAGCTCTACGACCTGGCTGCCAATGAATTGAGCCGCTACCTCAATGCGGAAAAACGCTCCCTCATCGCGGGCGTGGATAACCTCTGGGACAAATACGCGGTTTCGAGCCGGGAGTTGGAAAATAAAAGGAGCGAGACATTAAAAGAGTTGAACGGTTTCTTGAAGGGGCTGGGGTATCTGGAATGAGTGCTGTGGAGGGTTGGAGTTCATTTACGATTGAACAGTGCTGCGACATTCTCGATAGCAAACGGGTACCAGTTAACTCCGAAGATAGGGATAGGCACGTTGGTGAGATTCCTTATTATGGGGCTAATGGTTTACAGGGTTATATTGATGACTACATTTTTGACGAGCCGCTAATCCTTATTGCCGAAGATGGCGGTTGTTTCGATGAATTTGCCACTCGTCCGATTGCATATCGCGTAAATGGAAAAAGCTGGGTTAACAATCATGCTCATGTACTCCGAGCAAAAGAGGGGTTTTATCAAGACGCCATTTTTTATTCTCTTGAACATAAAGATATTCACTCTTTTATCGTAGGTGGAACAAGATCAAAATTGAATCAGAGCGCGTTGCGCTCAATAGTTGTAGAACTTCCAAAGCAAAAAGCCGAACAAGCAAAAATCGCCGAGATACTTTCGACGGTGGACCGGGCGATTGAGCAGACTGAGGCGTTGATTGCCAAACAGCAGCGCATCAAGACCGGCCTGATGCAAGACCTCCTCACCCGCGGCATCGACGAACACGGCAACCTCCGCACCGAACAAACCCACAAATTCAAAGACTCCCCCTTGGGCCGGATTCCGGTGGAGTGGGAAGTGAAGAAAATTGGCGATGTATTTGATATTCAACTCGGAAAGATGTTGAGTCAGAAAGCGACTGAGGGACATGCACCTTTCTACTATCTCGGTAATAAAAACGTTCAGTGGGATCAAGTTGATGCATCTGATTTGCAGATGATGGATTTCGATGAACGTGAACGCCAAAAGTTTGATTTAAAACAAAATGATATTCTCGTCTGCGAGGGTGGGGAGGTAGGACGAACAACTATATGGCGTAATGAAGTTGCAAACTGTTATTTTCAAAAAGCGATCCACAGATTAAGACCAATTGATAATCAGTATTTTCCAAGTCTATTTCCACGATTCATGAAATGGGCAACCAGAAAGGGTCTTTTGTCAGACTATACAAGCCAGACCAGCATTGCGCACCTTACACAAGAAAAACTGGCAACAGTGCCAATAATAATCCAAGGTTTATCAGAACAACACAGATTAAACGCCGCAGCAGATAAAATAGACGATTATCTTTCTAGTCAAACTGTTTTGTTGACAAAGCTGCACTTAATTAAAACCGCCCTCATGCAAGACCTACTCACGGGCAAGAAGCGTGTGCTTGTCTCGACAAGCAATATAGGTACTAATATATGAATCTGTTCCATAGTACAATTCAACCTTATGCATATTTGGAGATCATTAATGTCCCTTTCAGGCACTGCTTTACCCAAGCCGAAGAACTGGCAAGATTTTGAATGTCAAACACGTGATCTATTTGCTTGTGTACTGAACGATTCAAATGCCCAGCGAAACGGAAGGCAGGGGCAACCGCAAAACGGTGTCGATGTCTACGGATATAGAGATAAGGACATAAAATGTCTTGTAGGAGTGCAGTGTAAAGAGAAGTATAAAGATGACGTTACTGAGGAAGAGCTTCGCGGCGAGGTTAATAAAGCAAAAAGTTTCACTCCTAAAATATCTGAATTCATTCTCGTTACAACCGCCCCAAGAGATCAGAAGATTCAAAAATCTGCCCGGCTTTTGACTGAGGAATTGGCCCAAACCAGTCATCCTATCCTCGTGTATGTTTGGGGATGGGAAGATATTGAAGAACATGCCTCAAAATATGATCAAGCATGGAAAGCTTTTGATCAAACTTGGAATCCTTTTACTCAAAGAGGATTTGAAGAACTAAACCTAAAAATAGATAAGCTCACAGAGTCATTAAATAAATCTGAAAATGGGATGCGTGCACCCTCATCCAACCCAACTGACCTACGTATAGATGAGAGTGCCGAAAACACACCGAGACATGGGCAAATAACCGCTTTTCAGCGCGTCATAGACGACGGCCACGTCCGTGATGCCCTTAAACAGCTCACTATGCTTAGAAGTGATGAGTGGTCAGTTGCAAGTCGTTCTGAGCGTTACAGAATTCTTGTTGCGATCGCTTCTGCAAAATTGAAAATAGGGGAGTACGATCAAGCAGGGACCTTGCTTCTGGATGCATATAGCGAATATCCCGAACACAAGAATGCGCGAAAGAACCGAGCGACAGGTCTGCTTCTTTTGCAAGATTATGCGGGCGCAGCAAAAGTGGCGCGGGAAATTTTGGCAGATGACAGAAATAACGCAGACGCTGCCGGTACGCTTATACAGGCTCTAATAAAAGAGCTCACTTGTAATGATCCCCTCAAAGAAATTCCAGAGGAACTACGGGAAGCTGAAGCGGTGTTTGTTGCGCACGTGCATTTTTTGCGATGTAGAGATAATCCTGCCTGGATAGAAGTCGCAAGGACGGCCGAAAAAAAATATCCCGAAAGCCACTTACTGAAGCTATTTGCTGCTGAGGCAGTGCTCGATTCGCTTGCACGCAACGATCGCGATGCATTAGCAGGCGGCATTCTGAAGAACATAGCCACTCAAGATATTGGTGATGCGGTTGCAACACTATACGCTGAGGCGCGCCAAGCCATCGACAAGGGGTACGCCCTACTTCCCTCCATAGCTCACAATGCAGCAATGGCGCTTCGGTTCTCCGGCGATCCAGTGAAGGCAAAAGAGATTCTCGATACAGCGATAAAACAATATCCAAGCGACGAAAACCTTAGGCTTCAACGCGCGATCATTGCTTTTTCAGAAAATGATCCGGCTGGTGCGCTTGCCGTTCTGCCAGACAAACCAGAAGATCCCGAGGCAATCGGTATCCGAGCTGAAGCACTAGCTGCCACAGGCAAGCCGGATGATGCGCTTTCCTTGATCAATAATACTGCCCAGAGCATACTTCCAGAGCATGTCAAAACGGCGCTGTTGGCCGTTCGCATTCGTATTTACATAGCTCATGGCGAAAAACAGCTTGCAATCGATACTCTCGCGCAATGTGTCGCAAAGGAGCCCGAAAACTTCCATCTCAGGGCTTTGCAGATACATCTTCATCGTGCTGCAGGAGACCATGACGGCGCAAAGAGGGCCTTTGAAGAAGCCATTGCGGTCGTTAACGACCATACTAGCCTCCAATCACGATTGATGTTAAGTTTTGAAGCGCAGAAATTGGGCCGCGATGATGCGATAGTCGGTCTGCTTAAAAACCGTGTTGCAACCGATCGTGAAAACGAAGGGCTACAAGTCCTGATCGCCTCTTCAATCAATTCAGGCGCATGGGTTACCGCACGTGAAACAGTGGGTTCCATTTCGACCAATCTTCATAAAACGGAATGGTTTTTAAGAGCAGATGCGATTCTTGCGATCAATACAGGCGATCCGGCGGCAGCTGAGAAGATCGCCCGATATCTCGCAGGCTGGCCTAATGATGTCCAAATGATATTGGCACAAATTGGTATTTGGCAAAGAGACGGACGAGATATCGATATACAGCGATTGCTACAGAATTTAGATCTATCTGCTCTGGATGGTCCACCCGGGCAATGTGTTCGTATTGGCGCAGCGATTACCCATTATGAAGACGCATCGAGAGGGCTTAGATACGGCTACTCGGTCCTTATGGACCATTGGGATGATCCTAAAGCTCATCTTGCATATCAGGGGCTTATATTCCTGAATGACAAAATTGGGGAAGCAATGCCTTCAACAGCTGTGGTTACCGAGAATACGGTTGTATGCCTTCTTGCTGAAGGGCAAGAACGGCGATACCGTATCGAAAAAGAACATTATGCCTTTTTTAAAGACGAGCAATTAAACCCCAAAGATGATCTTGCCATGCTCCTAATTGGTAAAAAACAAGGCGATAATATCGTCATTCGAGAAGGCATTGGCTCAAAAACAGTTCATATTCTCTGGATTAAACCCATTTACCTCGATGCCTTGCACTGTTCCTTAGACCGATTCAATGAGCGATTCCCCCGCGCAAATGGCCTGCTGAGATTCAAATTCGATCCGACAGCAACCGATCCGTTGGAAGATATGCGGGCAATTACAAAGGATCGTGCCGACGCGCATCAACGTATTCTTAGTGATTATCAATCAAAAGGCCTACCACTTTCTTTCACGGCCACATTGATAGGGATAGATCCGTTAGATGCATGGCTTGGCCTACCATCAGTCGATATAAAGTTCCACGTTTGTCGCGGTGCCTTCCCTGAACGTAAAGAGGCACTTTTAACAATAGAGAAGCACGGACGAAAAGGATGTGTACTGGATGCAATTACGCTTTCTGTGGTTCGTCGTCTAGGCGTTGAAAGGGCTGTTGCCGAGGTATGCGGGACTATCCATACACCACAAACGGTTATAAATCTTCTGGCGAACCGAGCACTTGAGGCTCAACAGGACATCGGGAAAAAGAAAGGATTTATGGCTTGGCAGAATGACCGGTTGGTTTTTCAAGAGTATTCGGAAGAAATGATGAAACAAGTGGCGGATGAACGCGTTAAAGAGCTTGCATGGGCAAGGAGACGGACCGCTATAGCACCTGCCATACCAAAGAAAGATTTTTCAGAAGAGACGCGAAAGATAATTAACATGATTCGCAGTAACGTTTGTGATCCCGCTATTGCGGCTGATGGTAACGGTCTTTTGCTTTTATCTGAAGATATGGGCTATCGACTTTGGTCGGTATCAACTTTCTCAATACCAGCCACATGGTTGCAACCTGTCTTTATAACAGCACGCAATGAGGGCCACCTGACTAGAGCCGAATACTGTGAAGCAATCAATACACTCGCATTAAGCGGCCATACCTATATATCTCTGGATAACGATTGTTTGATTCATCAAGCGCGTAAGAATGATTTCACATTAACCACCGAATTGTCCCGCCTTATCGATATATTAGGGGGTCCATCGGCAGACATTTATGCAAATACCGGTGTGATGGGCAGCTTTATTGACACACTTTTGAATGAATGTGCCGATGACTTCAACGTAAAAAGAATAGTGAGTGAAATTTTCACGTCCGCAATAAGGGGGCGTGATGAAGATCAACGTAAACTTATAGGATTAATACTGAGGCAGACACATAGAAAAAAGGAATTATTATTGGAACATGCATTGGGTTGGCTTATTGGGCACTCACTTGGGATGTCATATTTCAATGACCTACTATTGTTGCAAAAAAATAAACAATTAGGCCGAGATTCTTACATATAGATATTTCTAGTGGATATTGAAACGTTCTGCTTTGATAAAGTATTCTGGTCAATACGGTGAAAAAGACAGATAAAAAATAAAACAGCCAAGCAACTCAAACTCGACGAACGCAACCATGTCGAGAAACCACGCCACGATGAGCTTGACGATTTGGGCTGGGAATGCATTTATAATCAAAAGGAGTCATCCGCCTTATGAATCCAAGGGAATCCCAAACCATTGAGTGGAAAGAATCCTGGCGCGATGAATATATTCGCTGGGTCTGCGGTTTTGCCAATGCGCAGGGCGGCAAGTTGATTATCGGCAAAAACGATAAGGGCCAAATATCGGGTGCATACCCGAAGCAAAGTGAGGTCAATCAATGACTAAAAAATACACGCCGCCTTATCACATCACGCCTGCGATTCTGCACTTAGTGGTGCAGATCGGCGAGGCTCTGGGAAAGCTCCATGTGCCAGACGACAGCACGAATGTTCCTCTCCTGCGGCGAGGCAACCGCATTAAGACCATTCAGGCTTCCCTGGCGATTGAAGGCAACACGCTTACCCTGGAGCAAGTTACGGCTTTGCTTGACGGCAAACGGGTTCTGGGAATGCCCCGTGAGGTTCAGGAAGTGCGCAACGCCTTTGCAGCGTACGAGAAACTACCGGACTGGTCGCCGTACTCCCGCTCCGATCTTCTTGCCGCACATGCCTTGCTGATGGCCGGGCTCGTTGATGAAAGCGGGCATTTCCGTTCAGGCGGGGTCGGTATCTGCCAGGGTAAAAAGGTTGTGCATGTCGCACCACCTGCCGACCGGGTGGCCGCGCTGGTTGACGATCTGCTTTTCTGGCTAAAAAACACCGACGAGCATCCCCTTGTTGCCAGTTGCATCTTTCATTATGAATTCGAGTTCATCCATCCCTTTCAGGACGGCAACGGCAGGCTGGGCCGCCTCTGGCAGACACTTGTTCTTAGTCAATGGCGACCGGTTTTTGCCATGCTCCCGGTGGAAAGCATCATTCGCGACCGGCAACAAGAATACTATAAAGCCCTTAGCACAGCAGACCGGGCGGTAGATGCAACTGCTTTTATTGAATTTATGATGAGCGCCATTTTGCAGGCCATTGAAGAAGCAACCTTCACAAGCGACCAAGGAATAGACCATCAAAGCGACCAAGTAATCCGCTTGCTCCAAGCGCTCAGGAAAGCAAGACGGAGCGCTTCCGATGTTATGACCGAACTGGGGCTGGCCCACAGGCCGACGTTCCGGAAAAACTATCTGCATCCTGCCCTTGAGGCAGGGTTGATTGAGATGATCCATCCCGAGACACCCCGCGCCCGAAACCAGAAGTATCGCCTGACGGCTCGCGGTGAAAAACTGCTGAAAACTGAGGAGTCATCCGCCTTATGAATCCCAAGGAATCCCAAAACATTGAGTGGAAAGAAGCCTGGCGCGATGAATATATCCGCTGGGTCTGCGGTTTTGCCAATGCCCAGGGCGGCAAGTTGATTATCGGTAAAAACGATAAAGGCGTGATCCTGGGCGTAGCCAATGCCAAGAAGCTTCTGGAAGACATCCCCAACAAGATCAAGGATATTCTGGGAATTATCGTTGATGTCAATCTGCGGGTTGAAAAGGGCAAAGACCTGATTGAAATTGTTGTGGAACCCTACCCTTATCCTGTAAGCTACAAGGGGGAGTATTATTATCGCAGCGGCAGCACCAAACAGGAATTAAAAGGGGCAGCCCTCGATAAGTTTTTGCTGGAAAAGCAGGGCAAGCGCTGGGATGCGGTGCCGGTGCCCCGGGTGGCCATGGCCGATTTGAAGAAAGACTCTTTTGATTTGTTTCGCGCGAAAGCGGCCAAAAGCGGGCGCGTGAGCGATGAGGTTTTGTCGGAAGGCAATGCTTCGCTGATTGAGAATTTGAATCTGAAGGAAGGCCATTATCTCAAACGCGCCGCCATTTTACTTTTCCACCAGAATCCGGAAAAGTGGGTGGTCGGCTCGTATATCAAAATCGGTTATTTTCGCACGGATGCCGATCTGCTTTATCAGGATGAAATTCATGGCAGTCTGTTTGTCCAGGCTGAAAAAACTTTGGACCTATTGCTCACCAAATATCTGAAAGCGTCTATCAGTTATGAAGGGATCAGCCGTGTGGAGCGGTTTCCTTTTCCGAAGGCCGCTTTGCGGGAAGCCTTGTTAAATGCGATTGTGCACAAGGACTATGGCGGCGGCGCGCCCATCCAGATCAGCGTGTATGAAGATAAAATCTATTTTTGGAATGACGGCCAGTTGCCCGAAAACTGGACGGTGGCGCAGTTGTTGGCCAAGCATGCCTCCAAGCCTTTTAATCCTCTCATTGCCAATGCCTTCTTCCGGGCGGGAATGATTGAATCCTGGGGGCGGGGCATCGAAAAAATTCGACAGGAATGCAAAGCAGCCGGCATGCCGTTGCCGGAATATCGAACGGATGCGTCGGGGTTGATGGTAAAATTCAAGGCAGGTATCCTGAAGAAAGAAAAAACGCCGGTGAAAACGCCGGTGAAAACGCCGGTGAAAACGCCGCAGAAGATCGTTGCCTTGCTGGAGAACGACGGCAGTCTTTCAATTGTGGAACTGGCAAAACAAATCGGAAGATCTGCCAGCGCTGTTGAACGGGCCATACGAAAATTGCGGGAAGCAGGAACGATTGAACATATCGGCCCGGCCAAAGGTGGTCATTGGGTGGTCAAGGAGAAACAATGACGTCAGATAAAACAGCCCAACAACTCCTGCTCGACGAGCGCAACCATGTCGAGAAACCCTTCCTCGACCAACTTCACGGTCTAGGATGGGAGATTATCGATCTCGACGGCAAGCAGCACCCAAGCGACAGCTACCGTCAGAGCTTTACCGAGGTGGTGATGCTGCCGGTGCTGAGGGCGCAGCTTAAGGTCATTAATGACTGGCTGGAAGACGATCAGGTCGAAGAAGTGGTCAAGTCGCTTACGGCAAGCTTTCCCGGAACCGGTCTGATTTCGAACAACCGCCACGTCTTTACCCTTTTATTGGAAAACACCAGTGTAAGTGTTAACCGCCGCACGGGCGAGAAAAGCCCGACGGTGCGTTTTGTGGATTTTACGCATCGCGACAATAACCGCTTTATTGCGGTCTGCCAGCTCAAGGTGCGCATCCTGGGCACGGAGCATCATATCGTGCCGGACATTGTCCTTTTCTTAAACGGCCTGCCGGTGGTGGTGGTGGAATGCAAATCCCCCAAGGTTAAAGACGCTATCCCGGAAGCCATTGATCAGATCTTGCGCTACAGCGAACAGCGTGGGGCCAGGGGCGAGGGCAGCGTGCCTCTTTTCTTCTATAATCAGTTTGTCATTGCCACCTGCCGTCAGCAGGCCAAGTTCGGCACGATTACCACGCACAGTGAAAAATACTTCTACCGCTGGGCCGATCCTTACCCCCGCACGGTCGATGATCTGGAACACGGTGAAAGCGGCCCCAACGATCAGCAGCGACTGGTGGCCGGAATGCTCGACCGTGATAATCTGCTGGATCTCATTCGCACCTTTACGCTCTTTTCGACCAACGACAAGGGTGAGACGATCAAGATTGTGGGGCGTTACCAGCAGTTTCGCGCCGTCAAGCTGGCAGTCAAGCGACTGCTGATGGGCCAAAGCCCCCGCGAACGGAGCGGTATTATCTGGCATACGCAGGGCTCGGGCAAATCGCTGACCATGATGTTTATGGTTCGGGAGATGTATCGACATGCCCGGCTCTCGCATTGGAAGGTGGTCTTTGTCACCGACCGTACACAACTGGAAGGTCAGTTGACGGAAACCAGCCAGAGTATCGGCTTTACGGTCAAAGTGGCTGACAGCATTAAGACACTCAAAGAACTGTTGCGCTCCGATTCCTCCGATCTGGTCATGGCCATGATCCACAAATTTCGCGAAGCGGATTTGACGGAAACCTTCCCGGAATTGAACGCCAGCCCCTGCATTTTGGTGATGACCGACGAAGCGCACCGGTCACAGTATGCCATGCTGGGTGCGAACCTTGATCGCGGCATCCCCAACGCCGCCCGCATCGGCTACACAGGAACGCCGATCGACAAAACGGAGCGCGTCTTCGGCGACTACATCGACAAATACACGATGCGCCAGTCCATTGATGATGGTGTGACGCTGGAGATCGTCTATGAAGGACGCACGCATAACGCTGAAGTGGCAGACCAAAAGGCGATGGATACGGCTTTTGCGGATGTCTTCAGCGATTATAACCTTCAGCAGCGTATGGATATTCTGGGTTACGGTTCCCGTGAGGCCTACCTGGAATCCAAGACTACCATTGAGGCCAAGGCCAAAGACATGATCGAGCATTATCTGACGCATGTATTCCCCAATGGCTATAAGGCGCAGGTGGTGGCCACGTCCCGCGAAGCAGCGGTGCGTTACAAGGGTTTTATTGATGATGCGCTGACGGCGGCCATTGCTGAATTGGAAAAGGCCAAATGCGGTCATTCCGGGCATGAACCGGAATCCAGGAATAATTCTAAAGAACCTCTGGATTCCCGCCTGCGCGGGAATGACAAGTCGTGGAACGTGCCGGCAATAGACTTCGAACAATTAAAAAAGCTGACGACGGACGTAATCATCTCCGGCAATCACAATGACTTGCCTCACCTTAAGGCCTATGCGGATGATTCCAAACATGAAACCAGCATCAAGAGTTTCAAGATGGCTTTTGGGAACAAGGAAGAAGAAATCACCGGTGACATGGGCATTCTGATTGTCAACAATATGTTGCTGACCGGCTTTGATGCGCCGGTTGAGCAGGTCATGTATCTGGATAAGGTTATTGTAGCCCACAATTTGCTTCAGGCCATTGCCCGCGTCAACCGCGTGGGCGGAGAAGGCAAGGATAAGGGCTTTGTGGTGGATTATGTGGGCATCGGCCACCACCTGAAAAAGGCTATTGATACTTATGATGAACGTGAACAGAAGGAAGTGATCGACACCCTGAGCTTCCCCGAGGAAGAGTTGCGGGAGCTGCAAGCGTCTCATGCGGCCATTCTGGACCTGCTTAAGAAACACGGACTCACAGACCTGACGGATCATGATGCATTCTTTGATATCTTCTATGACGAAGATCTGCGTTTTGATTTCATGCTGGCCTTTAAACAGTTGACCCGATGCCTGAACCTCGTATTCCCGGCAAAAGAAGCGCTTGCCTACATGGCCGACTACCAGGCCCTGGCCGAAATCAACGTGCTGGCAGGAAAGCATTTCCGGGATGAACGCCTGAGCATGAAAGGCATTCCCGCCAAGTTACGCGGGATTACCGACGCCTATCTGGAATCCAAGGGTATCGAGGTAAAAATCGAACCGATCTCTATCCTTGATGCGGATTTTGAAAAGGAAGTTGACAAGCGAAGCCGGACCAAGACCAAGGCGGCGGAAGTGGAGCATGCCATTCGCCATCACCTGGATATTGAACTGGCTGATGATCCTGATCTTCAGGCGTCCTTCGCCGCCGCATTGGCTGCGATATTTGAAAAATTTCGCAACAACTGGAAAAAGATTTATGAGGAACTGGAGAAGCTGCGCGAACGCATCATTAATGCCGGTAAAGAGCCGACCTATGGACTACACAGGAAGAAGCAGATGCCGTTCTTCCGCATGTTTGCCAGAGAAATATTCGGTGAAGGTGCGGCAGCTCAGCCTCAGGCCGTGCCAATTGCCGAGCCTGCCCCTGACTATGGCATGAATCACGAAGACAGGATCAGCCATTTGGTTGACCTGACGCAGAAAGTGTTTCTGATTGTCGAACGGGAATTGAAACTTACCGGGTTCTGGGAAAGCATTCCTGCCCGCAATAAATTAAAAGCTGATATTCAAGCCGCCTTGCTGGCTCCCGAATTCTCAGAGCTTCCTGGCATCGTAAAAAACAGAGCGCGCATTATTTCCCGGATCATGGAAATCGCTGAAAGCAAAAACGACATTATCCTTTACGCAGAGTGACAGGATGGAGCTCTCCTACATCATTCAGAGATCAGCCAAACGACACAAATTGACGATATCCGTCGAACGGGATCGCCGCGTTGTGGTCCACGCACCGGAGAGAATGTCCGACGAAGATATCCGGCGTGTGGTTGAGTCAAAACGCGGGTGGATTTACGAAAAGACGGGCCATGCCCAGAAATATCAGGATCTGCCTCATCCGCCGGGAAAGGAACTGGTCAGCGGCGAGTCGGTTCTCTATCTTGGCAGGCAATATCGCGTTGACATCGCAAAAAACGGTTCAACAGAAATTAAATTTAAACAGCGTTTCCTGATTCCGGCCATCAATACAGAAAAAAGAATGGAAGCTTTGCGTCAGTGGCACATCAGCCGCGCCGAAGAAAAAATTATTCCGCGAACCAAACTCCATGCTCGCGCCCTCGGTGTGGATGTCGCCGCAATTCGTATTGTTGACAACCGTTATCGCTGGGGTTCTTGTACCATGAAGGGCCATGTGCATTTCAACTGGCGGCTGATCAAGGCCCCTATGTTTGTCATTGACTACGTTATCGTCCATGAACTCACTCATCTCATTGAGGCCAATCACACACCCAGGTTTTGGAACATAGTGCGGTCACAAACCTCGACAATGGAAAAAGCAAAAGCATGGTTGAAGGAATACGGGCAGTTGCTGGAACAGGCGCTTTAGAAAGGGTAAGAAATAACAAAGCCTTTGGCCATTTCTAACCGCACGGAAAAACGCGATGAATTTATTGATCTTAAAAAAATTGCTTTTCAATTTGCAAGTTTAATGCAGATGACCTTTCCTCGCTTGAACAGGATTGCGTTACCGCCTGATCGCCCGATCTTTCCTCTTGACAATTGCCGCCCAAAACCGCAAACACCACTAGCTCAGGGGTCTTCCCGCTGGTCCGGCAGAAAGATTTCTTCCTCCGGTCGAAAGGACATGAAAAGGAAGTGCAGCAAAGTCTTCCCGGCCGGCCCAATCGACGGAAAGCGCATGTTGAGATATTACGGAAGGTGAACGGATTTTGAAAATTGCTTCTTTGGCGTCCGGCAGCAACGGCAACTGCTATTATCTGGAAGAAGGCGACGACGCCGTTTTGATCGACGCGGGCGTGAGCCGCAAACAGATTATCGAAAGGATGAACCGGCTCGGACTTTCTTTGTCCAAACTGCGGGGCGTATTCATTTCCCACGAGCACAACGATCATATTCACGGCAGCGATGTCTTCGCCCGGAAACACGGGATGGAGATTTTCCTGACGCAAAAGACCTACGCGGCCTACGGGCGAACCATCAACGGTGGATCGGTCAGCTTCTTTTCCCCGGGGCAAAAGGTGCAGGTCGGCAGCCTCTGCGTTCATCCTTTTCTGAAATCGCACGACGCAGCCCAGCCGTGCAGTTTTTCCGTCTCTTCCGCCGACCGGAATGTGGCGGTGATGACGGACATCGGCATACACTGCGAAAACGTGATTGAATATCTGCGCCGCGCCGACGCCGTCTTTCTGGAATCCAACTACGACGAACAGATGCTGAAGACCGGGCCGTACCCGGCGTATATGAAAAGAAGGATCGCCTCCGATGTGGGCCACCTGTCCAATGTCCAGGCCGCCGCGCTTGCGCTTGCACATGCGTCCTCCCGCCTGAAACACGTCTTCTTGTCCCATCTTTCGGCAAACAACAATACGCCGGAGCTGGCGCTCAGGACGTTTATGGAGATGATCGGAAAAAGAAGCGATCTGAAGCCGGAGGTCCGGATCGCTTCCCGGGAAAAAGAAAGCAGTATTGTCTGTCTGTAGGGTATAGATTCAGAGGCCACAGTCACATCGCCACCCCGGCAAAACCGGGGGCAAGTTTATTCCTCCTGAATTCCCGCCTGCGCGGGAATGACGATTTTTAGCGCTGTCGTGAAACTGCGGATATCCCCCGCTGCTGCGCGTTTGGGTTTCTGATTCGCAACCTCTTCCGCGTCCCGGTTGGCGCACTGCATACGATGCCCTTCTGAGGGCCTGCTCGTGTCAGGCGTTATTCTCTTGCCGGACAGATATTCATTTTCTGGCGCCCGTCGGCGCGTCCCCCGGAAAGACAACGGAAAAGTTTACCATGTCCGTCAGAAATGCTTTTTCGGGATGACTATTATCCCGGCTGCAACCCCACCAGTCGGCCGATGCGTTCGGTCACCTGGGCATTCAATCCAAGCTTGGCGGCGAAATCTTCCAGGTAACTTTTTTCCGCCGGCGTATCCACCTCGATCGCCAGCAGAGACGCGACATACATCTGGGCCGCCAGTTCCGCCTGCCCCCGGGCGAGCGCCACAAGGGTTTCCGTTTCCATCGGCCCGCGAAGCTGTTCCTGCAAATAGCGGCGTCCATCTTCGTCCAGTCCGATTTCTTCGACTTTCCCCGTCAGGCGGTCGATTTCGTTTTGGTCAATCCGGCCATCGGCTTTGATGGCGTTGATCATCGCGCGCAAAATCAGTTCTGAGTTCTGCTCCAGCTCCTTGACTTCGGCATCGGTCTGCGGCTCCAGCAATCCCACCGGAACCTGCGTTTTGGCCTGGCCGCTGCCTTTGAGCGCATTAAAGGCCAGGGCCCCGAGCAGCGCCACAAGCCCTCCGCCCACGGCGCCGCCCAATGATTTTTTGCCGCCGCCCATAAGCGAACCGATCAGCGCCCCCAAGCTTCCTATGGCCAGATTTTTATTGCCGCCGACGGCTTTCCCCGCATCGCCCAGAAGACCGGAAAGCAAATCTCCGATGCTCCCCGCACCACCCGCGGCGCCGCCGGATTGCCCGCCGCGCAACGCGCCGGAGAGCATCTCGCCGATGCTGCCGCCGCCGCTTTTTCCCCCGCCCGGAACACCGGACAACAGATCGCCTGCGGCGCCGCCGGACGGTCCGGATGAGCGTCCCATCATTGCGGAAAGACTGTCCAGCACATTTCCTCCGCCCAGTGAATTTTTGAGCCGGTCACCGGATGACGGTGACAAGCCCGACTGTACCACGGCTCCCAAAAGCTCGCTGATGTTCATTGCTCAATCCTCCTGTCGAAGATGTCCGATTAAAAAAACTGAATGCGTCCATGATTCAGGCAGAATGTTTCGTTCGGTTTTAATCCAGCCCCGTATTTCAGAGATACCTTTTTTATCGATTTGGCAAGGGGTATTTCCTAGTCAAGATATCGTCAAGATATCCTTGACTAGGCAGGGGGGCTTTCTTATACTGCGAGGCAATTCGATGGAGAGAATGCCATGCCTGAGATCATCGCGATTCATTCCTTTCGGGGCGGAACGGGAAAATCCAACACAGCGGCCAACCTGGCCTGCCTGCTGGCCCGGCAGGGCCGGCGCGTCGGCGTCGTGGATACGGACATCCAGTCTCCCGGCATTCACGTGCTGTTCAACCTCGATCCGAAAGACGCGGCCCATACCTTAAACGATTTCCTCTGGGGCAAATGCGACATCGGACGCGCGGTTTACGACGTGTCCCGGATTCTCGGACCGGAAGAGCGGGGAAAGCTCTTTCTCATCCCCTCGAGCATCCGCACGGGCGACATTGCCCGGGTCCTGCATTACGGCTACGACATCAATCTGCTCAAGGAAGGGTATCAGCAGGCCATTGAGCAGTTCGCGCTCGATTATCTTTTCATCGACACCCATCCGGGCTTAAACGAGGAGACGCTGATGTCGATCGCCATCGCCGACACCCTCCTCATTCTCCTGCGTCCCGACCAGCAGGATTACCAGGGAACGGCCGTAACAGTCGAGGTTTCCCGCGCGCTCGAGGTTCCCCGGATGTTTCTGATCGTCAACAAAGCGCCCGCCTCGCTTTGCGGCGACGCGCTGGCCGCTAAAGTCGCAGCAACCTACAATTGCGACGTGGCGGGGGTCCTGCCGCACGCCGACGAGATGATGGAGTTGGGAAGCTCCGGCATTTTTTGTCTCACGCACCCGGATTCGTCGCTTGGCCGGGCCATAGACGGCATTCTCCGGAGAATCGAGACATGAATCCAGACGCAAAGAAAATCCTCCTTGCCGGGTTGATCTTTGCCGTCGTCTACGGGCTCTTGAACAGCCTTTCCAATATTTTCCTGCTGCCGTCCGCGCCGATCATCTCCTTTCGGCCGCAGATCGCGCTGCCGATGGCCGTGGGCATTCTGGTCCACCCGCTGGCCGGCTTCATCACGGGTTTTGCGGGCAATGTGGTCGGCGACGCCATCAGCGGCTTCGGCGCTTTCAAATTCTGGAACTGGCATATCGCCAACGGTCTCATGGGCCTCATTCCCGGGCTCGCCGTTTACCGGCACATCCGCCGCATCGACACCGTCCGCGCGTTCGGCATTCTGCAGGGAAGCATCGTTTTCGCCTGCGCCGCGGGCGTCGGAACGGCGGTCGTCCTGGATTGGCTCTTTTTGCATTTCATGACGTTTCCCGCTTCCCTCCCCTCCTGGATTCTGCCGGCGTTTCTCACCGACGCGGTAAACGGCTTCATCCTGGTTCCGGCAATTCTTCTGATTGCGGGAAGAATCGTCCTGACCCTTGAGACGCGCACGATTTTAATGATCACCGGCCTTTTGATCGCGAGCATTCTCGCCACCGCCGGTTCGATCACCTGGGCGGTCCTCGATGATCTGGTTTCGCACGGGGCCATGGTGCAAAACTTTTACATTGCCGCCATCGTCTCCGTCGGCCTGCTGGTGATCGGATTTGTCGCTGCTGTCGTTTTTGTCCGAAAGATGACCGCGCCGCTGGCGGCGCTGGGACGCGCGGCCGAAGCCGTGGAAAAAGGCCGCTACGATCTGCCCGAACTGGCGGCCGTATCGGCGCGCGCAGACGAACTGGGACGGCTGGCCCGCATTTTCGAGCAAATGGCCGGAAAAGTCGGGGAAAGAGAAAACAGCCTTCAGCGCCAGGTCGCAGAACTGCAAATTACAATCGACCGCGAAAAACAGGCCCGCGACGTTTCCGACATCGTGGATACGGATTATTTCCGCGCGTTGAAGGAAAAGGCCCGGAAATTCCGGGGAGCATGAGGAAAGCAGCATGGACGTTATGGCAGCGGCGGTTTTCAACGGCAAACTCACCTACGTCGAGGATTATCCTGTGCCGCAAATCAGGCCCGGCTGGGCGAAAATTCGCGTCAGGCTCGCCGGCATCTGCAAAACGGACATGGAAATTCTGAAAGGGTACAAGGGATTTGAAGGCGTGCTGGGGCATGAGTTTGTCGGCCACGTGGATCAGTGCGAAGAGGCTTCCTGGATCGGAAGGAGAGTGGTGGGCGAAATCAACGCCGCCTGCGGGCAGTGCGACTGGTGCCGCTGCGATCTGGGGCGTCACTGCCCGAACCGCTCGACCCTCGGCATCTCCCGCCTCGACGGCTGCATGGCCGACTACTGCGTCCTGCCCGTCGCGAACCTCCTTGCGGTCCCGGATCATCTCTCGGACGAACGCGCGGTTCTTGTCGAGCCCTTGTCTGCGGCCTGCGAGATTCTGGAGCAGCTGCGGCCCGCGGGCAACGAGCGGGCGGTGGTCCTCGGCGACGGGCGTTTAGGCATTTTGTGCGCCTGGGTGCTTGCCACGGTCCTTTCGGATGTTACGGTCGTGGGGCATCATCCGGAAAAGCTGGAGATCCTCCGGTGGCGAAATATCCGGACCGCTCTTAAAGAAAAGAATGTTATGCCCGGCGCGGACATCGTCGTGGAGGCCACCGGGTCGGGCGCGGGAATTGTCGCAGCCATGGCGCTGTGCCGGCCGCGTGGAACGATTGTGATGAAATCCACCGTCGCCGTTTCCGGCGACGTCAATCTGGCGCCGATCGTTGTGAACGAACAGACAGTTCTGGGATCACGCTGCGGACGCTTTGCCGACGGGCTCAGCATCATGCGCGAGTTTCCGGACATGCCGCTCGACCGGCTTTTCACCGCCCGCTATCCGCTGGCGCGCGTTCGGGAGGCCTTTGTCCGGGCGACGCAAAGCGACGCCCTCAAAGTGCTGCTGGATATTTCACCCTCAGACGAAGAGAAAGAATAATGATGAAACGCGACGTTGGCGACATGCTTACGACCCTGATCCGGACTCAGGCCGACCGGGAAGCGCGGGAAACAACGGCCGGCGCATTCGAGGAACTGGCGACGCTCGGCGCGGCGCCGCTTCGGCAGAGCGACCGGCACATCGCCCTCGATCTTTCCCGGATCCGCGTTTTCCGCAACCTGCATACGTTTGTTTCGCTTCTGGCGGAGGAGGTCATCGAACAGTGCGCCTTCGGCGCCGCCGATATCATGGTGCGCCGCAAAGTGGATCCCCGCCTGACGCCGGAACTGGCCGCCGCCGGTCTGGACTGGGTGACGATTTATGTGCGGCTCGACGCGGCCGAAGGGCTGCCCTTCAAT
Source organism: Deltaproteobacteria bacterium (assembly GCA_012729055.1). Taxonomy (GTDB): domain Bacteria; phylum Desulfobacterota; class Syntrophia; order Syntrophales; family Smithellaceae; genus UBA8904. The sequence goes on from JAAYDW010000011.1 coordinate 22,803, forward strand.
CACCGGAGTTTCGGCTTGCGCCTGCAGATGATTTTCCGGGCGCTCCAGACCGAACGGTGGGGCGGCGCGCTCTTTCCCGGCTACTTCGGCCTGCAATCGCCCGAGGCCGCGGCGCCGCCCGCTCTGCTGTTCCCGTTTCATCTCCACGACGCTGAGGATCCGGGCGGTCATTACTATCTGGTGGAGCACAGCCGGCCGGGCCGTTTTCTGCGCATCACCATCGAAGACGCGGACCATTCGCGCCTGCAGCTCAAACACATTCCCCATCGCGTGGTCGATCAGCCGCTCAGACGCTCTTTTTTTGCCGACATTTTTTCGACGGCCGAAAAAATCCATCAGGGCATATTGCACGACGCCCTGAACCACCGAGCCGAGCATGTGGAAACGGCGGCGCAGCTGCCGGACTTTTTCGCTTATCTGAAGCAAACCGGCCTGCCCCGCGTGCAGCAAATCCGCTTCACCTGGCCCACCGACGACCGGCAGATGATTTTTCTGGAAAAAAGCGACGCCGCCGCCCTGAGCGAATCGCTCGGCATGCTGGTCAAAGAGATTCAACTCCTCGAAGACCCGGCCGTTTTGCAGATGCTGGCGCAGGGGCAGACCGTCGAGATGATTTCCGGAGCGTTTCACATCTACTGCGACGTTTCCCGCTGGGGCGCCTGCCTCAACGTGAGTTTCGACGAAATCCGCGAGAAACAGGATCTGGCGGATTACCTGGCGCCGATGAAAGCGCTGGAAGCGGCGCTCGCGCGCCGGCCGCGGGCGCTGGCGGGCGTGAGGCTTTTCGTCATCCACCATGCGACCGCCGAAGTGCTCGGCCTGTTAAAAGCGTTTGCCGACGCCGGCTGCGAAACGCTTGCGACCTTTTTTGTCCAGTACGCGGGCATTGTGCCGGACGCCTATCTGGAAACTTTGATGAGCCTGCCTCCGGAAACGTTCCGCTTTTACGGCCTCCAGAAAATGGAATCGCGCCTGAAGCTGGGCGGCGCCTACCTGCTGTCGCGCCAGTTCACGCCGCTTGACGACGATTGTGCCGTCGATCAGGCGCTGGCGGACGAAGCTCCGGATTTCCTGGGCGCCATGCGCCTGGCGGCAGGACACTTTTTTTTGAAGGAAACCGCTTCGGCCCGCCTGGCGAACCGGCAGATGCTCCTGGTGGAAGACGGCGGTTACCTCGCGCCGCTTCTGAACCGCTTCTGCCTGGAAGGCAAAACCATCGGAGACGTTTTCGCAGCCTTCCGCCTGCCTTTGACCGCGGACGATGGCGCCATGCTGTTTTCGGACTGGCTCGCCCCGGTCTTTGCCGGTAGCGTAGAACACACGAAAAACGGCTACGATTACGTAAACGAGGTGGTTCAGGCTCTCGGAAAGCTCCGGTTTCCGGCGGCCAGCATCGCCGTCTCGGATTTAAAAAGAGGCCCGGAGGCGCAAGCCTGCGCCATCTCGATTCTCAACGCCGTAGAAAGTATTCTTCACCGTCTGGGCCTGATCTTTTCCCGCCGCAACGTCGTCCTTTTGGGCTCGGCCGGCGCCATCGGCGGCTTTCTCAAGGCGGAGCTTAGCCGCCGCCTGGCCGAAGGCAGCCTCTGCGGCGTGGACATCGCCGCCGGAAACGGCGCTGAGGGCGGCATTCGGGAAGTCCGCACCCTCGACGATCTGGAAAGCGGCGTTTTGAGAAACGCCGACATGTTCATCGGCGTGACCGGCCAATCTCTTTTGCAGCGCAGCCATCTGGAGGAAATTCTCCTTCACGGCCGGCAGCCGGCCGTATTTTTAATCAGCGGCTCGACCAAGACGGTGGAGTTTGCCGACGCGCAAAATTACCTGCAATCTCTGCGCGACGCTCCGGATGCGCGCGTGGGCGACCGGGCCGCAAGCGTCGACTTCGTACCCTTGCGGGATTTGCAGACCGGCATCCTGCAAGGGTACGAAGTCCGGCTGCGTTTTACCGATCGTCCCTCCGGCGACAAGATCATCTATCTTTTAGGCGGAGGCATGCCGCTCAACTTCCTGTACTACGGCATCCCCCGGGAAATCATAGACGAGGTCATGGCCCAGCTCTTTTGCGTGTCCTGCGGCCTGGTCCGGCGCCGGCGCGCAGGCGATCCGCTGCCGCCTGCGCTCCTGGCGGTGGACCGCGAAATCGATTCCGACGCCGATTGGCTCGTCGGCGAAGGAAAAATTTTCTAAGATCCGGCGCATGCGCCTCCCGGATGCGCCGCGGACGAAAAAATACCGAACCTGACTCCCGAAAAAAGGAATTTGTTGTACACGCGATACGACTGTGTGGTACAATTGCTCCGGCAAAAAAAGACGCCGGGCTTTCGCTCCGGGCCGCTTCACCCCGTCCCGGACGACTTTTGCGCCGTTCAAAAAAAGAAGAAGGAAATCTTCCATGAAAAAGGTTTCGAACGCTTTGTTTTTTGTGCTGGCCGCGGCTGTTTTCGGAACCGGACTGATTGCGGGGTGCGCGATGGCCGAGGAAGACAAGATCACCCAAAAAGACGGCGTGACCGTGTATACGCCCGGCAGCCGGGCCGGGAAAGCGGTCATAGATGAGGAAAACGCCCGGCCCATGCCCCTGCCTCAAGCCACCATCAAACCCGGCGACGCCACGGTAAAATCAGCCCCGCCCAAGGGCGAGCCCGGAGTGGCGGCCGGCTCCGAAGGCGACGACGCCAAAGACACAGCGGAAACAGGAACGACGAAGGTTCAAAAAAAGCAATAGGCTGCTATCCGGAAATCCGGCGCTTATGAAAAACCTGCCGGCTTCTGATTGGGCTTGAATCGGGACACAAGATTTGCTAATGATCGCTTCGCTTCGCAGGAACATTGTGCTATGTGTCATATGATTTCCAACCACGTTTTAACCACCAAAGGAGAAAGACCATGAAGAAGATTTCCGGAGTATTGAGTTTGGCTCTGTCCGCGGCGCTGTGTCTGATGGGAGGGTTTTCCTCCTATGCGGCCGACGGCGGAAAAGTGTCGCAGATCGGCAAATTAACCGTTTATTCCCACGACAGCCAGGCGTCGGGGGATGCCGCCATCGATTATGACCGCGCCCTTCCCATGCCTCTGCCGCAGGCCGCGATCAAACCCAGCGGCGTCGCCGCTGCGGCGCGGCCCAGCGGAGCTCCGGGATTTCAGCCCGGCTTCCGGGGAAGCGTCATCACCAGCGGAACGGTAACAGATTTATCCGCGACCGCAGGGCCCAGGGCCGCGCAGAGCTCAGCCCAGCCCATGGAATTCGGACTCACAAATATTCCCTACACCACAAGCCGTGTGGATTGGGGAACGAACAACGCCTTTTCCAAGACGTTCCCCTACCGCGCCGCGGGCAAACTGTACTTCAACATCGGGTCGAACACCTACGTATGCAGCGCCTCCCTGATCAAGACCGGCGTGATCGTGACCGCCGCGCACTGCGTCGCGGACTTCGGCGCGTCGACATTTTATACCAACTGGAAGTATATCCCCGCCCTTTACGGCACCACCAAACCTTACGGAACGTGGAGTACGGTGGCCGCTTATGTCATGAGCTCCTATCTTAACGGAACGGATCCCTGCGCCCAGTCCGGCGTGGTCTGCCAAAACGATGTTGCCGTGCTGGTCGTAAAACCGACTTTCATGGGGTATCCCGGCAAGAAGACCGGCTGGTTCGGATACGGCTGGAACGGCTATGGATTCAATTCCCTCAATCAGGCCCTGATTCAACAGTTGGGGTATCCCGTTTCCCACGACAGCGGTCTCAAAATGCAGCGGACCGATTCCCAGGGGTATGTCGACGGCGCCGCGGCAGGAAACACGGTATGGGGATCGCGGCAGACCGGCGGCTCGAGCGGTGGACCGGAAGTCGTCAATCTGGGCTATGTCGCCAACCTCAACGGCATTTCCGTCGGGTCCGATGCGAACACCAACGTGGTTGTCGGCGTCACGAGCTGGGGGTACACGGACCAGGTCTACAAAGCCCAGGGGGCAAGCCCCTTTACCTCGAACAATATCGTGCCGCTGGTAAACGCGGCCTGCTCCGCTTATCCGAAAGCCTGCCAGTAACCGCGGCCTTGGGATAGAGAGCCGTCGCGCAGGACGGCTTTTTTCTCATTTGCAGTTCAAACGGGCGATTGCCAACAAAGGCAATCGCCCGTTTTTGCAGCTGTGGCGCCATCGGCCTGTTTCCCTCGCGGTCGATAAACGGAGGAATCGCCTTGATCGAAGCGCCCGGCACATGGCTATTTATCAACACCTGCCCCAAGAGCGGGTTTGCCGCAGGTTTGATAATTTTCTCTTTTCGGCAGTTCCCTTTCTACGGCGCGTCGAGAAAAACCTTTTCTCCCGAGAGGTCATCGAGGAGCAGTTCGTCTTGCGGGTCGATCGCGCGCGCCTGTTCGAGGTACTGCCGCGAAACCGGTGCAAGCCCCCGGGCCCGGTAGGCCTGGGCCAGGCGGACGTAAACGCCCGGATTCTGCGGCGCGAGCCGTCGGGAACGCTCGAGAAGAGAGACGGCCATATCCAGATCCCCGCCCGCGATGGACGGCGTCAGCAGACGGTACGTGCCTATCGCATAGAGCACTTCGGCGGAATCCGGCAGCTGTTTTTGCGCTTCTTTCAGATAACCGTTCACCTCAAAATAAGCGGGAATGGCGATGACCAGATTTCTATGGGCCAGAACACCCTTCGCGCCGGAAGCCACGAGCAGGCTCACCGTAAAATGAAAACGGGAGAGTTCCTTTTTCCGGCCGATAAGCCGCCGGGCGCCCGCATAGGAACGCTCAAAATCCTTGCGCAAATAATCCAGGTGAGCAAGCGTGACGGCGGCCGGATGAAAATCCGGATGCGCGGCAACGAGGCCGGCCAGTACCCGGCGGCTTTCCTCCTGCCGGTGGTCCCACATCAGCATGATGCCCTGCAAAAGCTGCATCTCCGGCGTTCCGGACAGAACTTTTGCATAATCGCTTTCCAATTTTTTCAGCTTCGCTTTCTGAAATTCCCGGTAATAAAAGATGGTGAGCAGGTAAATCTCCTGCGCGGATTTTTCCGGTTTGTTTTCCAGAACGGCGCGCGCGGCGGGCGTCATGGCGAGCGCCGCATCGGCTTGCCCCTTCCAGTCGGCGGCCCGGGCGGAAGCGCAAAGCAGCGCAGCGGTCAAGATGAGGGTTAGCGCATATTTCATAAATGTTCGTCTCTCGGAAAAGATATAAGAAGAATGGCCGTATCTGTCAATGGGAAACGCGCCGCATGCGGGGCGCCCCGCCTTTTGCAAGGTCTGCGACCGGCCGCCGGGTTTCGCAACCGGTAAAAATATTTTTGACGCACGTGCCGGCGGTGGCTATAATGCCTTTTATCTTCATCGCTCATTTTGCAGGAGACTTATGCTGATGTTGCAGGATTACCAAAATAAGATTTTAGATCTTCTGGAACAACTCGAATCGGAAATGGGCGCTCTGTACAAATTGTTTGCGGATAAATTCCCCAAGTACCGGGATTTATGGATCACCATGGCCGCTCAGGAAGCCCAGCACGCCGCCTGGGTCGCCCAATTGCACGCGCTGGCCCGGGACGGAAAAGTTTATTTCGACGAAAAGCTGACCCGAACCTACACGGTCAGCAAGGTTCTCGACATCATCAAAGAGGCGCAAAGCAAAACCCGGGAAAACAAAATCACCCTGATCAACGCCCTGTCGATAAGCCGCGATCTCGAGCAATCCATTCTGGAGCGGGAATTTTACAATTATTTCAGCGGCAAGGATGCTGCAACCGGCAGCCTCATCAGAAAATTCAAAATCGAGACAATCGAGCATCAAAACCAGTTGAAAGACGCGTGGGAAAAAGAGCGCAAGACCCTCGCCGGCTTTCCGGGCAAAAGATAGCGCTTTCTCCATCCCCTGACCGGCGTTGCGGCTCAGAGAAACGAACGTTTGGCGTTGTAGCGTTCCGTGTCGTAGTATTTGCTTAAATCAATCAGGTTCAGCCGTTCGGTGACGGTTTTGAGGGGCACGGAAGTAATATCGCCCTGCCGCAGGCTGACCATCCGGCCGAAATCCTCGCTTACGATCATGTCCACCGCGGCAATTCCGAACCGGCGCGCCATGAGCCGGTCGCGGGCCGAGGGCGATCCGCCCCGCTGCAGGTGGCTCAAGATCACGTAACGGGTTTCCCAACCGGTGTGCTCCTCGATCTCCCGGGCGATATAGGACGCGATCCCGCCCAGAGAACGGTGCCCGAATTCGTCCACCGCGGCATTCTTGACGAATTCTTTGTGGGCGGTGGTCGTCGCGCCTTCGGAGGCGACGATGATGCTGTACTGCCCTTCCCGCCCGCGGCGCTCCTCCAGAAGCGAGCAGACTTTTTCCACGGCAAAGGGGTATTCGGGAATCAAAATGATGTAGGCCCCGCTGCATTCGCCGCCGTGCAGGGCAAGCCAGCCCGCGTGCCGTCCCATGGTTTCCACAACGAAGATCCGGTTGTGGGACCCGGCGGTTGTTCGCAGGCGGTCGATTTCCTCCATGATGATGTTGACGGCGGAATCGAAACCCAGTGAATAGTCCGTGCCCACCAGGTCTGCGTCGATGGTCTTGGGAATGCCGACCGTTCGAACGCCGAGATGGTGGAGTTTGGACAGTACCCCCAGCGTATCCTCGCCGCCTACGGCCACAATGACGTCGATGCCGAGCGCCTTGATGTTTTCCAGCACCCGGGCCGAGGCGTCCTTCTGGGGATTAAACGGATTGGTCCGGGACGTTCCGAGATTGGTTCCTCCATAACGGTCCCAGGTGCGGACGATTTCCTCGTCGAGTTTTTGCGTATGTCGGGCCAGGCTTTCCGGATTTTCCGGTTCAAGCTCCACCAGCCCCTTCCAGCCGTTACGGATACCCACGACGTCGAACCGCACACGGCGTCTCTTTTCCAAAAGCGGATCGAGCGCCGACTTGGTCACCCATTTGATCGCGCCGTTGAGGCCCGGGCAATCGCCGCCGCCGGTTAAGACCGCTATTCTCATGGCTCTGACCTCCTCCCACGTCTTGCCGATGGCTTTGGCAACGGACAAAGCCGTCGCCCTTGCGGGTTTGAGCGGCCACAGGAAAAACAGATTTTCACATTTCGAGTCAGACGGTTTTCATTTGGAGGAATGCGCCGGTTCTTGAGCAGATTTTGCAGACGGTGGAACGATCTTAAAAAAAACAGGCAGCCTGTCAACCCGTGCGAAACCAATATTCCACACTTTTCGTCCGAAATCAACCCCGGCCAGGTTAGGGGCGCGCTGTACTCCAGCAGTCGCTCCATTCGGCAACGGTGTTCCCTTCCGAAAGACAGTTATCCACGCAGGCCTGATAAGCCACGGCGCACTGCCGCCGGTCGGCGGAGATGTTGTAGCAGGCCCGCTGCTTGCCTTCGCAGCAGACGAGACACTGTTTCACCCGCGGATCTTCCGGCGCGAGGGGTTCGGAAAACGCCGCGGGGATGGAAAACGGCGCCGCCAGACAACAAAAAATCAGAAGAAAAAATTTGATCTGTTTCATTTTCTCCTCCTCTCGGATTCGGCCGGCTGTTTCGTTCACCCGAAAAACGGCCGGTTTCCGGCTGGGCCGGAGAGTCTCCGGCCCGGCGACAGGTTACGAAACGTCTGCTTCTTTAATCATCCGGAAAATTCCGCCGGGATGAAAAAGAAAATATCGCCCGTCCACCCGCCGACAGGTTTCCATGATAAAAGCAACGATTTCCCCGCGCAGCGCGGGCTCGATGTCTTCGCTGTGGCACTCGAGCATGAAGGACAAAAGCCGCCGGCCCGCATCATTCTCCCGAAGGCAGTCCGTCACGTCGAGATCGGACACCAGAAGGTCGTGTGTGTAAGGCAACGCCAGGTCCTCCAGAATATTCCGAATGTCGAGCGTGGAAAACATTTCCTTCTCGTCGCCCTTCACCCGCCGGAGAAAGGCCTTCTGGATTTCATTGACCCCCAGGGGCGTCTGGTGAAAAATCAGCAGACTTCCGCCCGGCGCCAGGAGCCGCCAGGCGCTTTCGATCGCCGCCCGGCGGTCGGGAATGTAGTAAAGACAGTGGGTCAGATGGATAATGTCAAAAGGCCCCCGGGCGGTATCCGGACCGAAAGCGGCGGGAATGATTTCCAGGGAATCAATGCGAAGGGGGCCGGAATCGTATCGGCCGGAAAAGATGCGGTTGTGTTCCCGGTTCGGATCGAGCGCCGTATACGCGATGTGCGGAATCTTGGCGGCGAGAATTTGCATGAGGACAAGATCGAAATCCCCCGTGCCGCTCCCGACGCTCATCACACGCACGGAATTCCTGTCCGGCGCCGACGGCAGAAAATCGTCTTTCAGCCAGTCCGAAAGCGCCGTCCACTCGGTGGATATTTTTTTAAAGGCGTCAAAGCACTCCGCGTATTCCCGGTCATCCAGCGACCGGGCTTTTCGGTCGGACCTTGCGGAATTCATCGGTTGCGGAAAGTCATGGTCAGAATGTTGGTGTTCCCTTCCCGACGGTAGGCTACGGCATCGGTCATCTTGCGAATGAGAAACACGCCCATGCCGCCGATCTTGCGCTTTGTCAGGTCGGCGTGCACGTCCGGATCGGCCAGCGAAAGTGGATCGAAGGAAACGCCCCGGTCGTGGATTTCAATGGTCAGCGCCGGGTCGTCCGACACCAGACAGCGGACTTCCACGTCACCCTGGCCGTCTGCGTAGCCGTGCACGAACACGTTAACCAGCGCCTCTTCGGCGACAAGTTCAATCCGGCCCAGCGCGCTTTCGGAAAATCCTCTTTTTTTCGCTTCGACCCGGATGAACGTGAGCAGTTCATGCAGACTCTCCACCCGGGCCGGCATCTGTTTTACCAGCATAGGCCCTCAGTCCGACGCGGCGCTAGCGAACGGCTTCCTGAGCCGCTCCGAGCGTGTCAAAGGCAGGAATCAGGGCGATGAAACCGGAGATGGTAAAGACGTCCTTGACGTTTTCACGAAGCCTGGCCATGCCCATCTTTCCGTCGCGCGCCTTCATTTTCTTGGCGGTCGTGAGGAAAACCCGCAATCCGGCGCTGCTGATGTACTCGAGCCCGTCCAGATCGAAAATCAATTTGGTTCCGGGCTGTTCGAACCACCGGGTGAGCTGTTCCTCGAGTTGCGGAACGGTGACGGCATCCAGCCTTCCCTTGATTGCAATAATGGCTATATCCGACTCATTCGTGACGATAATTTCCATGCCTGTGCTCCTTTTTTTATGGCTCGAATCTGTAATTTCATTCGGACGCGCAGAGTATAGAAAGAACGAAAACGCCTGTCAATAAGTAATTAAAGAACCCTACTTAAAACTTTTGTTTTGAGGGGAGTTTATGCTATAGGAAAGCATCATTTTTCGTCAGGAGAAAGCTAACTCATGATCTACAATGAAGAATTCGAAACCCTGCCCCGGGAGGCCCTGGAAGCCCTGCAACTCAAAAGGCTCAAACAGGTCGCCGAACGGCTCTATCATAACGTCGGTTTTTACAAAAAGTCCTTCGACAAGGCAAGCGTGACGCCGGACAGTCTGAAAAGCCTCGACGATCTGCGGCGGTTTCCCTTCACCACCAAGCAGGATTTGCGCGACAATTACCCCTTCGGCCTGTTTGCCACGCCGATGAGCAACGTTGTGCGCCTGCACGCCTCGTCCGGCACCACCGGCGCATCCACCGTCGTCGGCTACACGAAGCGCGATATCGACACCTGGGCGGAGCTCATGGGCCGCTGCTTTGTGGCCGCGGGCCTCACGAAAAATGACATCATCCACAACGCCTACGGATACGGCCTCTTCACCGGCGGCCTGGGCGCCCATTACGGCGCGGAGAAAATCGGAGCCAGCGTCGTGCCGATGTCCGGCGGAAACACCAAGCGGCAGATCATGATTTTACAGGACTTCCGGCCCACCGCCATCTGCTGTACGCCGTCTTACGCGCTCAACCTGGCCGAACAGGGCCGCGCCATGGGCTTGGATATGCATTCGCTCGCGCTGCGCGTGGGCGTTTTCGGCGCGGAACCCTGGAGCGAACAGATGCGGATCGAAATCGAAAAGGCGCTCAATCTGACGGCCATGAACATCTACGGCCTGTCCGAAATCATGGGGCCGGGCGTGGCCATGGAATGCGCCGAGGCGCGCGACGGCATGCACATCTTTGAAGATCATTTCCTAGTGGAAACCATCAATCCCCAAACCGGCGAGGTTCTGCCGGTCGGCTCCGAGGGCGAACTGGTCTTCACCACGCTCACCAAGGAAGCCTTTCCGCTCATCCGCTACCGGACGCGCGACATCTCGCGGCTCAACCCCGCGCCTTGCCGCTGCGGACGGACCCACGTGCGCATGGACCGCGTCATGGGCCGCAGCGACGACATGCTCATCATCCGCGGCGTCAACGTGTTCCCCTCGCAAATCGAAGCCGTGCTCGTGGGCATCAAGGGCCTGGAACCGCACTACTCGCTGGTCGTGGACCGCGAAGGAACACTCGACACGCTGGAGGTGCAGGTCGAGCTTTCCGAAAAGCAGGCCGAAAACTTCGACGAGGTCAAGGTCTTGCAGAAGCTGGAAAGCCAGCTGAAAAAAGATCTGAAAGACTACCTGGGCATCACCGCCAAGGTCAAACTCGTCGAACCGCGCACCATCCAGCGCTTCGAAGGCAAGGCCAGCCGGGTCATCGACCGAAGAAAAATGTGACGGGTGAATCGTGGATGGTGAACAGCTCGCGGCTCATGGTTCGCAGCTGATGGCTGATAGATCATGGGCCTCTGCAGGGAACGGTTTCCAATCCTTCCCCGCACTTCACCATGCCATATCCATCTTGGGCTGTGAGCCGTTACAGGAGCCTCGTGGACGAGTACCTCATTGAAAACCCCCAGCGGCAAAACATCCTGATTGCGCTCATCTGCGCGGGGGCGTTTATCGCCAACCTCGACGCCACCATCGTCAACATCACCCTGCCCGTTCTCTCGCGGGATTTTCCGTCTGCCCCGGCAGCGTTTCCTGGACGGTCCTGGCCTATCTGCTTTTTGAAGCCGGCTTCATGCTGCCCATGGGAAAGCTCGCCGACATGAAAGGCATCAAGAAGGTTTACCTCGCCGGTTTCGTCATTTTCTTTCTGGGATCTCTGGCCTGCGGCGTCTCCGTGAATCTCGGCCGGCTTGTGGCCTTTCGCGCTTTTCAGGGAATCGGCGGAGCGATGCTCTTCACGGTCATGATGTCTTTTATTCCCATTTACCTGCCGCCGCAAAGGCGCGTTTTCGCCACCGGACTCGTCACAACAGCCGCGGCGGCGGGCGTGGGCCTGGGACCGCCGCTGGGCGGCTGGCTGGTCACAACCTTCGGCTGGCGCTGGATTTTTTTCGTGAACCTTCCCTTTTGCGCGGCCGCCGTTGCCGCCGGATGCCGCTTTTTGCCGTCCGCCTTTCCGCTTTCGGTCGACAAGCGGTTTGACTTTGCCGGCGCGGTCCTCTCCTTTCTGGCGTTCGTCTTTCTTCTTTTCGCCGTCAATAAAGGACTGGAGTGGGGCTGGACGTCGCCCGCCATCCTCGCCTGTTTTTGCGCTTCGGGACTGACGCTCGCCCTGTTTATCAGGCGGCAGAAAAAGACCGACTATCCGCTCGTTGATTTCCGGCTGTTTCGCAATCGTGTCATTTCGTTCGGTCTGCTTTCGGTCAGCATCAGTCTGCTGACGATGGGGGGGATTTTGTTTCTGTTTCCGTTTTATCTCATCGAAGGACGGGGCCTCGACGCGCACAGCGCGGGATTGATCATGGTGCTTGTGTCCGCGGGAAGTTTCGCCGGTCCTTGCACGGGGCGCCTTGCGGATCGGTTCGGCGCGGTGCGGGTGTGATACGCGGGTCTCGCTCTCGGCGTGGCGTCGTTTGTCCTGTTTCTGGGCCTGGGGCACGACAGCCCGCTTCTTGATATCGGCCTTGCCCTGGGCCTGTTCGGCCTGTCGCAGGGATTGAGCAAAGCGCCTTCCATCGCTCTCATCATGAACGCCGCGCCTCCCGATGCAAAAAACGACCTGGCGGGCATCTTGAGCCTCTGCCGGAGCCTTTCCATCGCGCTGGGCGTCCTGTTTTTCGAAACCATCTTTTCCGAAGCGATTCCCGCCGGCATCTCGCAAAACGACACGCACATCGCGGCCGCAATCACGCATCCGCGGGAACTGGCCGCGGGATTCACAGGCGATTTTGTTTTCGGAATCCTGGCAAGCCTCCTGGCCGTCGGTTTTATGATCGCGGCAAGAAACAAACCTCCGGCGTAATCCCGGCCGCCGGGCCCTGCGGAACAGGAGCCGGATTCCGGGCATACGCGCGCCGGAACCTAATCAGCCGCTTTTTTGTCGCGCATGCGGCGCTGGATTTGTTTTTTGATTTCATCGAGCTTCTTCTTGATCTTCACCGCGTCGGCAGCGCCGATGCGCATGAGGATTTTCTGGCCGGACGACCGGGCCTCCAGATTCGGGTCGGCATACAGATAAAAAACACCGGGACGAACGAGCCGGACCGGTTTTGAGGAAAGCGGAGCAGACAACAGGTCGTCAATGGCCATCAGCAGGCGGTCGTTAAAGTATTTGCCGGGATACCCCATTTCCTCGTAGGCCTGCTGAAACAAGGGATAGAACCGGACATAGATGTCCGCGAGCTTGCCGGCGTTGACGGCTTCGGCAAATGCGACATATCCGGAATAACGGGCGGCATTTTGGGGACTGATGATCCAGGCGTCCTGCGACCCTTCGACGAGAAAGGCGCCGGCCGCCCGCCGGACCGGTACGACGACAACCGGCAGTTTCTTGCGGGGCAGGTTGTCGACAACAGCGACAAACTTGTGAATGAGTCGCGTGCCGTAGAAAAATTTCATCACTCTTTCTGAGCCCAGCATGCCTGCCAGAGCGTCCAGAATAACCTGATCGCTTTCGGCCAGGGAAGGCAAAGCTTCCCGTTCCGGAGGTTCTTCAAGAACTTGCTGCAAAACCGGCCCTGGTTCTGCCGGCGCGGCCGGCAATACAGGAATCTCCACCACCGCCGGCTGCGGTTTGGGCGATTGTTGATGCAGGTACAGATAGACGGCGACACCGGCCGCCAAAATCACAACGGCCGACAAAACCATCAAAACATTTTTTTTCATCAGGCACCTCCCTTAATCTTCGCGCCGTCTTGTCTATGGCGCTTTTATTTTGAGATCCGCCCGTCCCTGCGCCCTCTGCCGAAAACCTGATTGAATAAACGGGATCCCTTCACGAACATGATAAAAAATGACGAGCGTGGATGTCAAGCCCTTCCGGATGCAGCCCTTCCGAATACGGATCGCTTCAATAATTTATCGTTTTCTGCACATCGCGGACAATCCGGGCCGCGTCTTCGTAGCAGCTTTTTCCAAAGGGCATGATGAGGTAGAGGCCTGCCGCTTCCCGGGCCATCGCCGCCGCCAGTTCGCCCGCGCTTTCCAGTCCGAAGCGGCGCTGATCTTCAGGCGACTCGTAGCGCTCAAATTCCGTCGCGATTTCCCGGGGCACGACGATGCCCGGAATCCGGCCGCCGGCCAGAAATGCCGCGTTGCGCCGGCTCGTAAGCGGCATCACGCCGGGCAAAAGACGGATCGGCAATCCCGCCAGAGCGTCTCGCAGACGGCGGAAATCCCCGACCGTAAAGACGGGCTGGGAAAAGACGAACTCGGCGCCCGCGTCGATCTTGGCTTTAAGCCATTTGATCTGCGGGGGAATGGGTCTCGCGATCGCGCAGCCGGCGCAGAAATCCGGCGGATCGGCCAGCCCCTCGCCGTTGATGATCCGGCCTTCGCGCAAACTGCGGAGAAGCCGCAGCAGTTCCACCGATGAGCGCACATCCGTCACGCGCTGCGCCAGACTGCCCAGATGCCCCATGGACGGCGCGTCGCCCGTCACCGCTAAAAGCCCCCGGAGGCCCAGATCCCAGCCGCCGATGAGCGAGGAGTGCAGGCGCATCAGGTTGGACTGCGTCACGCCCAGGTGGCAGATGGCAGGGATGCCCAAAGCGGACTGGAGGCGGGCGGCGGTGACCATCGCGTCGCGCCCGACCGTGGCGCCGGGATTGTCCGGAACGTCGAAGAGATCCGCTCCGGCTTCGGCCACAATGGCCGCGCCCTGCACGATATTGTCGAGCGACCTTGTGCGCTCGGCGCGGATTTCCACGCTGATGACAAAGCGTTTCCCGGCCATAAGCGCGCGGACGGGATTCGCTGCCTCGGCTTTCATTGCGGAAACGGCTGGCAGCGGCCGGGCGATGGCGGCCGGACGCGGACGCGGCGCAACCGCGCGTCCCCCGAGCGCCGCGGACAGTTTGCGGATGTGGTCCGGCGTGGTGCCGCAGCAGCCGCCGATCACCGCCGCGCCGGCATCCGCGAGCGTAAGCGCAAACGCGGCAAAGTCGTCCGGTGAAAATTCGTAGGTAACGGCGCCGCGTTCGATCTGCGGATGCCCGGCGTTGGCCGAGGCGGTAACGGGCCAATCGGTGTGCACCGCAAGATAGGAGGCCACGCGGACGATTTCGTTCGGATGGCGGCAGTTGACGCCCACCGCGGCGACATTCGCCCGGCGCGCCTCGTCGAGCAGCCGGTCCACGCGTTCCCATCTCTGCCCTCCCCCGCCGGTATTGCCGATCTGGAAAATGACGGGCCGTCCCGTCGCGGCGGCCGCGGCCAGGGCTGCCTTGGCTTCGCGCGGCTCCACAAACGTCTCCAGAAGCAGCGCATCGGCTTCGACAAGCGCAAGGCACTGGCGGCGGTAGATCTCCTCGAGGGCCTCATCGGGATAATCCTCCAGGCGAAGCCCCAGACCGAGCGGCCCGATTGAGGCCCAGACCAGGCATTCCTTGCCGCCCGACTCTCTGGCCAGGGCGACTCCCGTGCGGTTCACGTCGTCGCACAGATCGCCCGCGCCGGTCTCTTCCAGGGCCAGCGCCTGGGCTGCAAACGTATTGGTCACGAGAATCTGCGAACCCGCGTCCCGGTAAGCGGCGTGCAGGCTCCGGACCAGCGCCGGCTCGCGGAGGTTCAGCAGTTCCACCGGTTCGTCGCTTCTGCCGCCGGCTTTGCGCAGGCAGGTTCCGATCGCCCCGCTGCCGATCAGCACGGTGCGTCCGAGGGCTTTTGCAATATTCGATTGCATATCCTTCTCCTTACCGGGAAATTGCCGGCCGCAATTGCCGCCGGTTTTGTCCTCTTTATATCACATCGGTGAAATTTTTGAATGGCGGAGGCGGAGGCAACGATTTTCTTTATTCAGCGCCGACCCGCAGCAATGACCTATGCTGTCGGAAAAGGGAAGATGATTGTTGAGCGCAACTCATCCCTGATGGAATGAAGTCGAGTGATATTTTGAAGAACGCCCGCTTTTCACGAACTGATAGAAATAAGTTACGACGAATAAGGACAAATGATCAAGATCTTGAATCATCTGTTTTCATAAGTCAAATGGCATTTTTTGTAAGGACACTCGTTTATGATATGCTGTCGATAATCCCTTCTGTGTGCCTAATTGACGCTTACCTTCGTACTCCAGTAATCCAGGATCATGACCCCGGGGTCATCTTCCATGGTATCACAGGTCGCCGCAGGATATTGAACAGCCAAGGTCATGAATGGCCGCTCCCGCGAAGGCGGGATGAAGGGCACGTCGACGTCTTTTTGAACGTTGCACCGGAAGTGGTCCTGGTTGCCGAAGAAGAAGTTCTGAAAAGCCTTCTTGTCCTGATCGCTCACGTCGGTCAGGTATCCGACCATATCCGCGGCGGTGGGATCAACAGGGATCCAACCGTAATTGGGCAGATAGAATTCAGCCCAGAAGTGGCCGCTCAAGTTCCCCGTGAAGAGCTGCCATCCCCCGGTCGTGCGCGCGGGGATGCCCACGGAACGGCATAAGGCGCTGAAATACATGGACTGGGCGCCGCAATCGCCGTAACGGTTGCGATGGACATACGCGGATTCCGGCTCGCCGCGCGGCCAGAGAGCCAAATGAGGCATGAAGCTATATGTCACAGTGGACAGGAGGTAGTCATAGAGTTTTTTCGCTGCGCGGTAAGGGTTGGTTTCGCCTCCAATCACGGTTTGCGCAGTCTGGCGGATCTCATCGGTCACGGCAATGTTTCCGTAGGAAGCCGTATATCTCAAATAGAGATCACTCTCGCGGTCGTACGCCCCCACTCTATCCGGATCGATCTGAAACCATTGCTCATAGTGGTCAAAGGTGAAGCGGATAACAATATTGAGGTCCTGCGTCAGTTCGGCCAGCGGAACCTCCATGTAAATCAATCCGATATCCTGGTCGATGGAAGGAGATCCTTTCACATAGGTCATCGGCGTTATGGAAAGTACGGAAACATTTCTCTGCGGGCCCGTGACGATGGGGATGGGAAACCACAACTTCAAGATGCCGCCGGCGGGCAATTTTCCCCGGGGAACGGCAAGCGTACAGGTCGCCGTGTAGGATATCGGCCTGATGAAGGGCTGCCAGGGATCGGCGCCTGGACCGGCATCCATGATCTGCTTGAGAAGCTTGTAGTGATCTTCGTAACCTTTGTACATTTTCGCGTCCTGGCGAAAGAGATCGACGTTCCGGAATTTGACGTTGGAAACAAAATCCGCAAAAAAGCGCGCTTCGCCGTCGATCACGGTGCTCTCCAATTTTCCCTGGGTGATCCAGGCCTCTCGCTCTTCCGGCATCACCTGCGGGAAGGCATCGGCCAGCATCGCCCGCGTCTCGTCGAGACGGTAGGGGTACTGAGCCTTGATAAGCTGGATATCCCGCAGGCTGTTGAGGCATTCCAGCGCATCGTCATTGTTCCCTTCGTTCGTCAGCAGCGTCCGCGCCTGCCGGTAAAGACCTGTAGCCGTGGTAAACTCGCCTCGTGCCTTGGCCTGCCTGGCCAGGGTAAGCATCACGGTCCCCGGAGACACCGTCGGCAAATCACTTCCGCTGCAGGCCGCAACAACCAGCACAAAGACCAAAAGTCCGACAACGGACATCTTCATCCAAGATGCATGCATGGCCGTACCCTCGCTCGCTTTTTTCAATAGACAAATTGATAACTGAATCGATAAGTGCTTCTTTTAAATTGAAGCGGATTATAGGAGGCGGGATATGCGATGTCAAGGCGATTCTTGCGATTCTTGCCGGCGAATTTTCTCAAATAAAATGTCACTGAAGAAGGAGCTAAAAGAATTATGTTGCCGCCTAAACCGATGTTACTGAGAAGAGAATCAGAAACAAAAGGGTAAGGGATCAGGTCTGCTTTTGACCTTTAATACCGAGATCTGTCTCTTTGCATAGATTCCGATCATGAGCGATACACTTTCGCCAGAAAATACGCACGCCAAAACCGATAACTTAAGTTAACGACAGACCCCTTTGTTACTTTGTTACCGATTGAGATTTTGAGGTACGCCCGTTATCCCCTCGCACATTGTCACAGCGTCCCTATGTTTCCCCGATAAGACGAAAGGCTGAAGCGCGAATGATGCGCTTCAGCCTCTTTGTCATTTTTCTGGATTCCCGCCTAATACCCTAATACCCTAATACCCTAAAGGGCACGAGAGGGCACACCAAGTCACCACCCTGTGGGGGGCACGGCAGGGCGGCATGACGAGGTAAAGAATTCACCCTCCCTGAATCCCTCCCAGCAAGGGAGGGACCTTCCGGCCTCGGAACGATTAAAAACCGTTTCCTACAAATCGCAAGCTCCCCCTACATGAAGCTTTCTTCCGGGATGTCGATCGCGCTGCGGTCGCCGTACTTCATGGTCTTCAGATATCCGAAGATATCGGGAACATGATTCATGACGTAGAACCGGGCGGTGGCGATTTTCCCCTTGTAGAAGTCGGCGTCGATCTCGCCTTTTTCTTTCATCTTTGCCGCCGCCAGAAGCGCCTGGTCGAGCAAGAGCATGCCGCAGTAGACTCTCGCGCCGGCATGCAGGGTCCGGGTGGCAAAAAGTTGTTTCATCTGCTTGTCGCCCTTTGTCCAGGCGTCGTTCATGTTGACGATCTCCTTGAACGCCGTCATGGCTTCCGCCATCATTGCAAATTCCGTTGCGAATTCGTCCGTCTTTTTATTGGCGACAAATTCGTCGATTTCCGCCACCCACTTTTTGAACGGCGCGCCGTCCTTCATGGTGAACTTGCGGCCGGTGTAATCCTGAGCCTGGATGAAGTTCGTGCCTTCCCAGATTCCGTAAATCACCACATCCCGGTACAGCTCCGCCGGGGCGTACTCTTCCGTGAAGCCGTAGCCGCCGTGGCACTGGATGGCGTCGCCGGTGGTAAGCCGCGCCATGTCGGAGGTGTAGGCCTTGCACATGGGGTTGTTGATGGCAAACATGTCATCATAATATTCCCGCTCTTCGGGCGTGGCGGCGTCGACCGCCAGGTCGCGATAGAGATAGGACTTGTAAATGAGCGCCCGGCAGGCCTCCAGAATGGACTTCTGGGACAAAAGCATGCGGCGGACGTCTTCGTGTTCGATGATCCGGACGCTGGGGCCCTTGGGGTTGGTGGAATGCTTGCTCTGCACGCGCAGTTTGGCATAATCCAATGCGGCATAGTAGGCGGAGCCGATGCAGCCCAGCGAGAACAATCCCGTGTTCAGGCGCTCCTCGTTCATATAGGCAAACATCTGCTTCATGCCGATGCCGCGTCCGTCTTTCACTTCCGCTTCGCCCACCATCCAGCCGTAGCAGTTGTCGTTTTCCCCCATGGAGAGGGTGGCGGTGGTCGAGCCGTGAATGCCCAACTTGTGCTCGATGCCCATGGTGGTGACGTCGTTCCAGGCGCCCAGCGAGCCGTCCTCGTTGACCCAGAACTTGGGCACGATGAAAAGCGATATGCCGGCGGTGCCTTCTTTGGCGCCCGGCGTCTTGGCCAGCATCAGATGGATGATGTTTTCGGCCAGGTCATGATCGCCCGATGAGATGAAGCATTTCGTTCCGGTGAGTTTATACTTGCCGGGCGTGTCTGTGGGAAACGCCTTGCTCTGCACCGCGCCGACTTCGGAGCCCGCGCCCGGTTCGGTAAGCCCCATGGTGCCGCCCCATTCGCCGGTGCGCAGTTTGGGAATGAACAGGTCCTGCTGTTTTTGCGTGGCAAATTCATGAAGCACGGTGATCGCGCCCTGCGTCAGGCACCAGAACATGACGATCGACGGCGACGCGGCGGACTGCATCTCCAGAATCGGAGCGTACCAGCACAGCGGGATTTTGCCTTCGCCGCGGTAGCCGAACTGAGGGCCGAGTTCCGCATCCATAATGGTTTTATAAACACTCTTGAACGAGTCGGGGGTCACCACCGCACGTTCATTGCCGCCCACAAATTTCGCGCCGGGTTCATCGGCGTCTTTGTTGGCCGGACACATCACGTCGCGGCAAACCTTGAAGTTGACATCGAGGAAACTGTCGATGTCGTCCATCCCGTAGTAATCCTTATAAGCGTCAAGGCCCAGGAGCTTTTCCACTCCGAGCCATTCTTTGATCTGGAACATGATGTCCCGCGTCTGATACAACCAATTACTGTGAGCCATATTGAACTCCTCCTAAATGAAAATTAAAGGCGAAAAATGAGAATCCTTGTCTCTGCAAACACACAGCTCACTTTTTCAGATGCGTGTTCATGCCCCCTGCCGGAGCATTGATGAAGGCACTTCATTTACTGCCGTTAAACGTTACTGTCGCGTCCGCCTCTTTTCGGCAAAAGCGTGCGTCGCGTTATTTCCCCTTAAACACCGCGGCGCGCCGTTCGATAAAAGATTGCAGACCTTCCCTCATATCTTCGCTTTGCATGACATCGGCCATCTTCCGGTACATGACCGTCCTGGCCGCCTGATCTCCGTCGAGCGCCGCCCTGCGGGACGAGGCCAGCGCCTCCTGCACCCCGAGCGGCGCGGCCGCCGCCACGCTGCGGGCAATCGCCAGCGCGCGGTCGAACTGCCTGCCCGTTTCGGTCACCTGTTGAACCAGCCCCAGGCGGTAAGCCTCCGCCGCGCTGATGGCGTCGCCGGTCAGCATATACCGCATGGCGTTGGCCCAGCCGATTTCCCGCGGCAGACGCAGCGTCGCCCCGGCGGCCGGGAAGAACCCGCGTTTCACTTCCAGCATGGCAAAACGGGTATCGGCGGCTGCCACCCGGATGTCCGTGTTGAGCATCATTTCAAATCCCCAGGTGTAGCAGTACCCCTGCACGGCCATCACGATGGGTTTCCGGCAGCGGGCTTCGCTCATCATGTAAAAGGGATCGATTTCATTTTCCGCCGCCAGCGGAAATCCCAACCCCCGGGCAAACCAGTCCGCCCAGTCGGTCAGATCCAGCCCCGCCGTAAAATGGGGGCCAACGGCATACACGATACCCACGCGCAGGTCAGGATCGGAATCGAGTTGGAAGTAGGCTTGCGCCAGGCGGGAGTACATCTCCCGGGTCATGGCGTTCATTTTTTCCGGCCGATTGATTTCCACGAGCAGGAGATGCTCTTCGGTTTTGATAGTGACGGTCATCCTGATTGTCCACACTTTAAAATACGTGGGGGAGTATAGAAAAATGATCCCGTCCTGTCAACGGAATAATCAAATAATAATATTTCCTTCAAGATACAGGACCGCCCGGCCCGCAATCGCCACCCGCCCGCCTTCGTGGCGGCAGAACAATTCGCCGCCGCGCGCGGAGACCTGTCGGGCATACAGATCGGTTTTCCTGAGTCTTTCCGCCCAGTAGGGAACCAGCGCCGAATGGGCCGATCCCGTCACCGGATCCTCGGGAACGCCCACCCGGGGCGCAAAAAAGCGCGAAACAAAGTCGCAGGCGTCACCGGGCGCCGTTACAATGACCCCGCGGCATTCGATGGTTTCCAGCGCAGCAAAATCCGGCGCGACCCGGCGCACCGTTTTTTCCTGATCGAGCAGAACCATCAGATCCTCCTCGGAGGAAAAAATGGCCGCCGGCTTGATGCCCAGAGCTGCGGACAGCACAACGAGCGGGTTTTCCGGCCGCACGGGTCGCGCCGGAAAATCCATCTCCAAAAGGTCGCCCCGGCGGGTTACCGTAAGCGCGCCGCTTCGGCGCGTGAGAAAGCGTACGCTTTCGCCCGGCCAGTCACATCGGGAAAAAAGAACGTAGGCCGCGGCAAGCGTTGCGTGTCCGCACAAAGCCACCTCCGTGCGCGGCGTAAACCAGCGCAGTTCGAAGTCGTCTCCCCGCCGGACCAGGAAAGCCGTCTCCGAAAGATTGTTTTCCAGGGCGATGGACATAAGCAGGGCGTCGTCCGGCCAGTCCTCAAGCATGCAGACGGCCGCCGGATTTCCGGAAAACAACGTCCCGGTGAAAGCATCGACCTGATAAAGCGGTATTTTCATGACGTCTCCTTTTGATGCGCCTATTTCTGAAGCCGGACCACCGGAAAACCGCGCCGGCGCAACAGATCGACCACGCTCTCGGCGCCGGCCAGATGCCCCACGCCGACAATGACCATCGCAGATTCCGAACCCGCAAGCAGGGTTTCAATCTTTGCCGCCCATTTTCGATTGCGGTTGACGATCAGCGCTTCGTACAGACGGGGATAATTTTTCAATTCCCGCAGATTGACCGTCTCGATCCCTGCTTCATCCCCTTTTCGCCAGGCATTCAGAATGTCGCCGACCCGGCTCTCCAGACGGACGAGATCGTCGATCGTTTCGCTCACCTGGTCGTTGCCCATGTCGCCGTCGAGCAGGGTGAGAAAGCCGATCTGCTCGTCGGAGGTTTCCAGCCCGCTGATCGCTTTGCCGTCCGCCGCCGCCCTGGCGTAAAAAAACCGGTCCACGCCGTATTCGGCCGACACGCCGATGCGCTTGAGTTCCTGCAGCGTCAGCACCAGAGAAAGCATCCAGGGGCGCAGCATCTGATACTGTTCAAACGGATAGCCGCGCGCCCGGCAGAATTTTTCGGCTTTGGCGTAAACAGCGGGTGTGAGGCGCTGCTTGAGTGTCGTCCCATCCGGATACATCGCGACGGCCAGAAGTTTCTGCAGGTAGGCCGGGCCGTCCAGATCGCCGGGCGGCGCCTCAAAAACGAGACGGCGGGCGCGCGAATAGGCGATGTCGAACTCTCCGGGAAGCGGATGATCCGAAGCGCGAAGCACATGGCAGGAGCCGGCCAGATACACCGTCGTTCTCGGACCCCGCACTTCCCAGACGGAGCTCTGCGCCCAAACGCAGGCGGGCACGAGAAGCGCCAAGGCCAGCGCCGGAAGCAAAATGTTGCGGTTGGTTTTCATAACGGCTCCCTTCCAGGAAAAGCTTTCCTTTTCTTCGGGGAAATCACAATAACATGTCGGCCCAAAAATTCAAATCCGAATCGGAGGCTGGTATCTCCGCTACCCGCCATCTCCGGTGCGCCGTCGACAATCGGCAATTTCCTGCAATTTCCCCTTGACAACGCCGGATGTAGTTGCATAATACAACCAATATGGAAAACGACGAAAAACGTTTTACCGAAATGATGGACGTGTTTACGGGGCTTGCGCAGGCGACGCGCTGCTGCCGGCAGGACGCCGCTTTTTGCGGCGGGGTGACCTTTCACCAGTACATGGCGCTGGATGCCGTCTCCCGCGGCGGCCGGCTCAGGCTGTCCGATCTGCGCGGAGAGCTGGCCGTGGAAAAAAGCACCGCAACCCGGCTTTTAAAGCCGCTTCTCGACGGAAAGCTTTTGAAAAAAGAGCCGTCCGCCGCGGATTTCCGGGCCTTCGACCTGACGCTCACGCCAAAAGGCGCAAGAAAACATCGGGAAGTGAAAGCCTGTCTTCGGAAATTCTTCGGCCGGATCGCCGGCCACCTGCCCGAAACCGAGCGCGACGCCGTTTTGCAGGCGGTGCGGACATTCATCGGCGCGATCAGAACGTCAGCGGGCATCTGCAGCTGTTGCCCGGAAAACCCGGAGTAAAAAAATGACCGAAAATAAATATTCTCTGGAATTGCCGGTCCTCGGCGGAGGACTTGAATCTCCGGACGCGGGCGGCGTCGTTGTTTTACCGTCGCTCAACCAGCCCTTCGTGACGGGCGAGATGCGTACGCCCGTGGGGACCGTTCCCCGGATCGCAGCCGAGCTCGCCGGCCGGGACCGCCTGGGAACCCTCAAGGCCCGCCTGGGCGTGAACCGGGCAAACTACAAGGTGGAGCCGGGCCTTTACGCCCTGGGCCGTCCGGATGAGACGTCGCCCGTCCTGGCTTCGGCCAATTACAAGACGAGTTTCGACTGCCTGCGCCGGTCGCTCGCAGGGCGCGATGCCTGGATTCTGGTGCTGGATACGAAGGGAATCAACGTCTGGTGCGCGGCGGGAAAAGGCACCTTCGGCACAAACGAACTGGTTTACCGGATCGAGGCCGGCGGCTTGAAAAAAGTCGTCGCGCACCGGCGCATCATTGTCCCGCAGCTTGCCGCGCCGGGCGTGGCCGCGCACACGGTCAAAATCCTTTCGGGCTTCCGGGTCCACTACGGCCCGGTCCGAGCAGACGACCTGCCGGCTTACCTCGACGCCGGTCTTGCGGCCAGCCGGGACATGCGCAGAGTATCCTTCGGACTTCCGGACCGGGCGATCCTGATTCCCATCGAGCTCGCGGGCGCGGCAAAAATCTTTTTTCTGGCTTCCCTGGCGGCCCTGCTTCTGGCAGGCCTTTTGGGGCCGGCGGGCCTTGCCGCCAATCTTTTTCATGACGGCCTTTTTGCGGTGGCGGCGCTGGGCCTGGGCCTCCTGGCGGGCGCCGTCCTCCACCCGCTGCTGCTGCCCTGGCTGCCCGGGCGCGCCTTTTCACAAAAGGGAGCAACCGCCGGGCTGATTGTCGTTCTGGGTCTGCTTTACGCGCGGGGCGTCGATCTTTCAATTCTGCCCGGGAAACTGGAGGCCCTGGCCTGGCTTCTGATCGTTCCCGCCGTTGCGGCATTTCTCGCGATGAATTTCACGGGCTGCTCAACGTATACGTCGCCGGCCGGCGTGAAAAAGGAAATGCGTCTGGCCCTGCCGCTCGAGATTTCCGCTGCTGCGCTGGGATCGGTCTTGTGGATCGCGGCGCTTTTCACAGCCTAGGAGTTTTTATGAAGGATTTGATTTATCTCAAAAACGTCGCGAGTCTGCACATGGACATCGCCAGGTGCACCGGCTGCGGCATGTGCCGGGAGGTCTGCCCGCACGACGTCTTCGTGATGAACGGCAAAACCGCCGCCATCGCCCGGCGCGACGCCTGCATGGAGTGCGGCGCGTGCAGCCGCAACTGTCCGGCGGGCGCCCTCTCCGTCTCCGCGGGCGTCGGCTGCGCGGCCGCTGTTCTCAACGGCCTTTTGGGCCGAAGCGGCGGCGAGTGCTGCTGCGGACCGGCGGAAGACGGTGGGAAGACCGGCTGCTGCTAGGCGCTTTTTTCGCCGGATCCTTCGGAAACCGGAATCGGGACAATACAATCCGGCGCAGCCGTTAATTTTCATCTTATCGATATTATTGAGCTATATTTTTCAACTCTTGACTTTGCCCGGTCTTTCCGGTAAAGATTTTCCGGTCTTCCCAAATGACCTCTATAAATTGACGGATAGCGGACTTGCGTAAGATCTACTCCATCATACCTGCCTCAGCACCTCACAGGCAGTTCTGTGTCCGGCCCTCTTCACTTCATTACAAAAAATCATTCCCGCCTGCACGGGGGTAAAGGAGGAAATACATCATGAGCAACACGAGCACAAAGGAAAACAGGTTGCCGGTACTCGGCATCAACAGTCTGGGGCGCATCGGGAAATTGACGCTCTGGCATCATGTTCAGAGAAAATACTTTCAGGAAATCGTCATCAACCAGGGCCGCGACATCGGCATGGGCATGGAGACGATCGCCCGCCTGATTGAAGCGGACGCCACGTACGGGCTGCTCCACCGCTTCCTTTACGGCTACAAGGCGAAGCCCTGCATCCAGATCACGGACGACAAAAACGGCAAAATGCTCATCGACGGCATTCCGGTGACCGTTTTGCGCCAGGAGCGCAACCCCCTGAACATCCCCTGGCGTCAGTACGGCGCGGATGTCGTGGTGGACTGCAGCGGCTCCTTCAAGGATCCGACCGTTCCCGCAGACGACAAGAAGGGATCGATCCGGGGGCATTTGAACGGCGGCGCCAAGGTGGTCATCCATTCCGCTCCGTTCAAGATTAAAAACAAGGCGCTTGCAACGCCCGATGACACCGTCACCCTGATTTTCGGCATCAACCACACGGTCTTCGATCCCAAGAAGCATCTGCTGGTTTCTGCGGCCTCCTGCACGACCACGGGTCTTGCGCACATGGTGAAACCGCTTCTGGACAACGAGGAGACGAGCACGATTCTGACGGCCTCCATGTCGACGATTCACGCCGTCACCAACACCCAGAGCGTTCTGGACAAGCTGCCGAAGGCGGGCGAAAAGGACATCCGCAAAACGCGCAGCATTCTGAACAACATCATTCTCACCTCGACCGGCGCCGCGAAGGCCCTCATCGAGGTGATTCCTGAGGTGAAGAACATCGGCTTCATGGGCGACTCCATCCGGGTGCCGACCAACACCCTGTCGCTCATCGTGCTGAACGCGACCTTCCAGGCCAAGCGCAACGGCAAGGGCGACGCGGCCAACATCGACACGAAGAAGCTCAACGACATTTACGAAAAGACCGCCCAGGCCACTCCGCTGGTCCGTTTCACGATGCAGCAGAACGTATCCACCGATCTGATCGGGGAAGACGCGGCGATCATCATCGAAGGCCAGTTCAACCACACCCGGACGGCGTTCATTCCGGTGGACCTCTCGCATATTCCTAATCTGCCGGCGGGCCTGCTGGACAGCCTCAAGGAAAAAACGCTGCAGCTCCCCGTCGTTCACGCCAAGATTTTCGGCTGGTACGACAATGAATACGGCAGCTACACCAACCGGATGGGAGATTTAACCGTTTACGTCCACAAAAATATTCAGTAAACCGCACACACCGGGAAACGTCCCCGCTTTCCGCCCGAGGAAAGCGGGGATTTTTTGAACCGGCCGACGGGGCAAGAGGCGCTTTCCTCTTGGCGCAAATTGGGATAAGATGCCTTATCTCCCATGACACTCGCCGGCGCTTGCATTCCCGGCTTGAAGGGGTGGAACGGTGTCCACGGAAACGGAACAGGTTGAGGGAACCCGGACGCAGCTTCGGGATCAGCTGGAAAAGACGGCCCTTGAAAATCAGCGGCTGAAGGCCCGGTTCGGCTCCGTCACCAAGCAGGTCCGCGAGCTCAACGAGTTCATCCAGATCATGCTGACCGTGTCGCCTTTTGCAATCTGCATCATCCAGCAGAACAAACTCATTTTCACGAACAAGGCCTTTTCCGAAATTCTCGGATATTCCGCCAAGCAGCTGAGAAACCTGCCTCCCTCGAACCTGGTATTCAAAGAGGACCGCGACCATGTCCGCAAAAGCGTGCGCGCCATGCTCACGGGCAACGCGCAGTCCTTTTTCATGTTCCGCGTGCTGACCCGCGATGAAAAAATCAAGTGGATCCTGGGATCGGTCGCCCTCATCCACATGAACGAAAAGCAGGCGGTGATCGGCAACTTCGTCGATTTGACGGAAGGACGGGTCAT
Source organism: Deltaproteobacteria bacterium (assembly GCA_012729055.1). Taxonomy (GTDB): domain Bacteria; phylum Desulfobacterota; class Syntrophia; order Syntrophales; family Smithellaceae; genus UBA8904. The sequence continues at coordinate 49,423 of JAAYDW010000011.1, forward strand.
GCAGCTCGCCTACAGCGACCCGCTCACAGGGCTCCCCAACCGGAAGCTCGTTCTGGATCGTCTGGAACAGGCCATCGTCTCGGCCAAAAGGCGCTGCAGCAAGCTGGCCGTGCTGTTTGTCGACCTGGATGAATTCAAGGAAGTGAACGACGCTCACGGGCACAAAACGGGCGACCGGCTGCTCATCGAAATCGCCAACCGGATGAAACAGGTCATCCGCCGGGAAAACGACACCATCGCGCGCATCGGCGGGGACGAGTTTCTGGTTCTGCTCACGGATATCGAACAGGAAAGCCAGATCGAAACCGTCGTCGTCCACTTGTTCGATACGTTCCGCGCTCCGGTGGCCGTCGGAAAGCCGCCCGGCGGGATCAAGGTCAATTTCAGCATCGGCGTGGCGCTGTTTCCGGAGCACGGACAGGATCCGGACGTCCTCATTTCCAACGCCGATCAGGCCATGTACCGGGCAAAAAAGAAACCGGGCAAAAACCACTTTTCCTTTTTTCATCCCTGACGCCCGACGGCCGGTTACAGGGCGATGGAATAAAAGCGGTCCGTCTCCCGTTCGTGTTTTCCGAGGTAAAGCGCTCCGGTCCAGCCGTCGATGCAGATGAAGTCCCCCGCGCGGATCGTGTGTCCCTCGAGCGCGGCATAGCCTTCCGATTCATACACTTTCAGTTTGCTCAATCCCACCACGCCGACCTTGCTGAGCTGCGGGATGGTGACGGCGGCATGGGACGTCGCGCCGCCTTTGGCGGTCAAGAGCCCCTCCACCTGCAACAGGACGCCGACATCGTCCGGCACCGTGTCGGGCCGGATCAGAATCAAGGACGTCTTGGGTTCGGTCTGGCGGAACCGCCGGATGTCCTCTTCCGAATAAACCGCGCGGCCGCACAACGCGCCGCCGCTCACGCCGATGCCGGCGCCCAAAAGCGAGGCGTGCAGGGACGGCGTGTCCTTGAAACGGCGCAGGCTCTTGGTTTTGGTCTGATCCATGTCCCGCGTCTGCAGAATGTAGAGCTGCTCCTTCCGGGGGCCCTCGAAGGTGAATTCGATTTCCTGATGGTTGAAGCCCTTTTCATAAATCAGGACTTCCGCGATCCGGACCAGCTCGGCGTAAATGTCCGGGAAATTGCCCTCCAGGGAAATGTCCGTGTTGCGGTGCTCGATCATCCGCTGTTTTTCCGAAATGGGAAAGGTCTCGACCAGACCGGAAACGATATCGTCCCCCTGAACGCCGAAAATGAAATCGCCGTAGAGCGTCACTTCAGCCGAAGCGCTCTTCGGATCGCGCGTGAAGATCACGCCGGACCCGGAGCGTTCATGAAAATTGCCGAAGACCATCGCCTGCACGATGACGGCCGTTCCCCACTCGTCCGACAGGCGCATCTGATGACGGTAAATCTGGGCCTGCTCGGAATACCAGGAATCGAAAACCTGCAAAATGGCGTGGCGCAGCTGCCGGAGCGGATCGTCCGCGAGCGGAATGCCGCTGTCCAGGATGCCTTTTTTATAGGCCAGCGCAATCTGCTTCATCTGGTCGGCCGGAAACTGGATTTTGCGCTCCACGCCGTGCTTGTGCTTGAAGCCGTCCATGATGGCGTCGAAAAAATCGCGGCTCTGCCCCTGAAACATGCCCCAGGTCTGGAGAAAACGGCGGTAGGAATCCCAGGCCGCCCACGAAAAATCGTCCCTGAGGCTGAGGGTTTCCGCAATCGCGGCGTTGATCCCGACGTTCAAAAACGAGCGCATCATGCCGGGCAGCGACACCGTGGCGCCGCTGCGAACCGACAACAGCAGGGGGTTGTGGCGGTCGCCGAATTTGCGGCCGGTCTTTTTTTCCAGCGCGGCGAGCTGCCGGTTGACGCGGTCGGCCAGGTCCCGGAAAATATACTTGTAGCCGTACACCGCGTCGTAGCCGCGGAAGACTTCCGTGGTGATGATGAAGCCCGGCGGCACCGGAAACCCGAAGGACACCAGCTTCTTGAGAAAGTAGCCCTTGTTTCCCAAGAGAATCTGGTTGTCCAGGCTGCCGTTTTTCCCATAGATGGAGGAAACCGCCAGCTCCGGATTGTAGTCCATCAGCAGATTGAGAATCCGCTTGTTGTCCTTGAATTTTTCGAGCTCCGCGTCGAGGGTTTTGATGACGGCGTGGACGAAATTATCGAGCACCTGCAGGCCGAAGGCCGACGAGATCATGGCGCGGAGAAAATTCTCGGACTGCTGGTACACCAGTTCGTCGGAGCGCTTTTCGCCCTCCCGAACGGACGCCGCGTCGCAAAGCGGCGTGATGCGGCGGACGACGATCGGCAGATTGACGCTGTGGGCGTCGATGTAATAGTCGCGGATGACATCCTGGATGCCCTTGGAGATGAAGCGGAAAATATCCAGATACTGGTCGACGGAAAACTGTTTGATCGGCAGGGCGCTCGTGACGTACTTGACCTTGGCCACCAGTCCCTCCGTGGCGATCCCTTCCAGTTCCAGGGCGCCGAGGTAGTGCCACAGGTAGGTGTGAATCTTGATGATCGTCCGCTTGGTGATGAATTTCAGATTCAGGGATTTGACCAGCTCCTCGAACAGCATGCCGCCCAGCGCCTCAAGCCGGAGCGACAGCCCCAGCGCGTCGAACTTCTCCTCATGATATGTGCCGTACATGGAGGGAATGCCCGCGGCGATGTGCCGCTTGTGGTAAATATTCTCGAACGACTGGGTCTTCCGGCCGGACAGAATTTTCGCCTTGAGGACGGACAGGAACTTGAGAATGCTCGCCAGACTGCGGTAGTAATTTTTTCCGGCAAGCGAACGTTTCAGGGACTGGATATCCTGGGCGGTAAAGGCGTTGGCGGATTCCAGATCCTTGAGCAGGTCGAAATACTGTGGAAAATATTTTTTGTACACCAGCTGATAAATCCGGATCATCAGCGCCACGCGCTCCCGGTCTCCGTCCGGAATGTCCGGAATCTGCGCGATTTCCCGGGCAATTCTGGCCTTGTCCCATTCCAGGAAATTCCGCGGGTCCTTGTCCGCCTTGAGATAGAGACTGCCCAGCGCCTTGTGCATGCCGTCGAAATAAACGCCTTCGTTATGCACGTCGTCGAACACTTCGTTCGGAATATGCTTGCGGATGAAGCGCTTGTCGCCGGAAAACCAGAAGCGGAAAATATCCTCGGTGAATTCGACGAGCAGGCTGTTGCTCTCCACGTGCGACTGCTTGCGCAGAAATCCCACCAGCCGGTCGTTGCGGAAAGACAGCTCGTCCACCCGGGTGGTGATGTCGCGCAGCTCCCCTTCGGCGCCGATTTCGCTGAAATACACGGGAAACAGGCGCAAAAGCTGTTTGATCAGATTGTAGGCCGGCGCGATATCGGCGTTGAGCAGACGCGAGATATCGCGTTGGATCAGGTCCGTGTCGCGGATGAAAATGCCGCCGAGCTTCAGATTGACGATAAGCGCGGAAATCAGCCTTTTCGTCCAGCGCGGCTTCATCGCGATGATTTCCAGCCAGGCGCGGATGGTCCGGATATGCTCGGAATTGACGCGCACCTGCCAGTCCGTCGTGGCGCCCCGGATGTCCGGATACTCAAAGCCGTAATTGATCAGCTCGTCGATGAAGATTTCCACCAGCGGATGGGCGTTTTGCGCAAAAATCTCCCGGGCCGCCGTAACGATGCAGTCGATGCTCGCGCCGCGGAATTCATTTTGCGACGTGTTTTTTTTCAGGAAGCCGAAAATCTTGCGCACGAAATCGCCCAGGTTTTCCTTTTTTTCCTCCTGGAAGACCAACTTGAGCGAGTGATTGATTTCCCGCATGGCGCTGACGTGAATATCGCGCAGCCCCGGCGCCGACATGACGCCGAAGAGGAAATCGAGTTTGACCAGATGACGGCTCGAGTAAGCCTCGGATTTTTCGAGCGCGTCGGCCACGTGGAGATAGCCGTCGATGATTGAAAAATAATCCGGCAGGGCCAGAAAATCCTTCCTCCGCGCTCCCGGCGGATCCCCGTCCCGCGGACAGAGCGTCTCGAGGTCCAGAATCAGCCGGCGAAAGCGGTGGTGAGACAGCGGCCGGATCAGCTCCAGGTAGGCGCTTTCATCCGGCGGCTCGTCGGCCCGCCGCTCCGCGATCAGCCACAGCGCCGGATCCGGCTGGCCCAGCCAGAACGTGTAGGTCGTCCGGAACATTTTGTACAGGAGCGTATCGAAGGCGGGCGTGGTGAGCTGCACGTTTTTTTCTTCGATCGCCCGGAGAATCCGCTTCAGGTAGGACGAGCACTTTTTGAACAGCGCGGTTTCGCCCTCGGCCAGTTCAAGAAAAGCGTTGATGAACTCCGGAAACAGCGACAGGTTTCTTTCCAGGAATTCATTGCTCTGCATGATAATCGCATCGGCGTAATCAAAGAGATAATGAATGGCGCTGTCCTTGACGTCATCGGAGGCGTTGGATTGGAGGATGTCGAAATACATGGCGAGCAGCATGGACAGGGCGGCTTGCCCCTGGGGATGGCTGTTGTAAATGTAAAAATCCCCGATGGAGATCGTCTTGAGTTCCTTGAGAACAAATTCCCAGTTGACGTAGGGATGGTTGAGCTCCGTGAGCAGCTCACGGGTCTTTTTCTGCAAACCGTAGTGATCTTGAACAATCTCAAGAAGCGGCGCGTACTGCGGTGGAATCTGAACATCCACCGCCGTCCGCTCCAGATTGACTTTTAATGCTGAGGAAACCCATCGGCTGCCCCTGGCGAAGGGTTTTGATTTTGTTGTCATATGTCATTGCCTTTACCGGTTGAATAAAACAGATATTACGCCTTATTTCAAGACGTAATATCTGCCGATCCGGTAAAGCTTGGAAGATGCGCGCAAAGGGAATGCCGCCTGTGATGCGCCAAGAACCTTCGAGCGCCCGAAAATGGTTTTCCCCTGAGCGATTCAATCCGCTCACCCCAGGATGCCGATGAATACGCCGCCGGCGATTGCAGCCCCGATGGCCCCGGCAACGTTAGGTCCCATCGCGTGCATCAGCAGAAAGTTTCTTTTGTTTTCCTGTTGCCCCATCACCTGGACCACCCGCGCCGACATGGGCACCGCCGATACGCCCGCCCCGCCGATCATCGGATTGATTTTTTCCTTCAGGAACAGGTTCATGATTTTCGCCAGAACGACGCCGGCCGCGGCTGCACTGGCAAACGAAACGACCCCGAGCACCAGAATAAGCAGCGTTTTGACCTGAAGGAAGTTTTCCGCCACCATGGTCCCGCCGATGGCAAGCGTCAGGATGATGGTCATCACATCGATAAAAACCGTCTGCGCCGTGCTGCTGAGCCGTTCCACAACGCCGCTTTCCCTGAAAAGATTACCCAGCATCAAGCAGCCGATGAGCGGAGCGGACGCGGGAACAAAGAGGATCACGATGACCGTGGTGACCAGCGGAAACAGTATTTTTTCCAGTTTCGACACCGGCCGAAGAGTCGGTTTCATATAAATCGCGCGTTCCTTTTTCGTCGTCAGCAGCTTGATAACGGGGGGCAGAATCAACGGAACCAGAGCCATGTAAGAGTAGCAGGCCACCGCCGTCGCGCCGATAATATGCGGCGCCAACTGCGCCGTAACATAGATTGTCGTCGGTCCCTCAGCGCCGCCGATTATACCGATGGATGCCGCCTCGTTGAAGGAAAAGCCGAACAACAGGGACAGGAAAAAGGCGAAGTAAACGCCAAACTGGGCGGCGGCGCCCAGCAAAAGCGTTTTCGGATTGGCGAGCATGGGACCAAAATCCGTCAGCGCCCCGAGGCAGAGAAAAATAAGGGGCGGAAGAATCTGCCACATGATGCCAAAGGAAAAAAAGATTGCCAGCAACCCGATGGGTTTCGTCGGAATCTCCGCCTGGTTGGTCTGTTGTGGAGTGAGAACCACGGCGATGACATCGCCTGCTTCGACCTGCTGCCCTGGTTTTACCTTGATTTCCTTGACCCGTCCGAAAACCGGCGCAGCGATCGCTCCGGTATCCGCCTGCACAATGGTGGCGTCTTTGTCGAAAACACGACCCTCCTCCACGGAGATCCGGCTGACTATTCCCGATTTTTTCGCTTTAATTTCATGCTCATAATCCATCAGCCCGCCAATGGGCAGATTAACGAGCATGATAGCGAAGCCAATGGGCAGCAAAAGAAGAGGTTCCATCTTCCTGCCAATCGCAAGATAAATCAGAACGGCGCCGATAATAAGCATCAGGGCGTTGCCCCAGGTGAAAAACTGAAAACCGCTTTCTAAAAGGCCGAACACGTTGAATCCTCCATTTGAATAATCGTTAGGTTAATGAAGCCGTTGATCCTACTTGTTCATAATTTTCGTTATCTTTTCCGCGACGACCCTGGTCAGCCCTATGGTGATCCAAAGAATCGTCAAGAGAAAGAAGACCACGCCGAATCCGCCGGCGGCGATTTTCACAGCCAATCCCATATCAACCATAACAAATTTTCGACCTCCTTTTCTTTTGTTTGAAATGCCTTCGCCGGTGATGCTAAAAAACGTCCCTGTGCCCATTCCCTCGTCAGAACCATGACCTGATGTATACAACATATACAATACGCCACCACAAGAACGTTTGCCTCCTACATATAATTTTTCACAATGTCAATTTCTTTTTTTGAGCGTTCTTTGATTTCTGGGCCAATATTATAAATATCTGAAATTACAAATAACAATGTTTCACGTCTACCATCCGCCATAAACCGGCGCAGTGTATAGCATATATACACTCTGATTTTTGCGCCGGGCTTGACCGCCCCCGGTGATTGTTATATGCATTCTTCGGAAAGGGGCGGGGATTTCATGTCTTATAAAAATGTTGAAGATACGCAACAGCGGCTGGAAAAATCAGGCTACATTCCTTCGCGGGAAATCGCCACGGTGGTGTTTCTGGCCCAGGCCACGCAAAAGCCCGTTTTGATCGAAGGGCCTGCGGGCGTGGGGAAAACGGAGCTTGCCAAGGCTGTCGCCCGCAGCCTGGGGCGTGATCTGATCCGCCTCCAGTGTTACGAGGGGCTCGATGAAGCCAAGGCGCTCTACGAATGGGAGTACGCCAAGCAGCTCCTCTACACGCAGATGGTGAAGGACCGCATCAACGACATCATCTGCGCCACGGCGACGCTTACCGAAGCGGTCGATCAGATCGCAGCGCAGGAGGACGCCTTTTTCTCCGACCGCTTCATTCAGCCCCGGCCGCTTTTGCAGGCAATCAGCTCGGAAAAGCCCGTTGTGCTGCTGCTCGACGAAGTGGACAAATCCGATCCGGAGTTCGAAGCTTTTCTTCTCGAGCTGCTTTCCGATTTTCAGGTCTCCATTCCCGAACTCGGCACGCGCAAGGCCGTGCAGATTCCCTTCGTGCTGCTCACCTCCAACAACTACCGCGACATGAGCGACGCGCTCAAACGCCGCTGCATCCACCTCTATATCGACTATCCGGCGCGCGATACGGAAATCGCCATCGTCCGGCTGAAGATCCCGGGAATCGAAGACAATCTCTGCGCCGCCCTGGTGGACGCCATCCGTAAAATCCGCACGCTGGATTTGAAAAAAAGCCCCAGCATCTCGGAAACCCTGGACTGGGCGCAATCGCTCCTGGCTCTGCACATCGGCGAGCTGTCGCCCGAGGTCGTTTCCGAAACTCTCAACGTGATCTGCAAATACCAGACGGATCTGGAAAAAGTGCGTAAAAATCTGGGTCGGATCGTTTCTTAAGCGGTGAGCTATGGTCAAACTGGTTCAACAGTTCGTCTCCTGCTGCCGCGCGGCGGGACTGCGCATCTCGACGTCGGAAGTCCTCGACAGCCTGGGCCAGCTGCGCCTCATCAATCCGGTGGAAGAACTCCAGTTCCGGGCGCTGCTTGCCGCCAACTTTGCCAAGAGCCTCCGGGATCTCCAGCACTTCAACCGCCTCTACGAGCTTTTTTTCCACGAAATGCGCCTCGACATGGGCGACATCACCCAAGCTGCGGCCTGGACCCGGCAGATCCGGGACGCCGCCGACGTCCTCAAGGAAAAGCCCCACGACAACCCCGTTTACGACGCCGTCGTGGATTTTCTCGCCGGCAATCCCCTGCCGCTTCTGGCGGAAATGCGCCGGATCCATACGGAGTCGGACGATCAGCCCTCGGGCGCGCGGTTTAATTTCGGGCCGCTTGCCAGCCGGTTCAACGTGCTCATGCAGATCACCGGCGCCGGCGCGGGCGTGGCGGCGCTGATGAAGGATAATTATTTTCACGTGTCCCCGCAGACGCTGCAAAAGCTTTCCAACCATTTCGACGAGCGGCTCGCCGCAGCGCGCTCCATCCTGATGTACGAACCGCGGCCGGGAGACACGCTCACCCGCAAGGTCACTACCCAGGAGCAGCGTTTCCGCGATCTGGGCGAAAAATCCTTCTCGACCCTGACCCGGGAGGAAGTGGCGGAAATGCGGGACGTCGTCGACCGCCTGGTCCGCAAGCTGAAAAACATCGTCAGCCGCCGCTTTGCCGCGCGGGACCGGGGCAACCTCGACGTCAAGAAGACCCTGCGGGCGTCGGCCCGCTATAACGGCGTTCCGCTCGACATCAAATACCGGCGTAAAACCCTGCGCAAAAGCAGGATCGTCACGCTGTGCGACGTCTCCGGCTCCGTCTGGGCGGCGGCCCGCTTCATGCTCAACCTGGTTTATTCCCTGCAGGACTGCTTCGACAAGGTCAACAGTTTCGTCTTCATCGACCGGCTGACGGACGTCACGCCCATCTTTGAAGAGCAGGACATCTCCGAGGCCATCCGGATCGTCATGGAGGAGGCGGACGTCCACTACGAGGCGCCGACGGACTACGGTGAAACCTTCCGGCACTTCCGGAGAAACTACATGGACCTTTTGACGAAAAAGACGACCCTCATCATCGTCGGGGACGGCCGCTCCAACTACCTCGCCCCCGAAGACGCGATCCTGGGGGAAATGCGCGACCGCTGCCGCCGGGTCATCTGGCTCAACCCCGAGCCGGAAAACCTCTGGGGCACGGGAGACAGTGAAATGCGGGCCTACACGCATCACTGCCACGAAGTCCGGGCCTGCCGGAACATCAACCAGTTGATGACGTTCATCGAGGAGCTTGTGTTATAGAAATGACCGGCGCGAAAACCGATATCCGGAATTCGGCGGCGGCGTTTGCCGCCCGGCACATCGCCTTGCGCCCGGACCTCGGCGCCGCGGCGGAATTTCCCGCGGACATCTGGAAGGAAATGGCCCGGGCCGGTCTTTTTAAAATCGGCATCGCGGAAGCGTTCGGCGGCGCGGGCGGCGGATACGCCGATCTGCTTACGGCCGGAGAGGCGTTTGTCGAAAGCGGCCGCAATCTGGGGCTGGCCGTTTCCTGGCTCTACCAGCAGATGCTTGCCCGCTTTGTCGTCGGCGGCTTCGGCACGCCTCCGCAGCAGCGGCAATACCTGACCGCGGCGGCGGCGGGGGAATGCACCCTGTCTTTCGCCGTCTCGGAACCGGGACTGGGCGCGCGGCCCAAACTTCTTGCCACCGAGGCGCGAAGAAAAGACGGCGGCTATCTTTTAAGCGGAGAAAAAACCTATCTCACCAACGGACCCATCGCCGACCTTTTTATCGTGGTGGCTGTGACCGGCAATGACGGCTCCCGCCGGCGCTTCACGGCCTTCATGGTTCCGCGCGGCGCGGCGGGTGTCACGGTCGGCCCGCCGCTGGAGGTCAATTTTCTCAAGCCGTCTCCGCACGGCGGTATCCGGCTTGACGCCTGCCCGGTTCTGCCGCAGGCTGTCCTGGGCCGGGAAGGCGCGGCTTGGACGGATCTGGTCGTCCCCCTGGGAGAAATTGAAGATATCGTGATGATGGGACCGACGCTGGGCGGCATGGCCGCAGAGCTTGCGGCGCTTGCCAAAACGATTGCAAACCGGCCCTCGGCGACGGACGCGCAAGAGGAAGCTCTGGGAGCGCTCGGCAGTCTGCTGGCGGCCCTGCGGGCCGTCGCCCGGGAAGCCGCGGACTGCCTGGACCGGGGAGAGCCGACGCCCGTCGCGCTGACCGTCGCCTTTGCACGCATGGCCGCGGATTTCCACACAGCGGCTGCCCGCCTTCGGGACGTTCTTGCCGCCGCCTGGCCCGATGCAAACGTTTATCTGCAGCGGGATATGGAGGCGATGGGCGCCCTCAAAAAGCGGGTGGCGCAGATCCGGCAGAAAAAAATCGGGCTGGCGCTTCTGAAATAATCAGGCGCGAACGACGGGATCGGTCAGCGTGTATTCGTTCATGATCTTCAGTTTTTCCATAATGAAGCGGCGAACCATTTCCGCCGTCTCTTCCACCGACAGATGGGCGAAAGCCGCATAGGGAATCTCTTCGAAAATCTTGATGTATATTTTCTGTACGCCGGTAAAGTTGAGGCTGTATTTGGGAAGCGCCTTGTTGGTGCCGCTCACGACAACGGGCAGGATGGGGACCTCCTTTTCTTTCGCCAGCTGAAAAGCGCCCGGCTTGAAGGCTTTGACCTCGCCGTCGGGAGAGCGGGTGCCTTCCGGAAACATGAAAATCGAGCTGCCCTCCTCCAGATGGAGGGCGCATTCGGCGAGCATCTGTTCCACGCTCTCGCGGTCGCCGCGCTTGAGTTTGACGTAGCGGTTGAGCGTCATGTTCCAGCCGATCAGCGGCAGACGGAACATCTCGATCTTCGACACCCACTTGAAATGAAAAAAAAGACGGAAGGCCACCAGAATATCGAGCTGGGACTGGTGGTTGGAAACGACCATGTAGGCCGTGTTCTTGCGGACGTTTTCGCGGCCCTCGATGCGGATCCGCCAGGGCGGCATCATCCAAGTGTAAAGCGACGCCCAGAAACAGGTAAACAGATGCAGGAGCCTCAGCCGCCGGTCCAAGGGAGCTGTGACGAGACGCAGCGCCAGCGCCGTTAGAAACAGCGGAATGGACGTCACGGAAACGATAATCAAAAAAACAGCGCTGACCAGACGATTAAACATAAGCCACTCCTCTCGTGATATACCGCTTCACCTCCGGCACCGGCAAAGCATGAACATTTGTGATGAACGCTATCAAGCATAATTAAGTCCGCAACGCAAAGGTTTTCTCCGCCGGATCCGCGCCGGAAACCGCTTTCACGGAATGCGCTTGACAGGCCCCGGCGATCCGACTATAGAAACTCTGCAAAAGGCGGAAGGAGGCGGCCACACGTCCCTCCCACAAAATACCTTCCCGGTGGCGACAATAATTTATGGGTTCAAACCCGCAACATAATCGCATCCAGGCTGTCATTGACGCACTCGAGAGAATCCGGGAGGATTTTCCTTCCGACGCCCGAACGCGTTCTTTCGCCCCGGACGACCTCGATCTCCTGTCCCAGGCCGTCAACCGGCTGGCCCGGCGGGCCGGCTGTGTCTCCCCTCCGCCGGGAAACGGCGTGGAAGCGCGCCTGCAGAAGGTTCTCCACCGGATGCAGGAATCTTATTTCGAGGCGGACCTCAAGGGCAACATTCAATTTTTCAACGACCGGTTGCCGGCAAAACTGGGATACGACGCCTCGGAAATCCGCGGCATGAATTTCCGCGACCTGGTGGACGAACGCAACCGAAAGATCGTCTACGAGACCTTTCACTCGCTCTTTCTCACGGGCGCCCCCGTCCGGAATTTTGAATGGCAGCTTCTTCGAAAAGACGGGCAAAGCATGGACGTTGAATCGTCGGTCGATCTGCTGTGCGACGAAAAAGGCCGACCGACCGGCTTTTGCGGCGTCACCCGCGACATCACCCCGCGCAAGACGGTGGAAAAAGAACTCGGCGCCAGCGAAGAACGCTACCGGCACATTCTCGACAGCATTGAGGAGTCGTATTTTGAAGTGGATCTCCATGGCAATCTGCTGTTTTTCAACGACACGGTGCTGCGCGACCTGAACTACACACCCGCTGAAATCCGCAACGTCAACTTCCGCCGTCTGGTGGACGACGCCAATGCCGCAAAGGTTTTCGCGGCGTTTCATCAGGTCTACGTCACCGGCAAACCCGTCAAGGGATTCGACTGGGTCATTCAGAGAAAAGACGGCAGCGGCATCGAAGTTGAATCTTCCGCGGCCCTGATCCGTGACGAGGTCGGGCGGCCGCGCGGCTTTCGGGGCATCGTGCGCGACATCAGCCAGCGCAAGACCATGGAGGAAGCGCTCCGGCAAAGCGAAGAACGCTACCGGATGATCGTGGAAAACATGCAGGACACGATCTCAGTGATCGATATCAACACGCTTTCGTACCTTTACCAGAGCCCCTCGGAAATCCGCGTCACGGGATACACGCCGGAAGAAATCATGCAGATTCCGCTCGAGCGGCAGGTTACGCCGGAGTCGTACGCCCGCGCGGTCGCCATCCTCGCCGAAGAACTGCAGCGGGAGTCGGACGGCAACTCGGTCGATCCGCACCGGTCGCGCGTATTCGAAATGGAAGTGTACCATAAAAACGGCTCCACGGTCTGGCTGGAGGTAACCGCCAGCTTCCAGCGCGACAAGACCGGCAAACCGGTCGGCATCCTGATGGCCGGCAAAAACATCGCCGAACGGAAAAAGGCGGAGGCGGAGCGGGAGAAACTGGAACGCCAGCTCCTGCAATCCCAGAAGCTGGAGACCATCGGACGGCTGGCCGGCGGCGTGGCGCACGATTTCAACAACATGCTCAACGTGATTCTGGGCTACGTGGACCTCATCAAACTCAAGCTCAAAACGCGCCGCACCGTGCTTCACGATATCCAGGAAATCGAAAAAGCCGCCTGCCGCTCACGCGACCTGACCGCACAGCTTCTGGCCTTTTCCCGCAAGCAGATGATTCAGCCGCAAATCGTCAACCTCAACCGCCTGATCGGGGACATGGAAAAGACGATCCGCCGGCTCATCGGCGAAGACATCGCGCTCCATTTCTTTCCGGACGCCGGCCTCTGGCCGGTGAAAGTCGATCCGACGCAGGTCGAGCAGATCCTCATCAATCTTTCGGTGAACGCGCGCGACGCGATGACGCCGGGAGGAAAGCTGACGCTGGAAACCTCCAACATCGTGATCGACCGGACTTACAGCCTCCCGCATCCGGATTCATCCCCCGGCCCCTATGTCCGGCTCGAGGTCAGCGATACGGGCGCCGGCATCGCCCCCGGGGATCTTCCCCTGATTTTCGAACCGTTCTTCACGACCAAGGAAATCGGAAAAGGAACGGGGCTGGGGCTTTCCACCGTTTACGGCATCGTGAAACAAAACAACGGATTCATCACTGTTTACAGCGAACCCGCCCGGGGCAGCGTTTTTAAAGTTTACCTGCCCCGCTGCCTCGACGAGGCGCCGGGCAAGGAAAGCGCCGCCAAGACGGACGCGCCCGCCGGCTCCGGAACCATCCTGCTGGTCGAAGACGACGCCATGCTGCTGAAGATGATTTCAGAAATGCTGGAGACCATGGGCTACGACGTAATCCGGTCGCAAAATCCACACGAGCTCCTCTCCCGGGTCGAAAAGAAAATCGGCTCCATCGACCTGGCGATCACCGACGTGGTCATGCCGGGGCTTTCCGGCCGCGAACTGCGCGACAGGCTGCTGGCCGAGAATCCGAACCTGAAGGTGCTGTTCATGTCCGGCTATACCGCCAACATCATTGCCCTGCACGGCATTCTGGAAGACGGCGTGCAGTTTATTCAGAAACCTTTTACCATGAGCGATCTGGCCGCCAAGGTGAGCGAGCTGATCCCGCAGACAAAGCAATACCGGTGAGCATTTATTGACGCCGGCCCGGATAAACCATCGGACGGTCCATAACCTTGAAACCCCATATCCGTTCCTGGAGTCTTATGGAATTTGAAAACCTGGCAACCGCTTACATGACGCTGTGCCGGCGTCACCAAGACAGAATTTTATTTCGCAACGAACAGATCACTTTCGGCCGGGCCTGGGAAAAAGCCGCCGCAAAGGCGCTTTCCCTGAAGCGCCGGGGCATTCAAAAAGGCGACGTCGTCATCCTGCTCGCGGGCAATTCCGTCGACTGGTGCTGCGCCTTCATGGCTATCACGGCCATCGGCGCCGCGGCGCTGCCGCTCGATACCAACCTCCCGGCCGCCCAGTACCGGGCAATGGCGCAAAGCGCGGGCGCGAAGGCGGCTTTCGTTTCCGGCCCCTTCCAAAACATTTTTCCGGATCTGGAGGTTTTCGCCGTGGAAGACGATCCGTCCGGCGAAGCGGACAGCGCCTGGCCGGACGCTTCTCTCGGCCCGGACGACATCGCGGCCCTGCTTTTTACCTCGGGAACGACGGGCCAACCCAAAATCGTCGCGCTCACACACCGCAACATCCTGTCCGTCGCGCTCACCTGCACCCGGCTCGAAGAATACACACCCGACGACGTGACGCTGGCCATGCTGCCCCTGTACCACGTCTATGCGTTCGAATCGACGTTCATGGCGCCGCTCGTCACGGGCAGTTCCCTGGTCTTTCAGAATTCGCTCAAGGGTCCGGACATCATCAGGGCGCTCGCCGACAATCCCATCACCATCTTTCCGGCGGCGCCCCAGATGTGGGAATTGTTCTTCGACGCGCTGGCGGCCAAGCTTCGGGCGCAGTCGAAAGCCAAGCACCGCCTGTTCATGTTTTTTCTTGCGGCCGCCCCCGCGCTTACGGCCGTCGGGCTGGGATTTCTTCCCCGGAAGATTTTCACGCCCGTGCATGATGTCTTCGGCCGGAAGATGCGCTTTTTCATCAGCGGCGGCGCGCCCCTCAAAAAGGAATATTTCACCTACTACCGGACCATGGGTTTTTACATCATGGAAGGCTACGGGCTTACCGAAACGACCGGCCCCATCGCCATTCCGTATTTTAAAGACGCAGCGGCCGGCTCGGTCGGCCCGCCCATCGCCGGCAACGCCGTTAAAATCAAAAACGCGGGCCCGGACGGCATCGGCGAAATCTGGCTGCAGGGCGACGCGGTCATGGCCGGCTACTACCGCAACGACCAGGCCAACCGCGAAGCGTTTGACGACGAGCGCTTCTTCAACACGCAGGACCTGGGCTACCTCGACGCGCGGGGACACATTCACATCACGGGACGCCTGAAGAATGTAATCGTTCTGGATTCGGGGAAAAACGTTTATCCGGAGGAACTGGAACTCTATTTCCGCAAATCGCCGCTCATTGCCGAAATCGCCGTCTTCGGCCGGAAAATCGACGGCCGCGAAACCGTTTACGCCGTGATCGTTCCTTCCGTCAAGGGCGCGGACGCGTACCGGCGCATCCGTGAGGAAATCGCCTCGCTCAACAAAGAGCTTCCCGCGTACAAAACGATCGGCCGGTTTGCGCTTTCCGCGGACCCGCTGCCGCGCAACTCCACGCGCAAAGTGCTGATCGACGAGGTGATCCGCCTTCTCGAGGCGGGCGTTTATCAGACCGACGCGGCCGGCGCCCCGGTTCCCCGCAACATTCTTGCCGGGGCCGACGCCCGCGAAAATCAAATCATCGGCGTTCTGTCCGACAAGCTCGGCGCGGATGTTCTTTACGCCAACGAAACGCTGGCGGATCACCGGATGGATTCGCTGGGGCTGGTCGAACTGGTCGTGTATCTGGAGGACAACCTCAATCTGTCCGTCGACATGGATCAGATAAATCCGCTTATGACCTTCGAGGAACTGGTCCGCTGCCTGGCCTCCTGCGGAGAGCGGACCGGCGCCACCCTCGACGACCTGATTCTGCACAGTCCCGTAACGACCCGGACCGCCGCCTTTTTCAACCCTTTAAACGAACTCTTCTTGCTGTTCATCCGCGCCGTCTCCGTTGTGTTCTGGCGCTTGCGCGTCTTGCACCGGGAGCGCCTGCTCACCGACAATGTCATCATCGTCGCCAATCACCAGTCGCTTCTGGACACGCCGACGATGATGAACCTGATCCCCTTTGCCGAGCGCCGGCGGTTTTATCTCATCGGGAAAAAGGAGGTCGCCCTGCTGGGCTGGTTCTTCGCCGGGGCGCCGGTTCTTTTCGTGGACCGGACCGGCAACGTCGCGCCGGCGCTCAAAGCGGCCGCCGACGTTCTGCGCAGCGGCCGGTCGCTCATCATCTTCCCGGAAGGCACGCGGACGCGCGACGGCGCTCTGGGCCGGTTCAAGTCCGGCGCGGCCTATCTCGCCCGGCATTTGAACAAGAAAATTATCCCCGTGACCATTCGGGGCGCTTTTGATATCATGCCGCCGGGAAAAGCCCTGCCCCGGTTCACGGGCGGCCGCGAGATGGAGCTGGTCGTCGGCGCCCCCGTCGATCCGAAGGATTTTGCATCAATTGAAGCGCTGACGGAGCATCTGCGAAACGTCATTGCCGGCCAAACCTAACGGATCTCTCCTCCCGGAGATGTCCGCGGAATATCGAACGGCACATGTGTCGGAGCATCCGATCAGAAAGGAGAATTCGTCATGAAGGAAATCGTCATTGTGGAAGGCGTCCGTACGGCCATCGGGCGCGCGGGCGGGACCATTGCGCGTTTCCGCCCGGAGGAGCTGGGCGCATTCGCCATCCGGGGGCTGGTGGATAAGACCGGAATCGATCCCAATCTGATCGAGGACGTGGTGATGGGGCTTTCCAACTCCTGGCATGCGGCCTACAATCCGGCGCGCTGGGCCGTTCTCAAGGCGGGCCTGCCCTACAGCGTCCCCGGTGTAACCGTGGAGCGCCAGTGTTCGTCGGGACTGCAGGCCATCAACTTTGCCGCCACCCAGATTATGGCGGGCCTGGGCGACATATACATCGCCGGCGGCATGGAAAGCTGGAGCCAAACCCCGTGGATGCTGCCGCGCGCCGACGCGGCCTATTCGTTCACGCCGCCGCAGATTCTGAGACGCGAAACCGCGCCCTATCCGGAAGACCAGCTGGTCATGGGCGTCACGGCGGAAAATCTCGTCAAACGTTATAAATTAACCCGCGAAGAACAGGACCGCTTCGGCCTGAGAAGCCAGGAGCGGGCCCAGCGCGCCATTGCCGCCGGCTACTTCAAGGATGAAATCATTCCGGTGAAAGTACCCACGAAAAAAGGAGACGTAATTTTCGACAAGGACGAACATCCGCGGGAAACCACGCTGGAAAAGCTCGCCGCGTTGCCGCCCGCCTTCCAGAAAGACGGCACCGTCACGGCCGGATCGTCCTCCGGGCGCAACGACGCGGCGGCGGCGGTGCTCGTGATGACGCTGGAAAAGGCCAAGGAACTGGGCTACACGCCGAAAGCCCGCTGGGTCACCTGCGGCGTGGCCGGCGTCGATCCCAAGATCATGGGCATCGGCCCCGCCTTCGCCATGCCCAAGGCGCTGGCGCGCGCGGGACTTGCGCTGAAGGACATGGACGTCGTCGAGATCAACGAAGCCTTTGCCGCGCAGGTGCTCGCGTGTGTCAGGGAACTGGAAACGCAGGGCCAGACGTTCGACGGCGACAGGCTCAATCCTTACGGCGGCGCAATCGCCTTCGGCCACCCCAACGGCATGAGCGGCACGCGCATCGCCATGTTCGCCATCAGCGAACTGCAGCGCTCGGGCGG
Source organism: Deltaproteobacteria bacterium (assembly GCA_012729055.1). GTDB lineage: Bacteria > Desulfobacterota > Syntrophia > Syntrophales > Smithellaceae > UBA8904. Next base: position 66,991 of record JAAYDW010000011.1, read on the forward strand.
CCGCTACGCCATCTGCTCGCTGTGCATCGGCGGCGGTCAGGGTCTGGCAACCATCTTCGAGAGGATGTAGCCATGCGTATCGATCCCGCGGACATCAAGATTCGAGGCGGAGAACTGACCCGCCCTGAGGGCGTCATGGCCAGGGACGACGGCAGTATCGTTGCCGCCGACGCCTACGGCCGCTGTGCGCGCATCGACCCGGACGGCCGGACGACGTTCTTTGGAAATCTGGGCGGCCTGCCCAACGGCATCTGCCTGGACAAGGAAGGCAACACGATCGTCGCCAATCTCGGCAACGGCGAGGTGCAACGGGTCGCGCCGTCGGGCGCACATGCCGTCGTGATGACCCACGCCGAGGGCAAGCGCATGTTCACGCCCAACTTTCCGTTTCTCGATTTTGCCGGCCGGCTCTGGGTGTCGAACTCCACGGATGATCCGGACGTGGACGCCTCTTTACGCGCGCCGATTCCCGACGGGTCGCTCGTCATGATCCCCCGGGACCGGCCGCCGCGGATCGTGGCAAAAGGCATCTGCTTTGCCAACGGCGTCGCGCTCGACGCGGCGGAAGAATACGTCTATGTCGCGGAAACCATGCAGCGCCGGGTTTTGCGCTACCGGATCGGCGAAGACGACTCTGTCGGGCCGGCCGAAGTTTACGGACCGGCGGCGCTGGGCCGAATCGGTTTCCCCGACGGCATCGCCTTCGACGAGGCCGGCAATCTCTGGGTAACCTTTCCGGCGGCGAACGCCGTCGGCTTTATTGATCCCGCGGGCCGGCTGGAAATCGTTCTGGAAGACCCGCAGGGCCGGGCGCTTCGCCGGCCCGCCAACATCTGCTTCGGCGGTCCGGACCGCCGGACGGCTTTTATCGGTTCGCTTGGCGGCGCCGGCGTTCCGTATTTTGAAGTGCCGCATCCGGGCCAGCGGCTGGTGCATCAGAAGAAATAAAATGCAGGGAACGGTCGCGACCGTTCCCTGCAAATGAAAACTAACCGACGGACAACGGGTTTACCGTTGTTCATTAACGAAAGGAGAAAAAAGATGGAATACAAAAACATTATTGTCACCACGCAGGATTTTGTCACGACGATCGTTCTCAACCGTCCGCCCATGAATTCGGTCAACCTGGGCATCCGCGAGGAATTTTTCGATGCCGTCACGGCCATTGAAAAAAGCAAGGAAACGCGCGCCGTCATCATCACGGGCGCGGGCGAGAAGGGATTTTCCGCCGGCATGGACGTCTCCGACATCGCCAACATCGCCAAGGGCCCCAACGGCAATGAAATCATGAACGCCATCTCTCGCTCCACCAAACCCTACATCGCGGCCATCAACGGCCATGCCCTGGGCGGCGGCTGCGAAACGGCGATCGCCTGCCACTTCCGCATCATGACGGACAACCCCAAGGCGCTTATCGGATTGCCGGAAGTGAACCTGGGCATCACCCCCGGCTGGGGCGGCATTCAGAGACTGCCGCGGCTGCTCGGAAAACCCAAGGCGCTCGATATGATCCTCTTCAGCAAACGCCTGGCGCCCGCCGAAGCCCTCGCGATCGGCCTGGTGGACAAGGTCGTTCCGGCCGCCGATTTGATGAAGGAAGCGACGGCTTTTGCGCAGGCGCTGACCAAGCGGCCGCCGCTGGCCGTGGCCGCGGTGCTCGAAGGCATACACGTTGGACTGGATAAGGGTTTTGACGAAGGTCTGCGCGTGGATATGGAATGGTCCAAGAAACTGGCCGCCAGCAAGGATGCCGTGGAAGGCATCACCGCCTTCCTGCAGAAACGCGAAGCAAATTTTGTCGGCGAATAAGACAACGATACAGTTTAACCGGCAGGGAACGGTCTTGTGACCGCAAGGTTATCAAGGCCGTTCCCACCATTCACCATTCACCATCCACCATCCACCATTCACCATCCACCATCCACCATCCACCATTCCCTATCCCCGCTTTTCCGCCCGGAGTCTTCCGGCGCGAATTTCGCGCAAAAAGTCTTCCTCATTGCGCACCGGATTTTCAAACAATGTCACGCAGGAGCCGATGTTGAGAATTTTGTGGGCGTCGCTGCCTCCGGTGCCGGGCAGGTTGCGCTCGGCCATCGCCTTGCGGACTTTCTTCATAGCCGTCTCATCGTGATCCGGATGGCACAGTTCAATGCCGTCAAGCTCGAGCCGGTAAATCAGATCGCCTGCGCCGTAATAATGGGACCGGCCGCCGCGCGACAATTTGTAAGGATGGGCGGCGACAGCAACGCCGCCTTCGTCGTGAACGGTTCTCAAAAGTTCGGACGCCGAAAGCGTCTCCGTGACGCTGCGGGTCAGGCCGAAAAGCAAGTATTCGCCTTCGGAGCGGCCCCGGCTGTCCCGGGCGTGAATTTCCTGCCCGTTGAGCAGAACCAGTCCGGCGGTTTTAGCCTGCCGCGCCAGTTTGCCGAACTGGGCGTCGGGCCAGCGCATACCGTGCTCGGTGAGGGCCAGGCCGGCAAGTCGCGACGCGACGGCTTGTTCGATGATGTCTTCAACCTGAATAAAGGAGCAGCCGGAATAGAGGCGGGTGTGTACGTGCAGGTCAAAAGCGGTCGGAAACGAGGCGGCGGTCAGGTTTTGCGGGTCCATTTGATTTGAAATTCGATCTCCTCGCTTTTTCCTTCGCGTTCATGTTCCACCGTGAACACGGCGGATGCCGGAACTGCGATTCTCTCCCCGGCGATCATGATGGCAAAGCGCTTGTCCTCTTCCAGCGCATCGGCCAGGCGCCTGAGTTTGGCGACAAACCGGGCGGTGGTATAACGCTTTTCCATATCTCTCGATTTCTTTTTCATGCGGCCTCCTTTGCCCGTTCCATATCCTCAATTCTTTTCTCCTGTCAAGCGCTTTGCCGCAAAACCTGATCAAGCCGAAATAGCGTTTGGTAAAAAATAAAAATTTTGGGGGCGTAAATATTCGAATTCCCGCCGGATATAAAAACTCCCGCGCCGACAACCGATAATTTTATGGCATTTGCCGCAAAAAATTGCTAAAGAAAAAGCTGGTCGAACCGACCACGCTTGTTTTGTCCAATCTTTTAGCACCAAAGCATATCCAAAGGCAGGAGGAATCGTCGCCAAGCGTTCGTGACATAAAAACAACGGTACATACGCAGTCAAGAAGTTGCTTCATTCATATCGTCTTAACCAAACTGAAGGAGGGAAGTTAAAATGGCTGGAGAAGTATCTTACGCATCAAAACCGTGGTTGAAATCTTACGACAAAGGCGTTCCGGAAAAAATTCAGTACGAAGAAATCTGCATGCCCGACATCCTGGACCGTTCGGCAGCCAAGTTTCCAAACCGGATGGCGCTGAACTTTCAGGGCTACACCATGAATTATGCCGCGCTCAAGGATATGGTGGATCGTTTCGCCGCGTGCCTGGCCGGCATGGGGATTCAGAAGGGTGACGCCGTCGCCATCATTCTGCCGAACATGATTCCCTGCGTCGTGGCCTACTACGCAACCCACCGCCTCGGCGGAATCGTCGTTCTCAACAATCCGACTTACTCCGACCGCGAACTCGAGCACCAGCTCAACGACTCCGGTTCCAAAGTCCTCATCACCGTCGATCTGCTGGCAAACCGGATGATCGATTTGAGACCGAAGACGCAGGTAAAGCAGATCATTATCACCTCGATTGGAGACTATCTGCCGTTCCCGGTCAACCTGCTGTTCCCGCTTGTCGGCAAGAAAAAAGGGCTGCTGCCGACAAAACCCATGAAGCAGGCCGCCGACGTGTATATGTGGAAAGATTGCATTGCGAAAAATGCGCCCAATCCCCCCAAAGCCAAGCTGACCTTCGAAGACACGGCCATGTACCAGTACACCGGCGGAACGACCGGCGTGTCCAAGGGCGTGATCCTGACGCACGGCAATATCAGCAAGCAGGTCCAGCAAATCAGCGCCTGGTTCCCGAGATTTGCCGGCACGAGCAACATCAACCTGGGCGCTCTGCCCTTCTTCCACGTTTTCGGCATGTCCTGCGCCATGAATTTTTCCATTTACATGGGGTGGGGAGATATTCTCATTCCCAAACCGCAGCCGGAACCGCTGCTCGAGGCCATCAAGAAATTCAAACCGAATTTCGGCGCGCTGGTCCCGACCATGTACATCGGCATGCTCAACCACCCCGATTTCAAAAAGATCGATCTCACCTGCTTCAAGGGGTTTTTCTCCGGCAGCGCGCCGCTGCCCGTGGAAGTCATCCATGATTTCGAGAAGGCCACAGGCGCCGTTATCGTCGAGGGCTTCGGCATGACCGAAACCACGCCTGTGACACACACCAATCCGTTCGAAGGCGTCCGCAAAATCGGCAGCATCGGCCTGCCCATCTCCGATACGGAATGCCGGATCGTCGATCTGGACAAGGGGGAAACGGATATGCCCATCGGCGAGCCGGGCGAACTGATCATCCGCGGCCCGCAGGTCACCAAGGGATACCTCAACAAACCCGAAGAAACCGCCGGCCTGCTGCGCGACGGCTGGTGCTATACGGGCGACATCGCCACGATGGACCAGGACGGATACTTCTATATCGTCGACCGCAAGAAGGACATGATTATCAGCGGCGGCTTCAACATCTATCCGCGCGACGTGGATGAAGTGTACTACGAGCATCCCAAGGTCCTGGAAGCCTGCGCCATCGGCGTTCCCGATCCCAAACGCGGCGAAAACGTCAAACTCTTCGTGGTGCTCAAGGAAGGTGAAACGGCCACGGCGGAAGAGCTGATCGAGTACGGCAAGAAGAAGCTCGCCACCTACAAGCTGCCGTCGGAAGTGGAGTTCCGCAAAGAACTGCCGAAATCCACCGTCGGCAAGGTGCTGCGCAAGGAACTGCGGGCCGAAGAACTGGCCAAGAGAAAGAAGTAACCGCGGCGAAAATCCGATAAACAAAGGCCGGCGCTCTTTCGTACAGAGCGCCGGCCTTCTTTTTTTTTCACGATGAGCGCCCGGTCCGTCCGGACGCCTTGCGGATTGGCGTTATTTCACGGAAACCACCGGGCAGTTCGATTCCAGAATGATGTACTGCGCGTTGGATCCGAAAAGCAGCTTGCCGACCTTGGATTTCTTCTCGATACCGATGATGATTTCATCCACCTTGTGGTCATTGGCGAATTCGACAATGTCTTCGCCCGGCGTCAGGCCGCGCACCAGAATGTGCGTTTC